>JACOXD010000013.1 GCA_016176465.1 Candidatus Daviesbacteria bacterium | reverse complement strand
TTTCTCGGTACATACCATAATGTTTTACGCAACCTCGCGTTACCGACGCTTACCATTACTGGATTTAATCTCCTTCAGCTGATAAGAGACACCCACAATGAATTAGTAACAGTTTAAATTCGGGAAAGATCTATATGAGGGAAAGAGATTTAATTAAAGATCTATTGTTACTCAATTGATTATTCCTGTTACAACTGACACTAATATTTAACATATTTATTCATAATAATTCGTTTAACTTGGATTGTCAATATGTATAAAGTGTATCAAATGTACACAATTTAGCTTCATTTGATTAAAATAATATTTAGGTATAGAATAAAATACATGAAAAGTGTAACTGCAAAATATGCCAGACAAAACTTTGCAGAAGTTCTAAATGAGGTTCATTTTGGCAGAAAGAATATTTTGATTACTAGATCTGGAAAACCATTAGTTGTTTTAATTAGCACAAGAGATTTAAAACAAAAAAAGAAATAGTCTCGATGGATAAATGGGAAGTTATTTATTATGTTTCTTCCTCTGGTAGCAGTCCGGTAAAAGAATTTCTAGATGCTAATTTGAATGTAAAGATAAAAGCTCTAAGATTTGCATTTTCCTTAAACCTAAGATCATAATTATTTAATGCTTGTTAAAGTTGGAATAATTTTAATTTTACTTATTGGCCTTATTTTCTTTTTTTGGCCTGGATATCCGCCTAATCAGTTTCTGATGAGCTTTATTTCTAAAGGATCGCCCCAACAACAGCAGGTAAACAATCCCCAAAAAGATACAGGGCTTGAAAACCATCAAATGCCCAACCTTCTTAACATTGAATTTAAAGATGGTGTAGATAAAGGTGATGAAACAGAAATGAGAAAAGGCTTTAAACTTATGGATTTTACTTTGAATAAATTATTTGGTCACTCAATCACCAAGAAAAGTGCCATCAGAGTTGAGGCTTCAAGCAGTGATAGCAAATTCTTAGATGAAAACGGGACTATTACATTTGTATACCAGGTCTTAAGCCAGGATTGGCTCCTGCCTAAAAAAATTGGATCTCAATATAATATGGATATGAGGAGTAGAGCAGCGGCACATGAGTATATTCATCTTTATCAGATAAATGAAGGTTGTGCCAACTTAGGTAGTGAGGGTGAGAAAGCTAAATGGTTTTTGGAGGGAGTAGCTGAGTGGCTTTCCTATAAAGCTATGGAAGAATCTGGCAATCTACCTTTTGGTTTTGATGGTAAGAAAATGATACTAATGCAATTTCAGATGGGTGGGGGGAATGTGAAACTGCTAAACTCTTATGAGAAAGAGATATCAACAGATGTATCCTTATATGGTTATTTTGCCTTAGCAGTTGATTATTTGGTAGAAAACACAAATATTAAAGCTCTTGATAACTATTGTGCTAATATTGGGAAAGGACAAGAACTTTCTGTAGCTTTTCAAAATGCCTTTGGTATCTCCTTGGAGAAATTTTACTCTGATTTTGAAGTTTACAGAAAAAGTTTATAGTTAGACAATAATTCCCAAAAATCCTAAAATTTCTCTATGAAAGTTGCTAGGAATTTATCTGATGAAACAATAAAAAATAAAACAGGGAAATCTACTGATGAGTGGAATAAAATTATAGAAGACTTTGGATCTAAAAATCACACAGAGATTGCTAAGTTTTTAAGAGAAAAACATAAAGTTAACCCTTGGTGGGCTCAAATTATTACTAATAGGTATGAATGGGCCAGAGGCTTAAGAAAAATATGACCCATAGTGTAAAATGAAATGGAGATCCTGTTCTTTTTAGCGGCATTTTTCTCAGAAGTAGTTGGAACTATTGCTGGTTTTGGTTCCTCAACAATATTTTTACCCCTAGCGCTGTTATTCTTTGATTTTAAGAAAGCCCTAATACTAGTAGCTCTATTTCATATCTTTGGTAATTTAGGCAGAATTGGATTTTTTAGATTTGGATTAGACAAAAATACTTTAATTAAATTTGGTTTGCCCAGTGTTATTTTTACACTCATTGGAGCATTACTCGTTTCTTATATTCCTCAGAATTTCCTCAAAG
Source organism: Candidatus Daviesbacteria bacterium (assembly GCA_016176465.1). Lineage (GTDB taxonomy): Bacteria > Patescibacteriota > Microgenomatia > Daviesbacterales > UBA10151 > JACOXD01. The sequence continues at coordinate 4,445 of JACOXD010000013.1, read as the reverse complement.
CAATATTAGGAGTTTTTCTGATTCTTTATTCATTAGTAGCTTTGTGGCAGGGAAATTTATCAGTTAAGGAAACCATTACGAATTCTCTAGTAGGTGGTAGCTTATCAGGTTTTTTGGCAGGGCTAATTGGTACAGGTGGAGCACTAAGAGGAGCATTCTTAACAGCTTTTGGATTACCAAAAGAAAAATATATAGCCACCTCTGCAGCCATTGCCCTAGCAGTAGATTTAACTAGAATACCAATTTATTTAAGTCAAGGTTTTTTAAAAAGCAATCTTTACTGGTATATTCCTGTACTTTTAATAATTGCCCTTATTGGTTCATTTACTGGCAAACAAATTGTAAAAATAATTCCTCAGAAACAATTCAAAAAAGTGGTTTTAGTAGCTATTTTAATAATTGGAATAAAGTTTGTTATAAAATAAAGTCCCAAAGCTTGTGGTTTTAGAGGAGGTTAGAGATAAGGTAGTGGTTACCCTTCATTGGCTTGCTAAGAAAAGAGTCAAAAAGGTATAATTGATTTATGAAAATATCCTATGATCCAAAGGCAGATGCTGCTTACATATATTTTATAAAAAACAAGAAAAGCACCCGTACAGAAGAAGTAGGAGAGGGTTTGCTTGTGGATTATAATGGGAAAGAGCTAATTGGTATTGAAATTTTAGATATTTCTAAAAAGCTTCCTAAAAAAGAGATTAAATTTATAACTTCTATAGAAAAAGTAGATTACCCCAGAGCTGTGGCTCATAAAATCTCAAAATAAAAGAAGTAAAATTTGCTATACTAGCAATGTTATGAAAGCTGCACAGTTTAGAGATTATGGTGGACCAGAAGTTATTGAGATAAATGAGATTCCACAGCCTACCCCTGCACAAGATCAAGTTCTAATAGAAGTTTACGCTGCAACCATCAATCCTTTTGACTATAAAGTTAGAAGAGGGTATATGAAAGATAGTATGCCCCTTAAACTTCCTTTAACCATTGGTGGTAACTTCTCAGGGATTGTTGTGGGAGCTGAAAGTGAGGTTACTAAATTTAAAGTTGGAGATAAGGTGTTTGGTCAATCTTATGCATTTGGAGGAGGATCTGGAGCAATTGCAGAGTATGCAGTTGCCAGTGTTGAAAATATTGCCATTAAACCAAAAAATATAAGTTATATTGAGGCAGGATCACTGCCTTTGGTTGGAGCAAGTGCTATTCAAGCTTTGGAGCAGCATATTAATTTAAAAGATGGGCAAAAAATATTAATTCATGGAGGCGCAGGAGGAATTGGCAGTATCGCTATTCAGCTTGCAAAATATCTAGGAGCATATATTGTAACAACAGTCAGTGGTGAAGAGGCGGAGTTTGTCAAAAGTTTAGGTGCAGATGAAGTGATTGATTATCAAAAAGAAAAGTTTGAAGAAAATCCGCCAGCTGGCGGATTTGACGCTGTTTTTGATACAGTTGGAGGAGATACTTTAGATAGGTCTTTTAAAGTTCTAAAAAAAGGTGGAGTATTGGTCTCTATGTTAGGTGAACCCAGTAAAGAGCTTGCACTAAAGTATGAGGTAGCAGTTTTCGGACAGAATACACAGACTAATTCAAAAAATTTATCCAGGTTAAAAGAGTTAGTAGAACAAGGAGTGATTAAGCCTCAAATTGATAGGGTGTTTCCTTTAGATCAAACAAGGGAAGCTTTTGAGTATGTAGAAACAGGACATCCAAGAGGTAAAGTGGTAATTAGTATTAAAGAATAAGCAAAGCTTTCTTTCAGATAAGCAAAGATTTTCTACGAATAAACCCAACTTCCCAGCCTCAAAAATGGTAAAATCTCATGTGATGGATATTGCTACCACCACTTCCAAAAATGGAGTTCTAATTCGTCTGACAGAAGAGAGATGGAAGCATATCTGTTTAATGCATCCAAGTTTAGAGAATAAACAAACTAAAGTCTTAGCAACAGTCAAAAATCCAGAATATATCTTTGGTGGCAAGGCAGAAGAGTTACTGGCAGTTTCCGCTACTTCAAAACAAGCCTATTTTGTGGTAGTATACAAAGAATCTAAGCTTGATGGTTTTATCATTACAGCTTTTGAAACAACTGATACTTTGTGGCTATTTAAAAAGGAGTTAGTATGGAGCAAACGTTCGTAAACAGTGTATTACCAAAGTTAGGGTTCAATCACATAAAGGGTATGCAAAAACCCCCTCTGTGGCTTTCATATGATAGAGAAGGGGATACTGTACATGTTATTTTTGAGGAAGCAAAAAAAGATGATAAGTCAGCTCTTGATAAAAATGATATTATCGTAACTAAAAGAGGTAAAAAAATAATCAATATGACAATCCTAAACGCCAGCCGTTTTATTCATTAATCTAGCAATTTTCTCCCAAAAGTCCTAAAATTTGCCAGTTGATCCTCGCTCTTAGCCTCAAAAATGGCTTGCACTGAGCGAAATCGAAGTGTAAAATCTGCTATAATCCATTCCTTCTCAAACACGCTTCATAATAATACTCAGTTGCTTTCTTCCATTCATTGGTGTTTCCTAAGTTAGGAGTACCATATGCATATTGATAACATTCACTTCGAATCTGCGAGGGTTTGATAAAAAACAAATAGGTTATGATTCCAACAAGGGCAATAATTAAAAATAATATCCATCCTGCGCCAGAAGGTATTCTAGTTTGTCCCGCACTTAAATCTTCCATAGAATTAACCTAAAAGTAGTTCTATGTTAAATAAAAGTCAAGCCTTAGATTAACTAATGTTATCCAGCCTCAAAAATACTAAAAAATCCCTAGGTGTAGCTACAGTCCTACCTCCGAGGTAGATGCATTGTCATAAACAATTATGACTATATAATAAACTATTATTCCTAATATTTTTTCTACTTGACTTTATAAAAATTTCTGTTATATTAGATAGGAAATGCCAGAAGAATATAACCTAAAGAAATTCATGGGTGTTGGATCTAGAGTAGGAAGTTATTTTATTAGCTTCAATAAATCAGGCTTTATGATATCCTCTGGTTTCTACATGAAGGAGAAGATAAAAGATTTTTCCAAAATAGTTTTGTACTTTGACTCAGAAAAAAAGGCTGTGGGAATAGAATTTACTAATAATAGTAATGCAGAAGGTTCTTTTACTTTAATACATGGTAATAAAGGAACTACTGGAACTATTTCTGCAAGATCTTTTGTTTTTACCCATAATCTTAATATACCAGAATATTTTGGCAGAAAAGTTCCCAAAAAAATAGATTTTCAAGGAAGTGAAATTTTTGTGATAGATTTGCTAAGACCAGAAGATCAAGGTAAGGACAGCAATGAAAGTGCACAAAATGGGGCAGTTTAATTTTATAAAACACTTTAATTTTACAATAAACTTTGGTAGAGATAAAAAAATTGAGGTAGCAAGTGGGAAACAAAGTGAAGGAGTGATTATCCTTTCAAGTCCATTAGAAACAAAAGCCGTCGATTTATCTAGAAGTTCAATAAACAAGCGAACTAAACCACTTAAATCGCCTAAAACAACTTAGAGTTTTTGGAGGGGGATTTAGGGTTTGCAGAGGGTGTTTTTGGACGATTGTCTTACTTAAACTGTACTTGAAGTGTGGTATTTAAAGCTGCTGCCAGGCGTTTTAGAAATGATATTGAAGGGCTTGTTTTTGCTTGTTCCACTCGAGATATAACAGATTGAGTAGTATTCATTTTTCTTGCCAGTTCTTTTTGAGTCATTTTCTGCTCTATTCTTGCACGAATAAGGGCCCGGGCTATTTCATACTCGGGTTGAGATTCTTGGTAAAGTCTTTTGACTTCAGGGTTTTTCAATAACTCTTTTTTTAATTCTTTCCAATTGCTCATGTACCTATTATATCGCAATTTTGCGATATCTGTCAATACTTCGATTTCACTCAGTCTTGACACTGATCGCAGTCGAATGTGTCAACCGGTCCAAATTCTGCAAGATAATCCAGCATTCTTAAAAATTTTTCTTGAGTGCTAGCATCTAGTGATTTTACAAACTTATCAACAGGCTTTTCTCCACTAGGAGATTCATATGTTTCAACTGACCAGTTTTCATCCACAAACCTATTTTAGCATTTCAGAGTTTTTTGGAGAGGGGTGGTTATTTAAAAAGTGGTACAGTAAAGTTAATGGTTCGACTACGCTCACCACAAGTGCCTAAAGACATTCCCAAACTTATCTTTTCCATTGGTCTTTGTTTGGGAGCGGGGATAATGGGCTCATTTTTTACAATTTCTGCCATTCCAACTTGGTATGCAACATTAAATAAACCTTTCTTTTCACCACCAAATTGGATTTTTGGGCCAGTTTGGACAACTCTTTATATTTTAATGGGGATTTCCCTGTATCTGGTCTGGCAAAAGAGGATGGTACCTTCTGTTTTTTGGATGCAGCTAATCTTAAATGCAGCATGGTCAATAATATTTTTTGGTCTT
>JACOXD010000016.1 GCA_016176465.1 Candidatus Daviesbacteria bacterium | reverse complement strand
TTTAAAGCTCGGTCAGAATATATTTAGTTCGATAGAGATTATTAATCCGGGAATACACCCACAAAATTTTCTAAGCTTAAAGAAAACGAACTACCCTTCGTTTTTATATTTAGGAAGGATTCAGCCGTATAAAAATATAGAAATCGCATTAAAAGCCTTTACCGAGGTTCTGCCAAAGTACAAAGACGCAACCTTAACAATTGCCGGATATGGTGAAAGCTTAAATTTATTGGAAAAAATGGCCACGGATTTAAAAATTGAAAAGTCGGTCGTTTTTACCGGAAGGGTAACTGAAGATGAAAAGTATAAATTGCTAGCCCAATCTTGGGTAATGGTTCAGCCATCAATGATCGAAGGATGGGGGATTACAGTTATTGAAGCAAACGCCTCCGGTACCCCGGTTATAGCCTCAAATGTTAATGGTTTGCGTGACTCAGTAGTTGATGGCAGGACTGGACTTTTGGTTAAACCGAAGGATGTATTTATGTTTGCTAAGGCTATGATCGATTTGATCGAAAATAAAGAATTTAGAGAAAGATTATCTGATGATTCAATCAAATGGGCCGGTACTTTTAACTGGCAAAATAGCGCTAACAAATTTTTGTCAATAATTAACGATGAAATTTCAAGAGTATACAAATTTATAAGCTTAGAAAAAGCATTAGCTAGGGAATAATTATGAACAAACAAAGAAAACTAAACATTGTGTTTTTAGATTTTGATGACATTAGAAACCCTCTTTTAGGAGCTGGCCAAGCTAATGCGACTTTTCAGGTGGGAAAAAGATTGGTCAAGAGGGGCCACAGGGTAATAGTTTATAGCTCTAAATATCCGGGCTATAAAGATCGTAAAGAATCTGGAATTGAGTATAGACATATTGGAGCAGGGAGTAATAATATAAAGTTAAATAATGTAGCCTATATACTCCTCTTGCCCTTCATAGTAACTGCCATAAAAGCTGACATTATAGTAGAGTGTTTTACTGCCCCAATATCGACCTTATTTACTCCGGTATTTACTAACATACCTGTAATAGGGTTACCTTCAATGTTTAATGCAAAGGAATTTAGCCAAAAATACAATTTACCGTTTCATTGGGTAGAATGGCTTGGCATTAAGTATTACAAGTATCTGTTACCTTATTCGGAGACGGATAGTTCTAAAGCTAGAAGAATGAACTCAAAAATAATTTATAAAATCGTTCATCAGGGAGTTTCGAAGGAGTATTTAAAGATAAAGCAAAAGAAACCTAAACATATTTTATTTGTGGGTAGGTTGGATATCGATCAAAAAGGAATAGATCTTTTATTGAAATCATATTCAAAGGTCAGAAAAAGTATCAAATATCCGTTGGTGATTGCAGGTCACGGCCCTGATGAAGAGAGAATAAAGAAATTAATCAATGAATTGAAGTTGGAAAATTTTGTTAAGTTTGTTGGCCCGGCTTATGGGAGAAAAAAGATCGATTTAATGTCCGAGGCGCTATACGTGGTTTTTCCTTCAAGACATGATGAAATGTGCCTTTGGACGCTGGAGGCTCTAGCAGCTGGTTTGCCGCTTGTATGCTTTGACCTTCCTGAATCAAAGTGGTTAAACGGGAAGGTATCTATTAAGGCCAATCCTTTTAGCTTGAATGATTACGCCAAACTTTTAATTAAAGCTACTAATATGCGATTGATCTCAAAAATGAGAAAAGAAAGCAGAAGATTTGCCAGGCAATTTAGTTGGGAAAAAGTCACCCAGGAATTTGAATCGTTTTTTAGTTTTGTACTGACAAGAGAAGGAATAAAGAGTTTTTAAAATGAATAAACATCATGTAAGTCAAATTTCTGAAATAATCACTATCCCTAAAATAGTTGATGAGGGGTATTTGTGTTTCGCCGAATCAAATAAACACATCCCCTTCCCGATTAAAAGATTCTATTTTATATATAGCGTTGACGAGGGGGTAACAAGAGGAAAACATGCCCACAAAAAAACAGTTCAAGTTCTCTTTTGTATCAAAGGAAAAATCAAGATTATTTTGGATAATGGTTCTATAAGAGAAAAAGTTGTATTGAGTGATCCAAAGCAGGGAATTCTTCTTGATAAGATGATGTGGCATGAAATGGTTGAGTTTGATAAAGATACGGTTTTGCTGGTGATTGCATCTGATTATTACAAACCAAACGATTATATTCGCGATTATGATGCTTTTGTAAAGATGGTTAAAAAGACCCGACCTGTCAGCAGAGAATCTTTGGATTATCAGATTGTAGGGAGTGCCCGAAGATGATATTGATGAATGATTTTCAAAAAGAATACAGATTTTTTAAGCCTCAATTGGACAAAACGATCGATCGGTGTCTTAAAAGCGGTTGGTATATTTTGGGAAGAGAAGTTTCAGAATTTGAACAAAATTTTGCTAAATACACCAACACAAAACATGCGATCGGGGTTGCAAATGGACTGGAAGCACTACAAATTGCTTTAATGGCGCTTGGTATAGGCGAGGGCGATGAGGTAATAACTGTATCTAATTCAGCAGTAGCCACTGCCCTGGCGATATCTAATGTTGGAGCAAAACCAGTCTTTGTTGATGTTGATGAGTATTATCATATGGATTATAAGTTGGTTGAGAAAGCCATAACTAAAAAAACCAAAGCGATCATCCCGGTACATTTGTTTGGTCAGATAGTAGATATCGAGAAAATTGTGCGAATTGCTAAAAAAAATAACCTTAAAATAATAGAAGATGCGTGCCAGGCGCATGGGGCAAGCTTTCGGTCAAAAAAGGCAGGATCATTTGGAGATGTTAATTGTTTTAGTTTTTACCCGACTAAAAATTTGGGTGCTTATGGAGATGGAGGAGTGATCACGACGAACTCAAAGGAAATTTACGAGAAGTGCTTGAGGCTAAGAAATTATGGACAATCAAATAGATACGAACATACAGAAAAAGGCTTGAATAGTAGGCTGGATGAATTACAAGCTGCTATTTTAAATTTAAAGCTTAAGAAGCTAGACTTATTGACTAAAAAAAGGCAACAAATTGCTGAGGTGTATTTCAAACACCTTAGAGATATTAAAGAAATAAAAGTACCAAAACAAAGAAAGAATAGTAATCATGTATTCCATCTCTTTGTAATAGAGGCAGAAAGCAGAGTCAGTCTTCAGGAATACCTTAAGGATAATGGTATTAGTTCGCTGATTCATTATCCAATTCCGATCCATAAGCAAAAGGCCTATTCAGAATTTAATTCAATTATATTGGATCGAACTGAGATGTTGGCAAAAACCATATTGTCATTACCAATTCATCCTTTTATGACTAACCAAGAGGCAAAAAAGGTTTGCATGGTAATTAAATCATTTTATCAATGGAGAAATCGGCAAAAAAGAAAAATTTCAATTCATCCCGCGGGGAATTTTAGCGAAGGGATAAAAATATGAAAAAACAAGTTAGTTCCCGTTACGATCTAAGAGATAATATTTCAAGGCCATCAAAAATAAAATTGGCTTTGGCTGCGTTACTATCTCTGGGAAATTCAAAGAGCAAAATTAGAAATATTAAAAAAATAGGACCCTACCTGCTTTATAAAAAAATCAACAAAGAAAACGGTTTTAATAATTATTTTGTAGGAATTTATAAAAAGGGTAATAAAAAATACTTCATAAAAACCTGGAGAGGAAGAATGAAGGACTATCACTATCAAGCACTTGTTAATGAATTAATAGCAAATAAAGATTTGCATAATAAGTTGCTTAAAGGTAAGGTTAGAACTCCTGGAATTGTTGAATATTTTTCAGCTCTTGATTCCCTTTCTGTTGTATATGAATATATTGAGGGGAAGACATTGTTTTCATTTCCGCTCATAAGGCAAACGAAAGTTGTGTCCTATATCATTAAGTACTTACATGAGTTAGGTTTAGAGGTGGGTTACTATAAACATTTAACTGTTTTGGAAAAAAGAGATAAAAAATTTTATTTCTATTCTTTATTTTATGTTACCTTACTTTCATTAATTACTTCACCTAAAGAGTACAAATTAATAATTAAGGCTTACATGTCTGCTTTATTTAAGCTTTTTCATGTTAATAACAGAAAATTAACAATTAATCATTGTGATTTAGATTTAACTAATATTCTTATTTCTAAAAATAAATACTATCTTGTTGACTGTGGCAGATTAGCAATAACCTTACCTGAATATGACCTAACTGATATCTCTCTGAATCCTAGTTTTTCAAAATTATCCAAAAAAATTTCAAAGCTAATAGGAATACAAATTAATCAATTCCTAAAAATTTATCTGTCTTTGCAATATTTAAAACTACAGGATCCAAAAACTAAAAATTTTAATTATCTGGATAATTTAAAGGAATTATTAAAGTGAAAAAAATTACTTTAACAATTGGCATACCTGCTTATAACGAAGAGAAAAACATAATTAATATGTTGAAGTCTGTGGTGAAGCAAAGACAGGAAAGTTTTATTCTGGAAAAAATTATTGTTATTTCGGATGGTAGTTCCGATAAAACTGAAAAAAGGGTAAGAGATTTTAGTAAAAAATATCCAATTATTAAATTAAAAGCTGATAGGAGAAGGCTTGGAAAAGCTGAAAGACTAAACCAACTGTACAGATTAAATGAAAGTGATTTTTTAGGTACATTTGATGCGGATATTGTTCTGGAAAGAGATTTTGAACTCGAGCTAATGATGCAAATAATTGTAAACAAAAAAGAAGTAAATGTAGTGGCTGCAAACCAATTGTCTGCACTCTCCAAAACCTGGATGGGAAAGTTCAGCACGGCTTCATTTTATATGTTTTATGAAGCTGCTAAAAAGTATAGAGATGGTAACAATATCCATTGTTTGCAAGGTTCGGCGTCAATTATCAGAAAGAAATTTGCCAAGTCTCTAAACATCCCGGAGGATACATCTGTTGATCAGGGATTTTTATATGTAAGTGCCACGCAAAAAAATAGAAAAGGATTTAGTTTTGCTCACAATACAAGAATAATTTTTAATCCTATCAGCAGCTTTAAGGACTGGAGAATATTGGGATTAAGGACCCTAGCTTCTGATAAACAAAATCTGGGTAAGCTTTTTGGTAGGAAAATACTGAGTGAGTACAATATGCCAAAAAAATTAATATACGAGTCCATACTTAAATGTTTTTTTAGAAATCCCTTTGAAACCGCAGGAGCCATAATTATGAACTTTTACATTAGGAAGTTTCCATTAGTTACAAACAAGGCTTTTAAAAGTACAGGAATTTGGGAAATTGTTTCATCTTCGAAGGAGGCCATAAGAATATGAAAAAATATACGGTCACTGTGGCAGTAAGCGTTTTTAATGAGGAGGCCAACATTTTGAATTTTATGAAATCGGTCATAAAGCAACAAGAAGAGTATTACTTTAGCTTTAAAAAGTTTCTAATCATTTCTGATGGCTCAACAGATAAAACAGTAACTTTGGCAAAGAAGATAAAAAATAGAAAAATAGAAATAATCGATTATAAGATACGTACAGGAAAGTCAAGCCGATTGAATGAAATTTACTCCAAGTTAAATACTGACTTTCTAGTACAAACTGATGCAGATGTGGTTTTTAAGGATGAGTATGTTATTAAAAACATGATTTTACCCTTGATTCTAGATAAAAAAACCGGAATGTGTACTGGTAATCCTTTACCACTCCCCGGAAAAACATTTACTGAGAAAGCTGATGTAGCGATGTTAAACGTATATTGGCCGATTCTTAAAAACCATAGTGGCGGGAACAATGTTTTTTCAGCTGACGGAAGAATCCTTTCATATAAGAAAGAATTGGTTAAAAATATAATTGTTCCTGAAGATATGATAGCCAATGATTTTTACACTTACTTTTATTGTATTCATAAGGGTTATAAATGTAAGTTTATAAAAAAAGCTGTAGTTAATTTTAGGGCTTCCCAAAATATAAAGGACAAAGTTAAACAAAATTTAAGATCCGCAGCAATTCCTCTAAGGATGCTTAGGTATTTTCCAAATGAGCTGGTTCATGAACAGATGCGGATTCCTCTTTGGGTAAGAATGGAATGCATTCTCTCTCAATTTTCTAGAAACCCAATTTATTCTGTATATATTTATTTTATTAACAAATATTGTGAAATTAAGGCTAGATCAGCCGAAAGACATTTAAATGCCAAATGGGAAATAGCACTAACATCAAAAAAATTAAATTAAAATATGAGAAAAAATAATCGATTAAGAATTACCGTAGGTATACCGACTTGTTATGGGGGGCAGTCGTTAGTTGATACTGTTAAGAGTTTACGTGCCTCAAGCTTTAAAGATGATTTTGAAATTGCTATCGAAGCCGACAGGATTCCCTGGACTAAAAATGTTAAAAACTCTCTTAAAAAAATGGGAGTAAGGTCTCATTGGAATAATGTTGAAGGAAGCCAATGCAAAAAACTGAAGCAGATAATCAGTAAAATGGATTCTGATATTTTTGTTTTTACTCAAGACGACATTATTTTTGATACGAAAACTTTAAATGAAATTTATTGGGCTTTTTCAAATGATTCCGGATTAACAATGGTTGGTGCCAGAGTTTTACCACTGAAACCAATTACTTTTTTTGAATCAGTAATGGGAGTGATGTTAAGGGCTATGGATAGGATAATTACAACATGGAATAATGGGGACAATTATTTAATGGCTAATGGGAGATGCCTCGCTTTTAAAACTTCATTTTTAAAGAAATTTCGTATAACTGATAGACTTATAAACACAGATGCTTTTATGTATTTAGAAAATAAGTACTTAGGCGGAAAATTTAGACCTTTGAAGCAGGCTAAAGTATATATAAGGACTCCTCAATCAATTAAAGATCAGGAAGGCCCAAGCAGCAGGTTTCAGTACTCAAAAGAGGAAATGTCAGAATATTTTGCGCGTGATCTTACGAAGGAATACAAAGTTCCGTTAAATATATTATTTATGGCGGCACTAAAGGAGTTCGCTAATAATCCGGTTCATTTTTTTGCGTATGTACTTGTATATATTTATACAAGATTAAAAAAACAGCCTAAACAAAAGGCTTTAAAAACTTTATGGAAGATCGATGAATCAACAAAAACAAGCATCCAGGTTTGAATAAATATGATTAATAGTGTATACTACAGGATATAAATATAGATATGAAAGCAGTAATTTTAGCAGGCGGACTAGGAACAAGAATATCAGAAGAATCAGGCGTAAGGCCTAAACCTATGGTAGAGATAGGCTCAAAACCTATTCTTTGGCATATTATGAAAATCTTCTCAGCTCACGGAATCAACGAATTCGTTATTTTGTGCGGCTACAAGTCCCAT
>JACOXD010000015.1 GCA_016176465.1 Candidatus Daviesbacteria bacterium | reverse complement strand
ATAGTGCTATCTAACGGATCTCTAAAAACACAAGCCAGTCTGTCACCTGAGGCATTTCCGCTCATTGTAATCACTTCTATGTTGTTAAATACTCGTTCAGGTTCTGGTGGTCCTTCTGCTGATAGTAGAGGAAGCAAGCCAAGTCTCTGAGCCATATAGCCGGCCACACCAGCTGCAGCTCTTGAGCCTAAAAGTTTAAAAAAGCCTCTTCGGGAAAGTTGGGTATTGAAAATATCCGGAGGATTTGATAAACTTTCTGATTGTGGATTACCTTTCAGGGTTTCCATTTTTTATAGGGTTATTGTTTAGATTTCCGATCGGACAGTAACCCTATAGTCCTTTTTGATAATCTTACACTACCACATTTCCCCTATTTTGTCAAAAAAAAATTGTCATCCCCGCACTTGCACACCTTGCGGAAACGGTCAATTTTTTAAAATATCCGGAACTTCTGAAGATGGGACTTTATCCGAAAAAGCAGAAAAAGCCTCTTTACATACCTCAATGGAGGCCCTGCCAAAAAATTTTTGAGATTACTCTTTATTAAAATTTTTAGCTTTTTTGTACAAACTAGTGAGATTTTTTCCTTTAAATAGCTTCCGTCTTTCTACAGTGTAATTTTCCCTAAGAGGGGTTAAAATTTGCCATAGCCTACTGGTTTTTTGAGGACCTAAATTATTCAGAAGGATCTCAAATGCGGTAGTAAGCAAAGATTGATTTTTATTCGCAGAAAAGCTTTCTTTATTTAATTGAATTTTCATAATATTTTAGAAACTCTAAAGGATTTATTGTTTTCACCTCTCCTTTATACTTTTTGATTATACCATAATCGCAGGTAATAAAAATATCAGCTTTTGCTTGTTCAGCTGTAGCAAGGTGTAAAGCATCAATTGGTGATAACATCATCTCTTGCGTTAAAAAGTGCGCTCTCTTTTTAGTTTTATCCTCAACATTTTGATAAACCTTAGATCCTTTGAGGATTTCTTTTACAAAGGTCTTTCTTTCTGTAATGGGATTAAGTGAATTTTCATACTCAATAACTGATGAATTTACCATATCTGCTTTACCTGCCTTGACTAATTCTAAAATTAGAGATAATACTTCACTCTCCAGTTTATTTGTTCCAACCTCAGGATCATCAAAGGGTCTATTCAGAAAACTGTTATCAAGATAGACAATCATGCTGAAATTATATCAAATTTATTGGAGTAATTAGTTTTTTAAAATATCCGGAACTTCTGAAGATGGGACTTTATCCGAAAAAGCAGAAAAAGCCTCTTTACATACCTCAATGGAGGCCCTACCAAAAAGTTTTGCATATTGGCTGACTAGATTATTTAATACTTCTTTTTTATTCCCTGTAATCTTAACATCATCCACACTGTTAACCTGCAGACCAGAAATTGCTGCTCCTTAATTATTCGGCTAATAGCCTCCGCATAAGGATCCATATAAATTTGGGCTTAATCCAGTTGATTTAAAACTGTTTTAAGTTGTATTAACCCCAATGTCATTAAAAAATAGGCAACCAGATACATATAATCATTTATTTCACCCACGTGCCAAGTTCCCCTGCTTGTTTGATAAAGAAATGTATAATCGGATAAAAATTGAATACTAAGAGCAAATAATATAAATAAAATTTTACTTTTCATAATCCCCCCTAATATACCTTTTGATAAAAGATAAGTTAGTATTGCAAGCGATATATATATGGCTTGTCCAAAAGGATATCCAAAATCCAAAAATATTTTTATAGGGTTAGACCAATCAAAGTTATATTCTTGAAGAAAAAGAAAATATCCAACACCAAGCATTACTAGAGGAATAATAATTGTCTGCAGCTTATTAACAAAAGACTGTAATCTAATTTTTACTCCTGAAGCATGCGCCAAAAGAATAACTCCATAAATATATAACGGTATGCTCCCGAAAAAACCTACATCCCCTAATGAGGGATATAAACCTTCTTTTCCAAGGGCATAGTGAAAGTAAGAGAGGGTAACTTGGCCAAATTCTTGAGCTAGCAACCCTAGAGAAAACATTGCTATTGCCCTGCCAATAATGCTTTTTAAAAAACCCCACTTAATTGATACCCTAAATCCGAAAATAGCACCAAAAAGTGCCACTACTCCATAAATCGCTCCGAAGAATGTGTGAACTTCAGTATCAGTTGGAATAACTATCTGTAGGTAACCCCAGAAAACAGTTAGTAAAACAAATAGGATAATAATAAGTTTTGCTTCCCGTGAAGATTTAATTATTGTCCACATGAGATAAATGTATGTAAAATATATATAAATGTCAACAATTAATTAAATCCTGTCTTATTATGATTCCCATTTTCCCTAAATTTAAGAAACTCGAATTAGAAGATAAAGAATTAATAGAAAAATATACATTAAGATATGGGGGGTATTCTGATTTTAATTTTGTTAGTCTATGGAGCTACAATACTGAAGATGATATTACCATCTCGATTTTAAATGATAATTTAGTGGTTAGATTCCGAGACTATATCACAAATGAAAAATTCTATTCATTTATAGGTATAAATAAGGTACCTGAAACAATCGATACATTATTAGTTCACTCTGAATATGAAGGAATTTCCCCTCAATTAAAACTTATCCCAGAAATAAATATTCATCTACTTAAGAATGAACTTAAGGACAAGTTTGATATCCAAGAGGATAAAGACAACCACGATTATATTTTATCTGTATCAGAACATTCTAAATTACAAACTAGTAAATTCTACAAACATAGGAAAGTGATAAATATATTTTATAGAAACAACCCTGAATTCAGTGTAAAAGAGCTTGACTTGAGTGATAAAAAAGTAGCTAAAGAACTGTTGAACCTTTTTTACCTTTGGGAAAATAAAAAAGGCAAAAAAAGAAGTGATACTTTTCATGAGCTTGTAGCTCTAAACAGAACTATAAAAGACTTTACTCACTTAAAACTTGTTGTTTTGGGCGTTTATAACCAAGATCAATTAATTGGTATTATTGTAGCAGATGTGAATCATAGCAAATATATTGAAAGTCATTTCTTAAAATATCACCCTGACTACTACGGAATGAACCATCTACTTCATCATCTATTAGCAAAGCACCTTGCCAATAAAGATTTTAAGTACGTAAATATAGAACAGGATCTAGGAATTGAGGGATTAAGGAAATCTAAAGAATCAGCTAAGCCAATTGGGTATTTAAAAAAATATACAATTTCTCGGAAATCCACTCATTAAATTTGCCTCCTTTCATACAAATTAAGTTAGCAGTTTTGCGGAATCTAGTAGCTTCTAAAATAGAAGAACATATTTCAGTATACCTTGATATTAATGGATTTTAAGCTTAGAAGCGCTAAGGTCATAATAAAATATGCTGTCAGATAAATTAGTTCTATATAATTTCCCGGATAATAGCCATCTGATGTAAGAAGAAAAACATAATCTGCAGTAAACTGCACGATTAGAGCAACTAAAATAAAAAGAGCCTTAGATCTAATAATCCCGTCTAAAACTGTCCTGGAAAAAATAAATGTGATTATAGCTATTGATATGTAAATCGCTTCCCCTAAAGGATATCCAAAATCCAGAAAAATCTTAATAGGATTGTTAAAATCAAAAGTATAATCACTAAGAAATAAAAGATATCCAAAGGTTAACATAATAGTTGGTATGACCATAGCAATTATTTTTTTTCTAAAAGAGCGAAAGCTAACTTGAATTCCCGAAGATTTGGCCAATAAAAAAACTCCATATGTATAAAAAGGTATCGTCCCAAAATAACCAATATCTCCCACTGATGGGTACGGAACCGGGACGTTTAAATAACGGTTATAATAAGCATATATTAGCTGTCCAAAAACTTGCATAAATAAGCCTAAGGAAAACATAAGGATTGCTCTGCCCAACAGAGTCTTTATTCCTCCCCAATTAAATGACGCGTTTAATCCAAATATTCCACCATAAAGAGCCATTACAAAATAACTGGCCGCAAAAATTAAACGGGAGTAAGGATTGTTGGTTGAAGGTAATTGTAAAA
Organism: Candidatus Daviesbacteria bacterium; assembly: GCA_016176465.1. GTDB lineage: Bacteria > Patescibacteriota > Microgenomatia > Daviesbacterales > UBA10151 > JACOXD01. The sequence continues at coordinate 4,798 of JACOXD010000015.1, read as the reverse complement.
TGATCCACCATCCAATGAAAAAGACAAAGATTAAAATTGCAATAAATTGCAGGTAAGAAGAACGTGGATAATCTAGCTTTTCCCTTACAAAGTCTTTAATCGCAGGGTGGATCCTGTACCTGTTCTTTGTTGAATGTTCAAGAAGCGATAAGTTGACTAAAGACTGCAAGATAGTTATAGTAGCCGGTACAGAAAGCCCGTTAATGTACCCTATTGATTTTGCCAAAAAATCCTTACCTTTAAAAATAGAGGCAGATACTAAAACTGATTTTTTTAATGTGTCCAGTTTGTTATAACTTAAAGAAATAGCCGAGTCTAAACTTTCTTGCTTTTCATACAAATCTGCAAGTAAAAGGCTTCCGCTCACCGGGACTTTCCTTTGGGATAAATTCCTCGCAAGGATATGAACTGCGAGGGGTAAATTCCCAACGCTTTTTGCAACCTTTAATAAATTATTTTTGGAAACTTTAGGGAATTTTTCTTTCAGGACATCTGTAAAAAGGGCTAACACCTCATCATTATTAAAGGCTGCAAGCCCTATTTCCAAAAACTTTATCGGTATTTTCAGGCTGCTTTTTTGTGAGGTAATAATTGTTGTGCATGCTTTAGAATTTGGGATCAGTAAATTAATTTTATCGGATAATTCAGCGCTGTCTAAAAAAAGTAAAACATTTTTGCTGGCAAGCAAAGACCTTACAACAGTCCCCCTTACCTGCAAATCAGCTATATTACTGATATCTTCCCCTAAAGTTTTTGCAATCGAGAGAAGGATATCCATAATGTTATCCTCTTCAACCTTGTACCAAAAGATCCCACCTGAATATTTACTTTGCAGTAAATGACCCAACTTTATTGCAAGGACTGTCTTCCCTACTCCTGCGGGCCCATGTATTAATATTACTTTTCCTTTGATATCCTGCTTAAAAGTAAGCTCCTTAATAATCTTTTCCCTTCCGGTAAAATTTGTAATTTCATTTGGGACTTGGAAAACCCGATCCATGGAATTTAAATTTAGTTTTTGGGTTTCTTTTTCTGACAAATATCCCTGGTTTGCAGATACCAAAAATTCATTCGCCTGTTCTTGTGAAGCAATTGCCCCTCTCTCAACAAATATTTCCAGAAGTTTTAAAAGGATTGTCCTGTATTGAGGAATCCTGGATCCCTTTTGCCAGTGGGAGAAGATGCTATCTTCATAATTAAATCCTTTTTCAGAAAGAATCTGGCCGAATTTTGAAAGGGTAGGGATTTCAGCCTTAAGGCGGTATTTCTTAAAAAGCTCTTTGAAATTGCCGGATTGACCAAACATATTAGGCCGATTCTAGCATAAAACCCGTCAGCTTTCCTGACAAACTTGTCATGGCTAAAGCATTGAGCCTTAGATATAAATTATGAAATTATGGCATATCAAGAAAACAATGATGTTGTTTCGAGAACATTTAACAAAATACAAGAAGGAGTATACAGACTTCAAGAAACAGGCGTTGAGAATCCTCGCGCTTACCATCAGGCAGTTGTTGATTTAGATCATGTACTCTTATCCGATCTGGCCAACGAAGCAGAAGCAGCTGAAATTGTTATGAGGGCACAAAGAAACAACCTTCTGGGACTTTCTCAAATACTTTACAGATCCTACGAAACTTTACTGGAAGAATCATTCACCAAGTTAGCTTTGGCGTGTGCGGATTTTAATCTCCTAGGCGGAGACAATATTACCCATAATTACTTAATGAGGTATTACAACTTGGCTGCAAATGAAATAAAACTTGCCAGGATACAAAGAGACGATCGTGTTCTTTTTATTGGAAGTGGTCCTTTCCCTATAACTGCAATTGAATATGCAAGACAAACAGGATGCATGGTGGATTGTGTAGAAGTACTCCCAGATAAAGCTACTATTTCACGCGATATAGTCAATCGCTTAGGAATGACTGGTCAACTTCAGGTTTATACTGCAGACGGTCAGTCGTTTTCTCCCAAACCATACTCTGTTGTTTTAGTAGGTGTACTTGCTCAACCTAAACAAAACATTATTGACAACATAGAAAGAGATGGAAGAGATAATACTAAAGTTTTAGCTAGAACAACTATGGGCTTAAGGCAATTTGTATACTATCCAGCAGAATTCCGAACAATAAGATATACCTCTACGGGTACAAACCAGGCAAGGAACGATCAAGTATTGTCAACTATTTTGCTGAGATGAAAAAACGTTTTAGCGATGCATCTACGTTATTAGAGGATTACTCTGGACCACTTATTCTGGTAGATGGCGATGAAACATCCTATGTTTCTAATATTGAAGATCCCAAAAATCATTGGCTTTATTATGCATTCAAAGGATTTAAAGTTCTAAAAAATCACTATTCTTTGGATATTAACCACTTTGTAACAATCGCCACAGGTCCTGGGATTGATGCAATCGGTGCGATGGAAATTTTGAATCCCGAAAGAATAACAGTAACGGATTTAGTACCCTCTGCTATTGATAGAGCCAGAGAAAATATCAGTCGATATCAATTACAAGGGAAAAAAATACCTATAAATTATCTTGTAGGTAATCTTTGTGAACCTCTCGGCACGGATAAGGCCGATATAATCTATGCGAATATTCCGAATATCCCTATAGAAACACGTAAAAGAAATAGATTAATGGAGGGTATAACAGCAGCCTCTTTTTTTGACCCAAATACTGTAAGAGCAGTTCCTCAATGTCTAAATAAGCATCTATTAGCACTTCAATATACCTTTCTTAAGCAAGCGAAAAAGAATATCACTCCTCAAGGAATGATTATTATTAATCTCGGAGTACGTTTTCCCTTAAAAATAGTTAAAACACTATTCGATCTCGCTGGATACAAATACGAAATATTACATTTCGGATTTAAAAAGCAAACAGAGCCCCAAGACACCATTCCTGGATATGCTAGGTACGAAAAAGACGGAATAATCTTCACTTACTATCCATATAAACAAGCTGTACAAACTCTCTCGGGAAAAACCATACAGAAAGTGGATGAATTGATGAAGTTGTTAAAGCCTCTAGAAATTACTTCAACCAAAGCACAAAAATTGTCGCTAAAAGGCGAAGAAGTAGGTCATATTGTTACCGTTCTGGGAGCAAAACCGAAAAGTCACTGAATAAATTATGTATTACAATAGTATTCTTGAAGTAATTGGTAATACGCCATTAGTAAAACTTAACTCCATTAACCAAAAATTAAGACCCGTAATATTAGCAAAACTTGAATACTTAAACCCGGGCGGAAGTATGAAAGACAGGATTGGTATTATTATGATTGAAGAAGCCGAAAAAAAAGGGATTCTAAAAAGAGGCGGCACAATAGTTGAACCAACTTCAGGTAATACTGGAGTTGGCTTGGCGATTGCTGCAGCAGTTAAAGGATACTCCTGTATATTTACTATGTCAGAAAAAATGAGTCTGGAAAAGGAAATGGTATTGAATGCATACGGAGCAAAAGTAATCCGTGCACCAGCAGATGTGACACCTGATGATCCAAAACACTATATTAATGTTGCCAAAAGAATTGCAAAACAAACTCCTAACGCCTTTATGCCTAATCAGTATGACAATAGAGCAAACTCATTAGCTCATTATCAAACAACCGGACCAGAAATTTGGAGAGATACAAAAGGAAAACTTACTTATTTAATTGTACCTGTTGGAACAGGTGGAACAATCTCTGGAACAGCGCAATACTTAAAAGAGCAAAATCCCAATATAAAAGTACTCGGCGCAGATCCAGAAGGAAGTCTATTACATCATCTCTTTTATCATACGAAAGGCCAAGCACATGCTTATAAAGTTGAAGGGCCGGGAGAAGACTTTATGCCTGGTGTTCTTAATTTTAGCGTAATTGATGAAATGATAATTGTTAAAGACAAGGATTCCTTTGATACAGCAAGAAAACTTGTTATGCTCGAAGGTATTTTTGCAGGGGGTAGCAGTGGATTAGCTGTTTTTGCCGCTCTTCAAATTGCAAAAGAATTATCAAGAAAAGATATAGTGGTAGTTATACTTCCGGATTCTGGAAGAGGTTATGTCAGTAAATTTTACAATGATAGCTGGATGAAAGAGATGGGCTTTTTATCATGATAGGTACAACTAATATCAAAGCTATCTCCTTTGATTGTTATGGTACGCTCATAGACTGGGATAGTGGTACATATGATTTTTTTAGAAAAATCTTGCCCCTGGAAGATAAAGAACGAATTCTGAATATAATAAAACGTTGGGAAGCTATCCAATTCCAACTTATCCAGAAACAATATATGCCCTATAACAAGATACAGGAAATCAGTCTTATAAAGACACTTCATAAATTTAATTTGTTTCCAGGAAATAATCTAGGTAAAAAATTCCTGGAACAAGTTCCCAAATGGAAACCATTTACTGACGTCTACCCTATTTTATCTAAGTTAAAAAATAGCTACAAATTGATACTTGTTTCAAATGGTCCTCTATCAATTCTAAAGAAAAATACAAAAAAAATGGGGATTAAGTTTGATAAAATTATATCTGCAGAATCGATTAGAGCTTACAAACCAAACACAGATGTATTTAGATATTTATTAAGACAACTAAATTATCCTTTATCAGAAATTCTTCATGTAGCTACTGGCTATAAATATGATGTCATTCCCGCTAAAGCTCTAGGAATAAAAACTATCTGGGTAAATAGGAAGCAAATACTTTATCCAGGGACAGTATCACCCGATTACGAGATTATAAATTTAACTAAATTGCCAATGGTGATGAGCTACTTGTAAAAAAGGAGGA
>JACOXD010000011.1 GCA_016176465.1 Candidatus Daviesbacteria bacterium | reverse complement strand
AAAAGGAGAGAGAATAATTTATGGAATTAAATTCCCGGATGGTTTAAAGAAAAATCAAAAATTATCAAAACCAGTTATAACTCCAACTACAAAAGCAGAAGTAGGGCACGATGAAAGGTTAACTGAGGAGGAAATTATAAAAAGGAAGATAATTCCTGAAAAACTCTGGAAGCAGATGAAGAAAGTTTCTTTAGCTCTTTTTGAGAAAGGAACTAAAGTAGCTGACAAAGCAGGTATTATTTTAGCTGACACAAAGTATGAGTTTGGTCTAATAGATGGAAAATTGATTCTAATTGATGAAATCCACACCCCAGATTCCTCAAGGTTTTGGGTAAAAAAAACTTATTTAAAAAGATTTAAAAAGGGTTTAGAACCAGAAAGCTATGACAAAGAGGAACTCAGACTGTGGTTTAAAAAAAGAGGATATAGTGGGGATGGCAAACCTCCAAAAATGCCAGATGAATTTATTGCCAAAATGAGTATGCTTTATATCGGCATTTATGAAAAAATAACAGGCAAAAAATTTAGGGGTCTTAAATACCCAATAGAAGAAAGAATTAAAGAAAATATTAAAAAATATTTAGAAAAAACTATGATACAAGTTTAAGCTATAGCATAACTGTGTATCATAAAAAGAATGTATGAATTTTGAAAATAAACTGGAAGTTTGTAGAAAAACACGACAAGTTGCAATAGATTCATTAGTAGTTACACTAGAAGAGTTACTAGGAAATGATAATCCAATTTCTGAGGTGACTTTAAGGAATAAGTGGTTAAATGAGCTAAGGAATAATCCAGATATCTTTCCTGATGGTTGGTACATTCCACCACCTAATGGAATTGAGATGTTATTTTTTACAGAAGAAGATGTATCTAGAATTAGTGCAAAAAGCATAAGACCGCCCGAGTTTTGGCCACGAGATGATATTTATCTAGATAGGCATAAGGGTCTAATTTCTTTATTCGCAGGGCCTGTTGATAAAACTACCGGGATAATTGGTGATTTTGGATTAACTCTCTACTTTGGAGATGACCCATCAATAATTAAGCATTTACAGCTTTGTTATAGAATGACCCAAAAAATAGCAGATTTGATAAAAGTAGGGATGAAATTTTCTGATATATATAAAGAGGCCAAGATTTTATTAAATAAAAACGGATTGATAAGTGATTTATCCAGTCCCACTGACCCTGCAGGTACTAATATTGGGCATACAATCCCCTGGAGTTATGAAGAGATGAATGGAGCAGAAAGGGAAACTCACAGACTTGCAGAAACTAATTGGGAGCAATTCAAAGATATGATTAGTAGAAAGAGAAGATTTATAAGCCAAATTGAAGATCTAACTATTGTGCCAAATATGGCGTTTACAATTGAACCAAGACCTCAAAATCCTTATGATCCTTCCATCCCAATGGTCTGGTTTCATTTAATTGTATTAATTCACAGTAATGGACACAAAGAAATTCTTGCTGGCTTTGATGAAATATTTAAAATAGCGCTAACTCCTAAAGCATTTTCTTTAAATTCTATATTTTTAGGTTTAATTAAAACTTTTTTTTGACCTTTCTCTAAATATCCTGACAAATAACTTTTAAATTTATTTTTCTTACAAACTTTTTGTGCTTTTTCTAAATCTTTTTTTGGTAAAAATATTGCAAATCCTGCGCCCATATTAAAATTTCCATACATTTCCTCATTAGAGTTTGCTGAATGTTTGTGAATAAAGTCAAATAAAGAATGATAAGGTGGGACATTTTCAATAATATAACTAAATTTCTGGGTAGCCCTCATTAATTTTCTCCAGCCATGACCTGTTATATTTACCATGTAGTGAATATCTATATTGGCAGCGAATAAATCTTGAACTAAATTTGCATAAATAAAAGATGGAATTAGAATTGCCTCACCAAACATTTGACCACTTGATAGTTTAGTTTTATACCCTTGAGGAAGTTTTTTAGCTAAGGTTCTGGTTAAAGTTATCCCATTAGCGTGTATCCCTGAACTTTCTATTAGCAAAATTAAATCTCCCCCTTTTAACTTATCTCCTAAGGTTAATCTTTTTTTTGGCTGAATAATGCCTATTCCCGAACCACCTAAATCTAGGGTGTAAGGATTAATGATTCCTTTTAAAGTTGGAGTTTCACCACCTCCCCAAGTTGCACCTGCTAAATTACATGCTTTTGCAAATCCTTCTATTAAATCTTTTTGCCTTTTTATATTTTTAAACCACGAAGGATGACCCGCTCCAAAATATGCATTAACAACTAAAGGTTTAGCCCCTACTACAATTAAATCATTAACAATTGCAGCAACGCTGTCTTGAGCAATTTGCTTATAATAACTCTTACCAGTAATTTCCCCCATTGCATCTGCAACTAAATTTTTAGTTCCCAAACCTTCTATCACAAAGGCTTTGTAGGAATCTTTTTCTTCCCAAACATAAGCAGATTCTCCCCTGGATTCAGATACTTCCATAAATCCTGCCCTTTTAAGATTAATTGATGTTTCCTTTGCCTTTTTTTGGGCAAGTTTTTTTAAAGGATCCATTAAAGAATAGTTAACACCAGTAGAAGAATAAGTGAGTGATTTTTTATAAGCCATAAAGTAACATGTAATATAACAGAAAAGTAACTGTTTGTATTTTTACCTTAAAAATATTAAAATCTATTTTTATGTCAAAACCAGAGGATTTAACAAGACAAAGAAAGCTAGAGGCTTTTTTAAAAGACTCTACTACTCCAGGAAGCATTAAAACTGCTTTTGAAATACAAGGTGATGATAGATCCTTAATGGCCAAAGCCATGAGGGCTGCTGAACTCGGAAGTCCTCCATTAGTCGCAGCATTTGCTTTAAGATTAGGTCTTCCTCATGATGCAGCATTGGAATTAGTCGCTCAATCATGGGGGAATTTAAGCGTTTTGCGCCAAAGAATCGCTGAGGAAAACAAGGTGCTTACTGTTAATGAAGGTCTCCAGGGCAATGATGGAGGATTTAATAATTTGGCTTCTGCGGCAGAGGCGAAAGCAGCTGAAATTAGGAAATTAATTTAAAACAGGCAAAACTTGATCTTTTTGATTAGAATAGCTTTGTATATGGCAGCAGCGGAGCGGGAGATTGTTGTTGCAACAGATTTGGATGGAGTGCAATGTAATTCCAGTCGGGGGATTTAAGCCAGCAATTAGAGATTTTGAGAAAAAATTGCATTTTGGCGAAATCTAGCCACTAAAAAAGCCCCTTGCGGGGCTCTTTTAGAGAACTTGTCTTCAAGAAACTTACTTTAAAAAGATTATACCTTGCGGTGCAATCTTTCTTCCTATAATCTTGCGATAACAGGAGTTGTAAGTCTCCCAACCTTCCAACTTGCGTCTTCAGATTAAAGAAAACAAGTAAAATAACAATACACCCACAAATGCTAACTTGTCAATATTACTTAAATAGATCAAAACCAGTCAAATTTGCAAATTGTGGACAAGTTATCCAGATAGGTAAATTGGTGTAACTACTTATTTTCTGGTAAAATTTTAGGGTTAATGTTAAGCCGCGTTCGTCTAGTGGCCTAGGACATCGGGCTTTCATCCCGAAAATCACGGGTTCGACTCCCGTACGCGGTACTGGATTCAGCTTTTAATACCTAAAACTTCTTTCGTACAAGAGCGAGGCTAAATTGTTTCCTATAAATTTACTTCAAAGAAGGTAAAAGCATCTCTATTTGAGGAATTACTCTTCCTGATGGTAAAACTGTCATTTCATCATTAAGCGACTTACCTGTTTTATGAAATCCAAATTTTTCATAAAAAGAGATTGCATAATTATTATATTCAGATACACCGAGCTCTATGTCCTTACTACGACCTAACCAATTTAATGCTTTATCTAACAGTTGTTTTCCAATACCCTGACCCTGATAGTGTAATAATAAATGTATTGCCTCAAGAATATTTCTTTTTTCACCGTATCTTGCTATACAAAACCCAACAATCTTCCCACCATCCTTCACAACCCAATAATGCCATAATGGATCAGTCATCTTTTTCCTTCTATCTTCAAAAAGCTTTTGTTATGCCAAACTCTTTGCTTGGAAAAGTAGCTAACCAAGAAAGTCTAGATACCTCCCTGATCTCAGGTATATCATCAAGAGTAGCGTCAATTATAATTACACCCTTCATATTATGATTCTAATCCCTAGAGGTAGTTAAAAGCTAATTTTGGCTTAAAACTATTGCCTAAAATAAGTTCGAATTTTTCCTCCATTGGGGGTACTTATAAAATAGGGTGTGAACGTAATTCACCTCTTCGAGTCCGAGCGGTTCGACTGAGTACTCACCGAATGTCCTGAGGTGCTCACCTTAGAGTCGAAGACCTTAGGGTGGAAATACGTCTTATTTTAAATGCTTTAAGATTTCACTTTCAGAAAAACCAAATTTTTTTATTTGCGTAACATATCTTGTTCTTGTCTTGTTCTTGCATGAGGATCAAATTCTCTTCTATTTGTTTGTATCATAATGAAATCTCTATCACCGGCATTTATTTTTATTCCATCTGGGACGGAAAATTTTAGATGACTTGTTGCATTCTGTGAATTTGGTTTAAAACCGAGTTCCTTAAGGCATTTAATAAGCTCCTTAGATCCAAAGGATTTCATAACTACAATGCTAGTGATAAAAAGTATGGGATGTCAAGTAATAATCGAAATTATTTATGTAAACCTCTTATAACGTATTGTTGATAAAAAATACTTAAAGGGGTTTTCATTAGATTGGGGACTTTCTCTTCTAACTCAGGGGGCATATAAACAAAAGTATTTTGCATTGCTTTTGGAATTTCGAAATACTCATATAATAAATCATTTACACTTGGTATTAACTCCGCAAACAAATCGGCTTCGGTAAAAATATCATATTCAGGTAGTTCAGCAATCAGTGTTTGACCTGACCCTTTTATTAGGATAACTTTTATTTTTTCGGGCAATTGAAGAATCTGTCGGGTAGACATATCTATCCTTTCTTATTTATAACTAACTTTTTAGTATAGTGTCAAGAAGTTTACCATATTTATGTGATCATTGTATAAGTACTTATTTAATCATAGTGAGAAAGTACATATTCTAATCCCTAAGAATAGTTAAAATCTAGATTGGGAGTATGGCTATCCTTGAGAGGTATATTCCAAACCTGTAATGTACCTAGAAGCTGGTTCCCCTTCGTTCCTAAGGGCAGGCAATTCTGGAATGTTTGGAGCACAAAAAAAGGAGTTTTTTAGACTCCCTTTTAAGTTTGAGAAACAAATATTAATATCTGTTTCTGCCTCCACCTCTATAGTCTCGATTAAATCCTCCCCTGTTACTATAGCTTGGTCTATCTTCCCTGGGTTTAGCAACTGAAACTCCAAGCCTTCTGCCCTCATGGTCTGATCCATCAAGAGCTTTGATTGCAGCTTGTGCTTCGCCGTCATTGGCCATTTCCACAAATCCAAAACCTTTGCTTTGGTTAGTATATTTATCCATTATTACTTGGGCAGATAAAACTGCACCAAAAGCTTCAAACATGGTTTTAAGATCTTGGCTAGTTTTTGAATACATTAGCCCGCCTACGAATAATTTTGTCATTTAAGCCTCACCACCTTCTTTTTAAAATCTCTGATTAGGAATTAATGCTTGAGATGAATAAATCTAAAGTATATTAAAAACTTACTAGAGTAGATATAGTATAACCGATATAGGTGGTAAATACAATCAATACTCTATAATTATATTAAGATATGCAGATTGTTTTGGAAAATATTGATTGGATGATCATTAATTTGGCACTAGCTATGTTGGGTTTTATCTTTGGGTGGTTATTTTTTTATACAAAAAAGCGCATATTATCTTTTACATTTTTCATATTGTGGGTTATATTCATTCCAAATTCAGTTTATCTGGTTACTGATTTACAACATCTGCCTGAACAATGGGTAGAGGTAAGTTTACTCGCAAAATTATTACTTTTGGTTGAATATGGGTTGCTCGCTTTTTTGGGCGTAGTTACCTTTATTGTCAGCATGTATCCGGTTGATAAAATATTTAGCGAGTTTAATTTAAAAAGAAAGAATAGCTTAAAGCTTAGTATTTTAATATTGGTTAATCTTTTTATAGCTTTTGCCCTAATTTTGGGAAAGTTCCAACGTACTCATTCATGGTATATCTTTACTGATTTTTCTAGAGTTATTTTGGATATAGCAACAGTTTTTAAAACCCCAATATTATTAGCGCTAGTTTTTTTCTTTGGTATTGTTATTAACCTAACCTATTTTGGATTTAAAAATATAATCCACATAAGCTTAAATAAAAGAGGAAGATAGCTTTTTTTTGGTACTTACTGAGTAAAACTAAACTTCAACCCTATAATAGTTAAGTTATATCAAATTCTAAATTCCAAACAACATTTGTTCTAATTTCTCTAATTTATTAAATTTTAATTTATTTTTCTTAAAATCTATTATCCCCAATTGTTTGAGCTTTTGGATCTCTCTACTAACAGTTTCCCGAGTCATGCCAGATTGTGAAGCTAGGTCTTTCTCAGTTACTTTTAAATTCACTATTATTTTACTGCCCTTTAACTGTCCAAAACGTCTGGCATAAATTAGAAACTCTGTGATTAGCCTAGCTTGAGCATTTCCAGCCATTAGATACTCCATCCTCATCATATAGCCTTCTAAACCTTTATATATTCTACTAATTAGATCAAACATAACATCATTATTTTCTTTAAAAAACTCCAAAAGCTGCTTTTTGGGAGCCCTGAAAACCTCAACATCACTCATGGCCTCATAAAAATGAGAACTAGAAGTTTTATTTATTGCAAAATCCATGGGGAAGAAAGATATGGGTCGATAGATATTAAGAGTTAGTTCCTTCCCAAGTTGAGAAATTGAATATCTTCTAACCACACCCTCTGTAAGATAGAAAATGCCTTTTGGATTAGCATCTGCTCTCACCAATATTTTACCTTTTTCAAACTTTTGATATTTGTACTGCTTGAAAAAATCATCAAGCTTTTGTTTAACTTTAGTATCCACTTTCTTCCATTTTACTCCAAATTCACTCTGGGAACATATCCAGCACTAATTGCTACAAGTTTAGATAGACTATTACCCTCCTTGAATGTTAAAATATTGAGGCTTAAAGTATCTAGATCGTATAGTGGATGGGATTGGTTAAAAACTAAATTAATGGCCCGCTAGCTCAATGGTAAGAGCAGCAGCCTTTTAAGCTGTTGGTTCTCGGTTCGAGTCCGAGGCGGGTCACACAAGAAAGGGTGTAAAGCTAAATCACCCGGAGGGTGTACTAGAGGATAATGCATTTGGCATTGGGTACAAGGCATATGTAAAGATTACCTACATATGAAAGGGGGTGAGATACATTGAAAAAATTTTTAATCGGAGCAGCTGCAAGCGCAAAACTGTTTGCAAGTTCCGCAATACCAGTTTTTGCTCATGAAGGACATGCGAGTTGCCAACTATTTGGTATAACAGAGGCAGCTTTTGCTCAAGATTTAGACGGTAATGGTACAAAAGGTTTGGGAGAATTTGCAAGTGTCCTCAATCCAGTAAATGATGAGGTGGCTTTCTTCCATACTTTTTGTGAGCCACTTCCATAACGTAACCTTGTCTGTTTAATGTCGGGCAAATAATGAATTGCCTATCTTAAAATAGATGAGGGATAAAGGTTTATTGATTGATAATAATTTCCAACATAATCAACTAGTGCCAGGATTATTAGGTGGTTGCATAATTAAATTTCTTGGGACAAGACTCAAATACGATCCTCCATTCCTTGAGAGTCTGTACGAATTCTTCTATAGTGGAGTTCGTAAGAACCAAATCGTAGGTCACAAACTTAATGGTAGATCCGGTAGAACTTGACTTTTACTCTCTAGTAGCATATAGTGATAACATCAACTATGTTTAGTGGTAGATTTAGACATATATTCATTGCTTCTCTGTTACTTTTATTCGTCTTAGGGGGTGTTCTTTTATCCCAAGCAGGTCTCAAGGTAGAAGCTCAGGGAAAGTCTAATGTTATCCCCAATAACTTTATTGTGGTGTTGAAAGATGATATTGGAAGCCCCCAAGATGTTGCCAATGAAATGGCACGCACCCATGGTCTTTCTGTTGAACATGTGTATTCTACTGCTCTTAAAGGTTTTTCCGCCACAATCCCTCAAGCAAGACTTGACAAGGTAAAAGGTGACTCTCGTGTTCAATTTGTCTCGGAGGATAGAGTTGTTGAGGCATTTGCCCAAACTACCCCAACAGGGATCAGTCGGGTAAATGCACTGGTAAATCCCAATAAAGGAACGGGTATTGGTGTGGCTGTTATTGATACTGGTATTGATTTAGCACATCCTGATTTAAAGAATAACATCGTCGCAAACAAAAGCTGTATTCGAGGAGCAAAGACAGGGAATGATGATAACGGGCATGGCAGTCATGTTGCGGGAACTATTGCCGCGGTTAATAACGATATTGGGGTTGTCGGGGTTGCACCTGAGGCAAAGCTTATTGCTGTCAAAGTGCTTAATAGAATAGGGTCAGGTACTTGGTCATCAGTTATCTGCGGGGTTGATTGGGTAACAGCAAACGCGGCAACGTTCAACATCAAGGTTGCTAATATGAGTTTAGGTGGCAGTGGTAGTAGTGATAATAATTGCGGAAATACTAATGGTGATGCCTTGCATAAAGCAATTTGTAACTCAACAAATGCGGGTGTCACCTATGCAGTAGCAGCTGGCAATAGCAGCGATGATGCAAGCAAGTTTGTCCCTGCTGCCTATGATGATACCGTCATCGCTGTCTCAGCTTTGGCTGATTCTGATGGTCAACCAGGAGGACTGGGTCCAGCCACTTCTTACGGCGCGGATGACACTTTTGCTACTTTCAGCAACTATGGTAGTGTTGTTGATCTGGGGGCGCCAGGTGTGAGCATCCTCTCAACCTGGAAAGGGGGCGGATACAACACAATCAGCGGCACCAGCATGGCCTCTCCTCATGTAGCAGGATCAGCCGCCTTATATATTAAATCTAATCCCGGATTAACCTGGTCACAGATACGAGATGGATTGGTAGCTGCTGCAGAAGCTCTCAATGCAGGTCATACAGATCCTTCTGGACTCCATCCAGAACCTGTTGTTAAGGCGGATAGCTTATAGGTAAGACGACAGTGCAATTTGGAAAGTATTTCTTGATTAGCTATTCTGGAATATAAGTAGAATTAGCCTTGGAAGAGACTCCCTCAGATATATTATCTTGAGGGATTCCTGGATTATCACGATTATATTTTACTCTACCATCAAAAAGTCGATAAAACCCTTCATTAAAATCCTGCCCGACTTCAACTACACCTTCCAAAGTTTTCGGTAGCCGATTGTAGTGGGCTAGCTCACTATTTAGTCTCTCTAAAGCTCTAGCCAACCTCATCAAAGTTAACGGGAGCACCACTATAGCCATCAGTATGTCTCTAACTTTGTACTGCTCTCCTCTATCTAACTGTTCGTCAGATGTTATTCCCGGATCACTTTCATAACGATGGCTCATCTTCCCTCCGTTCCCACCCAATATCGTGTTGTCGCGACTTCATATCGCTCATCAAAAGGAGTTCTGTCTCTCAGACTCCTCATGTCAGCATAGGTATGGACAATAGGGATAATATAAAGATGGGGTCTTTCTTCCATTGGCTGGTATTTTATCACAAAGCCTACTATATTTCTCACATCCTATAGCCTAAAAACCGAGAAACAACTACTCCTCAACCACCACAGTTGCCTGCATATTAGGATGAGGGGTACAGTGATATGCAAAGGTACCAGCTTTACTAAAAGTAACTGATCCAGACTCATTTTGAGAAAGTACTCCTGTATCAAAACTACCATCATCTGCAGTAGCGCTGTGTCCTACGGAATCCTTATTTGTAAAGGTAACAGTTGTGCCCACCTTAACAGTTATTGTTTTAGGCACAAAGGTAAAGTTGCTTATTTCCACCATGACCTCTGATCCCTCTTGATTCGAAGATGCCTCTGATGTTGCCTCTTCTGCACTATTTATTTCTGGAGAAGTTACAGGGGATGGGGCTTGATACTTTGCACCTCTTTGAGTATAGATGTATCCTCCCAAAAGTAAAACCACAACAACAGCTATAATTATCCAAAGATTTCTACTTATAATTTCTCACCCCCTTAAAAAAGTTACCTTAATATTGCTTATTTACTAATTTTAGTCAAGCATTAGATTTAATCTTAGATTATTGTAATAATAGGAAAAAAAGTGTAAATTAAAGTAGCTAAAAATGGATTTACCTAAAGCAAAAATTGGCATAATTGGTTATGGTATTGTTGGACAAGCTTTGGCAAATGGATTTAAAGGAGATGAAATTTACTTTTATGATAAATTTAAAGACAGTGATTTTTTAGATGAGGTTGTAAAAAAATCTGAATTTATCTTCATAACGTTACCTACCCCAATGTTTGATGATGAGTCTGGAATTGACCTTTCTATTATTGATGAAAATATCAGTAAAATTGCTCCCTTAGCGGCTAACAGTGATAAAATTGTGGTAATAAAATCCACAGTAGTTCCCGGAACTACTGCAAGTTATGAAAAAAAATATCCTAAAACTCATTTTGCTTTTAATCCTGAATTTTTAAGAGAAGCAACCTACATGGAAGATTTTATGAATCCGGATAGGACTATCATTGGTGCCAGCAATGATTTAGTTTCAAGGAGACTTGTAGTTTTATATAAAAGTCGCTTTCCACAAATTCCTATTTTCCAAACAGATCCAACAAGCGCGGAAATGGTTAAATATATGGCAAATGCTTACCTTTCTATGAAAGTGATTTTCGCCAATCAGATGCAAAAATTATGCGAAGCTTTAGGGATTAAATATGAAGAGGTTAAAAAGTTAGTGGTTGCTGATAAAAGGATTGAAGATACTCATTTGGATGTTACAACAGTTGGCGGTTTTGGAGGAAAATGTTTTCCTAAAGATGTTACTGCACTCCTAGGTTTTGCAAAAGAAAAAGGAGTTGATTTGAGTTTGATGGAGGAAGTTTGGAGGATAAATAAAAAAATAAGAAAAGTAAAAGACTGGTTGGAGATACCATTCGCAACTTCAGTTAAGCGAAAGTAGTCAGCCTTCAGGTAACCATAATTGTAAAATCGAGTAAGCTTGTAATGGACAAATCGGCAGTAAAGACTATTTAAATAGTATGATTTTGACCGATTTAGTCCAAAAAAAATTATGAATTGGATTGATTTAATTATTTTAGGAATTTTATTGCTATTTTTACTGGAGGGTTTGGGAAAAAGTTTTTTAAATGAAGTTTTTAATTTTTTTTCATTTTTAATTTCTTTTTTTCTTTCTCTTCGTTTCTATAACCTTTTGGGAAATTTTTTTGAACAACAATTTGCAGTTCCACACTCTCTAAGCGCTGTATTGGGATTTGTAGGTGTTTGGTTTATTGTTGAGTCAATACTTTTACTTATAATTACCCTTCTAATATCCAGAAATTATCTTGTTAAAGAAATGGATAATTTTTTAAGACCTTTTTCATTTATTCCATCCCTACTTCGAGGCTTAATATTTATTGCTATTTTGCTTGTTTTAATTGGTAGTTTCCCCATCCAGCCAAAAGTTAAAAAAGCAGTTAATGAATCAAAAATTGGTTCGTTTATTTTAGTTAGGGCTCAAAGTCTGGAAGCTCCTTTAAAAAATGTTTTTGGTGGCATAAGTTCGGATACTTTGACGTTTCTGACTGTTAAGCCGCAAAGCAATCAAAGTATTACTCTAGGGTTTCAAACAGATGAATTTTCACCAAATGAACAGTTAGAAGTTTTGATGTTGGAAAGAGTGACTAAAGAGAGAACTTCAATAGGACTAAAGCCTTATGAATTTGCTCCGCAATTATTACCTCCTGCAAGAGATCACAGTGGAGATATGTTAAAAAGAGGTTACTTCTCTCACTACTCCCCTGAAGGAGAAAGTGTAGCAGATAGGGTAAAAAAATATAATATAAATTATCTAATTATAGGAGAGAATCTAGCTTATGCTCCAACACTAGATTCTGCTCATTTAGGATTAATGCGCTCAGAAGGACATAAAGCTAATATTTTATCAAGTGATTTCAATAGGATTGCTATAGGGATAATGGATGGAGGGGTTTATGGATTAATGATAACTCAAGTTTTTTCTAACTAAGATTTGGCATTTTCGCACCAGAGCTTTACTTTAAGCGTGCTATGAGGAGCGAAAAGCCATTACAACCTTCCTACTAAAAAAATCCTTAAACAGTTTAACGCTTGTACTGGACAATTTGATTATAGAAACTGATAGAATAGAATTAAGTTATTCCAAATTGTCCAAACTAAAATGAAGAAATTTGTTATCCAAGCAGTTTTATTGATTGCTGTTTTGTTTTTAGCTCTGTTTTTTTATAAAAATCCGCAAGCGCTAAGTTCTATCATCCCAACAAAATTTCAAGGAGTAACAGTTAAAATAAACGAGGTTTCAATCCAGGCAGAAGTTGCTGACTCTCCTGAAAAAAGAAGACAAGGCTTGGGAGGAAGAAAAAGTTTAGATCAAGGTAGTGGTATGCTTTTTATTATGGATGAGAAAAAAAGACACACTTTTTGGATGAAAAATTTAAAGTTTTCTATAGATTTAATTTGGATTGATGAAGATAAAGTTGTTGATATAATATCCGATGTTCCACCACCCAAAGAGGGAGAGATAGACGCTAATTTGCCTACTTTTTCCCCATCTTTACCCGCTGACAAAGTTTTAGAAGTTAATGGAGGTTTTGCTAAAAAGTATAATATTAAGATAGATGATAGAGTAGAGATTTTTAAATAAATGAATATACTGCCTATAAAATTTATACATCCAAGTGATAAACATTTAATAGGAAGTGATCTTTTTAATTTAAGCAAACTTTACCATCTAGGCTTTCCGGTTGCGGAAATAATAATTATTTATCCGCCTAAATCGGAAATTAAACACTTGCTTAATCATAATATTTACTCTAATAACTTAAATAGGGATCATCTGGAAAAACTCTGGGAAAAAATGGAAAATTTAGTTCTACCTGAGGATTTTAATTTAAAAATAAATATCTGGAAAGAATTAATTAATACTTGGATAAATGAATTTAAAAAAGAGTTAGCTAAAAATAAGACCCTTATTGGTAGCATTGATAGCTTAAGGCCTCAAGCAATTGTGTTTGCAGAAAAAGTTGTTGCTAAAGGTAGAGCCTATATAAAACCTCATCCGGAAATTAAAAAAGATAGTGAAATTTTAATTGATCATGGGATTCTAACTCCCAAACAGCTTAAGGAATTAGATAAATTAGTATTTGAATTAGAAGAAAAATTAATTTTCCCCCATATTTATTATTGGATTTTGGACCAAGAAGAAAATACATATAAGTTAAAAATTTACAAAATAAAAGAATCTCACATTTTTGATGATTTGCAAGTAAAAGACGAGATAAGCTTATCGACGCTTATCAAGAATGATCAAATTGACTTACCTAAAATTCATCTTAAATTCTTTTTTGAACAAGAAGATAATTTTTCCATAGATGGAAACGCTCAGGGTGTAATTTTTAATAGTGAAAATATAAAAGATGTAGAGAGAAAAATTGTTTTACTTAGTGAGCTGGCCACTTCTTTAAAACATGCAGAGATTATTTTTAAACTAGGAGATTACATTGATACTAAATTGGGAATAAGAGGAACTTTTAGATTAATAGATAGCATCTCTTTATTGAAAAAAGAGATCGATGTATTTAACTTTGTTAGAAATAAAAAAAGGTTGTTTAATGTTTCTGTTGCAATCCCTTACGTTCGCTCTGTTGATGAATTTTTAGAGATGAAAAGAGATTTGGCTGTAGCAGGTATATCTAGAAAAGGAAGCCTAAAATTTTGGTTGGAAATTGCTGTGCCTGAAAATTTAATTAACCTGGAGGATTATCTTACTGCCGGATTTGATGGAGCAATTATTAATTTAGACTTTTTAGCAGAAAATTTGGGGGGATTTAGTCTGAGTGAAGAAGAGTTGAGCGGATATAAAAGTAATTCAAAATATCTAGTCGAATTCCTTAAATCACCAATTAAACTAATGCAAAAAAATAAAATTAAAATAATCACTAAAGGAAGCTTAATCCAAAATAGTGATGTATTAAAATTTCTTATAGACGTTGGTGTATATGGGATTGGAGTAAACTTAAATAAAATGGAGGCGTTAAAAGAGGAAGTATTTTTCCATCAACCAAAGATCCTCACTTAAATTCTAAAAAGGCAAACAAATTCTCCCTTTGGAATAGTAGCAGTGAAATCCTCGATCCACAAAGAGGCTTTTTTTGTTTCTATTTTTTGATGCAGTTTAGTTAACTCCTTTGCCAAGGATAAATTTATATCTCCTAAAGTTTCTTTGATTTCAATAAAAGTTTTAAGCAACTTATGTGGAGGGAGAAAAATTATAAAGGTGGATTTCAACTTTTTATCTATTTCTATTAAGGCTTTTAGAGTATTTACTCTAGCCATAGGTTTTTCCGGCAAATATCCTAGAAAAAAAAACTTATCAGGAGGAAGTCCTGATAAAGTAAGAGCAGTAATTAAAGATGAAGGTCCAGGTAAAGAATCAATGGGAACATTTTGTCGGATGGCTTCTCTGACTAATTTATAACCTGGATCAGAAATTAAAGGTGTTCCTGCATCAGAAACTAAGCTTAAGTTTTCTCCTTTTTTTAATTTGTCAATCAAATAAGGAATATTTCTCGCCTCATTATAGTCATTTAAAACAAATAAATGTTTATTTATATGGAAATGATTTAGTAAGATTGAGGTCCTTCTACTGTCTTCACAAATTACTCCATCAACCTGGTTTAGAATTTTTAAGGCTCGCAAAGTTATGTCTTCCAAATTTCCTATTGGTGTTGCTACAATGTAAAGCATGCTGGAAAGTATAGCAAATTGGATAATTAATATCATATCTAGCCTAGGTTACCCAGGAATAGTAATAACCATGGCTATTGAGTCAGCGTTAGTTCCACTACCCTCAGAAATTATCATGCCTTTTTCCGGATATTTAGTTTCGCAGGGAAAATTTAATATTCATCTTGTTGCACTTTCAGGGGCTTTAGGAAATTTGATAGGTTCACTGGGAGCATATTACTTAGGTTACCTTGGGCATGAAAAAATAGTTAGAAGATTTATTAGAAATTATGGTAAATGGATTTTAGTAAGTGAAGATGAACTGGATTTAGCAGAAAAACTGATGCATCGATACAAAGATGGGGTTGTCTTATTATCAAGAGTGGTGCCTGGTATTAGGACAATTATTTCCTTGCCAGCTGGGATTGCAAGGTTACCGATTTATCGCTTTATTGTCCTTACGTTTGTAGGATCTTTAATCTGGTCCTATCTTTTAGCTTACATAGGGTTTGTTATGGGGGAAAACTGGGATACACTTGGGCCTTACTTTCACTCACTTGATGCAGTTATTTTGGTGATAATAGTTTTACTTTTGGGGTTAGGTATAGAATTAGATATGTATGGTCACTTTTGATTTAGTAAATATTTTTAATAAAGTTCTCCCTCACATGCTTGTTAAATCAAGCAATTGAGGGAAGGCTAATTTTAGAAAATTAATGAGGCCTCCCTAAAGGGAGGTTTTTTAATATAAATATGAGTTATATAGAGGCTTTAGCTGATACTTTAAAGGGAAGAATTAAAAGAGCAGTAGAAATTGAACACCGTCTGATAGAAGGGGAGTTAGAAATACCTAAAGGTCTCAATCCATCTCCAAACAAATGGATTTTCTTCCTTCGATTTGTAGAAAGAGAAAGTATTCAAACATTGGGTGAGTTTGGTAAAAGAGAAGAGGGAGAGAAGGTTTTAGAAGCTGCAAAAACTCAAATGGATGGTCCTTCTTTGCCACTACCAACGACTAAGGAAGAGGAAGTGGGTTGGTTAAGAATACTTTGGGATAGTTGTAAAAGTAGCGCAAGTTTGATCATATATGATAGAGAGATTCTCCTCAATGGGAAAGAGATTAGTAAAAAGGGGTACCAAAATTATTTAGATGGCATGATTGCTACATCTGCTACAAGATTGATTAGAGGAGGACTGGCCTCCCGGGCTCACGCGCTGCTTAATTATTGGAGAGGTGAAAGGGAGCAAATGCTTTTTAAAAAACAACAAACACTTCCTGGGGAACAAGCGCACAACGGCTTTGTTAGTGATGAGGGAGTCACTGAACCCAGAGGTGTTAGGTTAGGCACTGAAGCAGAATTAGACTTTTATTTCGAAAGATTATCAAATCGTATTATTTGGAGAGATGAACTTTTAGCTCATGATTATGACCCAAATGATCTTCGCTTAAAAGCAATTAATAAAGTCATTTTTCACACTGCAATGCTTTTACAGGAAAACGGACAAGCGGAAAAAGTTAGAGAAATCATGGGTTAGTTACCTAAATCTGCGGATTACCCCCACACATCTTCCTTGGATTTGAACATCTGTTGAATAAATGGGTTCCATTGTAGCATTAGCAGGCTCGAGTCTGATTCTATCTTTTTCTTTGAAATATCTTTTTAAAGTAGCCAAGCCATTTTCTAAAAGAGCTACCACAATATCCCCATCATAAGCAAAATTTTGCTCCTCAATAATGACAAAATCCCCATCTAAGATTCCATCTTCAATCATGGAATCTCCTTTTACTTGTAATACAAAGGATTTTCGATGCTGGTTAACCAAACTGGAAGATACTCCAATCGTAGCATCTGGATCAGTGTAGGGCATAATTGGTTGTCCAGCAGCTATAAAACCTAAAACTTTGAGTTCTACTGTTTTTAGAGCGTTCCCGTAATTGTAATCCAAAACTTCAATTCCTCTTACAGAACCTTCAAACTTTTTTATTACCCCTTTTCTTGCTAAAGTTTGAACATGCTCGTGGACTGTAGCAAGCGAGGAAACTCCCATGGCTTCTGCAATTTCCCCTAAAGTAGGGGAATAACCATATTTATCAATATAGTCTCTAATAAAAGTTAAAATTTGTCGCTGTCTTCGATAAAGGGTAACTGGCATATATTTGGTGGATAAATCTGGCAGTTCCGTCTACCTGCCAACTTATCCAAGTCTTTGGTTTAATCCAAAGGTTACTGATAACAATACCAAACAGTTCCCGAAACTGTCAAGTAGGACAAAATATATCAAACATACCTTTTTGTAAAACAAAAAGGCAAAGTTTTTTTAAAGGTTTTTATTTAATTTTGGAATTTTCTGCAAAAACTCCATTAACTGAAACTAGAGGATAAACTATACAATTTTTTCCTAAAATTGTCCCGGGATTTAAAACAGCATTTATTCCTATCTTTGTATTATCTCCTACAACTGCACCAAATTTTTCTAAACCAGTCTCAATAATTTCCTCTCCTATCTTTACAGTTACAGGAGCTTTATCTAGTCTTAAATTGCCTGTTTTTGCTCCACCCCCAAAATTGATATTATTCCCTATAACACTATCCCCAATATAGCTCATATGAGAAAAGAAGCTGTTATTTAAAATTATAGAATTTTTAACCTCGGTTCCGTGACCTATTATGCAATCACTTCCAGTAATTACATTCTCCCTGATTAATGCATTAAATCCGATGACAGTATTAGCTCCAATTATAGCTGGGCCTAAAATTTTAGCTGTAGGATCTACCTTAGCAGTAGGGTCAATAACAATCCCATTTAAATAAGAACTAAGTTTTTTTAATACTTCCCAAATATTTTCAACTCCTTCAAATATATCTGCTTGGGTAAAGTTTGTTAAATCAAAATAGTTAGTTGGTTTAAAATTCATATTAATTTTTGAGCTTCCTCTAACTCCTCTTTGGTATTTATCCCTCTCCAGCTAAAGTTTTCTAAAGTATAGACTCTTACTATTCTAGCGTTTTTAATAGCTATTTCAATTAGATCAACTAAATAATACTCACCAGTAATAGGACTTTTTTGAATTTGATCAATGTATTTTCTTAAAAAATCCATCTTAAATATATAACAACCTAAATTTACCTCATTTATTTTTTTTATTTCATCTGAGGCATCGTTATCCTCTACAATTCTCACTGGATTTCCATTCTCATTTCTTATTACTCTCCCCAAGCCTTTAGTGTTTTCTAAAACAGTGGTTAAAAAAGTAAGATCGGATTTTTGCTCTAAGTGAAATTTATAAAAATTATTAAAAATTGCTGGGGAATATAAATAAGCATCATCACCCATTAAAATTAAAATATTTTTTGTATTGGCTGAGATCTTATCCAAAGCAATTTTAACTGCATCTCCAGTACCAAGCTGATTTGCCTGTTCCACAGTTTTAACGTCCTTATCCAGCAGTTTTTCTACAGAATCTTTAGCAAAACCCACCACTACTAAAATATTTTTTGTTCCTGTTTCTCTAAGAATATTAATTATACGGATAATTATGGGAATACCCCCAACCTCTAAAGTTACTTTGTTTATATCTTTGGAATTTAATCTTGTGCCTTTACCTGCAGCTAAAATTATGGCAGCTAAATCATCAAACATATTTTAAGTTTAACAATAAACTAGGAAAGTTCAAATCTATCTCCCATACAAACTTGAAACTCTTCTTTAGGTTTTAAATACAAACCATATTGATCACTAAAAAGATATGTTCGAGAGTCTTTAATATCTAGAATTACCACTTCTTTTCTTTCTATTACGGCGCTTTTGTAATGTCTGATGCCATCTACACCTATGCCAGTTACTACAATACTAGGTCGGATCACAGTAATCGGATTAAAGTCTTGATTTCTCTTTTTAAGTAATCTTAAATCGATTTGACTTGTTAATAGATATAAATCATTGGGATTTAATGTAAGACAGGCTAGATAGTCTAATTCCCCGCCAGACTCTCCATATAAACTGTGAATTGAAGCTTCCAGGCCCATATTAAGAGAGGATTTTAGCACTATAGGTAAAACTTAGCAATTATTTGGTTCTGAATTTACGAGTACACCTTTCAGGTGTCAAGCTAATCTATCATAATCTTTAAATCTACTATTCGGGGAATATTCGCTTAAGTGCTATAATGAACTTTATGTCTAAGTTTAAAATAATTTCAGATTTTAAGCCTACTGGTGATCAGCCCCAAGCTATTGAGAAATTAGTAAGGGGGATTAAGGATAATGAGAAACATCAAGTTTTGCTTGGTGTAACAGGTTCTGGTAAAACTTTTACTGTGGCTAATGTCATCCAAGCTGTAAATAGACCAACACTAGTTATCTCTCATAATAAAACATTAGCCGGGCAATTGGCACAAGAATTTAAGTCCTTATTTCCTGAAAATGCCGTTGAGTATTTTGTTTCTTACTATGATTATTACCAGCCTGAGGCTTATGTTCCTTCATCTGATACCTATATTGAAAAAGATGCATCCATTAACGAGGAGATTGAAAAACTGCGACTCTCAACAACTACTTCTTTAATGACTAGGTCTGATGTTGTAGTTGTAGCCTCTGTTTCTTGTATTTATAACTTAGGTTCACCGAAGGAATATGGAGGGGCAATACTGCAACTAAAAAATGGAGTTAAATCAGGAATGGAATCTATCTTAAAGATGCTTAATAAAATGTTTTACGTCCGAAATGATTTTGACTTTGAAAGAGGAACGTATAGATTAAAAGGAGACACTTTAGATATCTTCCCAGCTTACTCTGACTTTGCATTAAGGATTGAGTTTTTGGAAGATAAAATTGAAAGAGTTTCCCATTTGGATCCTCTTACTGGCAAGTCAATTCCTACTCTAGAAACTTTAACTTTGTATCCTGCAAAACACTATATAACACCTCAACAATTAATTAAACCAGCAACTTTTCAAATTGAAGATGATTTAAGGTTAAGATTGAAAGATTTAAAATCTCAAGGAAAATTACTTGAGTCTCAAAGGTTAGAACAGCGCACTTATTATGATTTGGAGATGATAAAGGAGTTTGGTTTTTGTAATGGGATTGAGAATTACTCAAGATATTTTGATGGTAGAGATCCAGGTGAACCACCCTATACTCTTTTAGATTTTTTTCCTAAAGATTATTTAATAATTATTGATGAATCCCACATTACCATCCCTCAAATTAGAGGAATGTATAACGGCGATCGCTCCAGGAAGGAGACTTTAGTTGAATTTGGTTTTAGGTTGCCTAGCGCACTAGATAATAGGCCCTTAAAGTTTGAGGAGTTTATGAGGAGGGTTAATCAAGCTGTCTATGTTTCTGCTACTCCTGATGAATATGAGTTTTCACTTGCAGGCTACAATCCCGGTTTGTCAACTCAGTTCCAAACCGGGATTGGAAGCCCAAACAATGTAGCCCAGCAATTAGTAAGACCCACAGGTATTGTTGATCCGCAAGTATCTGTTAGAAAAACAGAGGGGCAAATTGAAGATGTAATTAAGGAAGTAGAAAAAAGGGTAAGTAAAGGTGAGAGAGTTTTAATAACCACTTTAACTAAAAGGATGGCTGAGGATTTAACTGATTACCTTAAAGAAAAGGGGATTAGAGTCAATTATTTACACTCAGATATTGCTACTTTAGAGCGTTCTGATATTTTACAAAGTTTAAGATTAGGGGAATTTGATGTAATTGTAGGAATTAATCTTTTAAGGGAAGGGTTAGATTTACCTGAAGTATCTTTGGTTATTATTTTGGATGCAGATAAAGAAGGATTTTTAAGGTCAAAAACATCTTTAATCCAAACAATGGGTCGTGCTGCCAGACACGTTGATGGAGCAGTAATCATGTATGCAGACACCATTACTAAATCAATACAAGGAGCAATAGATGAGGTTTCAAGAAGAAGGAATTATCAAATAGAATTTAATAAAAAACATAAAATTAAACCACGCTCGATAGAAAAAGCATTAAGGGAAAGGTTAATAGAAAAAGTTGAGGAAAAATTAGGGAAGGATGTATTAACAGTTGAAGATATACCATTAAAAGAGAGAGGAAGAATTATTAAAGAATTAGAAAAACAGATGAGAGATGCTGCAGCACTTTTAGATTTTGAAACAGCAGCAAGATTAAGGGATCAAATAAGAGAATTAAGCAGTTAATTAAAAAGCAGCTGGGGTTATTGGCAGTCTGGGAGGAGGGATAGGAGCATACCACTTCACTATATGATTAAAAGTAACTACAAAAAGTTTTAAATCTTCCCATTGAGAGTATAAAATTTGAGGTCTATTTGGATCAATTTGTTCTGGAAACATTATGCCATCAGCATTTCCTCGTCCACCAGGCCTATATACATACTGTGAGACTACTAAAAAGCGAGGGTCTCTATTATCAAAAGTTGTCTCTAGTTGAACTGCCCCTGGAGTAATTTCAGTAGGGTAATTATTTTTAGCTAATGCGCCTGCTTTTAAAATATAAATACACCTTCCATGTATACCACCATCCCATGCTCTCATGTCTACACTCCAAACTTCATCATCACGAACAAACTTAATTTCTGGCCTAGCCTCTGCAGCCCTGTTGGGAGTGTTTGTTGAAATAGGTATGGTAACTGGAGTCATTATTGGAATTGGAGTTTGTGCTGGAGTATCTTCCGAAGTTCCCCCACCACAAGCTGAAAGCAAACTCACTGCTGCCCCAGCCAACATAGCTCCAAGAGCTTTACGTCTATCTGTGTGTTGTTCCAGCAATGTTGCCCATCTAATATCAGACATAGTGCCCGTGATTTTAAACTTGTTTACAAAATAATGCAAATAAAAAGGGAATTACGTTAAGCTTGATTAATAAGCTTGGGATTTGGTTTCTACTGAAACTGGAATATCAACTGAGTCTTTAATAAGTAAAACCTGTCCTAGCCTCCAGTTTGTCCAACGAACTAAAATTTTTTTTAATCCAATAAGGCTACGATGAAAAAATAAACTTCGACTTTTTGGCCCTTCGCTAAGGGATTTCCCGAGGTTGATTTCAATTTCATCATTTGGAATACCGTACTTCATACAAAGTTCCAAACGCATATCTCCCATTTGAGAATATGAGCTACAACTTGGTGGAAATCTAGAGTTAAAATCCTCCTCATAAGGATCTAGTGGAAAAGGAGTTTTTTTTGGAAGTATGTATTCTGGACCACTACCCAGATCAATTATCCCTCTAGCACTGCTAAAATCCCCTGGCTTGTCTAAAGTGACAGTTAGTCTGCTTCGTTCAACTTTTATACGGCTTAACTTTGAAGTTCGTGAAGCGTCCGAATCAATTGTAAAAGTTTGCAAAGGATTAAAGTGAGCATCATAGTAAGCAGTTGCCGCTCCGAGTGCCAGGCTTAAGCCTCCCAAGGCTAACAGTCTAAGTGAAATGGGTGTATATCTTAAAGATTCTCTGTACATATTTTGAAACTATAAGATTAGATAAGCCACTTGTCAAGAAAGAATTAAAATTGTGTTACACTCAAAATATGCCTACTCTTTCTCTTAAAAATAAGGTTTTTGTCTTTTTTATTAGCTTAATAATACTAGTCATTTTTTATTTTTTATTTTCATTTAAGCTCCTAGATGTTCCACCAGGAATAAACTCTGATGAAGCATCATCAGGTTTTAATGGTGTATTACTTTCTAAAAATTTAAGGGATGAAAATAATAGATTCCTCCCTTTTTTTGTTTTGACTCTTGATGGAAAAGACTGGCGCAATCCAGTTTATCAATATACAATGGTTCTAATTTTTAAGGTCTTGGGTGCCTCCTATTACAATCTAAGGTTAGTTAGTGTAATTTTTGCTCTTTTGAGTATTGTTTTAATTTTTTTTCTGCTTTATAAATTTGAAGGCTGGAAATTAGCAGTTTTAGGAGTAACTTTACTTGCAACTACCCCAATTTTAATGATCCAGGCCCATTTAGCCCATGAAAACATTGCACCAGTTCCTTTTATAATTATTTTTTTACTGGGTATACTTTTATACCAAAGAAAAGGCAAGTGGCGCTATTTAACTTTGTCAGCTCTCTCTTTAGGGATTAGTTTTTACAGTTATAAAGCACTTAGGCTTTTTGTACCTGTCTGGGCTGTTCTTACTTACCTATACATTGTTTATTTAAACTCTAAATTTGATTTCTCTAAACAAACCATAATTAAATCTTTTAAAGCAATTTTAGTTTTTTCTATAGCTTTACTCCCTTTTTTTGCCATAATTCCTATCCTTGAGTTAAAATACGCTGGAGCAATTGCTGGTGGAAGTAATCCTTCAATAGATTCCTATCAAAACTTTTTTTATTACTATTTATCTAATTTTGACCCTGCATTTTTATACGTTAGCGGGGATGCCACTCCTTATCATTCAACAGGCAAACACGGGGCACTCCTTTTGACAAGTTTGCCTTTATTTTTAATAGGAGCATATCAGGCAATTAGAAAAAATTCCTTTGTCGTTTTTTGTTTAGCCTGCTTTCTATTTGCTCCTTTGTTTTTTGGACTCGTAGGTTCTTTCCATCGTGCCAATAGATTATTGGCGATGCTTCCACCATATATTGTGGTAGCCTCATATGGAGGATATCGTCTGTGGGAATTGAGAAATAGGGCAAGAAGCTTGTGGAAAAAGAAAGCTCTTAGCGCATCTTTCTTAACAGGAGCGATCTTATTAACTTTGAATTATGTAGATTTTTTAGGATTTTACTACTTTAAGTATCCTGTAGAAGTTAGAGCGCATTTTAGCAACAATTCCCATGATTCTTATTTTATGTTGTCAAAGGAGGCTAAAAAAAATAAATTGGAACCTTTCATAGAGTCAGATATTTATAGAAGTGATGGATACGCCGCCAAATTTTTTGAAAGCTCTTACTTTGATAGAAAAATACTTAAGTGGACTCCCGGAACTAAAGTTCCCGCTACTTCAATTTTACTAACCAATTCAGAAATTTTAGAGGGGATGAAAAAAATAGATTTAAAAATTCCAGTTTATAGCCTGCAAATCCCTAAATAGTCTTTAGCTACTAACTTAGTCTTTAAAAAGTTAATTTTTTATGTTAAAATAGATTGCTTTTTAGGGCGAAAGGAACCCGAATCCTTGTCAACAGATAAAATTATTATAAAAGGAGCCAGGCAGCATAATCTTAAGAATATAGATTTAGTTATACCGAAAAATAAATTAGTAGTTTTTACAGGTATCTCTGGTTCGGGGAAATCTTCCTTAGCTTTTGATACCTTATATGCTGAAGGGCAAAGAAGATATGTAGAATCTTTGAGTGCTTATGCTAGACAGTTTTTAGGAGTAATGGATAAGCCAGATGTAGATTATATAGAAGGGTTATCTCCGGCTATTTCAATTGACCAAAAGAGCGCCTCTCACAATCCTCGCTCTACAGTAGGCACTACAACAGAAGTTTATGATTATTTAAGATTACTTTTTGCCAGAGTTGGTCACCCGCATTGTCCTATTTGTGGCAGGGAAATATCCAGAATGAGTGTTGAGCAAATAACACAGAGCGTTATCCAAAGCGTAGTCGAAGGATCAAATAGAAAGATAAAAAGGATAATGATTTTAGCCCCTATTGTTAAAGATAGAAAGGGGGAGTATAGCTCTCTTTTAGATGATCTTGCGAAAAAAGGATTTTCAAGAGCCAGAATTGATAGGCAGATTAGGGATTTATCAGAGGATTTAATGTTAATTAAAACTAATAAACATAGTATTGATGCGCTGGTTGATAGATTGAGTTTAGACGCTAAATCTATTAAAGATTCACAAGTTAAATCCAGACTCAATCAATCAGTTGAAACAGCGCTAAAGTTGGGGGAGGGAACATTAATTGTTTCGGAAGTCTTGGATGCCTCTTTAGAATTCCCTACTAACCCCAAAAAAATGGAGGATCATTTATATTCAGAGCGGTTTGCTTGTCCAGTAGATAACATTGCTTTGCCTGAAATAGAACCAAGAACTTTTTCTTTTAACTCTCCTCATGGAGCTTGTCCTACTTGCGCGGGACTTGGGTCACTTTTAGAAATAGATGCTGATGCAATCTTAAATCCTATTTTATCTATTAGAGAAGGAGGCATTTTGCCCTGGCAGCGTTTAGCTGGATCGGAAACCTGGTTTTCCAGGCTTATTGAAGCTGTCGGGGCAGAGTATGGTTTTGATCTGAGTACCAGACTTGGCCAGCTATCCGCGCAGGCCAGAAAAGTATTATTATTTGGGGATGGAGACAAGCAGTTTAAAGTTGAAGGTAAAAATAGGCAAGGACGATGGACTCATTTTTACTCAACTTTCCAGGGGATCGTGCCTTATTTAAAAGAGCGCTACTCTGAAACCGAGTCTGATTATGTTAAGGGTGAAATTGAAAAATACATGCTGCGGGAGATTTGTCCCAAGTGTAACGGCGCAAGGTTAAAAGATGAAGTTTTATCCATCACTATTAATGATTCCAACATTTCCGAAGTTACTTCTCAATCCATAGCTCAGGGTTTGGATTGGGTTAAGGAGTTAAAAACCCCATTGCTTAGTGAACGGGAATTAACAATTGCTAAACCTGTAGTTAAAGAGATTGAATCAAGATTACAGTTTTTAATGGACGTTGGTTTAAATTATTTAACGCTAGATCGCTCTTCTATGACTTTGGCAGGAGGAGAAGCACAAAGAATTAGGCTTGCTTCCCAGATAGGTTCAGGTTTATCAGGGGTTTTATATGTTTTAGATGAACCATCAATTGGATTGCACCAGCGAGATAATAGAAGATTAATTACAACCCTAAAAAAGTTAAGAGACTTGGGAAATACAGTTATTGTTAGTGAGCATGATAGTGAAACAATGGAAAACGCCGACATTCTTTATGAAATCGGCCCGGGAGCTGGAGAACACGGCGGAAAAATTGTTGCTACTGGGACTCCTTTGGAGTTAATGAAAAATAAGCAGAGCTTGACCGGTGCTTATTTGGCAGGTAGAAAAAAGGTGGAAGTCAAGACTAACGGATTAATTAAAGAAAATACCACCATTTTAAAAGTTTTGGGAGCCTCGGAACATAACTTAAAAAATGTTGATGTAGAGTTCCCTTTGGGTAATTTCATAGCTATAACAGGGGTTTCTGGATCGGGTAAATCTACTTTAATCCATGATATTTTGTTTAAATCCCTAGCTTCTAAGTTTTATCACTCTAAAGAACGTCCGGGCAAATTTGAAAGATTGGAGGGGGATGAGAATATTGATAAAGTAATTTTAGTTGATCAATCACCTATTGGCAGAACGCCTAGATCTAATCCAGCAACTTATACAGGACTTTTTACTTTTATTAGAGAGTTATTTGCAACCTCCCCTGAGGCAAAAATTAAAGGATATAAGCCAGGTAGGTTTTCTTTTAATGTAAAAGGAGGTAGGTGTGAAGTTTGCGAGGGAGAAGGACAAATTAAAATAGAGATGCAATTTTTGCCTGATATTTATGTAACTTGTGAGGCATGTAATGGGAAACGTTATAACAGAGAAGCTTTGGAAATTCACTTTAAGGATAAAAATATTGCTGATGTGCTAGATATGACAGTTGAGGAGGCACTGGAATTTTTTGCCAATATCCCACAAGCTAAAAATAAATTACAAGTTTTAAATGAGGTAGGATTAGGTTATATTCACTTGGGTCAACCTGCGCCAACTTTATCAGGTGGAGAAGCCCAAAGAATAAAACTAGCAACGGAATTATCCAAAAGACAAACAGGACTTACTTTGTATATTCTGGATGAGCCTACAACTGGTTTGCACTTTGCAGATATAGAAAGGTTACTGACAATTTTGACAAAGTTAGTTAACCTGGGAAATACTGTTTTGATTATTGAACACAACTTAGATGTAATTAAAAACGCAGACTGGGTAATAGATTTAGGACCTGAAGGTGGAGATTTAGGTGGAAAAGTAATAGCAGAAGGTACTCCAAAAGACATTGCAAAGAATAAATCCTCTTACACAGGTCAATATTTAGCAAAAGTTATTTAACTTTGCACCTTTCAGGTGTCCGCACGAATTTAATTAATCAATTTTTTGATGTTTAATCATTTCGAGAGTGGTTCCATAGCTAATTTGATTTTCAATAAACTCAGAGTATTTTTTGGAAGAAGGGAAAAGATTTAAAATAGTGCTGATCTGGCAAAAAGTTTCTCTATTTCGTAAGTATTCAGAATATGATGACCACTTATAGTTTTTGAGGTTCTTTGTTAAACCAGATACTATTGGGTTAATATGTATGTAGCGTGATATATGAATTAGCTGCTCATCTGATGAAATCCGCACAGACTTAAAAACTCCTTGAAATAATGCACCTACCCTAGAATATTTCGTATTAAAGTACTTGGTGTAGCTATTAGCAAGTTGACTAATAAAGGAAGAAATGCCGTTTTCTTTTTGTTGAACCAAAAGTAGGTGGAAATGATTAGGCATTAAACAAAAGCAGAGAATTTCTACTAATTTTTCATTTAGTGTTGGATTAAAGAGGTTTAAGGTAGATTTAGCAAATTTAGAAAATCTTACCTTCGGACCTAAAAATTGGTAATAATAAAAAGTTTTTTGAAATCTGATGTAATCTCTATTTTGCAAAAAAATATTGCGCTTATCACTACCACGATTATAAATATGATAAAACTCTCCATTAACTAGGGGTACAAGTCTACCAGGCATATACTAGTAAAGTTTATGCGTACACCTTTCAGGTGTCAAGCTAGTGTCAAGCTAATTGCTCTAAACCTTAAGAAATGCTTGTTTAAATGTTAAAATTGCATTATGAACAAATTGATTATTTTCCTTTTTTACATCATCGGCTTCTTCTTTTTTACATCGACTGTTTTGGCTGCTAATGAGTTCAAAACTTCATATGACATTACCTATAAAATCGAAAATGATGGAAAAGCACTAGTTGAACAAAAGGTTACTTTAAAAAATTTAACACCCACTTTTTATGCAACTAAATTTAATATATTAGTCCCATCAACCAATTTAGTAAACATTAAAGCATCTGATAATCAGGTACCGCTAACTGTAAACACTAAAAGAGAAAATAATCTTACTAACTTAGAGATAAATTTAAACCAACAAATTACCGGAGTTGATAAAGAAAATATATTTAATGTATCTTACGAATCCAATGATTTTTCCCAAAAGTTTGGGAAAAATGTCCAAATCTTTATTCCTAAACTTGCCTTGGCAGAAGAGGTGGAAAATATTAACTTAAGTTTAATAACTCCTACTTCTTGGGGAGATCCCACCTTAATCTTACCGGAGCCAGAAACAATTTCTGAGATTGGAGGAAATCTAGTATTTAACTTTTCCAAAGATCAAATCCAAGGAAAGGGTGTAAAAATGATTTTTGGGGAGAAACAAACCACTACTTTTGAAATTGTATATAAATTGCAAAATAATTCACTGCTACCATCAATAGCCTCTGTTGCGCTTCCTTCAAATACTACCCTACAGGAAATTAATATAGAAAAAATAAGTCCGCAACCGGAAAATGTAGTTTTAGACACTGATGGCAATTTTCTAGCTTTATTTAAACTTCCAATCAGGGGAACAAGAGATGTAATAATAAATGGTACTGCTTCAATTTCTCTTAATCCTAGAGTAAAACCTCAAATTGAAGAAGAGGCAAATCTTAATAAATATTTGGGATCAAGCACTTTTTGGCAGAAAGATGATCCAGCAGTTAAACAAAAACTTTTAGAAATTTTAAAAGATAAGGACAAGCTTACAAATCACCAAAAGGCAGAGTTAATTCAAAATTTTGTAGGTAATCATTTGCAATTTAACCAAGAAAGGTATTTAAGCAATAATGACTATCGTCTTGGAGCTCTAACTGTATTAAATAATCCGGAGGATGCTTTGAGTCTAGAATATGCAGATTTATTCATTGCCCTCTCAAGAGGAGCTAAAATTCCTACCAGATTGGTAGTTGGGGCTACCTTAAATACTCAGACACCTAACTTTTTAGTGGAGTTTTATGATCCGGCTAGAGGTTGGATAATGATTGACCCAACGATGCAATCAATTTCTGGGCAGGATTATTTTAATAAATTGGATTTAAGTCATTTAAAAGTTTCCCACCAGGGAATTATGAAAGATTTAATCTGGCCAACCCAAGTAAAAATTGCACCCAGGGATCAAACTCTTACTGATAAAACTCTTATAGCGGATGCAAAACTGGAGTACTCTATAGATATTCCCGCAGAAATTTTGGCAGGTTTTCCATCTAAAGGGAAAGTTAAGATAGCCAATAACGGTTTTGCTTATTCAAAACCCGCAACCGTTTCTTTTTTAGCTAAAGATTTAGAAATTAATCCTTTGAAAGTTGTAAACGTAGATGCTATTGCTCCCTTTGGTCTTTTTGAATATCGATTTAGTATTTCAGCAAATCCTTTTTGGAAAAAAACTGATGATGTTTTACAAATAAAAATTAATGAGGAGCTCTTTAATAGACCTATTAAAGTAAATCCCTTTTTCTCACTAAGTTTACTGCCTCTTTTAGTATCTGGAATTATCGGTAGCATGATTTTAATATATTTATTAACTCTAATTTTCCATTTAAAAACTAATAATCAGCCCACCAGAAATAAAAGAAAAAAAAGAAGATAATTGGGTTATAATAATTCCTTAAATGATTCCCAAGAATTTATCGAAAGAGGATATTCCTCACAAAAGTGGCGTTTACATATTTAAAGATTTAAAAGGTGACATTTTATATGTGGGCAAAGCAGTAGATTTAAAGTCCAGGGTTGCCTCCTATTTTAGAGATAGATCATCTTTAAAAACAGCCCAATTAGTAGAAAGTATTGCCGACATTGTTTTTTTTGTGGTGGAATCGGAATTAGAAGCACTTATTTTGGAAGCCAATTTAATTAAAAAAAATTTGCCCACCTTTAACGTCCGCTTAACTGATAATAAAGATTATCTTTATATTAAAGTCACTAAGGAAAAGTTCCCAAGGATAATAACTTCCAGAAAGCAGGAACTAAGCGATGCATTGAAATATTTTGGTCCTTTTCCTTCATCCCGTACTGTTAATCAAACTTTAAAAAAAATAAGGAGAGTCTTCCCTTGGTGTTCTAATCCATCGAAAATAACCATCCAATCCCGGATTGTCAATTCAAATCCAATCCGGGATTGGAAAGCTAGACCATGTTTTTACTATCATCTAAGACTTTGTCCCGGAGCCTGTATAGGTTTGATAGATGCAAAAGAGTACCGAAAAATTATTAACCGCTTTATTAAATTTATAGGTGGAGAAAAAGAAGTTTTGTTAAGTGAGTTGCAAGTTGAAATGAAAGATCTTGCAAAAAACTTGCAATTTGAAAAGGCAGAAACTTTAAAGAAAACAATTTCTGGGATTGAATATATTACCCAACCAACTGAGATTTCAATGTATTTAGATAATCCTAATTTTTTGGAAGACCAAAATAAGTTGGGATTAAAGCAGCTAATGACGGATTTGAAATTGCCTAATTTGCCTAAGAGGATTGAAGGTTATGATATTTCTAATATTCAAGGGGGGGAAGCTTCAGGATCACTTGTAGTTTTAGCAAATGGAGAAATAGATAAATCGCAGTATCGAAAGTTTAAAATAAAAATTACTGGAAAACCTAATGATGTAGCAATGCTATCTGAGATGATGAGGAGGAGACTAAATCATCCTGAGTGGCCCTTTCCAGATTTAATTATAATCGATGGAGGGAGAGGTCAGGTTAGAGGGGTGGCCGCTATCTTAGAGAAACGAGAAGTAAGTATTCCTATATTTGGATTGGCAAAAAAAATGGAGAGGTTATATCCAATTGAGGGAGAAATTGTAAAGATCCCTAAAAGAAGAATGTCTCTTCGTTTATTGCAAAAAATCAGAGATGAATCCCACCGTTTTGCACTTAACTATCACCTTAAGTTAAGAAGTAAAAAAATGTTTAGCAGAGTAGGTATATAATTAATTTGTGAAAGGAATACTTCGCCATTTACTCATTAATTTAGTTGCTCTACTTTTAGCTACTAAAATACTTCCTGGATTAGTTTTAGAGGGTGGGTTTCAGACCTTGCTTCTAGCATCTATAGTTTTTATGGGAATTAATTTTTTTGTGGTTCCTGTTTTAAGATTAATGTTTTTACCGCTTAACTTGCTAACTTTGGGACTTTTTTCTTGGGCAGTAAATGTATTAGCCTTGTATTTTTTAACTGCTATAGTTTCTGAGTTTAAAATAGTTCCTTTTCATTTTGAAGGAGTAAGCTTAAATGGGATTTTAATCCCTCCTTTGGATCTAAACACGTTGCATGTAGCAATTTTGGCTTCATTCGTGATAGGATTAACAACGCATTTTATTTACTGGCTAGTAAAAAAGTAAAATGGTTAAACAATTTTTTTATTTAATCCAAATAATATTAGCAATAATTCTGGTTGCTTTAATCCTTTTACAATCAAGAGGTTCAGGAATTGGCACCACCTTTGGAGGGGATATGGGCTTTTATGGAACTAAAAGGGGTGCAGAAAAACTTCTTTTTATTTTGACTATTATAATTGCATCAGTCTTTTTAATAGTTTCCACAATTTCAGTAATACTGTGAGGAATATTAATTTTTTTCTCTACCTTTTCTTTAGATATTTAAAACGGCATTTTCGCACACTTTTACTTGTAATAATTGTAATTACTGTCGCGACCGGTGCTTTTTGGTACTTTAAGGAAAAAGTATTTAGAAAAACAATTACCCAAGGGATTGTTGGAACATATACTGAAAATGATATCCCCCAAGCTGTAACCAACCTTTTATCTAAGGGTTTGGTTATTATGGATGATAAAGGGTCCCCAAAAGCAAATTTGGTAAATAATTGGCAGGTAAGCGAAGATGCTAAGGTATACACATTTAATTTGAAAAAGGATTTGAAATGGAGTGATGGAAACTCAGTAAAATCATCCCAGCTAGGGGTAGCAATAGAAGATGTCAAAATAACCTATCCTAATGATTTAACCATTAAATTTGAACTTTTGGACTCTTTTAGCCCACTTCCATCTTTACTTACAAGACCAATACTAAAGGAAGGCTCTCTAGTGGGTATTGGGCCCTATAAAGTGGCCAATCTATATAAAGATCCCCGTAATAAAGTTTTTATAAATAAAATTGTTTTAACAAACGATGACTATAGTTTACCAAACGTAGTCATTAGATTTTATCCTAATGAAAAAATTGCTAAAAATGCCCTGCAGATGGGAGAAATCCAAAGTTTGATCGCAGTAAATTCTACCTCCGATTTTAACGATCAAAAACCTTTTACCTCTTGGTCAAAAACAAACTTTCAAAGGATTGTAGCGATTTTTTATAACACTCAAGACGAAGTTTTGTCTGATAAAAATTTTAGGTTGGCCTTAAGTTATGCTGCTCCAAAAATTAAGGGAGAGACAGCAGCAAAAACTTCTATCCCTCAATCCTCTTGGGCATACAATGATGAAGTAAGAGAATTTTTAAGCAAACCAAAGGAATCTGACGAAGCATTGGAGAAAGTAAAAAACGGGGCTTCCTCCACAATAACTTTGACAGTAACAACTAATTTAAAAGAAGTGGGAGAGCAGGTAATTAAAGAGTGGAAGAAACAAGGAATAAAGGCAAGGTTACAAGTAGAAAGTGGTATACCCCAAAACTACCAAGCATTATTAATTGCCCAAAATATACCTTCTGATCCTGACCAATATTCACTTTGGCACTCAACCCAAAGCCAAACTAATATCTCAAGGTATAACAGCAAAACATCTAACTTTTCAGCCAGAGTAGACAAAAATTTAGAGGACGGTAGAAAAATTACAGATCAGAAGGAAAGAAAATTAAGGTATTATGATTTTCAAAAAATACTGCAAGATGATGCTCCTGCAACTTTTTTATATTTCCCCAAATTTAATATAGTATATCTTAAAAAAGTAGAGGATAGTTTAAATAAAATTTTGCCACTGCAGTTCCCAGAATTAAATTAACTTTTTCCCCTTTGTGAAAGCTCATAAATATTTCCATCTAAATGCCTAAAGTGGCTCCATTTATTGCCATTATCTTTATCCTCCTCAATTGGCCCAATAAATTCTATTCCTAATTTTTCCATCTCTTCCCTAGCTTGCTCTATATTTTCCACTTCAAAGCCAGGAACAGGTCCAGTATTAAAGAGCTTATGAGATTCATAACTTTCCGCAAATATTTCTATTAAATCTCCATTTGGAAATTTATAAGCAGCAAAACCAGGTTCAGAGAAAACTTTAGGAAGTTTAAAAACCTCCTCATAAAATTTACACATCTCATTAAATTTATTTGTTCTTACTCCTAACCAACTAATACTTTTTACTTTCATAACTTAGCTAGTTGCCTTTTGTTTTAAGAAATTTTGGAATAACCCTTCTTTATTTGCAAGTTCGTTAAAGTTTCCTTCCTGGACAATTTTTCCTTTATCAAATACTAAAATCCGATCACTATTTTTTAAAGTAGTTAATCTATGAGCGATAGTAATCATAGTTTTATTTTTAAATAATTGTTCTATATTTTTCTGGATTAAAACTTCACTAGTATTATCTAGTGCTGATGTTGCCTCATCAAAAATAAAAAGTTCTGGAGATTTTAATATCAACCTTGCTACTGCTATTCTTTGTGCTTGTCCACCGCTTAAATTTTTGCCGTTCTCAGCAACTTTTCCATTTAATCCTCCAAGTGAATTGTTAATTTCATAATAAATTATCAAAAGATTTTGCAATCCAATAACCCACTAAAACAAATATTATCCAGGCGATGAGCTGTAAGGGAATGATTTTTAAAGCATGTTCTTTATGTATTCCTCTAAAATAATTATAAAGATGTCCCAACTCCATAATAAATGGAGAGACAATTATCAAAAACAAACTTGGCTTACCTAACCCATACCCTAAAATAGTAAATCCAATAAAATGAACTACATGGTTAACTGCACCACGATGAAAATCATCCAAGAAAAATATAATAAAGTGCTTTCTCATAATTCAATCACACACCTGGTGTGTGCAAGATAATTTTCTTTTCTGATCATTTAGGAAACCTGACAGTCCTCCTCCAACAATTGAATTGGAGACAGACGCTTTACTTTTAAGTCTTCATTCCATAAGGATACAAGCGCATAAATTGCCATAAATACTCCCAAGATGCCTTTTTGCAAACAAAATATTGCGGGGCTATTTGTTAGAAACAATATTTTCTGCTATGATCTTTTGCAATTTTCTGCAAAAAGCAATAATTTCTTTTTCTGCAATGGGTTTCTCGTGCATCAATCCAAAAACCTTCGGCCCCTTGTATTTATCAGGCAAATTTTTTGGTATGCCAATCTGATGAAAATGGATATGGTGAAAATAATTTCCTTCTGCAAGACACAATGAGTACTCTTTTTCAACCCCTAAAACAGCAAAAAGTGTCTTTGTTACTTTTTCCTGAAGCGCGGCCAGCTCTTCAAATTCTTCTTTTGTTAACTCATGTAAGGCTTCCGCATGACGCTTTAACACAATAACAAGCCATCCCTTCAAGCGCACAGGGTAAGCATGCTCGATGACCCAGTAGTTTCCATCATAAATTCGCGACCCCATAAGAATCGGGGTTTTCCCTGAAAGCGAATCGCATGAAAGACACCTCATACCATTCTTAATAGCATATTTCATACAATAAAACTAGGTATTCCAACATAGATATGGTGTTACCTAATAATCCTAGAGTGTGATTAACTAGTATGGTTAGCAAGACTATAATGCATGATTATGTTACATGAAGCTGAAGCACTTATTATGGCTGGCGGCTATGGAAAGCGCATGGGTGAAGCTGCAAGGGAAACTCAAAAATGCCTTCTCCCTATAGAGGAGAAGGCAGTGCTTGGTCATATTCTTGAATCGCTTGTAGCAGCATTTGGGTCAGTTGACGTAAAAATAGCTGTTGCCTATAAAGCAAGCCAGGTCAAAGAATACGTTGATAAAAACAAACCGAATAAGATAACTGTTACATATGTACCTGATGATACGACAAAAGGTATTTGTGGTGCATATCTGAATATGGAAGAATATACAAAAGGTAATTATATTTCATTACCTGGAGATGTTATTGCCTATCCTGGTGCGTATGAACGCACACTCTCACTTTTTGAGACGTCAAAAGCAAGTATTGCCATGGCACTCTCACCCCGTCTTGAGGTTATTGATACTCATGCGGTAGCTAGGCTACGAGGAATTGATGTTATCGAGTTTCTCCATCCTCCACCGAACACACCTCTCTATCCCTTCCTCCGCGACTTAAATTTCTATGCAAGCGATAAAAGAATGTTCGACTTTATAAGAAAATTCCCTACACCGCCACAAGGTGGCATCTCTCCTGTTGTCAGGAAGGCATTTGAAGCACAGTACCCATTGATTGGAGAGCGTTATACATCTCCTTGGATTCATTTAGGTTATCCGAACGACCTAACAAAGACTCTCCACGAAAACGAATAAGAACTAAGTTAGAGGTTTTTGTGTAAATTTGAGTAACATTCCTTGGAGGCTATACAGGTATAACACCTCGAGAAAATGGTGAAGTGTGAGCCGCCTCGGGATTGAACCGAGAACCTACTCCTTAAGAGGGAGTTGCTCTGCCAATTGAGCTAGCGGCCCATCGTAGCAAACCACTTTAACCTATATTTGTTAATTTTATCAAAAACTTATTACTTTTATCTGTTCGCGTAAGAATTTGTTATACTTTCTTCTATGATTGAGCTAGGAATATATATAAGTGCCGGTGCAGGTTATGAAGTTGCAAAAATGGCAGCTAGATATTTAGAGATTGCCAGAGAAAGTAGCGCTAACCCATCTTCTGTCCAACTGCAATTTTCAGCAAATGCCTACCCTAACGGAATACCAAATCGAGCTTTAATTATAGGAGGAAATGAAACTATTAGGGATTGTTTGCAACAATGGGCAAATTCAGAAGCCCCTCCTTTTGTAGGCATCAAACCTATGGGAACCAATAATGTTTTATTTCAAGCCCTTTATAATGAGTGTATAGCTATGACAGCGGATGATTTTATTGGATATGATCTAAGTGAGCTAACTTACTTTCCAAAATTCAGGGTAGGAATAGCTGGGGATAGGACTTTTGGTAACACTGCAAGCTTTAGCCAATATGATGGAACTGTTGCAAAGGTAAATAGTATTGTTAGAGCAATACCTTTAGTACCTGGAAAACTGCGGTTAGGAGCTTCCTATTTTGGGGGATTAGTTGAATCTTTGTTCAAAGCAAATGAAGGTTTGCCATTAATGGAGATGTTTTTAACTACTCCTTTTTTTGGGTTCGTTCCCATTGCACCATGGCAAGATCCTTTTGGGGAAGAGTTAACCAGGGTTAGTATTAAAGAAGGTTCAAAATGGGAAAGAATTGCTAAATTATTTAGAACATTAGCAGCGTTTAGCCTAGGGAGAGCCCCAAGTCCTGGAGT
The DNA here is from genome assembly GCA_016176465.1 of Candidatus Daviesbacteria bacterium. Lineage (GTDB taxonomy): Bacteria > Patescibacteriota > Microgenomatia > Daviesbacterales > UBA10151 > JACOXD01. The sequence continues at coordinate 46,105 of JACOXD010000011.1, read as the reverse complement.
GCTTAACTTTGAAACATCAAAAGAGTTTTCAGCAAGGAATGCCAATAATCACTTATTTTTAGATGGGGATCTAATTAGAGAAAATAGGGATGAGATAATAGTAACAAGATCAGAAAAGCCTCTTAGAGTGGTTGCCCTTGTTTAGCGCCTCTGGCAGGAATCGAACCCGCACAAAACCTGGTTCCGAAGACCAGTGCTCTATCCGTTAAGCTACAGAGGCAAATAATTTTTATTCCAACTAAATTGTAATGCTGTTTTTCGGCGGTGACAATTTGCGCATCTAACTTCACACTTTTCTATCTCATTTTGAACTTCCGCCAATCGCTTATCTCTTCCTACTGAGGAAATTGTAAAACTTTTATCTTTTATGTGATCAAATTCTAATACTATTGGATCTGTTTCGCCACAATCAATGCATGGATGATTTGTTAAATAACGCCAAACGTAATTTCGAATTTCTCTCCTAATTTTTTGGTTCCTACGATGTGCTTTTACTAAATAGTATTCTCTATTTCTTTCATAATGTGAACGTACATATAGGCGGCTGCAATCTTTGCAATGATATTGCCTCAAATCTTTGGACTTAACTTTATAATTAAACTCCTCTAACGACTTTTCTTTTTGGCAACGTGTACACTTTCTCATAGCTAAGTTTAATCTAAATTGACTTTGAAGTCAATTAATTTTCCGAAGCAATGCACGCTCTTCCGCTAAGTATAGAGGTAAATGTGGATATTGATTGCTTGAAGTGATAAAATCTTTGTATGGCTACATCTGTTATGGATAGACTAGAGCCTGATATTAGAAGACTAGAACCTATGCTTAAGATTGCAGACTACCCTTTAAATTTTATAAGAGAGAAAATTCAAGGTTGGAGAAATGGACAAACACTAAACAATGGTGTCCGTTTTGTCCTGGTAACAACTTTGGCGGCCGCGGCTGCTTATTTTTTTGGGGTTTCTGTAGAGGGAGTAGGAACAAACCAGAACCTCCTTAGAGACTTGGGTAACGCAGGATTAGCTATAGTATTTACCTATTCAGCTTTACAGGCTGCCAGAATTTAAGCTACCTCAGTAACTTTAGTTTTTAGTGGAATAAAAAGAAGTGGAACTATTCCAAGGGAGGTACCAAGTAATGCCCCTCCTACTACATCTGTTGTCCAGTGTTCTCCCAAATAGATTCTGGAAACTATCATCCCAAAAAACAAAAGTGTAAACGTAGATAAAAAAAAGTACTTATAAGGACTTTTGAATCTAAAATAAAAATAAAGAAATAAGAAAGTCAGTAAAAAAGTTGCTCTATAAACATGACCTGATGGATAAGAATAATCAGTGTGGACAAAGTTACTGGGAAATTCAAAGTCAAAAACTCCTCTATAAAAAAGAAAGGGAGGTGAGGGGTGATGTACAAATAGCTTGCCAAAAAGTTCTATAATCAGACCCAAAAGAAATAATCCAAAGCTAAATGCTGATAAAAAATGTTTTTTTAAAAGTAAAAAAATAATTAATATAAACCAAATGAAGCCAGTAATCTCTGCCATACCAACTAAAGAAAAAATCGAAAGAGGCCCGTCAAGCCTTCTGGCTATTTTATCCTGAAACTTAACTGTTGTATCAAAATCAATTTGGGTAAATTTTTCTTTTGCCACTAAATAAGAAAAAAGAATAAAGGTTATAAATAAAAGTATTGATAAAAAAAGGAGAAATTTTTTAGTGAGCATCTATTTTATTATATCTTAATTTAAATCTATATTAAGCTTATAGATGAGGCATTAAAAATTTTTTACTGCGGGAGAGCCAACTCCCGTCCCTTCCCTCAATTATGCCATACCACCCATCACAATCACTCAATTTTTCTACCTTTTTAACTAAAATTTCTTGCTTTAATCCGTTGTGGGCATAACCTGCTTTGGGAAAGTAGCAATAATAAGAATAATTTCCCTCTTTGTTATCACTATGCCACAGTACAGTTCCCAAACGTTCCTCAGCCTTCTCTTGTTCATTTATCTTAAAACTTATTTTCTCATCAGATGTTTTTTGGCTAAAAGCTCCTGTCACGAAGTTATAGTAGCCATACAAAAAGAGAACCAATATTAATAAAGTTGCAACATTTCTAACCCATAAATGCTTTTTCATATTTTTAATTAAAGAGGATATTAAGCTTTTAGTCAATTCCTTGCTAAACTCTTACTTAATTTACATAAACAAGAACAATCACCTGCATAAACAAGAACAATCACCTGGGAGGTGGAATGTGCCGACACCTAGGGATTATTCTAAGTGGATATAATGTATTAGAAATTAAAAGCCAGAATTACACACTACTTATGGACAAACAAAATAGCACTAGGGATATTTCTACCAGGTCCTACTTTATAGCTACCACTCCAGAGTGCAGTTGAACCACCACTGTCTAAATTTAGAGCATAATCTATTCCTAAAGCTTTAAGTACGTGGGCCACCTCTGCTACTGTGGCGTTATGGACAACTCCTATATATATGGTCGAACCTTTAGTTCCAACAAAGCTCCTTGAGCCTTTAGAACCCTGCTTGGGATCAGAACCTCCTCCAAAAGCAATATTTCCTCCTGATAAAAGCAAAGGATAGTTTGCCAAAACTCCATTAACAGATGTATCTCGTCCCCACTCAAGTGATTGTCCAACAAATCGCACAGATCCTTCCAGAAATATTACTGCCGGAACTTTAGAGTAAACATTATTATCGGAGTTAATATATTTCTTGTTTTTATTCATAATTAGCGTGTCATATGAATTTTTCTTATCAGCGCAGCTTGGATAATCGGCAGGACAAAAATATGAACCATTCACTCCTGCAAATGCACCATTTCTGGAAACATAATCACTAAGTGATAAAACCGGGCAATCATTACTGCAGTCAGAGTCAGAGGCGCTGTCTACTATTACTCTAGTGGAACCCAAATCTGCTGATATAATGTCAACTAAAAAAGTGCCAATATCTGTTTTAACAGATTGTTTGGCATAGCCGGAAGAGGGAGCAGTATTATTTTCGGGAACATTGGCTGGAATTTTAAATTCTGCGGCTATCTTGATCTGCTCACTTGATAAGATTTTTTCTATTTCTACCAATTTGGCAGAAGCAGATGCATAGTTTTTTTTGGATAAATCAAAAATAGCATTTGCATAAAGAGTTTTAACTTTTATATCTTTTCCTTGATAATCTAGCAATTTTTCATAAATATTAGATGATTTTTGATAGGTGCTTTGGATATTTTTAATCTCATCAGATAAGATTTCATTTCTTTTTACCTGGTCCTCATTTTTTATTTTTTCAAAATCAGAAGTTAGACTCGTTAATCTGGAACTTAATGCAATTTGCTCTTCCTTAACTTGCTTGGCCTGAAAGTAGTAATAGATAGAGCTTCCAGCAAGAGAAAAGGTCAAAGCCAGGATGAAATAAAAGCCTTTTTTAATAATCAAATTCTTTAAATAAAATAACTTCATGGGCAGAAATTTATTCTAGCAAGCTTAATAGAGCAATTGATAAATTACAAACTCCTCGTTCTCAGATATTTTTTTAAGATTTAATTTTCGCTCATTTAACGCTGGAAGTTTTTCCCTTTCTAAATATATATATTTAATGTTGTATTTTTCCTTCAATACTTTCGCTACTTTAGGACTTTGATTGTAAAAAAACTCACGGGTGATATTAACCCTCTGTGAATAATTTTCAAAGTATAGGGGGATGTATTTTTCTCCATTTAGAAAATAAGGATTGCTACTAAAATAAGGCATAAAAGGAAAGTCATTATTATCTGATAGGGAGATTACACCACCCTTCTTTTGTTCTTTTAAAAAATTAAATGCGCTCAGCTCTTCACTTGATATCTTAATAGTGGGGGATTCCTCAAACTTTTGCGATAAATTTATATAAGAGCCAAGTAAAGAGATAATAATTAAGAAGCCAATAACCGCAAAACTTAACTTTTGCAAACGCAAATGTAAGAAAGATCCTAAAAACATCCCAAGTAATATATTGTTTAATACTATACTAAAATAAAAATACTGTTTTACCTCTTCAGGAAAAAGTTTGTATGTAAAAAATTGAGGTATTAAAAAAAATATTAAAGAAGTTAGTAAAAGTGTAAAAGTTAATTTTGGAAAATGATTCTTTCTAAGCAATGCTAATAATCCTAAAACTCTTACTCCCAAAATTCCCAGGTAAAAGATTACCAGTCCCATTAATGTAATTCCAGCAAGCTTTAAACTTTCTCCTTTAGTCTCATAAACAAACCTGGCTGTTGCTTTGGGAAAATTTCCTAAATGATCAGGTGAATCAAGAAGTGTTTTAACAAACCAAAAGGGGGTGAAGTTAAAAGAAAGAAGAGTCCCTAGTTGGTCAATTAGAAAAAAGCTAGTGCTTAAAATTGAAAGCCAAATTAGAAATTTATTTCTAATGCCAATGTAGAGCAAAAATAAATAAATGGCTGATAAAATTAAAATAATATTAAAAGTAGTATTTAACTGAGTATTTACTAAAGTTGCTTGTTTGACCCAGAAAATATTTTTAGCAGCAAAATCAAAAGCAAAATAGTAAAAAAATACTGCCAAGATTCCTGCTTTGCGATTGGAAAGACGGGTTGTTATATAAAATATTAAGGTACCAGCTAAAAAGGAAAAAATCAGTGGCAAAAATCTAAAATATAAATCTAACAAGTCCAAAAATTTTATTTGTGACAAGAATAAATCCAACAAAAAAGGTCTATTATAAATTTCTCCGCTAAAAAACGAAGCATTAGGAGAAAGGGAGTTTAAATTAACTGCTTGAGATAAATGTACTAAACCATTGATGCCCTCCTCAGAAAAAAAGAATAGTAAACCTTGATAATCAAGACCATTTCTAAATAAAAACGAACTTTGAGTTAAACTGCCTAGACTCAAAAGCAAAAGAAGAGGGAAAAAATATTTGGGGATTTGTAAAAAACTTAAACGGTATTTGTAAAGAGAAATTATTCCTAAAGTGGAAAAAATTATTAAGTTAAGGTAGGGAACTTTTAAAAAGGTAAAAAGTAGACCCCCCAAAAGAAACAAACTAAATCCACTTATTATAGATGATGGAACTAGGTTTAAACCTCCAATTTTGGGGACAAATTTTTTAACAAGTAACCTTCCCGGGAAATAAATTAATAAAGTTAAAAGTAATATTGTTTTAACAAAGTCAAAAAATAAGTTTAAAATAGGTATTTTAGGAAAAGAAAGATCATTTTTTGAGGAGGGACCAGTAGGAACTTGTGATGTGGCATTAATAATTAACCCAGAAACGGTGTGAATTTTACCATCAATTTCTAAATCTTGTTGTAATAACCTGATACTTTTATTTTCATTGGCAGCATTGGTATAGTTTAAAATAACATCAGTTCCGTTTTTGCTTACTCGAAAGTTTTTAATTTCTCCCTCATCAAGAGTATACTTTTGGCGATGGGTCACATCATCAAGCGCTTTAGCTATTGTAAATGCGAAATTTAATTCACTACAAGGATTTAGCAAACAGGGTTCTTTTGATGAGTCGTTATAAACCCTTAAGTCTCTAATAAAAGCTCCGCTTTTGTTGGCAAAAAATCCTAATCGATAAAAAGGGGATTGATACCATAAAACTTTCCCTCCACTACCTAATGGATCATCTGCATTTACCAGCTGTGTTGGGGATATATCAGGAAAATTTTTTTTATACCAAATAGCAAAATCAGCAAGTTTAGAAACTCTCAGTTTTCCCTCACTTCGTTTCTGTGAAATTAATTCCAGTTGTTTTTGATATTCTATCCCAAAATCATTAAAATCAAAATCATTTTCTAAACCTATTACTAATTGCCCAAAATCATTTAGAGGTTGGTTGGTGTAAATATCCAAAAGCTTGTCAAAATAATTAATATCTAAATTGTGAAACTTAAGATAATCATTGCTTTGGACAGAATAGGTTGAATCTTCAACTCTCTCGCCATAGCCGTTATATGGATCCCTAGCCGCCCACTGACTTACAACAACATCAATTTTTCGCTCCTTTGATTTTGGTGTGATTAGGGCATCATCTTTAGATGGGTAAAAAGGAGTTGAAAAATATTGTCCCCAGACTTGATAACCGTCAGTTGAAAACTGATCGGCTACATCTAAACTGGCATCAATTTTATACTTATCCCGCATGTAATTTAGAGAATACGAATCTATCCACCAAGCCCCAACTGATTTAGGGTAAACCTTAAAAGTTTTTCTAAACTCCTCAAATGCTTGGTCAATTAATTTAACTCTTTCTTCTTGGGAATAGCCTGTTAGGAACACACTGGCAGCATGGTGCCAAGACGGCGATTTTCTATATTCGACCCCTGATTCTTTAGTTAAAGTAGGAGTAACTTCAAATAAAATTCCAAACTCTTGATTTTGATTAAATGTTTTTAGAAGATCTGAAATCTCTTTATTTTTAAGCGCGTCGTATCTTAGGAGCCAAGTTGCAGACAGCTTTTCTTTTTCTATAGCTTGGTATTGTTTAGAAATAGAATCAGTTGGTTTAAAATTTTGTTCCCAAAAATCACTTCCTCTTATGGGATTTACAATATTTACGAAATTATTTTGAGAATTTTGGGCAAATGAGGTAGTGACAAAATTTAAAAAAAACGCTAATGTAAAAAAAAGATTTAAGAATAATTTAATAGCCATCATAAATAATTATATATGAAATTAGTTCTATTTATTCTTGTTTTTTTATTTACTTTTATTTTAAGAACTCACAATTTTGATAAAGTTCCGGGTGAGGGACATTTAGAAGAACACTTATTTGGTTGGGCCGGGATTTATTTAATAGAAGAGGGAGTTCCGGTCTCTTGGTCAGCGCTTGATTATCCTAAAAAAAACCAAGTCTATCTAGGGCCAAAAAGTTTAAATGGTGGGCCTCCTATTCAAAGTGTAACTTTATATAAACCATGGCTAGATGAACCTCCCTTATATTCGTTAATCTCTGGAGGAGCGGCCCATTTATATGGTGCGGATAAAAACTACCTTTTACCCGCCTCTTATATAAGGGCTCCGGCAATAATTTTTGCCGCTTTAACCTCTATTTTAATTTTTCTAATTGCCAAAATTCTTAGTGGCTATTGGATGGGGATATTGAGTCTACTAATTTATGGTGTAACCCCCATCTTTGTTTTTTCTTCAAGGCTTTCTGTTCCAGAAAATTTGATTGCCCTACTTTTTACTCTGGCTGTTTATTTAATAATTAAGTTTAATGAAACTAAAAATATCGCTTATCTTTTAATTGTTCCATTACTTGCAGGACTTGGCGGACTTGCCAAACCTACCGGCTATTTTATAACTTTTTTTGCTATGTACTTTGCATTTGCCCAAAAAAAACCTAAACTTTTTTTCTATCTATTTTTAGCAACAATCCCATTTGTAATTATCTTTATTTTATATGGGTTTTATTTTGACAAGGATATTTTTTTAAAGATAGTTTCTATTCAGGGAAGTAGACCGGCAGGATTTTCAGGACTTGCTTTCTTGCTGCAAACACCAGCTTATGATATTTTTACTTTTTTTGATGGATGGTTTGTTTTTTGTTTATTATTTTCTATTTATTTTTTAATCAATCCTCCGGAAGGATTAAAAAAAGTTGTCCCCTTTGCCTTTTTGTATTGGGTAGTAATAGTTTTATTATCTGGTGGAGAACAAGATTTATTGCCTTGGTATAGATACCCAATATATCCCATGATGGCAATTATGGGTGCATGGGGAATACAAGTTATATTTAATAAAATTACTTTTTTCAAAAGTGTATTGTTAGTAGGTCTGCTTTTGGCAACCAGGTACTACTTAATAAACCCTTTTAGATCAGGGATACCATCTAATACTTTTAGAGTGCTATTTTCTCTACTAACACTACCTTCTTTATTTTATGAACTTTATCGCAAAGAATTCTTGGAAAAAATCTGTAAGATTATTTTAGTAGTTGTTATTGTTGTGGGAGTTTACTTTAATAGTATTTATATTTATAACCAGTTTGAAATTGTCTGTGAAAGCCTCTCTTGTCCAATAGGACCATCAACTTCCCTTTCAACAATCCACTTTCCCTTTATCTGGAGATTTTTTGTTCTAAAACCCTAAGATATAAAAGACCAAGGAGGTGGGGCGGTTATCATTGGTAATAATTTGAATTCCATATTCTTGCCCTGAGTTTAATCCAGCTGGTACGTATACTCTTATCCTGGAAGATGTCCATGACCTAACTGCTCCCTCAGCAACATTAACCCCATTTTGGGAAAAGATTACCTTTCCTCTTCTCCCTAACTCCTCACCCCTAATTGTTAATAATTCTCCAACTCTAGCGTTACTTGATTCCAATAAATTTATTTTTGGCTGGCCATCGTCAACATAAAACTTAATTTTGTTACTTCTAGTCCCATCTGATTTTTGAAGTTCTAAATAATATCTGGAGTGACCTAAAATGGCTGGAACCTTAAACTTTGCCTCTGAATTTGTCCAATTACTAATTACTGCTCCAGCTACAAGACTGCTATTTCTATTATAAAAATTAACAAAACCAGGAGTACTTCCAAAATTGCTTCCTGTTAAAGATACATCTTGTAAAAAATCAGCCTTGCTTGGGTTAACTTTAGTTACCTCAAAAACATTAGGGTTAGAAATTGTTATTTTAATACTTTCAGTTACCCTAGAGCGATTTCTTATATCTATATCAATATTAGTTTGGAGTTGATTATTGTGGGAGGCAAATACTAAAGAAGGAGGGCTAACAATTACTATAAGAAGGAAAAATAAAATTTTCCAAAACATATAGCCGAGTATACCAGGATATTTTTTATTTATGCAAGTAGGTAATTTAACAATTCCTACACACCCCACACCCGGTGTGGGTTAGCCCTTCGGTCTGAGCGGTTCGACTGAGCTCACCGTCGAAGTCCTCAGGGTCGAAGACTAGACACATCAAGAGCTGGGGCGTCACTTAAGGGTGCTTAAGCAACTGTGCCTGCTTGTTCTAAACTTCTTGCTTCCACTTTTAGTTGGGAAATAGGAATGGAAGCTAAACAAGCTTTAGCTAAAGATAAACCTCTAGAGAAATACTCACTGGCGTGAACCAAACCTCCTGTTAGTTCAGATAACCCTTCTGATAATCTTTTAGCTTTAGGGTAATCTGAACCAGTTCCTTCCCATGGGTTTAATCCTACTCTTTCTTGAGCAGCAACTGAGCCTAAAGCTAAAGCTATTCCATGTTCTGCAGCTGTTTCTGGATCCTCATTAGTAGTTGCATAACTTGTATAACCCAAAGTTATGCCTCTAGGGATAACAGATATTGCTTTCAGTGCATAACCAAAAGCTGAAACTAGTTTTTTATGGCCAATTTCATGAAAGGCGACCATCCGCATTCTCATCCTTTGGATTAGTCTGGGAGGGTTTAAATCTGCCTCGGTAAAGTGTCCACCTTCATAATCTTCCAAAGCTAGTGTTCTCTCAACCTCAGTATCAAAACGGATACTATTAATAATTTCTAAGCCATTTTCTTTACTCATACGAGATCTATTTTATCCTAACTTGTTACTGGATCAAACGCTTTAAATCTTTTTAAAGCTCTTTTGTGTCTCAAATCAACAATGTAGTAATACTCAGGATCTGTTCTTAGTTTCCAGTGAGGCTGCCAAAATCCTCTTCTCTTCAATCGCTTTAGTCTTCTATCTGCTACCTCTAAATATCCCTCAAAAGCTTTTCTAACCAGGTTAGACTGCTCTTGTTTAACTCTAACCCCTGTTGGAAACTCAACCACATATTTCCAGTTAGTAGCCACGTAAGGATGGAAGCATTCAAAACCCTCATCTTCCAAAGCCCTAGTAGCATCAAATCTTTCTAAGCCAGAAAGTGGGTGAAATTCTCCCTGAAAATCTGCACGAGACTTTTCGATAACCTGTATCCAGGCAAAAGCTATTCTGGAAGAAACCCCTAAAGGAAGCCCGGCAATATGGGCATTAAAATTTGGTAAATTTAAATTTTGTAAGTGTGTAGCTATTTCTTCATCTTCTAGGGTAAGAGCTAGTATTTTTAATAACCTGTCAGACTCTTTTAAAAGCTTTGTCCCTTCAGGACTAACAGCAAGACAAAAGGGTTTTGGGGGGTCTCCATAATCCAGATACTTTCTGGAAGTATATACTATATCCCTGTTTGTTTTACGCATGCGCGCGCTTTGCTTAAGTACAGTTGTTATTGGCTCAGCAACTCTATACATAAATTGGTATTTTGATAAATCTTCCCCTTTACCGCTTCCATTTTCTTCAACCATGATTTATAATTATAAGGTATTTGAGGATATTAATCAAACTATAGGGCTGTATAATCTCTTAACATATTAGCTTTCAACCCCGGGGGTTTCCACATAAACTCTGTAAAATTTATTTAGTAACAGCTTCAAAATGGATCGCATAAGGGAATTCTGGATCTGCTTCTAATACCTCCGCGCTATAAACAATGCGCAATCTGGTTAAGTTTAAATTACCAGTTCTTAATACTCTTGTCAGAGGAATTTTTTCCAAATCAATTAATTCTGTAATATCTTTGGGACTTTGTTCATCTACTCCTTCCATGAATCCGCTACGCAGAAGGTATCTTTTTGTTGAATCATTGGCAATATATCCAACTATTAACTTATTAGGACCTACTGTTTCAACAAACCTTCTAAGTAGCTTTCTACCTAAGTAGGGTTCAGCTGGATCACAGTTGACCCCCTCAAGCGTGATAGGACCACCTGGAGTTTCGGCGGGGAAATACTCCAATCCGCCCACCGGTTCACCTTCTCTAAATGCTCTAATTGTCATCAGCTTCCCGAAGCGAGCATGCCTAATTTCTAATCGAGACTGCATATAAAGAATTATAGGATTTTAGGGGAAATATATCAACCTATAGTTTAATTATCTCCTGAGGAGAAGCAAGAGAATAAATTTATGCAATTGTGTTATACTACTCCCATGCATAAACCCTTTTATGCAAGCGGATTCCTTTACAACCAAAAGACCGGGCAAATTCTCTTGCTTCAGTCCCAACCAACAGATGACTCTAGTCCAGCATGGTCTATGTTGGGAGGAGAAGGTAGGGAAGGAGAAGATGCAATGATTACATTTCAAAGAGTAGTGCTTGAATTTCTAAAAATAGATCTTAAAATAAAGCGTATTTTGCCAATTTATGACTATTTCCATGAAGGATTAGATAAAATTAACTATGTATTCTACGCTGAGGTTGGCAAAGCGCTAAACTTTTCTCCTTTAAAAGACTATATCCCTGTCTGGATTCGGTTTGATGAAACCTTAAAACTTCTATTTGCCTCTAAAACCCAGCAAGATATAATTGTTGGTGAGCGGGTAATTAACGCTAAGCAACGTGATATTGAAGCGCTAAAGATAAATGCAAATGTATTTCCACCCTCAGGGTGAACTACGTTCACACCTTCAACTTTTTACTTCTTTTGGGTGACTGACGGGATTCGAACCCGCGACATCCGGTTCCACAAACCAGCGCTCTACCACTGAGCTACAGCCACCATTTAGGCTTATATTGTACTTGATTTTTGATCCTACTTCCAGTTATCCTATAGGTAACAGGCATTTGCTATGAAAAATGAAGCTGTGGAGTTAGTTGAATGGAATAGATCTAAAATTGAAGAGGCTGCGTTAGCAGTAATTGGATTTTACGCCCAAGCCCTAGCTGTTTTGGGCACTAGTCAGTGGGTAAAGTTTGCTTTAGAAGATATACTGCCTGCTGTCAGAGGAGAGACTTCTAGACCTGTTGAATTACAGGCTTGGAGTTTTAATCTTACATTCCACGCGCCACGGCCCGTTCACATCCCTATAATTGATAATGGGGTAGTTATTTGGCGAGAGCGCGATCCAAGATTTATATTTACTGATTCAAGTAAGTTAGTACTGGCACCCAGACTTAGAGACAGGCTTTATAAAGCAAATAAGGCAATAGGAGAAGAGGTCGAGGATGTCTATAAGCTTAGGGTAATGCACATCCCGTTTACTCTAGCATTTCCTAAAGAAGGATATGCTGATAAAATAGCTATCGTTACAGGAGCGTTAGCCGCTTAATTACTAAAAGGTAATAACTTCCATAATTCTTTGGGGTTTAAAATTGCTGCTGGGAAGTCTGGCTCCAAAATTCCAAAATCTAGTGTATTTATCCCAGATTTAACATTTTGAATTAAAGATTTAGATTTATAGTAAGGTTTTCTTAAGCTAAACTCAAAAGTATACTCAGGCAACAACTGCCTCATCTCTATATTTTCCGATTCCCCACCTGAATTTAGAGCTATTTTTTTAAAGCTGTCTTGAATTACCCCTGTTACCCCTAAGATATAATCTCCGGATGAATTTTCTTTCCACCTTAATTTAGCTTTAACTTGTAAGATAACAGGAGATTTAACTTCTGTTTCAAACTCAACAGATTTTGAACTAAACTGTTCATTCCCCCTAAATAAATTTAAGGCAATTTTATATTTTCCATCACCAGGAGCTTTAATTTTCACTAAAAAAGTATGATCTTGGCCCGGTTCTACCTTAACTCCTTTAGGTATAGGCACGCCCTTAAATTCCAGCTCTCCACCGCCCAAGACAGCTTGCAGGGTAACAGTTTCATACTCATTCCAAATAGATTGCCCGATATTTTTAAAAGTTAGTGCGATAGCATAATTTTCTCCTGCAACTAGAGAGCTAAATATTTTTCCTTTTACTAAATTAGCTTGGTCTTCTTGAATAGGTCTGCCTTTTAATTTAGGCATTTTTTTAATTTCTACAAACTGAGGATGATAGTTTTTCTCACCATTTTTTTGGAAAGAAAAATGGTCAAATGGAGTCTCTTGATAATTTAATAAAAAGGGGGTAACTGCCACAATTCTATTACTGTTCCAAGCACCCTCAAAAGCTATCTTATAATTTTGGGCTATCTTTTCAGGAGAAGGCAAAGATGGATCAAACTTTTGGCCATCTGAGTGTTTCCAGCCAGTTTCAGTAATAAAAATAGGTAAATCTTTATTAACTGCAAGTTCTCTTAAAACACCCATCTCCCAGGCAAAAGTACGTACGCTACCTCTTCCAAAATCATCAGGTGAGGAAACAAAGCCGGGGTTAGGGTAAGAGTGAGAGGCAAAGCCGTCAAGTTTATTAAAAATGCCTGGTACTTCATCATTCATTTGTCTCATAAACTCAAATTGATCAGAGTAATTAGGCAATTTCTCAGGAGCAGAGGCGTCAAATCCTGCGTTTAAGATAAAAAAATTCTCTGATTTTTTCTTAAGTTCATCAATAGTTTTATTGAGAGTTTGAGCATAGTCCTTAGCATCCACACTATTTCCCCACTCTGTTGCATGGTTTGGCTCGTTATAAATAATTACATACCTGTTTTTTGTAGGCCAGTTTAACTCATCCAAAAAATTAGCCCAAGCTTCTTCCTCCCTTTGGTATGGTCTTTTCCAAAACCCAGCAGGATCTGGTTGTGTGGCTAGCCGTACAATTGGAATTAAATGCCTTTTTCTTAAATCATCAAAAAAGGCCTGCCATTTATTTTTATCTCTGTCTTTACTCTCAATTAAGACTGTGATATAGCCCCAATCACCACCAGATGAGTTAACTAAACTTCCTGCAGGGGAAGCCTCATCAATACTTGCAGAGATAATATGAATTCCAAATTTATTATTAGGAACAGAGTTTGGGTTAACAATGGCTTGGGTAGGTTGAGCAAAAAAAAGAAACAACAGAGAAAATAGCAAACAGAGCAAAAACTTCATAATAGAGGCTTAATTTTACCATGAATTTTATTTACAATTTTCTATATTGACTTTGGATTTTCTTTGGGTATATAACAGATAGTGATAAGAGATACGTAATACGAGATACGAAAAGTTACTTATCACCTTTTATGCTTGAACTATCTGAACCTATCAATGTTTGGGTATTTTTTAAAGGAGTTAAAGTCCACCCTTATATTTTTTTCTGGAAAGATAGAAAAATTCAGATAGATAAAATAAATTTAGTTCATACAGCTAAAGAGGAGGGTAACTTGGTTTATTTTTTCTCAGTTTCAAGTAAAGATGGAAATTTTTATAGATTAAAATTTGAACTTAAGTCTCTTAAGTGGTTTCTGGAGGCTGTAGAGGAGTCTGAGTAGTTTATCTTCGACTAAGCGAAGCGCATGGAGAAGTACCTATGAAAAATCAATGGAGCTGGTATGTCTATATCATTGAGTGTAGAGATGGAACATATTATACCGGCTTAACATGGAAACCAGAGCTAAGATTTGAACAACATTTAAGCGGGTTAGGCGGTAAATATACTGCTAAGCATGGAGTTAAGAGATTAGTGTACTTTGAGCAACATAATGATTATGAACAAGCTAGGATAAGAGAAAAACAGATTAAAGGTTGGAGTCAAGATAAAAAGAGAAAGATCTTAATAAACAACTTTAAGTTGTAGTTCTCCACTACGGTCGAACACAGATGAGAACAATATTACATATAGATTTTAATAGCTACTTTGCCAGGGTTGAACAGCAAGCTAACCCAAGACTTAGAGGTAAACCTATTGGGGTAACTGGTGGAGATAGAATGAAGAGGACTGTAGTTGGTGCTGCATCAGTGGAGGCTAAAAAGTTTGGGGTAAAAACTGGGATGAATTTATATGAAGCTAGAAAACTTTGTCCACAATTAATTTTAGTAAAAGGGGATTCTGATAAATACTTATCTACTACTAAAAAATTTTTAAATATTCTAAAAAGCTATTCCCCCTATATAGAGCTTTTCTCTATCGATGAGGCATTTATAGAACTGCCTCAGCCCAAGAAGTCATCACCCAAATTAAAAATGTCATCTTCCAACTCGATTGGGAGATCTATTCAGATTCCCGATCAGGCTCGCCTCGCTCTCGCTCCGGCGAAGCGGGTCGGGAATGACGTTATTGAAATGGCTATAGATATTAAATCCCAAATAAGAGCTAAGATTGGGGAGTGGATTACATGTTCTATTGGGATTTCTTATAACAAATTTTTAGCTAAATTAGCTGGGTCTTTATACAAACCCGATGGGTTGCTGGTAATAGCAGATGAGCAGGCAGCAATGAGAATTTTAGACCAAATTGAGCTAAATGAGGTTTGTGGGATAGGGTTTAGGATTAAAAGGAGGTTAAATAATATGGGGATTTTTAATTTTTCTGATTTAAGAAGAGTAAACTTGGAGTATTTATTAGCCTCTTTTAAAAGTTATGGACAAACTTTATATAACATGAGCAGGGGATTGGATGATTCTCCTGTCAGCCCTTTTTATGAGAAAGAAGAAGTAAAATCAATTGGTCATAGACACACAATAGATCATGACGCAGACTCTTATGAAGAAATTAAACAAATCTTGCTTAAGCTTTCAGAATTAGTTGCAAGAAGAATGCGAGCCAAAAAACTAGTAGGTAAAACTGTTTCCCTTTGGTTTAGATATGCATTTAAACAAACCTACAATCCCGGTTTGTCGCCTCAATTCCAAACCGGGATTGGATTCTTAGGAGATGGAGCGCAAAGCACAGTTTCTTTTACTAGTGACGGTTTGGAAATATTTAAAACAGGGTGGGGGATATTCATGAGCCTTTGGGATGAGAAAGCTATAAGAATGATAGGTATTTCTATTTCTAATTTAAAACCAACAACTCCTGAAAACTTAAATCTTCTTCCAGAAGTAAAAGTAAAAGAAGTTATAACTAAAGCTTTAGATAAAATTAATGATAAGTTTGGAGAGTTTACTTTGCAAAGAGGGGTTTTACTTAACTCAGTTAAAGTTTATAGGAAAGCAAATCCTTTTTTAGCAGACAGAAGATTTAAGCTCTAACCCTATAGTTGCACAACTATAGTCTATTGAGCTATAATAATTTTATGAGGACTGAACAAGCTATTGAGATACCTAACCAAGGTCGTCCATTTTTAGTAAACAGAGCTACTTACTTTTTTGGAGCCCTTTGGCACAGTTTATACCATAAACGTGAATATGATCCAGAAGAACTGCTGGGTTTTGCTAAACAAGCTGTATTTTTGGGGAGAAGATCACTTGCGTTTCAACATTATCCTAAGTTAACTTTCCTGGGAGAACCAACTAGGTCTTTTTATGCATATGAAAAGTTAGGACTTAGCCCAATTCTGAGTTTAGAAGTAAGAGGACCGGTTACTGATAGAGCAAGAAAGAGAGATTTAGTAAGAGCTAGAGAGGACACTTCAGATAGACCATTCCATCCACAAACAATTTATATATTTGGGTTAAATGATAAGGGTAAATTAGTTGCTAAAAAAGTAATTAGTTTGCCAGAAGATATTTATGATAATAGAGTACCGAAACAAGAAGGTAGTATTAATTTTGTAGAATCAGGAATTAATAGTTTTGATGCTAGGTTGCTTCAATGTGCTGCACAACCCCATTTATGTGGAAACCCCGGGGGTTGAAAGCTAAAGTGAAGGCATATCTAAACCAAACAGTAATAGTTTTCCCAACTAATTTTTTTGTAGCACCCCCAGAGGGATTCGAACCCCCGACCTTGGCGTTAGAACCGCCCTGCTCTAATCCACTGAGCTATGGGGGCAGTGCACCTACCTATTTTACCAAAAATGTGTTATATTTTCGCCTATGCCTCATGGTTATACCAGTAAAGAATGGGAGGGAGTACCTGCTCAGGAAAGAGCAGGCTGGTTTGCTGAGGAAGTATTGGAATTTGCTGCACCCTTTTTAGAGAATCCCGTTATTAAAGGGCATGTAGACTTACTGATAGATCTAACTACTCGACTTTACACTAATAGATATTCTCCTGATGAAATAATAACTGCAGAAGCTGGAATAGAAGGAGCCAGATTTTTTTTACTTAGTAACCCTGATAGGGAAGTAGGTAGAATTGCCTTCGAATGTGGTTGGATAGGTGCTTACTGTTTTAAAAGAGAGATCCTATCTACAAGCAAAAGTTGACAAAACTACATCTTTTTCTTTAAAGTAGTAACTTAGTAATGAAATTTAAGCTTGCCCTGTTAACCGCTGCAACCATTCTTTATTTAACCCCTTTGTACCCAGTTTATGCAAAAGATTCAACTCCTAGTGGAGATAAGATTAGAGCTATAGATAGATTAATAGAGCAAAAGGAAAACCTTAAGGAGAAACTAAACACCAAAATTGAAAATATAGCCTCTAGAGAAGCCAAATTATTAGCCAAATTGAAAACTTTTAAAGATCAAGTCAAGGCCAAAAGAGTAGAAAATATCAACAGAAACCTAAATATGATAAACCAAAAACTCACTAAAGCTTATACTCGCCACCTAACCACAATGGAAAACTTGCTTAAAAGGTTTGAAGCAAAACCAAGAATTGCCCCTCTCCTTACATCTAACTTTGAAGTAAAACAATCCTTTGACAGCGCCGAAACTTTAATAGCAGATGCTAGAGTAGCTGTTGCCAGCCAAGCAGCAGAGGAATATACTATTACTGTTTCCTCAGAAAGTGCTGTAAATAAAGATGCGCTTGATGCTAAAAATACTTTGCGCGCTGATTTAAAGGAAGTTAGAGAAAAAATAACAGCAGCGAGAAGAGCTATTATAGATGCGATTAGATTGGGGTTAAAGATAGCTGCAGAAAAATAAAAAATGGAGCAATCAACAAATCCGCCACCACAACCAGTTAAGCCCTCCACTGAAGTAGAAGTTCCACCAACTCCAGTTGCTCCCGCCACCCAAAGTCCCTCCAGCGCTGAAGCAACAGTAATTGCAAGTGGGGGAGGTTCCTCCAAAAATACTAAACTATTAATTTTTATCGGGGCATTTTTAGCCCTAATACTGATTATTGCTGGAGGAGCTTATTTTTATATTAATAGCATGGCCAATATTGGCACTTTAAAGCCCTCCCAAACAAATCAAACAGAAAGCAACGGTGATGACACGATCAATGAGCTAACTTCCATGGAGATCGAAGATGTAGATAAAGAGTTTACCGAAGTTGATAAAGATCTTCAAGAACTCTAAAGTAAGCTTGCAACTACTCCCACTTTAGCCTAACATCCCTTTTTAATGAAAGTCTTGTCTGGAATTTTAATTTTGGGAGCAGTAGTTATATTTATTTTAGTCGCCCTAATTATAGGCAAAAGCCTATATACTTCAAAGTCTTCATCTTCTAATCTTCCTGTTAACTCTCACCCTTTAATGATTGAAGAGATGAGAAAAAAGCATTACGAGGGAGGAGCGATAGATTTAGTAGAAAAAGTAGGGGATTATGATGGGTTTAAAAGCTATATAATAGCTTATCCTTCAGAGAACTTAAGGCTATTTGCTTTAATGAATGTTCCCACGAGAGAGGTTCCGGAAGGAGGTTTTCCTATTATAATTTTAAACCATGGATTTATCAGTCCAAGATCTTATTCAACAATAAATTCTTACAAAGATGATGCTAAATTTTATGCACAAAATGGATTTGTTGTTATAAAGCCAGATTATAGGGGTCATGATAATAGTGAAGGTAGAGATGAAAGTGGCCATTATTCACCTTACTATACATACGATGTTTTAAACTTGGTAGCCTCAATTAAGAAATTAGCGTTAAAGACCCAATCTTCACCCTTAACGCTGATCAACCCAGAAAAAATAGGTATGTGGGGCCATTCAATGGGTGGACAAATAACACTGCGATCCCTAGTTATATCTAGCGATATTAAAGCAGCAGTGTTATTTGCAGGAGTAGTAGCATCTGCTTATGACTTATATTACTCCTGGCCAGAGAGGTTTACTAAACCCATCTGGGCTAGCGATTCTGGTAGGCAAAGATTACCCCAAGAATTTGGTACTCCTAAAGAAAACCCACTGTTTTGGGATAAGGTATCAGCTATTAATTATGTAGATTTTGTGACTGCTCCCATCCAAATTCACCATGGAGAGAAAGATCAGGTAGTACCTATTGAGTTTTCAGAAAAGCTTTTAAAAATACTACAGGAAAAGGGGAAACAAGTAGAATTTTTTAGGTATCCTGGAGATGATCATGGTTTATCTAATAACCATGATCTTTTTTTACAAAGAACGCTGGAGTTTTTTAAAGTTTCACTTTAAGATTCCTTTACTTCAAAAGTTCGCTCCAGTACATTACCATCATATGTGAAGTTAATTTTTCCTGATGAATCAGAAGTAAAGGAGTTAAAAACATTCCCATTTATTAAAACATCTACCTTAGTATCAGGTTTTAAATCTGAAACTTCATAATCTACTGTAACAGAAGAAGTTGCTTTTTCCTTCCATTTTTTACCAAAAGAATTTGATGTTTCCCAAGTTAATACTGTTACGTCAACTTTATCGGCAGCGGGCTTTACTTTAAAATTAAGTCTTTTGAAGTTAACTGTTGAAGAGGTTAGCGCACGAGTTAAATTTATGTAAGTTTTAGAATTTTCAGCGCTAGTAGGAAGACTTTTGTCATTTTGAAAAATAAAATTGCTACTGCTTAAAACTTCCATGCTGCTTGCTGAATCTGAGACTTTTACTAAAGCTGAATCCGTATCTTTAATAGTATTTTTAGCTTTAAGGCTAGCATTGTAAAAACTGTCTGATAAATTGCCTAAAAATATATTTTGATTGCTGTCTGAAATGTTAATCTCTCTTGAATTGCCCTTAAATTCATTTTGCTCAAAAATATTCAAGTCTGCTTCTTTTAATTTAACAGCGTAGTCCCCATTATCTATAACTTTATTTTTTATAAACTTGTTGCCAGTTATTCTTCCAGTTCCACTTGTCGGGGCATCGCTCCCTTTATAAAAATATAAGCCATAACCGTCATTTTCGCTAAACTCATTTAGTTCAGTTGTATTTCCAGAACTGCCTACACTAAATCTAATTCCATTTTTATTATCATGGGAAATATTTCCTCGGATTATGTTTTCGTGACTATCAAAAATAGCAATACCACTATCTGAATTACCAAAAAGATCATTGTTTTCTACCAAAGAATCATTAGTGTTGCGATGAAGCATTATACCTGTACCCTTATTTTCGTAGGATTTATTGTTTCTGATCGTTAAATTGTTACACCTTTGTGAACAAATTATTCCATGAGTACCATTGTGGTGAGTTCTGTTTCCTTCAATTAATAAATTATCAGAATCATCGTGAGGGTCTATTCCGTACATTACATTAGTGTCTACTTCATTATTTTGTATCTTCATTGCATCTGCACCAAATGTGTACATACCAAAGTAATTATGGTGAATGTGAGAATTTATAACATCCCCATAAACATTAACCTTGTCATATAAATTAGGTCCACTTCCCGAAACTTTCCATGCAAGACCATATGATTCAGCCGCGTAGTAGCCTAAATATCCAACCTCACTGTCAATAATATCCATTCGAGACTCTTTAGGGGTAATACCATCAGATGCAAGAAATGATCTAACATGAATAAATGAGCGTTTATATTTACCGTACTCAGTATCTGGAGACTTTTTAGCTTCATCCCAAGAGGTGATTTTAGTATTTTTAATATTTATATTGCCCCAATCAGCTCTAATCCATACTATGGAGTTAGCACTTGAACTATTGTTACTTTTTAAACGCAAATAATTAACGTCGCCTCCTATACTTGTTCCATAAAGGTTTAAAGTTGCCCCATCTTCAAGTTTTAAATTAGCTTTAAGCAACCATGTTTTACTACTGGCATCTACTAAATATAAAGGTAGAGAGGATTTTAAAGCTTTAAGTTGAGAAAGGCTGCAAGTTATGGGACCAGACAGATAAATTGTATTTGAAGAGCTTGCAAAGCGGATATTACTTAAGGCACAGTCTGCTGCTCTCACTTCTTTAGATTGAACTGCAAAAAAAATAATTATTAAACTTAAGAGAGAAGGATAAATTATATTCTTTCTTATAAATCCCATAAAAGGAATCCCTTAAATCTAAAATAACTTAATTTAAACTACTATGTCAATTAGCTTTTCTTTGAGAGGTAAAAACTTTTGAATTTATATAAATACTTAAAAGGACTATTGACATTTAGTAGGAGCCATTATAAGAATGTTTATAGGGATTTTTTACCAGTCTTAATTTATAAAGAATGAAAAATACTAAGATTTGCATTATAGGTTCAGGTGTAGTAGGACAGGCGACAGGAAAAGCTCTTCAATCTAAAGGATTAAGTGTGGTTTTTACAGATATTAATCCAACTATTATTTCCACCTTAAAAAAAGAAGGATATAAAGCTTTAATAGTAAATAAATTATCCTCAGAAAAGTACGATTTTGATGCAACTTTTTTTTGTG
Source organism: Candidatus Daviesbacteria bacterium (assembly GCA_016176465.1). Taxonomy (GTDB): domain Bacteria; phylum Patescibacteriota; class Microgenomatia; order Daviesbacterales; family UBA10151; genus JACOXD01. Next base: position 24,793 of record JACOXD010000011.1, on the reverse strand, counting down.
TACCAACGCCTACAGTAGATGGAAAAAGCGATTTAAGGATAATGAAGTCAGTCTGTAAAGATTTAGGGAAATGGTTATCAAAAATATCCAAGTATCATTTAGTAGTTGTAAGAAGCACTGTTATCCCAGGTACAACTGAAAGTCTTGTCTTAAAAACAATTGAAGAACATTCAGGCAAAAAATTTGGAAAGGACTTAGGTTTATGCATGAACCCTGAATATTTAAGACAGAAAACATCTTTAGATGACACGCTGAAGCCTTGGGTTATAGTTATTGGAGAGTTTGACATAAAATCAGGCGAGACTCTAAGGGAAATTTATAAAGACTTCGATTGTCCTATTTATAGAATACCTATAGTGGAAGCTGAAATTCAAAAATATGTCCACAATATCTTTAATGCCACAAAAATCACTTTTTTTAATGAGATGAGAATTATCTGCAAGCAACTTGGCTTAAATCCTGAAAACATCTTTCCTTTAGTTGCAAAGAGTGCAGAAGGGATGTGGAATCCAAACTATGGAATCAAGGATTTAGGAGCTTTTGATGGAGCTTGTTTGCCAAAAGATATTCAGGCTTTTTTAGCTTGGGCCTCCAACCTAAATTTAAAAACTCCTTTACTTAAAGAAACTGTTAAAATTAACGAATCACTGAGTACTAAGGAGGAGGAAGTAGTTCTTGAAATTCCTAAAGAAGAAAACTTAAATCTTTCTCAAAATGGACTACTCTCAAGTTTCAATTCCTGATCTTAAATCTAGTTTAGAAAGCTATAAAAATTTAATTTCTTTTTATCTACCTTTAGGAATAATTGGTATTTGGCGCTGGACAACTTGGGTTTTTAAAAAAGGAGTAGGTAGATACTACATTCCTAAAACCAATTATTTTAAAACAACTGTTTCAATTGTTACTCCTGTGTATAATGAGCATCCTGTTACTTTTCGCGCTGCCCTACTATCATGGAGAGAGAATAATCCTAATGAGATAATTGCTGTAATTGATTATACAGACTTAAAAGCAATAAAAGTATTTAGAGAATTTGCTAGAAGTTTTAAAAAAGCAAAGTTAAGAATCACAAAAACTCCAGGTAAAAGAGCAGCTTTAGTAGATGGTATAAGAGTAGCAAAAGGGGAAATAATTGCTCTGGTTGATTCTGATACTTTATGGGATAAAGATGTTATAAGAAACGGTCTTTCGCCCTTTGCAGACCCAAAAGTAGCAGGTGTATGTCCCAGACAAAATGTACTTACTCCAAGCACTTTAGCCCAGAGGATTTTTGACATCCAACTTGATCTTAGATGTTTTGATGAGCTTCCATTTTTAGCTGCAGCAGGAGACGCCATAGCCTGCATTTGTGGAAGAACAGGCTTTTATAGAAAAAAGGTAGTTTTAACTTTGTGTGATGACCTTTTGAATGAAACTTTTTTTGGGAGAAAAGTTATATCAGGAGATGATAAGAGACTTACTAATTTAGTTTTGAAAGCAGGATGGAAAGTTGCATACCAAAGTAATGCCAGGATTTATACCCCTGGAATGAAGGATATGTTATCTTATTTAAAGCAAAGGTTGAGATGGACAAGAAATAGTCTAAGATCAGATATTAAAGCACTTTTGCAAGGGTGGCCATTCAAGCACCCAGCATTTGCTTTTTTTCAGATTGATAAATTTATTCAGGCTTTTGTGATAATTTTAAGTCCTATTTACTTTTTAGTATCTTTATATTTTGGACTTTATTTAGCCGCAGGGCTCATTGTTGTTTGGTGGTTTCTCTCACGTGCTCTCAAAATTTACCCGCATTTAAAAAGAAGGCCAAATGATATTTTAATCTTACCTTTTTATATTTTATATACTTTTATAAGTGCATCTTTAAAAATATATGCTTTTTTTACTTTAAATACTCACAGCTGGATAACAAGATGGGATAAATCAAGATTACCTCAATTTAGGTTTTTGCAACAACTACCTGCATACGCTCTTACTTGTATGGTAATTTTTGTTATGACAAGTTTAGTCTTCGGGTTTAAAAATTCTTGTTGTTTAAATAGTTCTGGTTCAACTCTTGCCTATTCTAAAAATAAATCTGATAAATTTACCTCCCGTCCCTCAGTCTTAGGCACTTCTACATCTTCAGGCCATTTGGGAAACAGTATAGAAATCTATGAGGTAAAAAGTGGGGAGACTCTTTCAACAATAGCTGAAAAATTTAATGTTGCATTAGCTGACTTATATACTGCAAACGCACAGTTTTTCCCAAATTGGAATACTCTGGATTCTGGAATTAGACTAAGTATCCCTTCGCCTAATTTTAGCTTTTCTTTGAGTGAAGATTATAATTTCATACAAAAGACCCCTCCTACTCTCCAGGTAAGTTTTGATGAAAAAAAGCAAACTATAAATGTTGCGGGCAGAGGAAATATACTTACTTTATCAGTACTCAAAGCCCACTTAGGTGATGAATATATAGAAGAGGTTGAGCCTAAAGTTTGGTTGCTTAAGAAAAACTTGTACTTAGGAACAGGTACGAGATTAATAGTGGATAAGGGTGAAGTTAGCTGGCTTAAGCTTTTAAGTACTGATAATGATTTTGTCTGGATAAAAGCTCACAACGCAAATGTAGTAATTAATGGAGTAAAAATTACTTCATGGGATCAAAATTTGAAAGATGTAGATTTAAATTATAAAAATGGAAGAAGTTTCATAGTAGCAAGAGCTTCCTCTCAAATGGATGTTTATGATTCTGAAGTTTCTTATTTAGGATATCATGCACCTCCTGAGAGACTAGCTCCTACTTATGGAATATCCTGGAGAGCCTCAGTAGCTGATGGGGAAAAATATCTGCTCACAGGAGAGGTAAAAAATTCTAAATTCCATCATAACTATTTTGGAGCCTATACTTTTGGGGCAACAGGAATGGTTTGGAAAAATAATGATTTTTACTCAAATATTCAGTATGGTTTTGATCCTCATGATGATTCAAATTACTTTTTGGTTGAAGGAAATAGAGCTTACAACAATGGAAATCACGGAATAATTTTTTCTAAAAGGTGTATTAATAACACAATTAAGAATAATCTTTCTTACAATAATAAACTCCACGGAATAATGCTTGATAAAAAATCTAATAATAATATTGTTGAAAGTAATACAGTTTATGGGAATAGAGATGGTATAGCTTTATATGACTCAAGCAGTAACGTAATAAAAAATAATAAAGTCTACGATAACCAAAGAGGTATAAGGCTAAATGAGAATTCTTCTGAGAACTTACTTACAAATAATGAAATTAGCAAAAATTCACAATATGGGGTTTATCTGTATGGGGAAGCTAATAATAATTTTATAAGCAAGAATTCATTAAGCAATAATAATAGCGGTATTTACATAAAATCAAAGATGAATAAAATTTTAGGAAATACAATAGATTTAAATCAAATAGGATTATATTTACTTGAGAGCGCATCAAATAATGAAATTGCAGATAATAAGATAGTTAATAATAAAAAACAGGAAATTTATGAAAAGTTAGATAAAGGCAGTGTAAATATTTTAGGAGAAAACATAATTAGGAAAAATTAAATTAAGAGCTTAGCAGACCTCGATAATCACATAGCAAAGAGCAAAGAACCACCTGAAAGGTGGTCTGGGTTGACACCTGTCCTTTTTTAGTCCATACTTTAAATAGATGCCCACAAATAGAAAGTTTGTTTTTGCAAATGAGCAGATCATCTATCATGTTTTTAATCGAGGTGTAGAGAAGCGTCCAATTTTTACCAAAAGCAGGGAATATTCAAGAGCTTTAGAAACTTTAAAGTTTTACCGCTACGGAAGTCTGCCTTTGAAATTTTCCAAGTTTTTAGATCTCGCAAATGACAAAAAAGATGAATTATGGAAAAACTTAGATGATGAGAATGTATTAGTAGAAATTATTGCTTTTTGTTTAATGCCCAACCATTTTCACTTCCTACTAAAGCAGAAGAAAGAAAATGGTATATCTAAATTTATATCTAACTTTTCTAACTCTTATACCAAATACTTTAACACCAAAAATAAAAGAGTGGGTCCACTTCTTCAGGGGTTATTCAAGGCAGTGTTTGTTGATTCTGATGAACAGTTTATTCATCTATCAAGATATATTCATCTAAACCCAGTAACTTCCTACTTAATTAAGACGGAGGATTTGGAAAACTACCAATGGTCTTCTTACTTTGAGTATTTGGTACCAAAAGCAGAGAAGATTACAAGCTCTGAGGAGGTTTTAGGTTTTTTTAAATCTATAAATGAATATAAAAAATTTGTTTTGGATCAAGTAAGCTATGCTAGAGAATTAGATAAGATCAAGCACTTGGTTTTAGAATAGAGAAGAGGTGCCTGCCTAGACCACCTCGAAGGTGTTCCATCTTGGAGCGGGAGTCGGTTCTGTACTCGAACCTATAACGCAACTGTTAGATAGTAACTCAAGTGAAACACAATTACTATTTGCTCAATTATCTCAACTTAAGAATCATTTAAAAATAGCTACTTTTGCGGTTTAATTAGGGCTCTGGTGTCCACCTGGTAGACGTTAGTCTGGCCCTAATACCAAACCTGTCATTTCAGGAACTACAAATTTACAGATCTCTTTGAGTTCATACGGTAGTATATGTTCTTCTATTGTATAATTTCTGGGTGAATAACTACAAGCAACAGATTACAACTCTTAAACAAATATTAGAGGGATTAGAAACTGTTTTTGATCGAAGGACTCCACCATTTGGAGATATAACCAAAGAAGATTTAAAAGAGCTGAGGCACTGGGCCATTTTTGTTCACGCTGAAATGGATGATGGGATGACGACTACAATCCTACATTACTTTTATCCAAAAGGGATTTTAATTCGGGATAAACCTCTAACTGGACCGCAATTAGCTAGAGCAAGGTTTCTTTATGATAATTTTATAGAAAGATTAGGTTTTGCTCGCCGCTTAGAGGTTTTTAGAAAGCTTAATGAAACATACGAATTCGATGTTGACTTATTTAGATTAATGACAAGAGTAAATGATATAAGGAATGATTTTGCACATCCTTCTTGGAATAGCCTTGGTAAGTATGTATCTTTTAGGCAATTACATAGAGCCTATGCCGATTTAGTCGATGGTATCACTGCCTTTAAGGTGGCTATCGAGAAAGTTAAGACCATTAACCTTTCATTAGACTAGTTACCCCTTTCAAGATTATCAAGAGCACATGCAAATGATCTAATTATGAATCTTAATATTGACAAATACATCATCGTTGATGTAGACTTAAACATTATGAGCGATCCAATATTACATTTCACGACCTATACAGCAGAGGAAGCAGCTGAATTGCTTCATGTTTCAGTAGCCACTATTCATCGAGCTATCAAATCAGGAAGGTTACAGGCTAATAAATTTGGAGGTAAATGGTACAGGATAAATGGTACCGAGTTATTAGTATATGCTGGACTTCCTTTACCGGATAAATCAGAAGAAAGATCGAAATTAGTACAACAGTTTAATGAGGCTATTGAAAAGCTATCTCCAGTATTAACTGCCCAACCTGGCGGTTCTATGGCGGTTTTCTTACACCAAGCAATAAATCTATATACCTGTAACGAGGACATCAGAAAACTCACAGCGGATGTTAAACATTTCACTAAGAAATTAGATCAACCAGAATACAAAGGACGTCCGCAATCTATCTTAGGTTCACCAACGCATTACGCATATGGCAAACCAATTAAGGGATACAGAAGGATAAAAATTGTTGATGAGGAAGAAAAATGAAAAAGCTTAGAGTAATTGGATATACCAGGGTATCAACTCTTGAGCAGAGCCGTGATGGTGTTAGCTTAGATAATCAGGAGCATAAAATTATGGCTTATGCGGATTTAAAGGACATGGATTTAGTGGAAATGATTATTGAGGAGGGTAAATCTGGTAAGACCATGAATAGACCAGGACTTCAAAAAATCATAAATTTAGTCAAGGAAAAGAAAATAGATGGTGTTATTTGCTACAAATTAGACCGATTAACCCGTAAAACTCGGGACCTCCTCTATCTTATTGAAGATGTTTTTGCAAAAAATGATATTCAATTTATAAGTCTAAACGAGAATATAGATACAAGTTCTGCTTCTGGTAAGTTTTTTCTTACAGTCATGGGAGCTATGGCACAGATGGAGCGGGATCTGATAGCAGAACGTACAATTGATGCACTACAGGAACTTACAAGGCAGGGTAGAAGACTTGGATCACCTGATATGTTACCGCTTGGCTTTAAGTTAAAGAAGCGTAATATGGCACAAAAGAGTGATTTGGTCATTGATAAGAATGAGTTTGAAAAGGTAAAAGCAATCTTTAACTTCAGAATAAAAGAGAAGCTAACCTTGCAAGCTATTGGGGATAAGTTTGGAATGGGTAAATCAAGCATAAAATATATCTTGGACAACCCATTTTATAAGGATTATTTGCCCACAGGTGTTCAGTATACGACCATTAACTGAACGCTGAGGCTAAGATAGGAGGACAGACAATTTTTGTTCCGATAACTAACATTACAGGAAGTAGAAAGAAAAGGGGTTTCTCTGATACAGAAGGTGGTGTGTGACTTTGTGCTTACAGCATAGATAGGAACTGTGGGAAAATATATATAGGTTCTCACGTCCCCTGTCCTTATTCTAAGGGTCCTTAAAACCCCAGCTGGATAAATTTCTTCAAATTGGTACCATCTCAGGATTTTTAGGTAGAGAGTAACTCTTCAAGAGAAGTTTTTAAGGCTCTTGCAAGTTTATTAAGAGTTTGGAGGGTAGGGTTTGCTCTTTTACCAGCTTCTAACTCTATAATTGTCTTTGGGTCAACATTTGCAGCTTCTGCCAATTTTTCTTGCGTCCAATCTCGAGCTTTCCTCAATTTCTTAACTTTCTCTCCAAGTTTTTTATATTTGGTCATATTGACTAAATTCTGGAATATATGCCAGAATATGAACAGGAAATATATTCCAGTTTTACGCATGAATTGAGGTTAAACGAACATGAATCCTATTCTTTGGCTTTTATTGCTGTTTCCAAAGAGATTTAGAAAATATGCCTATGCAGTTCTTTTTGTAATAACTTTAATTCTTGGGCTTCAGCTTCTTTCCCCAGTTCTTGAAAGAGGAGACTCACAACAGGTAGTAGTAATTGTGGTTATCATTGGAATTTTCCTACTTTCATACTGGTATGGATGGAAGGAAGAAAACAAATAGTATGACAGCTTTTCAAAAATTGCTTGTTGCAATTCTTTTTTTTCCTATTCAAATTTTAGTTATAGCAGCTGTTGCGCCAGTGATGTTTTTTTTGGCAATTCTAGTTACTATTTCTACATTCAACTTAAAAACTGGAATTCATACAGGTTTAAGTCTATGGGATTTAGTTATAGAGCAAAAATCTGAACAGAAATTTTATAAGAAAATAACATTAATCTATATTATTTTCTTCCTGGTAATTTTGATTTTTTTCTGGTTAACCTAAATCTTTTAGAGGGAAAATAATGATACATAAAATTGGAGATTACAGCAATAACGATGAATCAAATAATACAGTCATAATTACCCTCTTGGGTTTGATCATTTTTATATCTTTTATTGCAGAAGAAACCTACACGAATACTTTCAAGGTCCTTTTATTTTTCTTTGGAGTTCTACTTGTTCAAAAACTATGGAAGAAAGTTGATAAAAGAATTGAGCAAGACGGACTGAAAGTGACACTTTGGTGGGTTGTAGGTAACGTGTGGCGTACTGGCATTGTTATATTATCTATTATCGCACTTTTCATGTTTCTAGGTTGGTATATGGGTAATCCTATTTTAGTAAAAATAGGAGGAGCTATCTCAGGATCTCTGCTAATATTAATGGGTGCTTTTTTGGCTCTGGGTTTTTTGTATGCCATAGTTAGTATATTTATTGATCATATTAGGAAGAAAGATAGAAAAGGATAAATGACAACTTTTCAAAAATGGCTTATTTCAATTTTAATAGTTTTTGGAGCCCTCTTTTTATATTTTTTTAAAACAGGTTTTGAATTTTATGCTTGTGCTACAGCAGAAACGCCACAACGTTTTACTATTTGCGATCAATATTCGAAGCAAGGTTTTGGATTCATTCCTGATAAAAAATAAACATATATATTAAACAATGACAACCTTTCAAAAAGTATTAATTGTTGCCTTAATAGGGTTTGGGCTTCTATTTTTTTACTTCTGGAGAAGTGATGTGTACTATAATCATTGCCAAAAGGAATTTGCTGATCGTATGGCGGGTAAAATTACGAGTTTTGATGCTTGGGAAGAATGTCAAAAACCTTGGTGGCAGCCGTGAATGTAGTGGTTTTGGGTGTGTTAACATAAAGTAGGAGTAAATAATATGACAAACTCTCAAAAAGGATTTGTGGTAATTCCAATTATAATCTGGGCTGTAGTAGGATTATTTACAGTAGCGGTGGTTAGGGAAACAGGTTTAGTTAAATTAAACCTAAGCGGAGAAGGTGGATTGTTACAGATAAAAAATCTAACCGAGCAACAAGAACCTTCTCCAACTCCTGTTCCCATGGTTGAATCTGATCTATTAATACCTGTAAAAGATTTCTATGCCGCAATATCTTCCAAAGAATTTGATTCTGCCTGGAATCTATTAAGTAAAAATTTTCAAAATTATGCCCAGAATTATGATAATTTTGTCAGTGGTTACAAAAACACATTAAATGTAGTAACTAAAGATGTCTATGTCCAGGATTTATCAAACAAGATAGTTTATGTTCAGATAGAAGCTAAAGATGATTTAAAGGGACAAGTTCAAACCAAAACTTTTGAAGGAATCTGGAAGCTGGTATTAGAAGACGGAAAATGGAAACTTGATTCATCAGATATAATTTTGAAGGACGTATCTCCTACACCTAAACCCGTTCAAGTTCCTAAAACAAGCTCTCCTACCCCAAAGCCCACAAGTACTCCAACACCCACCCCCTCACCAACTCCCAGCCCCAATACAGGAAAAGAACAAGCTCTAAAAATGATTGATGGAAAAATTAATAAGATCAATAAGGACATTGCTTTTTGGCAGAACAATATACAGGCCCAAGTTCAACAATTTGATCAAGGGTGTGATAATTACATCTGTACACAAATGATTAACAACACTATAGCTGACATGAGATACAGAATTGACTTGCTGCAAGCTGAAAAAAGTGCATTGGAACGGGAAAAGATACAAATTATGGCTCAGCCTTAGGAAGCTGGTTAACAGCACATATCAAAAATGTATACCCCCACTACAATCTTACATTAGCTTCCAGAATAAGTGAAAAATAGTTAAAATTTAATATCCTTAGGGGTAAAATTATCTCCACGCCTGCTCAGATTCAATTATACTACTTTTTAAGGTATAATTACCCTGCGTAGTGAGCTTGGAAAAATCTGTTAATCCATGCACGCAATATAAGGAATTATTGAAGGATGGATGGAAGGAAGAAAAAACTATCAATGCCCCCTATTGCCCAAGCAGCAATGCGGCTTTTTTTGGCTGATGAGGGTCATGAAATCAGAGAAATTGATGAACCAAAATACCCAAAGAGTGCCAGAAGACAGCGTACCAGCTTGTTCAAAACTATCATAAAGAATTTTCATTTTCCAGAAAAACAACAAAAACTACTTGAAGCGCTTATTATAAAAGGTTCCCTTGATATTAATGGGATTGCAGAAGAGACAAATAGCAAGGCACCAGGACGTTTGGTAACTGATACCAGAAAGACAATAAAATCTTATGAACCCTTAAGAAATATGAACATGGGTATAGATAAGTTCAGGCGAGGTAGAAAGTGGTTTTATCATCTTAAACCTACTTAAGCCCCATTACTTTATACGGCTTTAATAAAAACTTTTTTGGTCTGTTTCAGGATCAAAATTCTCACACAATCCTTTTGAGAAGCCTTAATTGATGTGCCATTATGATCTCAAAGGATTGGGTTTGGATGGCATGGACGACTTTCAAAAAGAAACAAAAATCAGAGTAATTAAAGTAAAAGCTAAGCACTTACCGATTGAGTGTCCGGTTTGTCGTGGTTTTGGAACTTTGAAATATGGAGCGAAAGTTTGTCAGGGCTGTGAGGGAAAGGGATACGTACTTGTTGCAGCGGAGGAAGCACAGAATGACTAATCTAGAGGCTGCTTTAAAATATCTTTCAAAAGGTTGGTCAGTTATCCCTATTAACCCGTCCAATAAAAAACCTTGTCTTGAGTCTTGGTTTGAATACCAAAAGAAATTACCAACTATTGATGAGATAAACGATTGGTGGTCAAAGTGGCCCTGGGCAAATATTGGCCTTGTTACAGGAAAACTATCCGGTGTTAGTGTAATTGATGTTGACCCAAGACATGCTGGTACTACTGATAACCTAACAGATACAGTTAAGTCACAAACTGGTGGGGGTGGATCACACCATTTCTACCAGTATAATCCTAATGTTCATAGCCAGAATGGGATAAAAGATGGAATTGATCTAAAATCCGATGGCGGTTACGTAATTCTACCACCATCAATTCATGCCTCTGGTAATCAATATACTTGGATTACTCCACCATTTGTTAATGAATTTCATGAAATGCCTCAATGGATAATTGATCTTCAGGGTACAAACAAAAGTTCAACTAATTTGGATTGGAAGTCAATTCTAGGGCAAACAGAGGGTGCTAGAGATATTAATCTCTACAGAGCTGCTTGTAGCTTATTGGCTCGTGGTATCCCATCAAAACTAGTCTATCAATTTCTGCTCTTTATAAATTCCACCTTTCAGCCTCCACTAGCAACCAAAGAAGTCAATCGGAAATTTGAAAGTGCTGTCAATTTTCTGACTAGGGAAAGGACAAAAAATGGATAATTTTGAAGGGATTGATGAAAAGCTAAAAGCCAAAAAAGATAGTAATAAAGAAGACAGAGTAACATACTCCCTAGATGCTCCAGGAACCATTGATGTCTTAGTTGTTGAAGAGAAACTAGTTTATCTAACCGAAGGACTGAATCTTGTAGACACCATAAGGGTTGAAGATAAGGTTTTTGCACCACCCCCTAAAAGTTCAATACCCTACTTTATAGCCGATGCTGACAAAGTCTTCCATTATCTAGCTGAATACAAGGCTAATCTACGACACAGCTTAGATCTGTATGAGGAGTTGCTCACTTACCATAAGAATATATCAGATCTTCCCCATGAAGCCTATTACGACCTTTTAGCCTTGTGGGATTTCCATACCTACCTATTGGATAAGCTGCACTTTTCACCCATTATTTATCTTTATGCAGTTAAGGAGAGGGGTAAAAGTAGAACCGGTAAGGGATGTATCTATGTATCTCGCCGAGGAGTATGGACGGAGACTGTACGGGAAGCTGATATTATCCGCTGGGGTAACGACCATAAGGCTGCTTTAGGCTTTGATGTTAAGGATGCACCTAAGAAGTTTCAAAGAGCTAATTGTGATGATCTTATTTTGGCACGGTTCGAGGAAGGATCTAGTTCATCACGCACCCTGTGGCCTGAGAAAGGAGCCTTTAGGGATACCAAAACCTTTAATTTATTTGGTCCAACCATAATTGCCACAAATAGACCTGTTGACGATATTTTAGAGTCAAGAGCTATTTCAGTTGATATGAAGCCTACAGGCAAGGTATTCAATAACCCAGTAACGCCTAAGGATGCATGGGAGCTAAAGGCCAGGTTAACTGCTTTTAGGATTTTACACTATCAGGATGAGCTGAAAGAGGTAGATAAACCCGCTTCTGGGCGTTTGGGTGATATTGCTGGCTCACTATATAAAATAGTTACCACTTATTTCCCAGAAAAAGAAGCTTCTTTTGCCCGACTGTTAAACATTATTTCCGAGAGGAAAAAAGAAGATGCAACTGATTCCCTAGAAGCCAAGGTTTTAGAGATGGTAATTGACCTGAATTACGAAGTAGAAAAAGGATTCCTATCTATAGAGGCTGTTACTAAAAAAATTAACACTGGTAAGGAAGAACGATTTACTCTAGCAGAAGATGTCATCGGCAGAATATTAAGAGGGTTAGGGTTCGTAAAGAAGAGGACAGCTGGTAAGCGAGGGATTTTCTACGATCTGGATCTAATTGAGAAACTCAAACTCAATTATGGTTTGGATACCTCTAATGACACTTCTGACACTGAAACAGATATACCTAATAAAGATTCAGACCCTTCAGAAGATAGCGGTATATCAGAAGCAGAGTCACATGAGTCACAAGTGTCACCTTCTAAACTAACGCAAACCGAACTTTCCTACACAGAGGAGGTAGAAGCATGATCACAGTTGATGAAATGGTCGAATCGGGTAAATGTCCGTGTGAGGTTTGTAGCAGCCAGGATGACGAACAGGAGCTTTTGGAAAGACAATCGGATGAAGAGGGAGCTGATAAGGAGTAGAAATGTTAACACAACCTGAAATAGAAGACTTTAAACAGATAACACTAAAAGTTTATGGAATCAAGTTAAGTGATGCCGAAGCCCGGGATCAAGGTGAACGATTAATAAGAGTTATGGAACTGATGGCTCAAACACTTAAACCAAAAGACTTAATACACAAACTACCAGTTGACAGGAAGAAGTAAAAAAGATGATATTAGAAGCAACTGTGATAGACACTTGCGTAATCTACAGCAGAAAATCCCTAGAGGATAAGACTAGACAAATCCTTTCTTTAGAGGACCAGCTTAACGCCTGTAGTGAATTAATAGAAAGTAACAACCTAAACTTAGTAGCTCCTCCATTCTCAGAATCAAAATCAGCTAAAAAAGCCGGAGTAAGAGTGGAATTTTATAAAATGGTTAATCTTATAAAAACTGGGAAGGCTAAAATAATTGTGACCTGGGAAGCCTCACGCTTGGCGAGAAATTCAGTTGATGGAGGTCAAATTATTGATTTAGTAGACAATTACGGACTTAAAATAATTACTCCCTACACTACATTTGATACCACTAATTCATTTATGTTGTGGATTGAGTTTGGTCAAAGTACAGATTTTAGTAAAAAACTATCAGTAAACGTTAAGCGCGGGCTTAAAAGTAAGATAGAGAAAGGCATTGCTCCTATTCATGCACCTTTAGGCTACAGAAACACCTCTGAGAAAGCGAAGGGCGAAAAAGAGATAGTAGAAGACCCCGCAAAGTGGGATTTAGTTAGAAAGTGGTGGGACTTAATGCTCTCTGGCACACAAACAGTAGAATCAAGTTTAGAGATTGTAACGGCCATGGGATTAAAAGGTATTAGAGGTGAGAAAGTCTCTAAAACAACAGCTTATAAAACCTTCAGGAGGATATTTTACACTGGCTTCTTTTATGTTAAAGGTGAACTCTATCAAGGCATACATAAACCCATGATAACTATAGATGAGTTCGAGCGTATCCAGAAGTTGCTTGATAAAAAGCACAAGCAAAATCCAACCAGAATAGTGCTACCATTTCAGGGATTCATTAAGTGTTCTTGTGGTGCAACCATTACAGGCGAGAAGAAGACTAAGTTTTATAAAGAAACTAATAGAACCGCTGCTTATGTTTATTACCGATGTACTAGGAAACTGGGGCCTTGCAAGCAACCAGCTATAAACAGTGGTGAACTTGATATACAAATCATGGATTATCTAACAAAATTTGAGCTAAATAGTCAATATATAGAATGGGTAAAAGAAGTCGTCAAGAGAAGAGGTAGAAATGAGGTTGAGGCTGAAAAGAAAATCAAAGAAAATAAGACTAAAAGACTCAATCAAATTTCAGATATGAAAATGGATTTATGGGAAATGAAAAAAGACGGCCTTATCACAGAGGATGAGTATATCCAAAAAAAAAATAAAATCCTAAAAGAGCAGGGACAAGTACAGCAAGTTATTGCAAATGATAATTTTTATGGGTATTTAGAAAAGGTTTTAGATGATGCCTTAGACTTTGCTGCCAATCTTCAGAAAACCTTCAATAAGGCAGACCCTCTGGGTAAGAAGTTAATAGTCCAGGCTTTCGGATCGAACCTCTTATTAAAGGATAAAAAGTTGGAAATTGAGCCTAAATCTATCTTTATCTTCTTAAGAAAACATCAAAACCAAGTAAATGAAGGGGTAATTGGATCGAACCTTCAATTAGAGCGTCAGAATAGTCTAAATGGTTCTCAATTTCCTCAAGTTTCTTATGGAGCGGGTGAGGGGAGTTGAACCCCTGACGTTCACTTTGGAAAAGTGACATTCTACCGCTGAATTACACCCGCGTGCATTTTATTTTACCAAAACAAGTACTATTCTGCTATCGCGATTGAGAACCCATAGTTTGCATGATGAGTAAGTTACTTGTATAATCTGAAACTTAATATGCTTGCGTTGGAATTTTTGCCGGAATGTACAAACCTTGGCAAGGGGGTAGAAACAAGAAATCTTCTAAATTATCCTGAAGTCTATATTGAAGCATCAACAAGGTTTACTGTTGAGCCAATTTTGAACGATCGATCACTTGTAGTTTTAACACCCTCTGAGGCTTTGCATCCTTTAGCTTCAAGCCAAGGGTTATTTTGTCGCGGGGTCTATGGTTGTAGATCTTTTAGTATGCTATTACCAAGTCGATCTGCTGATATCAGATTTACCTTAGTTTTTAAAGGAGGAGATGTCCAAAATAAAGATGGGGTCTTACAGCACGCATTTAGAGTTTCTAAAAAACAAATACCGGGAGCTGGCAACTTGCCTGATACTGAACTAGAGTTTGATAGCGCAATGACTTTACAAAAGCTAGCTCTTGAAAAATTAGGAATGCTTACCCATACAGCCCTCCCCCTAGCGGTCCGAAAAATACTTACCCTTCGAACAAATGGACAAAGTATAAGCTTAAGAGACTTTTTGAATTCGGATGATTATTTAGAGGTAACGCAAGAAGTAGCGGATGTTTATGGTTTAAAAAGAGGAGTTTTATTGGGTGATTTAATCCTTGATCAAAATGGAGTAGTCCCAGCAGCATATATTTATGTAATTGAGGGATTAGATATAAGGACTTGCGAGATGGTGAGAATACTTTTTTCGCAAGATCCACCAAGTAAAGCTACAATTGCTGAGGACGAGCTATATAATCATTATGGTATATTAAGACCCCTCATAAGTTCATGCTTACAAAAGGAAGATAAATTTATTTTACTCACAGCAGTTTATAAAACATTAGGAAATGAATATGGTTTTACTTTGGAGGATATCACTGAAGTAATTACTGATCGCCCAGATCAAAGTACCGCTTACCTAGACCAACTAAACAGCATGAGAGATTTACTTAGAGGAAAAGCAATAGCTTTAAAAGTTTTGACCAGGTTTATTAAGAGAGTAGTGGAAGTAGCAGCTTTAGCGCACTCTGAAGGCTACACTCTTGCTATGGAGCGATACGTTGGCTCTTCTTTATCCTCTCGAAATGTTACTTATAATGGAATAGTTTTAGATTTAGACACATTTGGGTCGCTTAAAGATGCACAATATGGCAGTCTTTACTGTGACTTAAAAGAAATGCTCGCCACTATTTTAGTAATGAGACGATTAGTTTCCCGGGACATTGTTTCCTGGTTATTTGATCAAATGTCTGAAATATATTTGCAACAATTGCGAGATTTTGAAGCTGGAAAACAACGGGTAGAATTAGGTAAAGAAACTTTACATAAAATTAAAAAAGATATGGACGCAAAAAAATATTCCTAACCTTATAGATTTATTTAAGTGCTTCTTTGATTTTTTTAGCAGTTGCTTCACGAATACTTTCTTCTATTACATCATTTGGTAGGTGGATTTTTACAGAATCTTTTCTCCAGCGGGGTTTAATATGAATGTGGAAGTGGGGAACTTCTTGTCCGGCGGCTGCCTCATTGCTTTGTAGTAAATTTATTCCCTCTGCTTGTAGCGCTTTTTTAGTAGCTTTAGCAATTTTAACTGCTTTTTTCATTACTGATGAAGCAGTTTTCTCATCCAGCTCATAAATATTCTCATGATGTTTTTTTGTTAAAACTAAAGGATAATTTTTTAAGTCTAAAATTACTATAGTATCCTCATCTTCATCAAGAACTTTACCAGGAATCTGACCTTGTATGATTTTACAGAATATGCAGTTAATACTCATATATCTATCCACTTAAATATTTACTTGGGTTATGTAGGGCCTTTTCCGCATCCTCTTCATCAATCTCTTCAGCCTGAATTTGGACGATGTCTTCTTGAATGTCTTCAATATCTTCTTCTACCTCTTCCAAACTTTCCGATGTTCTATTAACCGTCATTTGAATAAAAATTGCCAAGTAAATTGCCTCAATAGATAGCCAAGTAGTAAAGGCCAAAAGAATTGTTCTAAATTCAAATCCAAACAATCCAAGCGATGGAATACCTATAAAAAAGAGTGAGTGGACTAAAAGAGATTGAGGAGTACCAATCCAATTAGTTAGCGAAAGAGCTAATTTTTCTATTTTGGAAATTTTTTGCCCGTTAATCCTTACCATAGATCCTCCTAGAATATCCTATATATTTATATTTGGGGATATATCTTACCACTCTGCTCAGTGAAGATCAAATTTATATAATTTTTATCTAAACTTATTGTTGCAAACTAAATTACACTTTGACAACCCCCTAAAATTAGTTGGTATTATTGCTTAGGTTAGATCGGGATTTTAGGAAAAAATAACCAATTAAAAAGATAGTAATAATTGGGGCTAACCACTCAGGAATTGGCAATCCAAAACTTTCTAAAATCATAATTGTCCCCAAAACTAAAACTGAATACATAGCTCCATTTTTTAAATAAATATACTTTTTAACTCTTTCAATATTAGTTAAAGTTAACTCCCTTACTACAAACGCTCCTATTCCGTTCCCTATTAAAATTAAAGGTATCGAAAAAGTAAAAGCAAAAGCTCCTAAGACTCCATCAATGGAAAAAGTTGCATCAATTGCTTCCAAATATAAAATCTTACTAATATCTGAGAGGTTACTACTTTCTCCTTTAATTAACTCCGCTTCTTGTCTTTCGGCGTTTTGTTTAAAGCCATGAGTAATAAAAAATGCAGTTGAGCCAATTACAGCCCCAAAACCCATTAATGGATTAATCTTCATGGAAAACCAAACAATAATAGCTAAAAGTATTGAAACTACTGCATAAAACCAAACACCTTGCTTATGGGCAAACTTTTCACCAATTAACCCATAAGCTTTATTTTCTAAAAAAAGCCAGTTAAAAAATAGAAACACTAAAAAAGTTCCACCTCCAATTAGCAAAATTGGGGCTGATTGCTCAAAAGCTTCTATTACCTTAGGATCAGAGCTAAAAGAAGCTGTTAGAGCACCCAGAGGACCTAAAGATGGAGTAGAAAGCCAAACTATTAACCAAGGTAGTAAACCTCTAATAATAAAAACAGCAAATAAAATTCCCCAAATTAAAAACCACCTTTTAGCCCTCTCACCCATTGTTGATAAAACCTGGGCATTAATAACAGCATTATCAATACTAGAAACTATTTCAAATAAAGAAAGACCAATAACAACAAGTAAAATTGAGAAAATATCCATAAACTAAATTTTAGTTTAGCTAAAATGTGTGATAATATCTAGAGTGTTTGCTAGATAAGGTAGTTAAAGTGGGCTGGCTCTATCTAACCCTGATACTGATTTGCCTAGTGGGAGGTTGATCTGAAAAATCTATTACAGTTGCAATTCTCTTTTTTCCTAAGTCATCATCTCGCAGTCTAGAAAGTGCACCAGTTATTCTTCTAACATTCTCTTCTTGAGAAGCATACCCAAGTCCAGGAACTCTATAGTCTTTAAGTAAAACGCCACCTGCTCCTCCACTGCCAAGACCCACTACTACTAATCCGTTGGGCTTGGTAACTCTGATCATTTCTCTGATAGACCAAAAAGGATCAAAAACAACACCTGCCAACCATCCAATACCCATTTTCATACTAATGCTTATTCCAAAAGTTTCATCCATAAAAGGGAGGTCCTCAGGGTATGAGGCTAGTGTTCTTCCCTCCACACCATTCCCTGGAAAATCCTCTAGTAAAGGTCAACTCCATAAGCATTCGCTAAGCTTCCTACGGGAGTAGAATATCCAATCCTTGTTTCATTGGCATGTATTCCACAGGGAACATGTAGAACAAGACCTCTCCTTTGTAAACCTTCGAGAGTCTCCCCTGGAAAAACTCCTGATGGACTAATTACACGAGCGCCAAGTAGCCGAATCATGTCTATCTTTCCATGAGGTAATCTTTCTGGGTGGCTAATATGATTTGGATCAACCAGTGTATTTATCTCAGGGTATTGACGCCACTCGCTCGAGCCTATTCTGTCGGGTGTAAAACTCATAGTTAGGAACTATACTCCTATATAATTCTAAATGCAATAGCTCTTGGTTAACTTTTTTAACTATCACCCCCGAGGTGATTTATACTTGACACCTTGGATTGGAATCTTTGATAATAGGCTAGTGCCTTATAGAATTATCCCACTTGTTAATGATCAGTGTTACCATATTTATAACAGAAGTATTAATAAGGAACCAATTTTCGTAAACAAAGGTGATTGCAAACGAGCTCTCACCACTATTAACTACTACCATTTTAGTAAACAGACTTTGAGACTTTCTTATTTTCTTGCATTAGGATTTGAAAGAAGAATGGATATTTTAAAGTCTTTAGTATTAAACTCCCCACCTTTAGTAGAGATTATTTCATATTGCTTAATGCCTAATCATTTTCACCTTCTTGTCAAACAGGCTAGAGACAATGGTATAAGTAAATTTATTTCTAAGTTCCAGAATAGTTACACAAAATATTTTAATACTAAGCACCAACGCCAAGGTCATCTATTCCAGGGGCAGTTTAAGGCTGTTAGGGTCGAAAATGATGAACAACTTATACATGTCCATAGATATATCCATCTTAATCCTTATTCTTCCTATGTAGTCAAAAACAAACAACAGCTAGAAAGCTATCCATACTCTTCATTGCCAGAGTATCTCTTTAGAGAAAGTAAGGGTAATTTCTGTGAGAAAAATCTTATACTAGAATTCTTTCCAACTAACCAAGCATACAAAGAATTCATTTTTAACCAAGCTGATTACCAAAGAGTATTAGACCAAATAAAGCATCTTACGTTCGAGTAAATACCGAGGTGTTATCTTCACAGCACCTCCGAGGTGATATCTGTAGGGTCGCCAAAACAGTTTTATTTGAATATTATTATAGGATTAGCTATAATATACAATCATGACTTTAGAAGCCTCAGTAGGTACCCCCGAAGCAATTGATAGACTTTTGGCGAGAGTGCCTAGTGGGCCGGAATTTACCACTTCAACTATTATTTATTGTGATTTAAGTATAGCTCACGCCTCCCAAAGAGTGATTTCAGTAATTTCTTCACAATTTCCTGGACAAATTCCCAATCTTGTAGCTTGGAGGGAAGAACTGATCAATTCGTCTCGCCGTCCTCACTCGTCAGGTTTTGTGATTGACAATGGTGGGTTATATTTAAGGACTCCAAATGGCAAACACCTTCCACTCAATAGGGTCTCAGAAGCTGTCTATCATGCCGACCCAACTCTTGGAGCCTTTGAATATATTATAGATTTTTATCCCACTACCAACAAACATTATGCCTGGGAGAGGCACCCTTGGTTTACAGGGAGGATAGGTAAGGTTGTTGATATAGGTGGTTTAGCAATAGATGCACCAGAAACTAAAATAATGGCGGTGGGTTATGCTGCACAAATCGGAAAAATAAAAGCTGTGAGGGCAAGTAGGACGCTACT
The DNA here is from genome assembly GCA_016176465.1 of Candidatus Daviesbacteria bacterium. Taxonomy (GTDB): domain Bacteria; phylum Patescibacteriota; class Microgenomatia; order Daviesbacterales; family UBA10151; genus JACOXD01. The sequence goes on along the minus strand of JACOXD010000011.1, from coordinate 4,959 downwards.
TAAAAGAGTTAATTTTTTTGGTGGGTTAGGTGATGAGCAAAGAATCCCTGTCTTTTTAGAAACTATTGGATCTATGGTAGGAGAAGTAAAAACTCACCAAGCATACATTAGCAAAGCTTTGACAGTAATGAGAAGGCTTGCTGAGACTTATGGATTTGGTGAAGAGGATGTTCGACTTCTCTTAGATGTAGCTTTTATTAAGAACAAGGGTTTTGATAACCCAGAAGAGTTTAGAAGTGCACTAGCACCTATAATTAGATTAATCGGAAGTCGTGATTTAGCTGAGGCTCACTTACATCGGGATTTTTTATTAAGATTCTTTAGTGCCTCATTCCCAGAGTGGAGAAGAAGAGAATTTGAAGAATATACTGGCCAAAAATCGTTTGAAACCTTCAAAGACTTAGTGAAGGCAATCGCTGCTAAGAGAATCCACCTCACTGTTGAAGAAGTACCCCAACATTATCGAGAGTTATTTGGACCACTTTTATCCAGAAGAGTTGAGAGAGCTGAAAGGATAAGGAATGTGGAAGTTTTAGAAGAATCCGTACTTTTATCAAATATAGTAGTTAAAGAGTTAGATAAAGAAACTCATATCTTGCACCTTAAGGCCCAGATAGATACTGATCTTCAATCCAGAATACCATTAGAGCCTCTGAGTAATGAATTTGGGAAATTGGTCGATATATTAACAAAAGAAAACTTTGATGAAGAGGAAAAGCTGGAAGCTTTCAGAGAAGTTCTTAGAACTGCAGGATCAAAAATGCCTGAAAGAGAACTGGTTGATTTATTTGATACCCTTTTTGATATGTATGAATATGAATGGAAAAAATTCTTTACGTCCAGAGATAGGGAAGGAGATAGAGGACCAATGGAAATAGTTTTCGGAGGAAGAAATGTTAGAATAATTGAAGTTGAGATGTCATCCAGAAAACAGATCTATTGGTCTCCCACAACTCATCCGGTCGAGGTACGAACTAAAGAAGGGTTAGAGTTCCGCAACAAAGCCCCCCATAATTTTGCGCAACTAGTACTCGAGATTATTGCCTATGCTTCAACTGCTAAGTCAACTTCTAAGCTTGGCATTTCGGAATTACTAAGCATTTTTGATCGAGCTTACGTAGGTTTTAAGATCCGAAGACCTCGAGCCGATTTTTCTTTGACTGAATATTTGGAAGCTCTTTACTCAACTCTAAATGGCGAAAAGGAGGGAAGTAAAGTATTTCCGAATTTTATAAAAGAGTTGGAGAAGAGAGAACCAAGTCGGGGTGAGAGGAATTGAACCTCCTGCTTCCTGTTCCCAAAACAGGCGTTCTGCCGATGAACTACACCCCGTTAATGATTTTGTTATTTTATCATTCAAAGAAACATAATTCTACTTAAGCTAGTTGACAATTTACACTGGAAGTGGATATGCTTAAATTAATGGCTGCCCAAAATGATAGAGGTAATGCACACTTATTTGTACTTCTCCTTATTGGTGTAACAGTTGGATTTTTAATTTCAGCAAATATTCCTATCACAAGACACTATTTAGATGGAAAAAGTAATGTAGCAGGTGTAGAAACAAAACAAACTGATCTAGACAAAAAAATAAAAGTAATTCCTCATAAAGTAGCTGAAACAGAAGCTTTAAGAAAAATTAAAGAAGAGTTAAATAGTGAGCTGAAAGATGAAATAGAACTATCAGATGAAGATGAGTTAAAAAGGTGGGAGATGGAGTTAAAAAATCTGGAAAAAGAGATTGCTGCATCAGATGGAGAGCGTGCTTTTTATAAAAATAATGCGGGTGCAGTTTCTAAATTCCCTTTAAGAATAGATACAAGCACTAAGCAGTTAATAGTTGAAACTCCAAGTGGCGAGAAAAAAGTAGCCTTTTTGCCAGATGCAGCAATAAAAAACATGTTAGCATCAGGAGTAATAGATGAGGTTGAATCTGAAAAAGTTGATGGTGAACTGGCCAGTGTCAAATATGTAGTAAAAGTTGCGGAGAAAAACGGGATTGTAGGATATGATGTGAAAGGGGATAGAGTCCATAATTTATTTGGCCTTTTAAAGCTTAAAACTAAGGTAAAAGCGTTTATTTCTGCAGAAAATGGGCAAGTAGTGGATACTGAGCAATCTCTCTTTGGAAGACTTCTTAATAGAATCGCCCCATAAAACTATCTGTATTTTATTTTACGCCCTATAGTTGTATAATTCAAATATGGCTGTAGAGTTGGTGGGGGCAGAATTAACCCCACAATTATTATCTGATTTAGAAGAAGTTTATACTCATTTATCTAGGAGGCCGGGCTTTCCTAATGAATATTGCAAGGTCACAAGTGTTTTAATCGCAGGGCATTATAACTTATACCTGGTTGAAGGAAGGTTTGAACTGGATAGAGAAACAATTGCCTATGGTCCAGCCACACGCTATCCTGTTCACTTTTGGTGTGAAGATTTTTCTGGCAAAATAGTTGAGCTTACTGGGACTCAATTTAATCCTTGGCTGAATAGTCCATTCCCAAGAGGAGTTGTAGTTGTCCTCCCAGGAAGTTCACTGGGACAAAGATTCAAACCAAATAGGATTCCAGAAAGCAATGTCCTGAATAAAAGGCTAATCAGGTCTTGTTAATTTTAGGTGCCGCAGGTGGGAGTCGAACCCACACGCCCATAGGGCATCCGCTCTTAAGGCGGACGTGTATACCATTCCACCACAGCGGCATTAAGATTTAGATCTATTTCTTCCCCGATGAGTTGGCTTTAGACTATGGCAATTAGGGCAAAGAATTCTTAAATTCTCTAATCTGTTATCCTTGCTATTGCCGTTAATATGATCCAGCTCAAGTGGTATTCTACCATCTTCTGAGACTTTTGCCCACCCGCACTCCTCGCAACTGGGCTCCTTCAACTTAGCCATAAATAATCTCTTCTTTAGCTTATAACTTTGAAAATAACTTTGTTCGACAAGAATTTCATCTAAAGAAAGGCGAGGAATTCCGATACCCTTTAGTCCCTAGGTGTACGCATAATCCACCTCCCAGGTGATCTGAGCACCTCACACCTTTCAGGTGTAATCGTAAAAACAGCATTAATCTCCCTCTTCAACCGGATCAAGCTCGCACCTTGTTTCCACTTCTGCATCACAAGTATCATTTCCTAATCCACCACTTGCCTCATCATTCGCTCCAGCACCACCTACTAGAGTGTCGTTCCCTAAACCTCCATTCATATCATCATCTCCACCATTGCCCTCGATATCATCATTTCCTAAACCACCTGATAGGTCATCATTACCTCCATCACCTCTAATAGTATCATTACCAATACCTCCATTTGCCTCATCAGCACCTGCATTGCCATGTAAAGCATCATTACCAGTACCACCATTTAAAATATCATTACCGCCCTCCCCTAATGCAGTATCATTGCCGGTGCTACCATTCAAACTATCATTCCCCGCTCCACCAACTAAGCAGTCATTCCCTTGTTTTCCATTAAGGGTGTCATCCCCTCCAAGTCCAAAAATTAAGTCAGGACCCGAGGTTCCATTTATAGTTTCTGCGCTACCTGTTCCAGTGATGACATTATAATCACCAATTTCCCCGGGACATTCGCTAGGTAATTCATCTGGAACTGCGAGTGCAACGCTGGCGAAGAGAAAAAATGCACCTGCAGTTACTGCTCCTGCAGCGCCTGCAAATATTTTATTCGTAGAAAAGCTTAGCTTATTCATTACTTCTTTCACCCCCCCTTCAAAAAAAACCAACCTAGAAATTATTTTCAGCGGTTGGATAAACTCGAATATATATATTGAATTTGTATGGTGGGCATTATTTTTAGATTAGCTTATAAAATTGGCAAAAACAATATAGCTTAATTAGATAAAAAAAGATCAAAAAAGGGTAAGAAAAGCAAAAAGACTAGCGAGGAAGAATCCCGCATCTTAAAATTTAATCTCTATATTTGCAGGTTTTTTATCTAATTCACCAACTAGTAAATTAAATTTATCTTTAGCTTTATCTACAATAAAAACTAATTGTTTTTCCAAAGTAGCTTGAGGAGGGTTGGTAAAAGAGGAATTTAGGGGTAGGGGAGCCAACTTTCTTTTCTCTTCTTCCACTCTAAACCAATTACCATAGGGAATTTGCATTGCTGAAGTAGAAGCATTAAAGCTTTCTGAAAATATAACTAAGAATTTTTTATTCTGTGGGGCTTTGGAACTTTTGCCTGAAAGTCTAATAGTTTCAGTTAGCTGAGCCTCGCTAATTTTAATTTTAATATCCCCAATAGAATATTGTTTATTAAGAGAAATTTTTTCTATATTGCCCAGAGTGCTAAAGTTATTAATAAGAACTCCTACCAGAAAAGCAATTGTTGCAAGAAGCATTGTAAAGGGTAACCTAACTTTAATCTGGAAAATTTTTAAAAAGGATAAGTTTAATAATTTGGCAGGTTTCATTGTTTCTTGCTTAGAAATATTAACCCAATTTTTAGAAATTTTAAAGTAGGGGAGTGAACTCATTTTTCCTCTCCTTAAAAGTGAAGGGAGGAGAAGAACTTACCTCTATTTTCCAAAAACTTCAAAACTCTTGATCTTTGCCAAATAAGTAGCGCAAATAAGATTGGTAACAAACCTAAAGAGTATAACCAATACTTAAATGAATTAGCATTTGTGGGTACGTTATTCGCCGGTGCTCCTTTAACAGATCCTTCATCCCCTTTTTCCTCAAAGAAAGATAATACCTGGCTTACTCCGTTTGCTGCAGTCACAAAACCGGTGGAAAAGCTTGGTTTATAAGTGCTTACTAAAGTTGTTGGTAATACAGGTGCAGCTTGGTTTTCATTTGAGCTTGTATTAGATGATCCACTATTATCACTAGAACTTGATCCTTGATCTCCACTTCCGCCTTGTTGACCCTCAATGCCTCCGCCACTATTAACAGGGGGATTTTCAGGTGCTGGAGGAGGTTCATAAAC
>JACOXD010000018.1 GCA_016176465.1 Candidatus Daviesbacteria bacterium | reverse complement strand
TGAAAAAGATCAATAATTATTTACAGTTAGTATAGAAGTATGGCTGAAGAGTTAAAAAGAGCTACTGCGATTGAACAAACGGGTGACAAAACTTCAGAAAGATTATCCCTGTATGGAAAAATAATTTACAATGAAGCAACTTCACTTCTTGCTAAGTATCTTCCCCAGGCATTCCCTCAAGAACCTACTGAAGTTTTATTCGACATACAACCCCTCTATTTAGGAAAATTTAAGGGCAAGCATTATATAGCTATACAAGATACTTATACTTATAATTTAGATATAGTAGTTAAAAGGGGAGTTGCAGGAATTGATGTAGGATATAACCAATTAGAGGAAGAATTAAATGAAATGGTAGAATCGTTAGAACAAGTTGGCAGAGGTGAAATCGATTATAAAGAACATGAAAGAAGGATGGCGGAATTAGAAGAGAGAACAGATCAGAGAAGAAAACAGTCAAAACCAGAACCAAGAGATTGGGAGCAACCGGAAAGATTGTTAAAAGGTCAAAATCAGTATGCATCTTATACATGGCAAGAGATTTATCTTTTAGTACATGAATTAATACATCAAAGGCAGGCTGAATTAAATCCTGCAGCTTTCCCTCAGTTGACATCAGATGAGTTAAATAGAATTAATCCTGATTATATTCCAAAAAAAGAATTGAGAAATTTATTACTTGATGCTCACAAGGCAGACAGTAGAACAAGAGATAATAATAGTATATTTTATCCTGTCGTTGAAGGAATGGCAGTAGTGGGAAGTTTTTATGTAATGGGAAAACTTTTAGATGATTTAGTCAAATCAGGCCAAGTAGAAGTTGCAGAAAAAGTTAGAGCAGTAAGAAATAAAAAGATTTGGGGTGAGACTATTACACAGAAAAGGCAGGAAAGGGCTGGGCATACAGACCCTTATGGTATCTATTATCTAGAAGGAGTTGGTATGATGAGAAAGTTATACAAACAATTCGGTGTGGTCAATACACCTAGAATGTTGCAAGCAGTTGATCTAAGTGTTTGCAGAGCAATAAGCAAAGTTTCTCCAGAGTACCAACAGATTATGAGTAATCCAGCATTACTTCCAGGTTTACAAAAAGCTGCATAATATTTTAGGTTTAGCTTTGGCTAATGCAATTCTTACAATTTTATGTTATCCTAAACCTTAGGTGATTTTTATGCATTTAGGAAATTTATTACCATCTAAAATTGAAGTAAGAATTTTTAAAGGCAAAAGCGGAGTGTTTATTGCCGAATTGCCTGAATATGATGTTTCTACGGAAGTTGATTCATTGTTAGAAATCGATGATTTAATCAATGATCTTATATATGTTTATTTCGATGTTCCTAAAGAATATAGAAAGGCAATAAGGTACATGTCTGAAGAGCTAAAAAAAGAAATAGATTTAAAATCTCATTTAGTTTTTCAAAAATTCATTTCATCAGAGGCTGAACGACTATTTAGATGAAAGCATTTGGGTCGCGAGAGCTAGAGAGATGTATCAAGAAATTAGGTTTTACTTTTGATAGTATAAGCTCTAGTCATCATGCCAAGTACAATTCTCCATTGGATAAAAAAGTACCCATAGGACAGTATCCCTTCTTTCAGTTTCAATTAGGCAGAAAAACATACGATCCGCATTCTGCAAATAGATATATTACCCAACTCAAAAAATTTGGTTTTACAAAGGAGGAGATAGAGAAAAATTTAAAATAACATGAAAATATTACTTATTGGTCCGCAGGGGTCTGGTAAGTCTACCCAAGTATTAGAACAAAATTTGCAAATTCCCTATATCTCAACCGGTGATATTTTTAGACAAATTGCCCAACAAAATTCTGAGGAAGGTAAAAAAATTAAGCAAACTACGGAATCTGGTAAGTTGGTGGATGATCAAACAACAGCACGGCTTTTAGAGAAAAGAGTTAAAAAATCTGATTGCCAAAATGGTTTTATTTTAGATGGATATCCTAGAAATTTAGAACAGGTAAAACTGATACCTGATTTAAACTTTGACAAGGTATTTTTTTTAAAAATACCAAAAGAAGTTGCACTTGATAGACTCCTAAAAAGAGGGAGAAATGATGATACTGAAAAGTCAATCACCAAAAGACTCGCTTTATATTACCAGCAAACCGAAGCCTTGCTAGACTATTACAAAAATCAGGGTATACTTGCTGAGATTGATGGTAGGGGAGAAATCCAATCGATCCAAGATGAAATCAAGAAATCATTATGAGCTGGAGTTGATGAGGAAATCTGGCAGGATTGCCTCCTTTGCTTTAAAAAAAGCTCTTGAGAAAGTTAAGGTAGGGGTATCAGAATTTGAGGTGGATAAAGCAGCTCAAGAAGAGATTTATAAGTTGGGAGGAGACTTGTCTTATAAAAGTGTGCCTGGGTATAAGTATGCTACTTGTGTCACAGTAAATGAACAAGTTGTTCATGGTATTCCGACTGAAAGAAAATTTATGCCAGGAGATTTAGTATCAGTTGATTTAGCAGTCTCTTATAAAGGTTGGCATACTGATTGTGCCTGGAGTGTGATAGTTGAAGGACAGAAGATAGAGGATAATAAACAGAAAGAAAAATTTCTAAAAACCGGAGAGCAAGCTTTATGGGATGGAATCAGTCAGGCTATAGCAGGTAATAGGATTGGAGATATATCAGTGGCAATCCAGACTAGAATCGAAAGCGAAGGATACAATGTGGTGCGAAGTTTGGTTGGCCATGGAATTGGTAGGCAGTTGCATGAAGAACCGGAAATTCCTGGGGTTGGTAAGGCAGGAGTAGGGGTGATTTTAAAAAAAGGGATGACTTTGGCAATTGAAGTAATTTATACTCAAGGATCGTATGAAGTGATTTTAGAACAAGATGGTTGGACTTATTCCACAGCAGATAAATCCTGGGCAGGTTTGTTTGAAATGACTGTAATTGTGGGTAAAGATAAAGCTGAGGTTTTAACCGATTGGCAAAAAATTAATTAAACGATTATGGGTTGTATTATGAAGCTAGCTTTGATAAAATACTAGGATTCAAGAAACATGGCTAAAGATGTGATTGAGGTAGAAGGTAAAGTAGTTGAGGTTTTGCCAAATACTTTATTTAGAGTGGAAATAACCAAAAGTGAAGT
>JACOXD010000010.1 GCA_016176465.1 Candidatus Daviesbacteria bacterium | reverse complement strand
CCCCAAAAACTATTTACAGGAAAAGAGGCTACTCGTGAATTTGGATCTTGGGTGTCAAAGTATTTAAATGTTTGAAAGTATTCACTCGGAATTTTAACTTTCAATTTTGGATCGAATAAATTTCCCTTAAATACTGGCAGCATAAAATAAATTAAAAGAATAGAAAAAGTTAATAAAATAGCCAACTTACTATAAAGATTATTCTTAAATAAATTAATCAGAAAATAAATTCCCAAACTAAAGTAAACACAAAAGCTAAAGAGTAATAAAATAGAGAATTTGGTGAAAGGAAACCTTAGGGTTTCTTTGATTACTGGAGAGATTTTTTCTAAAAAAGTGGTTATACCAACAAATAAAGGATTGTCATTGGCAATAAAGAAAAAAGTAATTAAAAAAACTGGTAAAAAGGAAAAGGCGATTTTATTCCTTCTCCTTAATCCATATATTAACCCTATTAGAACAAATAGGAAAATAACTATTCCAATTAAGGAGACGCGAGGATTTTTAAGGTGAGTTTCCCAGTCCCCCAGCAATAAAAAGAAACTGCCAGTTTTTCCATCATATTGTCCCCAATCAAATAAGAAATTTTTTAGTAAGGCACTATCTCGGATATTGCCAAAGTTTCTGCCAACCTGGAATGCTCGATCAGAAAATTCTGAATGAATTTTGGAATTGGTAACATCCCCTCCATAATTTTTGACAAAGTATAAATTAGGCAATATCCAATAAAGATTAAGTAAAATGGTTAATAAAACAATTAGTAAGGATTTTTTAAAAAAAGCTCTATTATAAAAAATAAAAGTGGTAAGGTAAATAAAAAATATTAAAAAGAAAATATAAAAAAGGGTTGGTGTGTGAGCCATTGAACCAGATAGAATAATAGTGGGAATAAATAAAAACAAATACTTTTTTCTAGAAGTCTGGATATATCTTGTGGCAAATAAAAATATCCAACCTAATGTTGCATAGTGTATCTCAAACATTTCCAATGGAACAAAGAAAAGCTGCAAAGTAGCTAAATTTAAAAGATAAAGTAATCCTCCCAGAAAAGAAATTATTTCTTTACTTAAATAATTTTCTTGATGTTCTAATACAACTTTCTTTATAAAAAAATAAACTCCAAGCGGACCAATTATTAAGCAAATAAATAAAAATACATACCTTAAAACCTCTGGAGGAAGAAAAAGCGAAAGAAGAAAATAAATAATCATTCTAGGTAATTCAGAAGCATGGGCTTGGGCTGCAACAGCACCTAAACCCTGATGTTGTTGCCAAACACTCAAGATTCTTTTAAAGTAGTCCCCCATATTAAACTCAGGGTGAATTGTGTCCCAACCTGATAGATAAGTACTGGGAGAGTAGTTTTGATAAGATAAAATAACCCCAATTAGAATCAGTATCCAGGGGAATATTGCTTCCTTAAAAAGGAATTTCTTAAATAGCTTGAGTTTCATAGACAGTTAAATAATCTCCATCAGGAAGAATGTAGGAATTTATTCTCTTAACCATTTTTAGATTATCTTTACCTTCATTTTGTTCCAGGTATTCTTGGATTTGTTTCATCACAGGATAGTGTTTTACTCCGGTAGGTGAGCCCAAATCTTTTTCTGCAACTAAAACATATTTATTTTTAAAAATATAAAGTTCCAGACTCTCTTGATTATTAAAAGGAACTCCCATATTATAAGGCGCATCTAATTCAATATTAGGCAAATTAATTAACCTTTTGATTACTTTTAAATTTTCCGGGTTTAGATTTGGTTTTTCAACTATAACTAATACCCTAAAACTTTCTTTTTTTTTGGATAAATCTTTTAAAATAATTTCATTAGGCCAAATATCAGCTTGATATTTTGGTGCTAGATATTTACTCGTTTCTTTATCTAGGTTTATTAGATCAATCCACCCCAAAAGCGGAATAAAAATAGATTTTCTAAAACCAAATTTAGCTGGATCAATTAAAATCCCAAAAGATAAAGCAAAAAAATAACCAATAAAATAAATCCCCAAAATTAAAAGAAGTATTCTTCCTAAAATTTTATTATGGTGCAATGTTAAATAAAGAAAATAACCAATAACAATTGAAGCAAGTGGAACTAGCATTAAAGGATAACGAATGTTTTTATTACCAACTAAAGTAAAAACAATATAAATAAAAAGCATTGAGAAAAAAATCATAATTACTTTTTTTCTTTTAGAGTGAAGCACCGTTGGGATAGAACTAAGAAAAGTTATCATTCCCAACCAAGTAAGTTGAAAGTTAGTCATTGCAAAAAAGTAATAACTAATGGTTTTCCATTCGAATATATTTCTGGCATCATCTAATTCTCCTTGGATATTATTTAACCCTAATCTAGTTAAAGTTTCAAAGTTTCTAACATACCAAGGAACAGCAATTATTACTACTATTAAAATTGCCAATAATAAATTATTAATGACTCTTCGCTGAGGATTTTTGATTGCTTTAATTAAACGTAAAAAAAGGGGGACAAAAAGATAAATTGGTGCATACCATTTGGTTAAAAGTGCTAAACCAAAACTAACTGCAAAAAAAATGGTGAATTTTTTATGAGTAAAAGAAACGCTTTTTTCTAGAAAATAAAGAGAGGCAAAGACTAAAGTTAGAAGGGGGATATCTAAGAGATAATTTCTGGAAAGACCATAAATAGTAGGTAAAAAGCTATAAAAGATAGCTGTCAGCAGGGCAGTAGTGCGGTTTTTAAAAAGCTCAAGAGTATAAAGATAAAGAAAAATTATAGAGGCTAAGAAAAATAGACTAACTATAATTTGGCCTATTTCTTGACTAGCTCCAAAAAGAATCATAAAAAAAGCAGTAATTAGGTGCACCAGCGGGGGATAGTAATCAGATATTGCTAAAAAGTCCCTACTATTATCCCCTATTAAATAGTTAATAAAGTTTAGAGAAATTAAACTGTTACCAGATTGATCCCAAGCCTCGGGAGCGTTGTCTAAGTTAATCCAAATAATATTTGCAATAAGGTGAAAAAGACAAATAAAGATTATTAGCCACTCAGATGTACCAAGTTTTTTGATAATACTACCCATAAAATTATCTCTTTTCTCATTTTAATATGTCATACTCCCCTTTTCTACTAACAAGGCCGCTCTATATAGAGCGGCCTTAGTTAATTATTCCTGTTTAAAAGCTTTTTAGTTTGTTCTCCAATTTCTAAATAAAGCTTCGTAAGCTTGTCCACGTCCAGCACTCTCAGCTACACCAAATGTGTAACGATGAGGTCTTCCTTCAGGTGAATTCATGTCTAAAGTAGATATCATTACTCTAGGTGAACCTGGAATTCCTTGATGAGCATCTAAACTTTGTACAACTGAGTTTAATTCCTTAAACGCAGGTACATAAGATAACTCTAATCCTTGAATCTCTACAACCGTTCCTTGTTCGTCAGGCATCATTAATGTTACCCACATATCTCTATCTCTTGGGGTTCTAACAATAAAATTGTGATGGCCCATGTCTCTGCGATTCTCAGTTCCTAGTTGATAAAAGTCTACTAAACAATCATCTCCAAGGAGAACCCAACCTTCGGAAAACTTTATATCTAAGAGAGTTCCCTTGCGAACATATTGTCTCCAAACTTTATGTCCATCTGGAGTTGGTTGCAATTCTAAACCGTGTTCTCTGTCCCATCTATTTCTAGTTGGACCAGAAAATCTAACAAATTCTCTTTCGTGTCTGGCAACTGCCCCTCTCCAATAATCTAGGGCTTCCGGACCTTCTTTAGCAACTTCACTTTCCCAAATTAAACTTACACCTAAATTGCTTACTGCATTTTCAACAGTATTTGGGTGACCATTTGCCATTGGGAAGAAGCTAGTAAAGTTAACTCTACCTGGATCTTCAGGGTGATGAACCCTATTATAATCAGGGTTTGCTATATCTAAAGCATCAGGCCCCATAGTTCCAGTTTCAATACATGGCGCACTTACTGCAGGTGCATCTGGTTGCCAATTTCCTCTAAATACCATGTCTGCATCAGGTATAACAGCACCTCTTGGACTTCTAACTACTACAAAGTTTTCCTGAGTTTGCTGTTCATTTTGAGCACCTTGCTCTGTATTATTTGCAGGAGCTGTATTATTTTGCTGTCCGTTTGGAATATATCCTATTTCTGTATAAACAGTGGTTGTACTTCCATCAGCACAAACTATTCTTTGTTCCAAAATTGTAGCTGTACCATCTGGATTTCCATCTTCATCTCTATCTGCTGGTTCGGAATATGTTCTTTCAAATCCTGTACAGTCTGAGTCTGCTCTTGCTGTGTGTACATCAGCCATAAAGACTGCTACACCAGGCAAAACAGATAGGGCTGCCATTACTCTAAGTCCAGTAACCGCAACTCCTAATGCTCGTTCTTTCCCAATTACTCTACCTAAACCCTTCAAAGAAAGGTTTTCAGTAGCTCCAGTATTGATCTCTACAACTCTTGCAGAAACTTTACTTCTAAATGTTTCAATATTCATAAAAACGAGTCACCTCCTTTTAAAATTAAAGTTAATTTACTTTAGATTTTCTGTATAAATAAGCTGATAATCCTAGTGAAAAAACTGAGCTTATAAGCACTGCTGTTGAGGCAACGCCTGTTTTTGGTAATTCTTGAACTACTCCTAAAACTTGTTTTTGGACACAAAAGCTAGATGTATCTTGTTCAGACATATTTTCCCCAGTTACTTGGGCTAAATTGCTCATACAAAATACATTGCTTGGGATTTGATTTGCTTCTTTTATTTTTACTTTTAATTCAAAAGAACGGGTCTCATTTACCTTTAAGTTATCTATAACAAATGTAACAGTATGAGTATTGGAATTATAAGTTCCAGCAGTTGTTGAAACAAATGATACCTCTTGAGGTAATCTATCTGTAACAGTTAAACTTCTTAAATCTTCATTTAAGATATTTTTTACTGTAACTTTAAAGACAACTTCTTGTCCTGGTAAGAAAGCATTTTGATCTAGGGTTAAATTATCAACAAACCCTCCACCTGTTCCACCTTTGGTTTGGGTTGGATTAAATACTTGTTTATCAAGAAAGATTTTTTTACTTGGTAACTCAGGCTGCCCATAAGCACCAGCTGCAAAAATAGTATTTGGCAAAACCAAAGCTGCAGCAAGAAGTGAAAAAGCGGCTAGTCTTTTAATCATAAATATAGTGTTATATTATAGGGCAGAAAGAAATACTTGTCAATAGTTCGATTTGCTCACTATTAACACTATGACACTGAGCATATTCGAACGTGTCAAGGTAGGAGTTTTTGACTATGAGACTCATTATATTTTAAAACGATCATTTGTCAAGATCTAACTTTACCCTATATATATTGAGTAAGAGATATATCTAAAGTATGTAAGAATCAAGTACTAATTAATCTGGCAAAAACAATTAATCTATTCCAGTTAGTCCCTGGTGGCCAACAGGTTTGTAAGATTAAATCAGCACTGGAATTTTTAACTGCTTCAAGCTCATTTGGACCAACCACTCTTTTTTCCTCTAAAGAATACCTATACTCTTTTCCATCATAATAAAGCAAAATCTCATCCCCTACATTTAAATCTTTAACCGCATAAAATTTAGCATTATACTGCAAAATATTTGCTGGGGTATCTGTTGAATGAGAGAACAAAAAAACTGTCCCCCCCTCCCCCGGAACATAAGAACCTTTGGCATGAGCAACACCTAACTTTAATTTTTCAACATACTCTGTCTCATTGGTGGCATCAACGCTTGGTATAACAGCTGATTCTACATTAATTTTAGGAATTGCAATTCTAAAATCAGAAGATATCGCTTTAGCTTGGGTTCTAAAGTTAGGATCATACTTTCGAAGTAAAAAATCATAAGCAGATAATTTTTTAACCTTGTTAGCATCATACTTTTCTCCAAAAAGTTTATTGGCCCTAAAGGTAACTTCAGCTACTAAAATAGGTGTAGCTAAACTAACAAATCCAAAGATAGCCAAAGTAAAAAAAGCGGTTGCTAGGTGTTTATAGTTAAAAACCTTGTTTAAAATTTTATTATCTTTAACAACTTTTCTAGACTTATTTTTAAAGGAGTTATCAATATAGCGTACTTTAAACCAAGCTGCGGGATTTTTAGCTTCAACCTTTGCAGCTATCTTCACTGGACTAACTTTTTTCTCCTGCTTTAATGTTTCCCTCTCTTGGACTATTCTTTTAAAATAGATCCGCCCTTGCGGAATTTTATGAACCTTGCGGTCAAAAAGAGTGATTTTAGATTTAGAGTTAAATGTTTGCATAGCCTATAATAAGTATACTCAGGCCATATTATACCAAACTAGGAGCTTTTTGTCATTCTAAGTAACCACTGTCATTCTAAGCCCCCTCTTGTTGTCATTCTGATACGAAGTGAAGAATCTATCTCTTTTAGATCCTTCTGGCTAAAGCCCTCAGGATGACAAGGGACAAGATCAGGATGACTAATGGCGCACTCATAGACCAGTTTGTTATACTAAAAATATGAATAGTTTTAAAATTCTCTCCTTTAAACATGCTTGGGAGGGAATTATAACAGCATTTAGAGAGCAACCTAATCTAAAATTCCACTTTTTTGCAGCTTTAGGCGTTGTTTTCTTAGGCTATTTATTGCAAATAAACCAATTTGAGTGGATAATTTTACTATTTTTGATAGGATTGGTAATTAGTTTAGAGCTTACCAACAGCGCAATCGAGGAAATAGTTGATTCTTTTACGCAGGAGCATCATCCTGGAGCTAAAAAGGCCAAAGATATTGCTGCAGGAGCTGTTTTGGTTGCTGCCATTACCTCATTAATTGTTGGTATTTTAATCTTCCTACCTTACTTTTATTAGTCATTCTGATTAGTTTGTCATTCTGAGATCTAACTGTCATTCTGAGCCGAAGGCGAAGAATCTCCAGATTAGATCCTTCTCCGCCAGATGGCGGATCAGGATGACAACAAAACTCCCTCAGGATGACATAGAATATAATTAACCAATGATCCCACTTAGAGATTCACATCCTGCAGGAAAATTCCCCTTTTGGACCTGGCTGATTATTGCTTTAAATATTTATTTTTTTTACTTATTACTTACCTCCTCTAATCCCGATGCATTTATGGCTACTTATGCCTTAATACCCATTAATGTAGATTTATCTAACTTTGCTACCTTAATCCCTTTTTTTACTTCCCAATTCTTACATGGTGGGTTTTTGCACATCATTTCTAATATGTTGTTTTTGCATATTTTTGGAGATAATGTTGAGGCAAGACTTGGTTATTTACTCTTCCCTATTTTTTACCTTTTTTCAGGGTTTATAGGAGGTTTTGCTCAATATATTTTTATGCCTGATTCAATCATCCCTATGCTAGGAGCCTCAGGGGCTGTAGCAGGAGTTTTGGGAGCTTATTTTGTTTACTTTCCTCACCATAATATTAAAACTTTAATTCCTTTTTTTGGCTTCTTTACTGTAGTAGATATTCCTGCCTCCATAATGCTAGTCTATTGGTTTATTACTCAAATTTTAGCTGGAACAGTATCAATAGGTTTACCAGGTGATGGAGGTGGCATAGCTTATTTTGCCCATATAGGTGGCTTTTCCACAGGTTGGATTATAGCTAAAATTTTTAGAAAATTTAAAGTTTAGCCTGACACCTTTCAGGTGGGAAGCTAAAGTGCAATAAGATTTTTGGGAGATTGAGTAAGTTGGGTAAGCTTTCCATCCTTTATTACATATAAATCTTCTATCCTCACCCCACCAAAATCAGGAATATAAATGCCTGGTTCTATGGAAAAAACCGCCCCCTCTTTTAAGTAATCTTTACTTTTAGGGGAAAGTCTTGGTGGCTCGTGGACTTCTAAACCTATTCCATGCCCTAAACCATGAGGAATTGATGGATAACCTTTAGATTTTATATTATCCCTGGCTGCCTTATCTACCTCCTTAGCTTTAATTTCTTCGCCAATCTTTAGCTTTTCTTGGATAAACTCTATTGCTTTTTGTTGCGCCTCCAAAACCACCTGATAAATTTCTTTTTGCTTTTTTGTAGGTTTACCAAAAAAAACAGTCCTACTCATATCTGAGCAATAATTATTAAATTTAACCCCAAAATCGAGAAGGACAAATTGTCCTTCTCGTCCTGAATTAGTTTCAGGACCCAAAATGGCCTCACCACTGTGATGATGGGGAATTGAAGAGTTTTTTCCAAAAGCCATAATAGATTCAAAAGATAAAGTTGATCCATTTTTCCTGATAAAATACTCCAGCTCAAAAGCTAACTCTTTCTCTGAAATCCCTGTCTTAATCTTGGTTAATATAAACTTAAATGCTTCATCGCCCAGCCTACAAGCTTGCTGAATCAAGTTTACCTCTTCAGGATTTTTAATTGATCTATGCCTAATCTTAATTGGAACTATCTTCTTGAAAACTTTTTCCAGAAGCTTAAATTCCTCAAAAGTAATATTATCTCCCTCCATTCCTACATTATTTATATGGTGTTTCCATTTTAGCTCCCTAAATATATTTTTAAGTGGATTTTTGGGAGAAATCTCAAGTAGTTCAAAATTAGGTACATTTTTCAAAACAGCCTCAGAATATCTACCATCTGTAATTATAAAATTTTTATCCTTAGCAATTACCAAATAAGCTTCCCTCTCTATTAGAGAAAAATTATGGTATCCAGTTAAGTAGGCAATATTAGCTATTGATGTAATCAAAATTGCCTTCAATTTTTTCTCATTTAATAGCTTTTTTAAATTTATTATTCTTTCCCTTTGATCCATATTTTTATTCAGCTCTCACACAGACAGACGGGCAAAAGAGCAGTGAGACAAAAAAGCCAAGAAGGTTAGCTTTCAGCTTTTTGTTATTTCAAAATCTTTACTATAGTTTCAGCTAGAGCGTTCACCAAATCCGTTGCATTATATAGCATTAATTTTTCTTCCCATAAAGCTTCCCCTGCTTTTTTAGTTATGTAGCTTCCGGCAGCCGAAACTTCCAAGGGATTATCAGAATTTGTATATAATGCTGCTACAACTCCTGCTAATACATCACCTGTTCCTCCCTTAGCCATACCTGCATTGCCCCCTTTAGAGTAATACCAACCGTCTTTATTGGCAACTATATCTATTGGGCCTTTGAGTAAGATAGTAATTCCTAGATCTTTTGCCAATGCTTGTACTTTTTCCGCCACTTTATTGATCTCTTCATCAGATGACTTATAAGAAGTTATAAAATCCATTTCATCCATATCAAATAAATTCGCCATCTCTTTACGATGAGGAGTAATAATTACTTTTGATTTACCTTTTAAATCTTCAGGAGAAATTACTTGCAAACTACCTGCATCTAAAACTGATTTCTTATCTAAACTTAACACTTTTAGAGTTAACTCTTTAGTAATAAAAGGTTCATTTTTGGTCTCTTTAAGATTTGGCTCCTCCTCTCTCATTAATCCCGGGCCAATTAAAACCACATTAACAACTCTTAAATAATTATCTATTTGGTCACGAGTGATGCCAATAAATGCTTGCTGCCTCCCTTTTAAATATTGGAGATTTTCGGGAGTTGATGCGAAATAAACCATATCATTAGTTAAACTTGCAAAAGCGTTAATCGTTTCCAGAGTAGAAGATAAAGCGAGCCCCCCTGCACCATGAAATAAAGGAGAAGAACCAATGATTAAAATTCGACCATTTTGGCCTTTGTGAGAATCAGGATCTGGTATTTTAACTACTTTTTTTATCAAATCCTCTGTAACTAAATTATCACTCATATCCCCTATATTACACTAAATTATCTCCAGATCCCTAAAGTTTTGCCAAGCAATCCTAGAAATAAGTCAAAAAATAAATAATAACCTATAGCGGTAATAATTAAAATCAAAAGTGTTTTATTAATAACTTCATTTCTCCTCTTTATCGCTTGATCTATGGTACAAATTCCTCTTTTCCTAAAATAAATTATTAAAGATAAAAATAAAAATATAATCCCAGCTAAAATAAAAGCAAAGCGATACTTACCATCTAAAATTCCCGAAAGATAAGCTGCAAAAGAAACAGTGCTTAAACCAAATAACACCAAGACCACTGGTGTTAGACAACAAAGTGAGGCTATAAATATAGGTACACCGCTAAGGTATGTTAGATCTTTGATTTTCATTTATCTTCCTTTTTTCTTGCACTATTAAAGCATATATAAAAAATCCTAGCAATAAAATTCCCCCAATTAAGTGAACTAAATGCTTTGAAAACCAACCAGATCCCACATCTTCTCCCTGATCAACTTTCCCAAACCAGTGAGTATGCTTTTCATGAAGACCTAGAGAGACTAATGTATTATGGGGTAGTAAAAAATAAACAAACCCAAAAGATATTAAAATTACCATTAACAATAAAACTAAACCTCTCTTAGGATAATTCAAGAACTTTCTTCTTAAAAATGCATCAGCGCGGTTTGCCTCCAAAAGCAGTAAAAATGAGATTGCAACATAAAAAATTTGCGGGATTATTCCTGATAGATCCTGGAAATCAGAGCCAAGCATTAAGGCATGAATTAAAATAAAAATTGCCGCCAAATAAACAAAGCGGTGAATTAGCTTCCAGCGGGGGAAAGTTAGCTTATCTATTATATAATCAAATGAAGTTACTGCCATTGCAGATACAATAACCAAAGCAGTAAAACTTAAGGTTATAGCAATTAAATAGTTCGATGGTAAAAAAAACAGCCCCGCAAACCCTCCCAGCTGTTCAAAAAAAGCTAATCTAACGTGCATTAAGGCAAATAAAAATGCAGAAACTCCTAAAGCCCTTCTTGCTTTTAAATACTTTCCTCTAAAGGGTAAAAATTTAAAGGTGTAGGTAAGAGGTCCTGCTAGAAGGGTAAAATATAAAAAGGCCACTGAAAGTAGTGCATAAATTTGAGTTAACCTAATAGTTTGAAGTCCAAAAGAGGGGACTGTAGTTTTTATATAAAAATAGATCGCTGTAGCTAAAAGTGCACTAAAAATAAGAACATAAAATCTGATGTTGGTAAAAATTGAAGGATTAAATAATGCTTTGAATAAATTTATAAAGAGGTCGGCCATTTTATTTTAGCCCTCAACTAATTCCCTCTTCAGCATTCTTAAAGCCTGATTTTTTGCATCGTCCACACTTTGTCCCCAAGCTTTGGCTGCATTCTCAAACATCTCTTTTAAAGCTTGATTGCTATCAACTTTATCATCCATTAAAGTTTGCAAAACCATTCTCTTTATTTCCTCAAGTGATTTATTTTGGTTGTTGGCAAGTTGGGAAAGCATTTGATTGGTGATATTATTCATGCTTCCCATATCATCATTGGGATTTCCACATCCACAGTTGTAACACATAATCTTCACCTCCGCTTTTAAATTTTATCACAAGGGATTAAAAAAATTTCTAGGGGTAAATAGATTTTGCAGAGTTGATATCACCTGAGGTTAGCGTGGTTTTTCTAATTTCCCCTTTGTAACCATAACCATACATGGTGTGATTAACAAACCTTGATGAGTATTCATCATCAAGCCCTATCCAGTGACCCAATTCATGAGTTAAAATATTTTGTACATCATAGCTTGAAGTATTATTTACACAAGCATTAAGCATCCCCCAAGATAAGTTCTTGTTTAAAATAGTATCCACATCTACTACTTGCCTGCTAAATCTCATATACCTAATATAAGTAACGCCCAACGTAAAAGATGAAGTGTTACCAAAAGCCACTATATTTTGTCCATCATAACTGGAACTAGAGGTGTTAGTATCAGAACCTCTTGAGAAGTTTACCTTACTTAAAACAGCTGATTGCCAAACTGAGAAGGAAGCTTGGGTAATTAAGTTTGAAAAATTATCAGCTCCAACCGAAGCTGGTACAGAAGAAGGGTTAATATTATAAGTCACACTAGCAGGTAATCTCCATCTCTCAGTATCTACCCTTCTGGTGGAGTCAGCATCAGTACAGATATTATTACTTTGGGTATTATGAGATCTTCTTCCATGAACAAATACTCTTACCTTTACCATTTTATCTTTTGGATCATCAAATTCCCCATTAACTTCAGGCACATCTGCAGAGTTATAAATAGTTACTTTATTTGAGCTGCTAATGCTGCTACTGCTAGAAATATTAATACTACTTTTAATCTCAAGGGAATTTGCGGCTAAGATTGAATTGGGAAGGGTTAAGGCTAGTAAAACGAAACTGAAAATTAGAGAAAGGCAAAGGCGCATAAGTCTTCCTAATTTACCATAAGACTAAATTTTCTGCAATTGCAATTTTTTTCGTCACCTCAAGTAAAGATTCACACACCTGGTGTGTGCTAGGTAGACACCCTCTATAATCAAGAGTGCTAATTATTCTACTTACCGCGTGATTTTGAGAGGAATACGTTTCTTGTAGTCATTTGATTATCGGTTACTGTTAAAGAAAACTTTTGTGGAACATATCCATTAGCTGAGTAAGTTACATCATAAGTACCAGGTGCAAGATTCATAAGATAGGCTCCACTTTGATTTGCTATGTATGTACTAGTTGTCCCATTACTTACAGCTTCAATCTTTGCACCATTAATATGCCGTGAATTGGATTTATCTAACACATCGCCCCATATACCTGTCATATGTGCAAGATTGGATTGAGGAGATTTATTGTTATTGGTATCTAAGGCTACAACATAATAAGTATAATCTGTGGCATATCCGTTAACATTAAATTGACGCGTATACGATGTAGTTTCTACTTCAGCTATGGGGTTCTGATCATAAACATCAGGGCCAATTATCTGATATATTAAATAGCTTTTGATACCTACATTGTCAGTTGAGGGATCCCATACCAACTCATCGCGACTACCTTCATCCTTTTTGGTACCTAAATAACTAGTTACTTTCAAATTCGTTGGCGCAGTAGGCGGCTCCAAATCTTGGGCTGTTTGAGCATAAATTCTGTCTGAAAAATTTAATAAGTCAGAGAAAGTAAAATCATTTTTATTAACAAGTAGATAAATAATTGCAATAACTATAAAAACAATAACTAGTAAAATATAAGGAGAAATTATTCCCTTTTGGTTTAATAACATCTATTTTATTATTGGATAATTTAATCTGAAAAGTCAACAATGATTGTATACAGATTCTAAAACACGGTATGCAACCCCCGGGGTAGAATCGGTTTACACCTGCGTCAATTTAAGTATGTAGAAATCCCACCTGGGAGGTGGAATAGCTTTGCACCTAAGGATTTTCAATTTGGGTAATGGCATTTTTTGTATTTTTTTCCAGAACCGCACCAGCAAGGATCATTTCTGCCAATTTTGCCATGGGGCTTAACTAATTGTCCACTTCCTCCATAAACTTGTTGAGACACTACTTCTCCTCCCCGCTCAACTGTAACTTTAGTCCCTGTATAGCTTAAATCAGGTATTGCTTGTTCTTCTTCAATTCTTAAGGATCCAGCTAAACCTGCAGTATTGCTTGCCCCTTCTGCTCTTACTTTAGTTTCCGCAGATCCTTCGCTAGAACGCTCAGGATGACGAGGTGATGGCATTAACTGGCCCACTTCTTCCAAAAGCTCTTTTTCATCCAACGCTTCTTGATGTATTTCTACCGCCTTTTCTAAATCAACAGCTGGAGTTTGGACAATGGATGGAGCAGCTTGTACTTCTACTTTAAAAATCCTATCAACAACTTCTGAATCAATATTTTGCATTAGCCTCTCAAACAGATCAAAACCTTCTCTTTTATACTCAATTAATGGATCTCTTTGAGCATAACCCCGAAGTCCTATCCCAGCTCTTAAATCATCCATAGTATCTAAATGCTCAATCCAAAGCTGATCAATGGTGTTTAAATAAACAAAACTTTCCATCTGGCGAACTATATCAGACCCTATACTTTTTTCTCTTTCCTCATATAAATCTATGGCGATTTTAACTAAAAATTCACTAATTTGATCACTAGAAAGACTTTGCACTTGATTGGCTAACTGATTTTGGGAATTAGAATCAGTAGGGATAATAGATACAAATTCCTCAACTATTTTTTCAACATCCACACCCTCAATACTATTAACACTGACTATATTTTTTATCTGACTTTCGATTTTTTCTAAAATTTCTTTTTTGAGTCCGGTTTGTGCTCCTTCAATTTTGGCAGCAGCCTCTAAAATTTGCCTTCTTATTCTATAAATTATTTGACGCTGTTGATTCATTACATCATCATATTCAACAGTGTGTTTTCTTATATCAAAATTGTGACCCTCTACTTTCTTTTGAGCACCCTCCAAAGCTTTAGAAACTAAGCCATGTTCAATAGGTACATCTTCAGGCATCTTTAAAAAATTCATTACCTTGGCAACTTGTTCTCCTCCAAAAACTCTCATTAAATCATCCTCTAGGGAAACAAAAAATTTAGAAGCTCCAGAGTCTCCTTGTCTCCCAGAGCGACCCCGCAATTGATTATCAATTCTTCTTGCTTCGTGACGCTCTGTTCCTAAAACATATAAACCCCCAAGTTCCTCAATCCCTTTTCCTAGTTTAATATCCACTCCTCGACCGGCTAAATTAGTTGCAACAGTCACTGCTCCCCGCTCACCTGCTTTTGCAATTATCTCTGCTTCTTTTTCGTGGTTTTTAGCGTTCAAGAGAGCATGAGAGATACCTTTTTTCTTTAAAAGGTCTGATAAAAATTCATTTTTTTCAATTGAGGTAGTACCAACTAAAATGGGCTGGCCCATTTTATGAATTTCATCAATAGCATTTGCAACAGCGCTGTATTTGACTGATTGAGTTTTATAGATGGAATCAGAGTGATCTTTTCTGATCATAGGCTTATGAGTTGGTACTATGACTACTTCTAATTTATAAATTTTGTGAAACTCTTCGGCCTCTGTCGCAGCAGTTCCTGTCATTCCGGCCAACTTTTCATACATCCTAAAATAGTTTTGAAAAGAGATGGTAGCTAGCGTTTGTGATTCTTGCTGTATTGGAACACCCTCTTTTGCTTCTATAGCTTGATGTAACCCCTCAGAGTAGCGACGACCTGGCATTAATCTTCCTGTAAACTCATCTACAATAATAACTTCCCCATCTCTAACTACGTAATCTTTATCTTTTTTAAACAAAGTCCTAGCTTTTAGAGCCTCTTCCAAATGGTGTAACGTTGAAAAATCTTTTTCATATAAATTATCAACTCCTAAGATTTTTTCTATCTTGATTGTTCCATGTTCTGTTAAATGGGCAGTTCGGAGTTTTTCATCAATAACATAATCCCCATCACTAGAAAGGGAATCTATAATTTTGGCAAATTTGCTATATTTTTCTGTAGCTTCCTCTGCTGGAGCAGAGATAATTAAAGGAGTCCTGGCCTCATCAATTAAAATTGAGTCAACCTCATCAACAATTGCAAAATAATGACCCCGCTGCCTAGCTTCAGCTAAAGAATGAACCATGTTATCTCGCAAATAATCAAATCCAAACTCATTATTAGTTCCATAAGTAATATCTGCGTTATATGCCTCTTGTCTGGAAATAGGTTTTAAGTGTTTCAGTCTTTTATCTGTTACTTCTTTATTAGAATATTTAGGATCATAAAGAAAAGCTTGCTCGTGAATAATAACTGCACAAGATAAACCTAAGGCATGGAAAATAGGACCATTCCAGCCACAGTCCCTTCTGGCCAGATAGTCATTTACTGTTACTAAATGAACTCCCCTACCAGTTAGAGCGTTTAAAGCTAAGGCCAAGGTAGCTGAGTGAGTTTTACCTTCACCTGTTTTTTGCTCAGCAATTTTTCCATCATGCAATGCAATACCCGCCATTAGCTGAACATCAAAATGCCGCTGGTTTAAATGTCTTGATCCCACCTCTCTTACCAGTGCAAAAGTCTCAGGCAAAAGTTGATCTAGTGTTTCGCCTTTTTGAAACCTTTTTTTAAGCTCCTCTGCTTTGGCTTTAATTTGAGTATCAGTTAACTTTTTAATTTTGCCCTCTTTATTATTAATTTGGTCAACAATTTTTTGGAGTCTATTTAGTTCACGCGCATTCGCATCTAAAAATTTATTTAAAAAATTGAGCATAAGACTTGCATATTGTATCAATTAAAGGTAGCCTTAGCAAAATGGACACTTACTCTAGATTGACAGGACATAGCTACTCAGATAAACTTAAAATCAAGCCTTGATTGGCTTTACTGCCATGGACAATTCCAATAATAATTCTACAAATCCGCCTGATACATCTGCTACAGTAGGTTCAACATCACCTCCTCCAGTTTCAAATGCGGGTTTTAGCTTTTCCTCTCCTCAAGATCCGACAGGAGCTAATTTGGCAGCACCTCCACTTAATACAATGCCTCCTGTTACTACTTTTAATCCAACAGGTACAAATCCTACTCAAGTTCCCTCACCAACGCCAGATTTAAACGCCACCCCAGTACCTGATGATACTACGACTAATCTTCCGCCAGTCACACTCCCCAATAGTCCTTCACAGTTTGACCTAAACCAACCCCCTTCCTCCATTTTACCTAATGAACCTACAATCCCACCTACTATGGACACCTCAACTACCTCGCCTCCCCCACCCACTCCTAATTTATCTGCTTCCTTACAAAATAATCCTTTTTTATCATCCCCTCCCCCTCCTTCGAATTTATCAGGGTTATCTGATTCTTCACTTCCTGCTGGTCCTCAAGCTGCTCCTCCATCAGCTATGGATCAAGGTTTGAGTGCTCCTTCATTTTCCAGTCCTACACCTAGCGAACCTCAATTGCCTGCTAATCCTTTCTCTGTTACACAAGATATATCTCAAACCCCGCCCAACACATCTTTGGCTGATACTAACCAACCACTTGATTTAAGTGCTTATGGAATTGGAGGCTCACCTTCAACACCTCAAGAGCAACCTGTTCCGACTTGGTCAGCTCCAGTATCTGAAACCCCAGCCCAAACTGAGCCGATCGAACCCACTACTTCATCCGCCACTACCCCTACCAGTGAAAATGGTCCCATTGACCTGACTACTCCTCCTCAAAACGGAGAGGCAGCACCTACTGATCTTTCTCAGCTGGCAGAAAGCCCAACACAGCCGCCACCAGAAATATATAACCCAACGCTTTCTAATAATGATTCACTTGTGGTTCCTCCTGAACAAAAGCAAACAGGTATTCCTGAAACTGAAGCGGAACCACATAAGGGAATTCCTAAAATTGCAATAATTGGAGCCGTTGTAATAATTTTAGTTGTTACAGCTGCTTCACTTTATTTTATCCTGGGAATAGGTAGGGGAAATGAAACATCCACTACAACTCAAAACAATACACCCCCAGTTACCCAAGAGCTTCCCACTTCATCCCCTATCAGTGAACCAACACCAGAACCTACTCCAGAACCTGCAGAAACTCCCCTCCCTTCAGATGCATCTTCAAGTTTTGGAGAGATAAATGGAGATACAGGCAATACTACTGGGGGATCAGCTTTTGATTTGATTAAACAAAGACAGCAAGAAAAATAAGAAATAATTTATTTTTTAGGAACAATTTCAGAAAAATTGGTATAAGGGACTAAAACCTCTGGAATTTTTACACTCCCATCTTCCATTTGAAAGTTTTCCAAAACAGCAATTAAAATTCTAGGAGAGGCAATAACTGTATTATTTAAAGTATAAACAAAGTAAGTTTTGCCATCTTTGCCTTTAAACTTTAAGTTCAATCTTCTTGCTTGCCAATCAGTTAAATTAGAATTTGAATGAGTCTCCCCATATTTTCCTCTACCCATCATCCAAGCTTCAATATCATTCATTCTAAGTTTTCCTGCTCCCATATCGCCTGTTGAAGTTGCAATCACATGATAGGGGATGCCTAATTCTTGCAATAAATCCTCAGATATTTTTTGCATTTCATTAAAATATTCCTCTGACTCTGCAAGATCATTTTTACAAATTACTACTTGTTCTACTTTGGCAAATTCATGAAGCCTAAATAAACCTCTTGTATCTTTGCCATAATCCCCAACTTCTGACCTGTAACACTGGGTCATTGCTGCAACTTTAATAGGTAGCTCCTCCTCAGTTAAAGTTTTATCCATAAAATAGGCAAGCAGAGATGGTTCAGAAGTTCCTGTTAAAAATAAAGGAGTTTTTACCTCTTCCCCAGTTTCCAATTTTCCGGGATTGGCAATTTGATAAACATTTTCCTTACCAAAAGGAAAGTGCCCTGAGCCAATTAAAACATTTTCCCTAACTAAAGTTGGGGGGACAAGTACTCTAAAACCTTTTTCAATAATTTTTTTAAATGCATAATTTAAAAGGGCAAAATGTAAAATTGCTCCTTCATTTTTTAGATAGTATCCTCTAAACCCAGAAACTTTTGCTCCTTGTTCTAAATCAATAATATCCAAAAGTTTTCCTAACTCTATATGGTCTTTAGGGGTAAAATTAAATTTAGGAATCTCTCCCCACTTGGAAACTTCTTTATTAGAATCAGCATCTTTGCCTATGGGTGCATCACCTGCTGGAATATTTGGGACAAAAAGCATTAAGTGATTAAATTTTTCTTCCTTTCTTTTTAATTCATCCTCCAAACTATCCAATTTTTCCTTAACCTCTTTCCCCTTTTCTATATTCCTATCTTTTGCTGCAATATTTCGATCAGCTCTCAAACTCTCAACTTTTTGAATCAAATCTCTTCTTTTTTGATCAACCTCTAAAAGTTGATCCACATCAACCTCTAATTTTTTATCTTTAACTGCTTTTTTAACTAAATCTTTATTTTCTCTAATAAAATTTATATCAAGCATAAGTTCCTTTGTCATCTCGATCAGAGCTTGCCTGAGAGAGATCTCTAGATTAATCTTTCATATAAATCTTTAAAATCAGGGTTCATGGTTTTTATCAAATTCATTTTTTTATCTCTACTCCATTTTTTAAACTTTTTCTCTGCTTCAATTGCTTGGTTTATATCTTCAAATTCTTGGAAATACATAAGTCTATCAATATTATATTTTTCTGTAAATCCTTTAATCAATTTATTTCTATGCTCATATATTCTGCGATGCAAATCATTAGTAACTCCAATATATAACGTTCCTGTCTTACTGGCTATTATATAGACATAATAAATCTTGAGATTTCTCACTTACATTCGAAATGACAAAATCATAGATCCAATTCTTTGCTAATTCCCTGCATGGCTTTTAGTGCAATTCCTACAAACTCCTCCAGAGGAACTTTTAATTCGTTCTCACAGGCTAAAATTTGATCCCTTTTTGCACCAGCAGCAAAGTTTTTTTCAGGAAATTTTTTCATTACAGTTTCAACAGTTACATTGGATAATTTTTTTTCTTTAACCAAAGCACAAGCTGTTATTAAACCAGATAACTCATCTGCTGCATAAACTGACTTTTCTAAATAATTATCCCTAGTTTCTTTAATCCCATCATGATGAGCTTTTATCCCATTTATAATTCTTTCACTAGCGCCTAAGGGTCGGACCCTTTCTTCTGTTACCAGTGTGTGACGGGTAGGATCTTTTTCTATTAATTCATAATCAGCGTCATGTAAAAGTCCAACTATTGCCCACTCCTCTTCATCAAATTCAATATCCCACCACTTGTCATCCTGAGACAAAGCCGAAGGATCTAGTTTTTCTCTTTTTCTTAAATATTTACAAAGCTCTCTCATTATTGCCTCAACAGCCAACCCATGCTTTTGCAAATTGGGATTTTTAATCATCTCTGTCATTAGTTTATATGCTTCTTCTCTTTTCATAATCATAATTTAATATTTTAGTATCTTAGTATGATAGACTAGACTATCATACTAGTTACTTCCATAAACTAAATTGTTTTGTCAGTTCTTTCATTTTCTCATTTTCTCCAAATATTCCAACTCCTAAATATTCTATTTTCTCATCTTTCTCATCTTCCATACTACTAATAGCTTTTTCTAATTTTTGATCATCTGTGAATTCCACCATTTCTGGAACATAACCTATGTAAATTAAATCTGTATCTCTTAATTCATTAATTAATTTCTTAAGATCCTTCTTACTTGCAACTAGTGTAACGACTGGGTACTGGGAATTTCTTGGGTGCTTTTTCCCATCCTTGGTTTTGAAATAATCTCCAGTATCAAAACTCTCTCGCATTTTATTACCCAAGAAAGCACTAATATGTCCCACTGTATTCATAGCTTCCCAAGATTTAACGGATTTATTTAAAACAACAACCATCTTTTTGCTGAAATCCTGTTTTACTCGTGATTCGTCAGCTCTCTTTAGAGAAGGGATTTTCAATTTTTTCTCAGGCTTTAGAGTTGGGAATAAAATTACATCTTTTATTGAATGCTGGTTTGTTAAAAGAGAAACTAATCTATCTACTCCCATTCCCCACCCGGCTGTTGGCGGCATACCATACTCCAGTGCTCTAATATAATCCTCATCTAAAACTTGGTGTTCTTCTAAGCCTTTTTTTCCAAGATTTATCTCATCAATCCATTTTTTCTTTTGCTCAGCTGGATCATTTAACTCATTGTAAGCTTTTACTAACTCAAACCCCATACAAAGAAGTTGGAAGCTAGCTGCTTTTTTACCTCCGGAGGAGGGGCGTGTTGGATCTTCTTCTTTAGCTTTCGCTAAAGGTAACATCTCATAAGGATAATCAGTTATAAAGGTGGGCTGAGTAATATTTGGTCCAGCAACTGTTTTATAAAGCTCATCAACCAAAGGTCCATACCCTACTACATTATGTAATTCAAGTTTAATCTCTTTTTCTTTTATTACTTGAAGCAATTTTTCTTCGCTGTCAACTTCATTTAAATCTATACCAGAGTGCTCTTTAACTAAATCTGCAAACTTTACCCTTTTAAAGGGTGCACTAAAATCTAATTTTTTCTCTTCAAACTTAAATTTAAAATTTCCATGAATTTCCTTTACCAGTTTGGAGACCATTTCTTCAGTTAACTTCATTAAGTCGCCGTATTCTGCATAAGCCCAATAAAATTCCATCATAGTAAACTCAGGATTATGTTGTCTGTCTATCCCTTCATTTCTAAAGTCTTTACAAATTTCAAAAACCTTCTCAAATCCTCCAACAATTAAACGTTTTAAATAAAGTTCATCCGAGATACGCAAATAAAATTTAGAATCCAAGGCGTGATGAGAAGTTACAAATGGTTTAGCTGTTGCACCCCCATAAATAGGCTGCAGAGTTGGAGTTTCAACCTCTACAAAACCTTTTTCCTCCATAAAGTTTCTTAAAAATCTAATTGCTTTATGTCTAATATCAAGAGTTTTTCTAACATCAGGATTAATAATTAAATCTACATACCTTTGTCTATATCTTTCCTCAATATCTGCGAGTCCGTAAAACTTTGAGGGAAGAGGTCTTAGAGATTTTGTTAAAAGTGAATAGCTTTTTACTTTAACTGTAACTTCCCCTGCTTGGGTTTTAAAAACTTCACCCTCAGCAGATAAAAAATCTCCAATATCTAAATTAGCTAAAATATCATATTTATCCCCGGGTAATTCATTTAAAGAGAAAAATAACTGAATTTTTCCTGACTCATCTTCCAAATCTGCAAAAGTTATTTTGCCATGAGGACGCAAAGACCTAATCCTTCCTGCCACAGCAACATTTTTCCCGAGCATTTTAACAGCCTGGGCTGTTGTCTGCTTTCTGTTTACCAAAGAAGGGTAAGCATTTATCCCTAAATTTTTAATATTTTTTAACTTTTTTAAGCGTTCTTTTTGTAAATTTTCCAAAGCCATAGCTTAAAGTATAGAGTAAACAATTTATCAGATCAACGCTAAAGCAAAACAATATTCACCACGTAGTGCAAATCGAGTATTTTTGGTAAAATTGAGCATGCGCCGCCATCGTTCCCGATCCTTTTTGGATCGAGGATCCTCGACAAATCTTATTTGTCGGGACTAGTGGCCCGAAATCAGTGTCTACTACCTATATAATACAAAGTCTAAAAGATGGAAGTTACTATATTGGAAGTACTGATGATTTAGATAAAAGAATATCGAGACATAACAAAGGTTATTCGAGATATACAAAAAGTAGAATACCTTACAAGATAATTTACCAAGAGACTTTCAAAACAAGGTCCGAAGCAAAAAAGAGAGAATATTACCTAAAGTCTCTTAAAAGTAGGGCGGCAATTGAAAATTTAATAAACGGCTCCATCGTCTAGAGGTCTAGGACATAGCGTTCTCAACGCTAGAACACCGGTTCGAATCCGGTTGGAGCTACTAGGGGCACTTGGTTTTCATCTTCCGATTTCATGCCGATTGAATCGTGCATCCGCGGTATAACCGGGATCGTGAATCCTCGACATAGTCGGGACATGAAATCGCGGGTTCAACTCCCGCTGGCAGTACCTTTAACATTATAGGCCTTATTATGTTATAATCTTCCCCATGTCAAGATTAGATAGGTTATTTGAACTTGATGGCTTAGGTGAAAATATACCTGTCAATTTAAGTGGTTTTGAACATGCTGAGTCAAGGGATAGAAAAATAGCTAATCGTGCAACTTTAGGAAGAAGACGCTTCTTCTATAAGTTACTTGAGGAAGGGTTAAAAGCTGATTTGGCTGGGAGAAGTCCTGAGAGAAGGTTAATAAGGACCAGAATATTAAACCAAGCATATCGCTTGATTCTTGGATTAGGAATATCAGGAAATGCGTTTGTTCAAGAAAGAGTCGGGGACATACTTGATCGTGATCCAGATACTTACCAAGATTGGGCAGATATGGCTCCTGACTCTTTATGGAGAACTGCCAAAGTGGATTTAAGACAAGTTAAAAAAAGTGTCCTTTTGCCTCAAGACAAGACCATCAGCGATATCCAAGATCCCTTTTTAGCTTCTTTTTTTGAAAATTATGCAAGACCTTTAAGAGCAATTGCTACATATACCACAACCTCTTTTGCCACAATTGGTGATTTGCATGTTTTATTTGCTTCAAGATTACATCTTGCAGATGCCCACACTGAAAATCCTCAAGTAATCTCCACTTGGCAACCTTATACTCCCGCACATTTTAAAGCAGTCTCTATAACCAACGGCGATGTAGTAGCTATTGTTAGAGAACATCCTACCCGCCCCCAAAAACCAAAGATTCCCTTTACCCAGGTTGTAGATATCCAAGGAAATGAGATTTTAGAAGTAACATTTATCCCCTCAGATAGAGATCAGTTCAAGCCAGTAGTGCCGGAGCAAGAACTATGGAGGGTCCCTGATAAAGGAGTGCAACTACCAAGAGGGCATTTACATTTTACATGGGAAGGAAGACCAGTAAATATAACTCCAGATATAATCAGCAGGGTTGTATTGGCTACCAGAGGTATGAGAGATACATTTCATCATGATATATCCCGAGAGGAAGTAACACTTAGAAGAAGAAAGCTAGAATTAGAAAGAGAAAATAGATTAGTCAAGCTATATCACAAAGTTATAATTTCCTAAATTTTATCTTCTTGGAGATCTTCTAGAACCATAAGTAGGCATATGCCAACCGTAATTATCAATAAACTTTTTTGCCTCTGATGGTCCTCTGGGTGATTGTTCAACTGGAAAAATTTTGCACCAATATTCCGTTCCCATTATAGTATATATAATTCTTAATCCATCCCTAAACCTTTCATGCAGAAGCTCTATCGCTTTACCTTTTGTATCATGGCTGTGTAGTACTACTCTATCGCTTTTTGCTTCAATTCCAGTACGTATAATTTTCCCTCTTCTACCTCTTGAATTATGTTCAACTACAGTCCAATTTGTATAATCTATACCTCCTGGTAAATCATCTTGATAGACAATCATATTAAACAACCTAGCTCCATTTTCTATCCTTGCTGGGCCCGCAAAATTCGCATCACACTCCATTCTATATACCATATTGCAAAATATACTATTAAGCTTACTTTTATGCAATAATCTTTAAATTATGATTTTAGTAACAGGTTCTTTGGCTTTTGATTATATTATGGATTTTCCGGGAAGTTTTGCGGACCATATTGATCCAAAGAAAATCCACATTCTTAATCTTTCATTTCTAGTTAATACTTTAAAAAAAGAAAAAGGAGGGACTGCTGGAAATATTGCTTATACTCTAGCTTTACTTAAACAAAGGGTTGGAATTTTATCTTGCGCTGGTAATGATTTTGATGATTATAAAATTTTTCTAGAAAAAAATGGGGTGGATACATCAAATATAAAAATAATCCCTAACGAGGGGAGTGCAATGGCATTTATTACAACAGATAAAAATGATAACCAAATAACAGGTTTTTATCCAGGATCTATGAATTTCGATAAAGATCTACAGATTGAAAATCCAAAACCAGACTTTTTAATTATTGCTCCAACCAGTACGGAAGCAATGATTAATTTTGCAAAACAAGCACTAAAGTTAAACATTCCCTACATGTTTGATCCCGGAATGCAGCTTCCCAGATTTAGCAACGAAGAATTAAATAAGGGTATTAAAAGTGCAAAAATTTTAATTGGTAATGATTACGAAATTGGTTTAATAAAATCCAGACTAAAATTATCAGATGACGATTTATTGAAAATTGTTGAAATATTAATTATTACATTAGGAGCCCAAGGATCAATAATAAAAATAAGGAGTAAGGAATTTAAAATTTCTCCAGCAGTTCCAAAAGAAGTAGTTGATCCAACGGGGGCAGGGGATGCTTACAGATCTGGATTTATAACTGGGTATTTAAATAATTTAGATTTAGAAATTTGCGGGCAAATGGGTTCACTAACAGCTTGCTTTGCAATAGAAAAATATGGTACAACAAATCACCAATTTTCTAAAGAAGAATTTAAAAAAAGATTTAAGGAAAATTATGGAAAAGAGTTGTCACTTGATACGCAGGAGTTGTCATTCTGATACGTAGTGAAGAATCTCTTAACTAGATCCTTCGGGCTTTGCCCTCAGGATGACAGGTAGCAAGATCAGGATGACAAGGAATAAGATCAGGATGACACTATTATGAGTGATGTAAAAGATTTAAAACTTGCTTCATCTGGAAAATTAAAAATCGAATGGGCCGGATCCCAGATGAAAGTTTTAGAGAAAATAAAGTTAAGATTTAAAAAAGAAAAGCCACTTAAAAATATTACTTTAGCTGCATGCTTACACGTTACTGCAGAAACTGCAAACTTAGTAATTACTTTAAAGATAGGGGGAGCTAAAGTTGCACTTTGTGCATCTAACCCATTATCAACCCAAGATGAAGTTGCCGCTTCCCTAGTAAAAGATTTTGACATTCCAACATTTGCTATAAAAGGAGAAGATACTAAAACCTACTACAATCACTTAAACAAAGTTTTAGATTTTAACCCTCAAATTACAATGGATGATGGAGCGGATTTAGTTTCCCTTTTACATAGTGAGAGAAAAAACCAACTAAAGTATGTAATTGGTTCATCGGAGGAAACAACAACAGGAGTTATTAGATTAAAAGCGATGGAAAAAGATGGAGCGCTAAATTTACCGGTGATTGCTGTTAATGATTCATTAACAAAACATATGTTTGATAACAGATATGGAACGGGTCAATCAACAATTGATGGGATTTTAAGGGCCACCAATGTTTTACTGGCTGGTAAAAAGTTTTTAATCTGCGGGTATGGTTGGTGTGGCAGGGGATTGGCTGCAAGAGCTAAAGGAATGGGGGCACAAGTTATTATTGCTGAGGTAAATCCAGTTAGAGCGCTAGAGGCAGCAATGGATGGGTTTGAGGTTATGAGAATTGCAGATGCAATAAAGTTAGCTGACATTATTGTAACCGCAACTGGTAATAAACATGTTATTTCTAAAAACCACTTTAACTCATTAAAGAATGGTGTAATTTTGGCCAATGCCGGACATTTTAATGTTGAGTTTGATTATAATGGTTTAATTAAAGAGGCAAAAACTAAAAGGACTTTAAGGAATTATTTGGAAGAAGTTACATTAAGTAGTGGCAAAAAAGTTTTTGTTTTAGGAGAGGGGAGATTGATTAATCTAATATCTGCTGAGGGGCATCCTCCTGATGTAATGGATATGAGTTTTGCCAATCAAGCGCTAGCTGCTGAATATTTAGCAAAAAATAAGCAAAGCTTCTCTGCGAGTAAGCAAAGCTTCTCTGCGAGTAAGCAAAGCTTCTCTGCGAGTAAGCAAAGCTTCTCTGCGAGTAAACTAAAGCCCGGAGTCCATCAACTTCCCGATGAATTTGATAAAGAGATAGCCTTAATTAAATTAAATACTTTAGGGATAGAGATAGATAAATTAACAAAAGAGCAGCAAAAATATTTAAACTCCTGGCAAGAGGGAACCTAAGGCTAATTTGACCTCTTTTGGTATACTGTATAAGCAAGATGCTTGCCATTGCGGGTGCATTAGTTTTTACTTTTCTTTACAACTTACTTTTCTACAAAGTTCAAATTGGAATTGGAGCAGGGGTTTTTATTTTTCTTCTACATAGCTATTTTTATTTAACTCGGGAAAAAAGCAGTAAATACTTAAGTCTTGGAATAGTTTTTTCTTTAATTTCCATAACATTTGCATTTTTAGTAGGTCTGCGGGCAAATGAGGTAGTTTCAAGCATTAATATTTTAACTTCCATATTTTTTTCTTTTGTGGCGCTTTATTTTTATAAAAATATGCAACTATTTAATTTTCAAATTCCTCAATTTTTACTGACTCCCCTATTAATTGCAAGAGATTCACTTAGTAGTTTATTTGATTTTTTTAAGTCTCCTCCTATTTCTAAAAAAGAAAATCATAAGGAAATAGCAACAGCAGTTATTAGAGGTGTTGGCATAGCTATTCCCATTTTAGTAATACTTGCCATAATTCTTTTGCGCGCAGATCCAGTTTTTGCCAAATTAACTGAAAACTTTTTGGGCAACTTTTGGGAAAGGTTAATAATATCGTTAATCGTTTTTTCGGCAGTATTTACCCTCGGTATAACCCAACTTAAAAAGACTGAACAATCATTACTAAATCCAGATAAGAAAACCTTAGGCCGCTTTTATGAATTACTGGTAGTAACAACAAGCATCGTCACCCTTTTAGCAACCTGGATGAAAGAGAATTACACCAGCTGGGAATACAAAGTCTCACTTATTCAGAGTATGTGAGAAAAGGATTTTTTGAATTACTTATTGCATCAAGTATTGCCACCATTGTAATAATTTTTGTTTTGAGATTTTTGAGGAATTTGCAATCAACACAAAAATTCATTGTTCAAATTACTTCATCAGTTTTGGTTTTAGAAATTGGCCTATTACTTTTATCTGCACTGCAACGTTTAAATTTGTATCAGGCAACTCATGGTTTAACCAGAGCTAGAATTTTTGGATTTATTTTTATAGTTTGGCTAAGCGTTTTACTTTTTATACTACTTGTTAGAATTCTAAAAGATATAAAAGAAAAGTGGTTTTTCTCAACTAATGTAGCAGCAACTTTAATTATTCTTTTATTTGTAAACCTTTTTAATATTGATGGCTTAATTGCTACTAAATATAAACCAACTGTTAATGATGAGATTGATTATTATTACATAACTAGTTTATCTACCGATGCTTATGAAGCCTGGATTCCATCCATTAATGAAAGTCAGCAGATTCTAAATAAGCTAGATAAAAATGCCGAAGGATCTAATCCCGAGGATCGAAGACAATTTTATTGGGCAATTAGCATATTAAGTTCTTTAAAAGAAAAAGATAGTTACTTAAATAGTAAGTATCACCCAAATAGTTCTTGGCAATCTTTTATTTTTAGCGAGTTTAATGCCTTCCAATTTATTCAGGAGAATAAAGATGAGTTCTCTAAAATTAATGGATTAATAGATAAGGCCAATCGGATCCAGCAAAGATTTGGTGGAAATACAATTGATATAGAAAATACACCACTTGATAGATCTATTAATGCCCCGTTAGTTCGCTAAACTCTGATGGAGTTAACCATTTAACCTCCGGTAAATTTTTATAATTAGTATTAGCAACTGCTTTTGGTTCTCCACTTTCCTCAATAACGTAGTAACCAAAGCCCTTCATCTTTTTAACTGCCTCATAATCAGCATGACCGGGTAAGCTGACTGGATCTACTTCTTCAAAATTGACCGGGCTATCATCAATTGTTACAAGCCAAGTTTTTCCAGTGTTTACAACCAGATGCCCCATACCTGATGGAATAAAAACACTATCCCCAACTTTTACTTTGATTGCATAGAATGCTTCTAGCTCATCATCAATAAGCTGATTATTTGCTCCTTGTTTTCTAGTTTGTAATAACACAATTCCTTCTCCTTGGACTATCCAGTAAGTTTCATCCAAATCCCCAACATGGTAGTGTCCATAAGTTTTAATGTACTCTCCACCAACAGTCCCTGTTTCCCAAACTGTGACATTTGTTTTATCAGACCCACCGCGAATCATGTAATAGTGGATCTCCGGCCCAGTGGCATTTGGATCCATTAAAACTTCCTGCATTTTGGAGTGTTCTCTTAAAGCAAAGGGTTTTAACATAACTGCTTAGTTAGCCTAACAAAAATAATTTCCTAAATCAATATTTAACTGCTTCCACAGGAATTACTCTAATTTCAAAGGTATGAACTTACAATCCCGGATTGGAATTAGCTTGACACATCGGGATCTAAATATTTCTCTTGATTCTTAATTCATTATTCTATATCCTAATCTCTTGATGGATTCTTTTACTTTAATAATATTTGGGATAACCGGAAATTTAGCCCAAATAAAATTAATTCCTGCACTCTATGACATCGAGGAAAAAAACTTACTCCCTAAAGAAACTTCAATAATAGGTATTGCCCGCTCACCCCAAAGTAAAGAGGAATTTAGAGAATATATTAAAAAAGTATTAACCTCTGAAAATAGACATCACCAACATGCTATTAAAGATGAAGTTTTTGAAAAACTTTTTACCAGAATGCATTATCTAAATGGAAATCTTATTGATCGCAATCTTTACAAAAAATTAAGTCAATTTTTAAGCCAATTAGACTCTGAAAATAAGAAATTAGGTAACAGAATTTTCTACTTAGCAACTTATCCTGATTTATATGATCAGATTTTTCAAAATTTGCAAAGTGAAAAATTAAATGAGCAAAAAAACGGCTGGGTTAGATTAATGATAGAAAAACCAATTGGCAATGACCTTAAATCAGCTAAAGATTTAAATAAATTATTACTTTCGTATTTTAGAGAAGATCAAATTTATAGACTGGACCATTATCTTGGAAAAGAGACTTTGCAAAATATTTTAGCTTTTAGATTTGGTAATGGAATATTTGAGCCCTTACTTAATAAAGATCACGTTGATCACATCCAAATTACTGCTACTGAAGATTTTGGAATTGGTAAAAGAGGAGGTTATTACGATAGCGTTGGTGCACTTAAAGACGTTGGTCAAAATCACCTTTTACAAATGTTGGCTTTTGCCACCATGGATGCACCAACAGATTATTCTGATGCAGCACTAACTAAAGAGAGAGTTAAGATTTTAGAAAATTTAGAAGTTGACCCTAAAAATTTAGTTTTAGGACAATATGATGGATATTTGAAAGAAGAAAGTGTAAATCCAAATTCTTCAACTGATACTTTTTTTGCTTTTAAAACAATGATTAAAAATGCAAGATTTAAAGGGGTTCCAATATATGTAAGGGGAGGGAAAAAACTTTCCCAAACTGTCACTGAAATTTCAATTATTTTTAAGACACCCCACAATAGGTTGTTTAAACACCTAAGGAGTGGAACTGAACCAAATGTCTTAATTTTTAGAATTCAACCCAACGAAGGAATTGTTTTAAAAATTTTAGTTAAAAAGCCTGGCCATAGGTGGGAACTTGATCCCACTTATATGCAATTTTGTTATAGGCTAGGCTCTGATTCTCACTATTTTCCAGACCCATATGAGCGCTTAATTTTTGATGCTATAAAGGGGGATCAAACATTCTTTAATAATGTAGAAGAGGTGGAATCTGAGTGGAAATTCATTGATCCATTAGCAAAAAGTAAAACTAAAGTACATAGTTACAATCCCGGCAGTTGGGGGCCCAAGGAAGCGGATCAGTTTATCCAAAAAAATGGACGATATTGGCTTGAACCCTCCATGGATTTTTGCGCTATCTAGTATTTTACTCTTTAGTCTTAACTAATTGGAAATAATTTCCATCTAGATCCTCAAAAGTAGCGATATATCCATAATTTTCTACATGATATATATCTTGCACTTTTTTAACTCCCCTATCTTCTAACTCTTTAACATTCTTTTCAATTTCATCTACCTCTAGATTAAACATTACCCTTTGTGGATTGCTAGATTTACCCTTCACATCTTTGTGATCCATTATATAAATACTCACTCCACCAGTTCCCATCTCATACATATTAGTTGGGCTATCCTCTTCCCCCATCTCTGCCTCAAATTTAATTTCCAATCCAACTTTATCTCTATAAAAGTTAGCTAAGTTTGTTGCATTCTCACTACCAATTAAAATTGCTTCAATTCCTTTAAACATTTAAATCACCTCCTTATTTTGTGTTCTTAATGAAAAAGATAATAATATACAACAGGTATAAAAAACAACATGATAGATAAAGATATAGATATCCACACCGGAGGTGGAATAGCTTGACATATTGGGATTTTAGGCAGAGTCCTTAAGAGACAGTTTTAAGGAGAAAAATTCCTATGCTAGGATACCAAACTTATAATATTTTTTGCAAGGATTTATTTAAGATTTTTTTACAGAATGTTGGCCAAATTTTCCACGCATGGCTGAGACTGACTTGTTGCGAAATCCAGTGGGTGAATTTTCCTTATCTTTGCTTGAATTTTTCCTAACTTTAAATGAATCCTCTATTACTGGAATATCTATTCCCATCTCTTTAGCAGTTTTAATTGTCCATTCCCCCTCGCCAGTTGAGTGAATTTCTGATGAAATATCTTTTAATTTTGGATCATCTCTAAAAGCATCCAGTAACCAACCAACTAGTCTTGACTCAACCACTGAGCGGCTATTGTAAACTCTAAAAACTTCCCTTAGATCTAAATTAAACTGAGAATTCTCTAAAATTGCGGCACCCTCTGCAATAGATTCCATCATCCCATATTCAATCCCATTGTGAACCATTTTTACAAAATGCCCTGCTCCTACTTTCCCAAAATGTCCATATGCATCCTTGGCAGATGCTGCTTTTACTAAGGGTAAAATTTCTTGAAAATCTTTTTTATCCCCGCCTATCATTAAACAAGCACCCTCTCTTGCACCACTAGGACCGCCTGATGTACCAATATCCATAAATCTAATACCTAACTTTTTCAAATTTTCCCCTCTTCTTAGAGTATCTTTAAAATAGGAGTTTCCACCATCAATTATTAAATCTCCTTTATCAAGTAATTTGATAAGTTTATCCAAATATTCGTCAACCACCTCCCCTGCTGTTAACATTAACCAAATAATTCGCCCATGTCTGTCATTCTGATGGTCCAGTGGACCAGAAGAATCTAAGTTCACTACCAAATCTTCAATACTCTTTGCTTTTATTGCACCAGCTTTAACAACTTCGTCCAGAGGCTCAGGAGATCTATTCCAAGCCACAACTTTGATGCCTTTTTCCAAAAGGTTTAAAACCATATTTTTCCCCATTTTCCCCAAACCAATATATCCAATTTTCATAGAATCAATATAGCGAAAAAAGTTGTGAGTGTAAATAAAGATTTATTGGAATAACTCTATTGGTGTATCACTAACTATTCTCATTAAACGGGAAAGTGCGGGATTAGAGGCAAACTGCTCTGCTAACCCACCTATGGAAGTGGTTACAAATCTTGGTCGATAATCCATTGTGCTAAAAGGAGATTTTCCAAAAAGCATCTTCTCAGTGCTTACAAACATTCTGACTGCTTGACCTGGATCATTTTTTAGTGTTCTTCTAATCCAGGGTACGTGACCAATGAGTAATGCCCATTGGTGGTAACTATTTAAGTCCCCTCTTTCTACTAACTTTGCAATCTCATTCCAGTCCGCCTCCTGAGGTCTTCTAACCTGCAGCTCTCCACTAGCTACTTGTAATGCTAGTTCTAGAGCTCTTCTTTGATCAATTACTACCTCACGGATAAAGGTTCTATAGTTTATCCACCTTGGCCCGTTTCTTTCAGCACTCATATTAAGCAAGGATTATAGGACTAAATTTTAAGAAGTCAAGATTATTTAATTAGAGAATTCCAATCAGAAGAAAACTTTTCAATTCCAATATCAGTTAACTCATGTTTAATATCAAAATCTCTCCAATCTTTCTCTAGATCTAAATATTTATAAGGAATATCCTCTAGCCCTTCAACCATATAAACAAAATCATCTCCTGGTAGTGGCATTCCTGATTCTCCCCACTGTTTTAATATTTTATAAGGAGCTGTAATAATATCTGACTGCAAATGCAAAGCATATATAAAATGTTCTAAATTCCTAACAGAGGCAGTTAAAACTTCAACGTGATTATCTCCCTCACTATACATTTTTAAAATATTTTCTATTAAGGTCATCCCGTTTTCCCCCTTATCATCTAACCTGCCTACAAAAGGTGAAACAAAGACTTCTCCTTTTTTGGCACCTTTGGTAGCAGAGTAGACCGCTGCAGCTTGTTCCTCCGAAAAAACCAAGGTCATATTAACCCTTAAATTTTCTTTAACAGATTTTTCAGCTGCTTCTAAACCCGTGCTTGTTGTTGGATATTTTATATGTGCATTTGGAATCCATCTAAACATTTCTTTTCCCTGCTTTAGCATTTCAGCAGGTTTTGTATTTGCATCTGCATAAACTTCTATTGATACAAAACCCTCAGGAATAATCCTGGATATCTCTTTAACAACTTGTTTATAAAATTCAAAAATTTCATCAGGGGAAAATTTTTCTCCTTTAGATAACCGTTTTGCAGCATCGGGGTTTTTGGAAATTAAAGTAGGGTTAGTTGTTTGGCCATCTAAAAAACCAAGTAAATTTTTTATTTCTGCTGTTTCTTTAGGATCTCCCCCATCTAAGAAAATTTTGGTTTTTAAGTTAGCAAGCTTCATAGCTTTAGCAGTATAACATAATTTTTTGTATACTAAATTTACCCTGCTATGTATAAACCTATTAGTAGCTACGGGATAATTGGAGACTGTCGCTCTAGCGCGCTAATTTCTGATGATGGATCAATTGATTTTTGTTGCTTGCCAAATTTTGACTCTGCTGCCTATTTTTGTTCGATTTTGGATGATAGAAAAGGTGGCTTTTTTAAGATTGCACCCAAAAACGGAGGTTATCAAACAAACCAAATATATAAAGGTAATACTAACATTCTAAAAACTTACTTTTTTAATGAGCTAGGTAACGTCGTAGTAACTGATTTCATGCCAATAACAATTGAGATGGATGAAAAAAATTATATCCCTAAGTTTGGACTAAAAATTGTTAGAAAAGTAAGGGCACTTAGCGGTGATCATGATATGGTTTTAACTTTAAAGCTGACTCCCAATTGGGTTTTAACTAAAGCAAAAATTGAAATAAAAAGGGGCGCAGTTTTTTTTGAAGATGCACTTTATAGACTTGTTCTTTATACTCTCTATCCACCAAAAATTCAAAACGACACAGTAACTTTAAACTTTAAACTTAAAGAAAAACAAGACATTTTC
This sequence comes from Candidatus Daviesbacteria bacterium, assembly GCA_016176465.1. Lineage (GTDB taxonomy): Bacteria > Patescibacteriota > Microgenomatia > Daviesbacterales > UBA10151 > JACOXD01. The sequence continues at coordinate 113,577 of JACOXD010000010.1, read as the reverse complement.
TTTGGATTTTCTATCTATCAAAAGGAAGATAAGATCCCTAAATATTCAAAGGATGATTTTCATAAAATTTATAAAGAGACCGAAGCATATTGGCAGTGGTGGATATCAAAATGTAGTTACGAGGGTCCTTACCTTGAAATAATTCAAAGATCTGCACTAACTTTAAAGCTTTTATTTTTTGAATCAACTGGAGCGATTGTAGCAGCACCTACTACCTCACTCCCTGAAAAAATTGGTGGTAAATTTAATTGGGATTATCGCTACAGTTGGCTAAGAGATGCCTCATTTACTGTTTATGCTTTTTTGGGCCTGGGATATGTAAAAGAAGCAGAAAGGTTTATTGAATGGTTGGAAAAAGTTTGTCTTAAAAAAGATGCGCCCCCCTCCATTATGTATGGATTACATGGTGATGAAAAATTTGAGGAGATAGAACTTTCCAATTTAAGCGGTTATAAAAATTCGAAACCTGTTAGGTTAGGAAATGGAGCAGCTCATCAAAAACAATTTGATATTTTTGGTGAAGTTTTAACGGCAATTGATTTATATATTAATGCGGGAGGAGATTTAAACGAAGCAATGAAGGGTTTTGTTAAAAAACTCGTCAACTATTGCGCTATTCACTGGAAGGAAAAAGATGACGGTATTTGGGAGGGAAGAGGGGAGGAAAAACACCACACTTATTCTAAGTTGATGTGCTGGGCAGGAGTTGATAGAGGAATTAGAATTGCTAAAAAACTAAGTATTGTTGCGGATATAAAATCCTGGGAAAAAACTAAAGAGGAGATAAAAAAAGATATTTTGGAGAATGGATTTAATAAAAAAATTAATGCTTTTGTTGATACTTATGATAGCGAAATAATAGATGCTAGTTGTTTAAACATTCCAATTGTTGGGTTTTTACCCGCCAGCGATCCTAAAGTTTTATCAACACTAAACCAAGTAATGCAAAAATTGGTGATTGATTGGTTTGTATTAAGAACCTCTAATGAAAAAGATAAGCTAAAAAAGGGTGAGGGCGCATTTTTCTTGTCCACTTTTTGGTTGATAGATAACTTATCGCTACTTGGACGAGTTGATGAGGCAAAAGTTTGGCTTAATAAAATAACTCATGATAGTACACCACTTGGTTTATATGCAGAAGAGCTAGATCCCTTTACTAAAGAACATTTGGGAAATTTCCCCCAAGCTTTTACTCATTTAGGATTAATTAATTCCATTTTAAATTTACATCAAGCACAAGTTTTTGGAAAGGAAGGTAAACCTATGGTTGAATCAGATAGGCTTACTAAAGTGTTTAAAACTATTTTAAAAATAGGAGAACCCCATACACTCAGATTTAAAGCATTGCTAGATTATTTAGGATTTAAATAGACTGCTTATCTTTAGGCTTAACTGCGTTTAAAAGTAAATCTGAAGGTTTATCAGGTGGTCTTCCATGTTTATCAATAAATGTCTCAACTGATAAAGTGGTCTTGGATCTATGCCAGATTTCTTCTATTTTTTTCTCCCATCTTTTAATTCTAGGAATCACTTTTCTTAAGTTACCTCGAACTTGTTGGAGTGTAGAGTGAAAATCTGTAAAGTCTATCTCGTTAACTGCTTGAGAAATATTTTTTAAATCTTGCCCCTGCCTTGCTTTCCATTCGTAGTATGCAGCTACTCCTATTGAAAATAATATAGCACCCGCCCCTAAAACCACCCTTCCATCAATTTCCCCGTCAGATAATTTCCTTTTTAAATGTCCTCTAAACAAAGCTGTCCTGCTTATTACACTAACCACTTTTTTGTCTTTTTCCAGCTCCCTCTTAAGTCTTTCTATTCTCCTTTGATGAGTTCTTATTTTTGAGAAATCATAGTTTAGGGGACCCCTGGTAACTCTTGATTGGGTATCTACCAGCTCAGGAAAAGCTTTTTCAAGTAATCTATTAACTCTAAAAATATTGCTATGCTCTATAACTTTTCCTTGCAGACCTTTTAAGTGAGGCGTTAATCCAGGTATTGTAAATTGTCGCTGACCAACTCCGGGATGAAATATAGATAAAACTCGCCGCCTTCCTTTCTCAACCACAGGATTTTCTTTCACTGATTCATTTTGATGAGACATTGTAATCTTAAGATTATAGGAGTAGAAGGGTTTGGCTGCAACCAAGTAATTTTTAGTGATTGCAACGGCATAACAATCCCGGATTGGAAACATATTGACAAACCGGGATTGGAAAGTTAAATTGAAGTTTATGCCATATAGAACTATTCCTTTTGTAGATGGAGAATATTATCATCTTTTTAATAGGGGACTACAGAAGCAAATAATATTTAATGACCAAAGAGATTACAAACGTTTTATTCAGGCATTTTTTTATTATCAGATTCAAAATCCAAAACCTAAATTATCTCTTTATAAGCAATCAAAAATATTTCCTATGGATACAACTAAAAAGATTGTTGATATTTTATGTTTTTGTCTAATGCCTAATCATTTTCATTTACTGGTTAAACAAATAAAAGATGGTGGAATATCAGAGTTTATGAGAAGATTTACCCATAGCTACACTAAATACCACAACCTAAAACATAACCATCAAGGACCAGTTTTCCAAGGTATGTTTAAAGCTGTTAGGGTAGAAACAGATGAACAGCTAATCCATTTATCGAGATATATCCACTTAAATCCGTTAGTTTCTTTTTTGGTTAAAAATTTAGATTTTTACACCTGGTCTTCTTATCACTCTTTTTTAAATAGTAATAATATTTATCCCTTGGCTAAAGAGGAGATTTTGAAATTTTTTGCCAAACCAGAGGACTACAAACAATTTGTTATGGATCAAGCGGAATATGGCAAAACACTAGAGCAAATTAAACATCTTATTATTGACTATGAATGAACCTACAATCCCGGATTGGAGGTTCATTTCCAAACCGGGATTGGAGGTTCGTAAACAAGGAATAAAATAGTAAAGTGGTTATTTGATAAAAGACACAAAGAGTAATGCTACTATATTTGCTACCTTGATCATGGGATTAATAGCAGGACCTGCTGTATCTTTGTATGGATCTCCAACGGTATCTCCTGTAACTGCTGCTTGGTGAGCAAAACTACCCTTCCCCCCTAAATTCCCTGCCTCAATATATTTTTTTGCATTATCCCAAGCAGCTCCACCTGTGGTCATAGAAATTGCTACAAATAACCCTGTAACTATAGTACCAATTAATAATCCTCCCAAAGCTAGTGGACCAAGTAAATACCCAACTAAAATGGGAATGGCAATTGGGATTAAAGCTGGAACAAGCATCTGTTTTTGGGCTGCAGCAGTAACAATAGAGACAGCACTTCCATAGTCAGGTTTGGCGCTACCCTCCATAATTCCCTTAATCTTTTTAAACTGTCTTCTCACTTCCTCAACTACAGCTGCCCCTGCTTTGCCTACTGCTTCCATGGCAAAAGCAGCAAAAAGATAAGGCATTGCCCCACCAATAAATAACCCAATAATAACTCTGGGGTCTGAAAGACTAAATACTAAATTTGAACCAAGCTCCTCTGCATATGCTGCAAATAATACCAGTGCTGCTAATCCTGCGGAGCCAATTGCATAAGATTTAGTAACTGCTTTGGTAGTATTTCCAACAGCGTCCAGTGGATCAGTTACAGCTCTTACTTTAGGCGACATACCTGACATTTCGGCAATTCCACCGGCATTATCTGTAATTGGCCCAAATGCATCAATTGCTACTACAATTCCTGTTAAAGAAAGCATTCCTAAAGCAGCTACTGCTACTCCATATAACCCTGCTAAAGAATATGCAACCAAAGTTGCAGCGGCTATTAATAGAATAGGAGCAAAAGTGGATTGCATAGATAGCGCTAAACCAGCAATAATATTTGTGCCATGTCCAGTTTTAGAAGCTTGAGCCAAAAATTTGACTGGCCCCCATTTTGTCCCGGTATAAAATTCAGTAATTACCATCATTCCCGCTGTCACAATAAGTCCAATTAAAGAAGCAAAAAAAAGATTTAATGGAGAATAGACCCCATTATCAACCATTAAGCTATTGGTGACAAAATAAAACAAAATGGTGGCTAAAACCATGGTGACAATTAACCCTTGATAAAGCGCACCCATAATTTTTTTACCGGATAACTTAACAAAAAAACTTCCTACAATAGATGCAAAGGTAGCAACTGCCATTAAAGCTAGCGGAAAATTAATTATTTGAGAGTTCCCAGGAATTAAAAATTGACCCAGTAAAATTGCCGCAATTATAGTTATAACATATGTTTCAAAAACATCTGCTGCCATTCCTGCGTCATCTCCAACATTATCCCCAACCAAATCTGCAATAACTCCTGGATTTCTTGGATCATCCTCAGGAATACCTGCTTCTACTTTACCTACCATATCTGTTCCCACATCTGCACCTTTTGTATATATCCCCCCACCTAACCTGGCAAAAACAGAGATTAAAGATCCACCAAAACCCAAAGAAATCAGCGCTTTAATATCATGGGTATATTGATAAAATCCATATACAGCAGCTAAAGCTAAACCAACCACTAAAAACCCGGTAACAGCTCCACCTTTATAAGCTACATCAAATGCTTTTCCCAAACCATCATTAGCTGCCTCCGCACACCTAATATTTGCCCTAACTGCCACAGACATGCCTATTAATCCAGCCAAAGCAGAAAAAAATGCACCAATTAAAAATCCATAAGCGCTATTTAAACCTAAAGCTTGGTAAATTAAAACAGAAAATACTAAGGCTACAACACCTACAATTTTATATTGCTGAAAAAGGTAGGCGCCGGCTCCTTTTTGAATAGCTGAGGCAATTTCCCTCATTTTATCTGTACCAGTGGGTAGAGAAAGTATGGATACAGAGAGGATTATTCCATATAAAATGGCAGCACCTGCTGCTCCCCAAATAAGAAGGTCAATATTGTTAAACAAAAATTCCATGTCTTTTTATATTATGCAAAATTTCCAAAAAATGGAAGGCAGAAAATTGATTAGGGGAAATTTACACTATAAGTTAATTAGTGTCAATAGCAGGCAGTTTGACTATAGGGTATTAAAAAATATATAATTGATTGGTAGAATAAATTATGGCATTAGATCACGCAACTACAATAGAAGCTTACAGCGATCCCCAAGTAGCCCAAAGGTACGCTAGAGATTATTCCCTTTTTTGGAGAGATTTTCCTAATGAAATATTTACAGACTTTGCAGAAGGAATACCTCAAGGATCAGAGGTTCTTAATGTAGGTAGTGGTCCAGGCTATGAGTCAGAACGGTTAAGAGAGCTTGGGTTAAGGGTGGTTTGTTTTGATGCATCAGCCCCCATGCTAGAAATGACCAGAGAGCGAGGTTTTGAAAGCATCCAAGGGGACTTTATGAATTTTCCTGATTTTGGTAGAAGATTCGCAGGAATATGGGCATTCACATCTATTGGAACTCACCTCCCTCATAGGATGTTGCCTCATGTCTTAAGACAAATTAGAGGGTTTACAACTGGTGATGCAGTTTTAGCAGTTGGAGTTCTCCAATCGCGAGCTAGGGGGAGAAGAAAAGTAGGAGGTATCTCTCGAACTTATGGTGATGAGAGATTAATATCTTACTATACGGAGGGTGAAATCCTAGATATTTTATCAAGGTGTGCCTATGAACCTCAAGCTACCTACCAACATGATTATTTTGGTCATCAGTATCTAACAGCAATTGCCAATAAGTTCTAACTTCAACCACTTCCACACTAGAGGTGGAAAATAGCTACACATTGCGCTATAGCCATTTAAGCTAGGCAACCCCCGGGGTTGTTTATGTGGCAACCTGCGGATATTTAACTTTTAAGCTAATTTTTCTAAGATATTTTTATAGATTCTTATTTGAGAACCACCAGGATAAGCTTCCAGATCTGATAATACTTGATCTGATAATACTTGCCTTAAAATTATTCCTGCAAATTCCTCAGGACTTAATATCCCATGCTCATCCCTAATCCTATTAATAACTTCTTGAGGTTTATTTCCTCTAAATAATGGTGTATCAACAGGTCCTGGTAAAAGAGTTAGGGCTCTTAAATCGGTTCTTTCCCTAGCTAGTATTTGAGCAAACTCAGAAACTTCTTTTTTAGATTGTACATATGCTGAAGTTGCAGGGTCTTCAAGGTTTATTAAATCTGAAGAGAGGAAAATAACCGTGGCCCTTTGCACTAATAATCCATTAAAAGCGCTATAAGAAATCCTAGTTCCTCCTGAATTTACACTTAGGATTTTCTCCTTTGGATGAGTACTTCCTATTCCTGCTGCCAGAACTAAATAATCTATAGTTATTGACTGCGTCCTTAGCTGCTCAGCAATTACCCCCATTCTTTCTTCATCCGTTATATCTCCATGAAAAAAACTTAATCTCATTGTTGTGGGAATATCCTGTGGTGGAAAAAGGTCTACTCCGTAAACACTAGCCCCCAAGGCTTCCGCTTCCCATGCTAACCCTCTTCCTATTCCACTGCCAACCCCTGTTATTAAAAAATTCTTACTCTTGAATAATTCTGAAACCATTTAAGCTAGCGCAGGTTGATGGGTGGGAATAACTCTTTTTGGCTGAGAAGGTAGTGGTGGTCTGATTAAAGCTACTTTTAAAACCTCATCCATATGCTTAACAAAGTGAAATTCTAAATCATCTTGGACATACTTTGGAATATCTATTAGATCTTTTCTATTATGTTCAGGTGCAATGACTATTTTTACTCCAGCCCGATGAGCTGCTAAGACCTTTTCCTTAAATCCACCAATCTCTAAAACTCTTCCCCTTAAAGTAACCTCTCCAGTCATTGCAACATCTTTTCTAACAGAGATTTTAGTAAAAGCTGAAACTATAGCAGTTGTTAGGGCAATACCTGCTGATGGACCATCCTTTGGTATAGCACCTTCAGGTACATGTACATGAACATCTACTTTATGGAAAAATCTCTCAGGCAGTGAAAGCTTGTTCCAATTAGATCTAACATAGCTCATGGCAGCTTGGGCTGATTCCTTCATTACTTCCCCAAGTTGACCTGTAAGTTGTACAGCTCCTTTACCAGGCATTAAAGTAACTTCTATAAACAAAACATCTCCTCCTGCTTCAGTTACAGAAAGACCTGTTGAAGCACCCACCATATCTTCTATCTCTGCCAGTTGAGGAATAAATTTAATTGGCCCTAATAACTCTTCCACTACTTGAGTAGTTATTGCATAAGATTTAACTTTCTCTCCTTCAGCTATCTTTCTCGCGATTTTTCTAACAATTGCCGAAAGCTCTCTCTCTAAATTTCTTACTCCAGCCTCTCTGGTATAAGCCTGGATTATAAAATTAATAGCCTCATCGTTAAAATCTATTTGGTCCTCCTTTAGACCGTGGGATTTAACAATTTTGGGGATTAAAAACTTTTTGGCAATATGGAATTTCTCATCTTGGGTATAACCCGGATAAGGTATAACTTCTAACCTATCCCGCAAGGCTGGAGGAATAGTATCTAAAATATTGGCTGTTGTAATGAACATCACATTAGATAAATCATAAGGAACCTCTAGGTAGTGATCTGAGAAAGCAAAGTTTTGTTCAGGATCCAAAGCTTCAAGTAATGCTGCTGATGGATCTCCTCTATAATCTGCACCTAATTTATCAATTTCATCCAACATAAAAACAGGATTGGTCGTATTTGCTTGCTTAACACCCTGAATTACTCTCCCCGGCATTGAGCCAACATAAGTTCTTCTATGACCCCTAATCTCTGCCTCGTCCCTAACTCCACCTAAGGAAACTTTAACAAATTTTCGATTTAAAGCCCGGGCAATAGATTTACCAATAGAAGTTTTTCCTGTTCCTGGAGGTCCAACAAAACATAAAATTGGACCCTTAACTTTTCCTGAGAGTTTATGGACTGCTAAATATTCCAAAATTCGCTCCTTCACTTTAGATAAACCATAATGGTCTTCATCCAAAATTCCCTGAGCCTTTTTAAGGTCAATCTTAATTTTGCCACTAACTCTCCAAGGTAAATCTGTTAACCACTCTAAATAATTTCTAATATAAGCAGCCTCAGGGTTGTAGGATGACATTTTAGAAAGTCTTGATAGCTCTTTGGTTGCCTTTTCTCTAACCTCTTTTGGCATATTAGCTTTTCTAATTTTTAACTCAAATTCCCTAATTTCTTGATTTTCTCCAGATTCCCCTAACTCTTCCTCAATACTTCTCATTTGCTCTCTTAAAATTGCCTCTTTGGTCATTTTGGAAACTCGCTCTTGGGTATGAGAGGAGATTTTTTGATAAATTTCCAAAACTCTAATCTCTTTGGCTAGCAGTTCAGAAACTCTTCTTAACCTATCAGCAGCAGAAACCATTTCTAAAATTTGCTGTTTATCTATAGTTTTAAAATCTATTGCCTGGGAGATTGAGTTAACTAGTTGATTTGGATCATCGCTACCTGAAAAATGTGACCAGTTTGACAAAGAACTGGGATCAAATAAAGAATTTCCCCCCAATTCTAAAAATCTTTTTAGTTGATCTTTAACAGTTCTCATTAAAGCTTCAGTCTCTTCATTTTTTTCATAAAGCTCGGGGATCTCTTCAATTTCCGCCTCCATATGAGGCTCAGTTTTGAGGAAAGATTTAATATATACTCTCATTATTCCCTCTGCGGTAACTGTATACTCCCCATCAATTTTGATTAATCTTCTAAGTAAACAAACAGTACCTACAGAGTAAAGATCAGCTTCTTTGGGGTCTTCTATTCTTTCATTCTTTTGAGTTACAAAAACAATTACTCTATCCCCTTCCCAGGCAGCATCCAAAGCTGCTTTGGATTTAGATCTGCCTGAAACAATAGGAATACTATTTCCAGGAAAGATAACTGTACCCCTAAGTAAACCTACAGGATGGGAGGATTTCAATTTAATGGGATTAGTTATTGAATCTATTGCCATTTTATTAGCAGAATACTAACATGAGTGCTAATATCTGTCAAGATACTTACTTTATATAGTATCTCTTTGAATCTAATTAAACAATAGTGATGTAAAAGCCCTATATTTAATAATCTACTCCCGATTTGGCTAAAAAGCCTTTATCAAAAGGGTGCTTTATGGGAGTCATCTCTGTAACTAAATCTGCTAATTTAAAGAGGCTAGGTTTGCCATGATGGCCTGTAAGGATTAAATCCAAATCTTTAGGTTTATCTTTAATTAACTTAGCAACTTGAGAGTGTTTGAGTAATTTCCCTGCCAACGCTCCTACAATCTCATCTGCAACCACTACATCATATTTTCCAGAAGTTACCTCTTTATATAGGAAGTTAAATGTTTTATTAGCTACTTTTACATGATCAGAAAAAGGGGAGTTATCATCAAAAATCTTTACAAATCCCAAACCTCCCTGAACTAATTTTACATAAGGAGCTAATTTTTTAACTCCCTCCAATTCTCCTGTAAACCAAATTTTGCCAAATTGCACTATTAAAACCTTTCTTTTATAGCCCGCTGCCCTTAATGCTAAACCCAACGCAGCTGTAGTTTTCCCTTTTCCCTCACCTGTATAAACAATCACCAAACCTTTATTAGTTTCCTTATATTTAATTTTTTTCTTTATATTTTTCTTTTGTTCAGACATGTTTGTAATATACACAATTAACGTTTTTTTACCATGGTAACCCCCGGGGTTGATTGTGTGGAAACCTGCGGATATTTTTGTTAATATGAGCTAGTAATGCCAAGCAGAATCATCCCTTTAATAAATGGTCAATATTATCATATTTATAATCGGGGAGTAGAAAAGAAACCTATTTTTAATAATAGGCGCGATTACCAAAGATTCTATAAATCTCTATCATATTATCAGCTTCAGGGACCTAAACCCAGCTATTCTAAATTTTTTCAACCTAAAATGACCAAAATAGATTTTTCTAAAAAAATTGTAGAAGTTATTTGTTTTTGCTTAATGCCTAATCATTTTCATTTTTTAGTCAAACAGACGATAGATGGAGGAGTTACAGAATTTATTAGTAAATTATCAAATAGTTACACAAAATACTTTAATATTAAATATAGGAGGGTTGGACCATTATTTCAGGGGGAATTTAAAGCAGTTTTAGTAGAATCAGATGAACAATTAATCCATCTCTCAAGGTACATTCATTTAAATCCTACTGTCTCTTATCTAACAAAAGATATAACTCAATATGAGTGGTCTTCTTATAGAGAATATATAAAAGATACCAAAGGGATTTGTGACAAACTAATAATTCTTGACTTTTTTAAGTCTCCAAAGGCCTACGAACAATTTATTCTAGATCAAGTAGATTATGCAAAACAATTAGAATTTATAAAGCATAAACTAATTGATGAGGTTTGAGCGGCAACCCCGGGGGTTGAAGGTTCCCCCCTGTATTATATTTAATTTTCTTCTTATCTTTGTCTTGCTTTTTTGCCATTTTGATCCTATACTCCCGGTTAATCTAACATATTTTTTTAATGTATGCCAGAAAGAAGAAGATTTTTTAACAATACACCTTACAAAACATAGCCTCTTTAGAGGCTGTTAGAGCCCTACAAAGAGACAGAGTTGAACTAGAATTTCTTTATCCTACTCAACATCCTACTCAACCAATTGTTATGGAAGGCATTGTCGGCATTTATGGTCTAACTACAATGGCAAGCAGGCCATTTTGGATGGCTATGAATATTCCTCAAATAAGAACTTTAGCAATAGCAACCAGTGGTCATGAAGGGTTTAGGAGTCAAGTTGAGTCTGGATTGAGAAGGTGTTCCTGGAATTGGGATGATGTGGTTCAGAAAAGAATACTAGCAGGTTTTTCTCGCCTGGCTGCATATGGAGACAGGAGATTAACTTCAAAAGCGACTGAATTTGAAGAGGCCTTATTAGATGTTGGGGATCAAATGGATCACATATTTCAAGGAGTGATTTCAGTTCAGGAAATTGAAGATTTAGCTAAAGAAGCACTACAGAGAAACCTAAGAGTATATTGGGAGGGTAACCGGAATGCTAGAGAAAACCCTAGCATTTACTAAATCCACAGCTATAGCATTTCTCACAACCATCTTCCCTAACTAGAGTAACTTCCCCACATTCAGGACATAAATCTGCTGTTTTATTAAGAGGTAAACTTAAATTAGAAGCTGCTACATCATCCCTACCTGTTGTTGTTTCAGGCGCAGGCTGTTGATCCTCAGTTAAATTAAGCGGCACTACCTCTGCTGATTCTTCTTTTTTGGAATTTGCTAAATCCTCAGAGAGTGCTTTTGCTATAGCATCTGCTAAACTCATTACCCTGTTTTTGCCAAACCCTACATGTGATCCTCCGCCAATACCCCTTAGTTGAGCGATAATTTTTTCCGCAATTTGCCTTGGTGTATTTTTGCCGGAACGGGAAATCCGCAAAGATAGTGAAACTAATCTACCAATAGCTTCTGCATCTGCCATGGTATGCATTCCACCCTTGCCTATATTAATAAATACTTCAAACGGCTCATCTTTTTCATCTCTATTGATAGTGATGAAACCCTCTCCAACCGGAGTTTGGATCTTATAAGTTCTGCCACGCAAAATTAACGGGCGAGAAACTATGGAATCCTGACTTAACTCTGTTACCTCTTCTTGGACTAACCCATTAGTTTTTGGTTGAAGTGTTTTAGAGACATTTAGAACTTGGGTAGTTTTGGAACCATCTCTATAAACTGTTATTCCATTGCAGCCTGTTTCCCAAGCAGCTAAGTAAGCTGCTGCAACATCATCTCTGGTGGCAGAATTGGGTAAATTAATGGTTTTAGAAACTCCATTATCAGTGTATTTTTGAAAAGCTGATTGCATTTTGACATGCCACTGCGGAGAAATTTCCGGGGCAGTTATAAAAACTTTTTGCCAATCCGTCGGTACTTCCTCAATCCCGGAAACGCTTCCATGATCCATTACTTTAGAAGCTAAATCCTCAGAGTGAAATCCCTCATTTTTAGCAATCTCGGTGAAGGTTTTATTGGCAATAGTTAAATATCTCATCTCATTACCAGTTTTTCCACCATCGCCTTTAGCCCGGTGGATATAAGCTAGCGCAAAAACAGGCTCAATTCCTGAGGAACAATCACCAATGATGGAGATAGTCCCAGTTGGAGCAATGGTTGTAACTGTTGAATTCCTTAAAGGCTGATTTGTTTTAAAAGCGGAAGATTTTGGCCTACTCTTAAATGAGGATCCATCAGCGGTGTCTGAATAAATGGATCTTGGCCAATTTGGGAAAGGACCACGCTTCTTTGCCAACTCTAAAGACTTATTGTGTCCTTCTTCATTAATAAATTTCATCACTTTCTCACCCAACTCTAAAGCCTCCTCACTGTCATATACCACCTTCATTTTAAATAACATATCAGCCCAACCCATTACTCCCAAACCAATTCTTCTATTACTATGAACCTCATCATAAATTTGAGGGAGAGTGTAAGGATTGGTTTGAACCACATCATCTAAAAACTCAACTGCTTGATGAGTAACTTTTCTTAACCCTTCCCAATCTATTTGTCCATCTTTAACAAATTTTCCTAAATTAATTGAGCCTAAATTGCAAGCATCCCAGGGCGCTAAAGGTTGCTCCCCACAATTATGGGATATAATTCCATTAGAGTCATAGTAGTTTATTCCAGGGATTTTTACATCGTAAACTTCTTTTTTAGCTTCAAAATTAATACTTTCTACCCTCGCTATAAATTCTTGTTTATAAAAATTTCTCTTATTATGAGCTATTATTTTTTGTGATAGCTTCTTTGCCTTTTTACTATTAGAAAAGCCAATTAATTCATCAAATACTAAAATATTATCTTTGGTTATTGATAGCTCATGCTGAGCTTTAATTGTGTAATCTTTATATCCACCTTTTCCATCAGGTAGAAGTTTTTTACCAGCCTTTCGTCTATTTTTGTAAATATGTGAAAAAATCCCTAGACGAAGTAACATCCTTTGAACTGCTTCAAGAAATGATAGATTAGATTGAGCAAGTCTGACAGAGGTACGTCCTCCCTCATAACCTTGAACTGAACCATCAGCGTCAAACAATCCTCTTAAGAAACCTTTATAAAAATCACTAGATGCTTTTTCTACTCCTTCAGTTATAGTTTTTTTTCCAGGTAACATTCCTAATTCAAGTGCTAAATTCTTTATATGGCCTAATGCTAACCTATGTTCATTACGAGAAGGTAGAGCCATCCACCCCAAAAAATCACTTCGATGAGGAAGGGTGTACGAACTATCCAAAGCAACCTGCATTACACTTTGAACACCAGCAATGGGGATTAAATTAGGAAGGTTATGTCCACCCCAAACTGACAGAACAGCTTTATCGGATTTTAATGTTCCATCTCCAACTAATAACCCTATTAGATATCCTTCTTGATTAGTATATTTACCTGACCAGGCGGTGTTTATCCTGTGATTATTAATCTCAATATAGTCTCCACTCTTTAGTTCTCCTGCTTTGATCCATTCCATCCTTTTAGTATCGACATTAACTTTTCTAACTAAATGATCCGCAGTTAACTGTAGACTGTATCCCTCGATAGTTTGAAGTTTCAGTAGGTTTTTATTTCCAGTTTTGAAAAATCCTTCCAAGCTAGAAAGATGATCAGTGCCATTCACTCTTGCCAAAAACGGTTTACCGATCAAGTCATGTACCTGTTTGGGGCCTTCGCTTGTATGAACCCATGTCTTCCCTGTAACGCACGGGTTTGTTGATTCAATTTCCTCCACTCCTTTCATAGGATTAGCAGGAGAGTTATTAATTCTATCAATAAAAATCAAACCTGGATCAGCACAATCCCATGCCCGATCAATAATCTCATCAAAAACTGCTTTGGCATTTAGTTTACCTACCGCTTCACCATTATGAGGATCGATTAGATCATAATCTTCACCTTTTGCATAAGCGTCCATGAACTTATCTGTAACTGCACAGGAGATATTAAAATTAGAGATCTGACGATCTAATAATAACCTTTTAAAGTGTGCTCTAATACTATCCTCAGGCAAAAATTGGGAGATTTCTTCATAAACAGGGGCATTATTTTCATCCAAATCGGATTTAGATCTAATAAATTCTAATACATCCGGATGATCAATTCGCAAAATTCCCATGTTGGCTCCTCGTCTTGTACCGCCTTGTTTAATAGATTCAGTAGCTGCATTAAAAACTCGAAGAAAAGAGACCGGGCCTGAAGCTACTCCACCCGTAGTTTTAACCCTAGAGCCATTTGGTCGAAGTCGCGAAAATGCAAAACCAGTACCTCCTCCTGTTTGGTGAATTAATGCTGCATATTTGATGGAGTCAAAAATTCCTCCCAAGTCATCTTCCACCGGTAAGACAAAGCAGGCAGAATACTGCAAACCGTTTTGCTTGCCTGCATTCATAATGGTAGGGGAGTTGGGCAGAAACTCCTGCTGCACCATCATTTTGTAAAAATCCAGCGCTTTATTTAAAACTTGTTTTTTAGTTGCCCCAAAATCAAAATCAGCTGAGGCAACATCATAAGCTACATGCCAAAATCTCTCAGCAATGGTCTCAACTGTTTCTAAATTACCCCCCTTTAGTAAATAACGCTCTTTTAATATTTTCTCGCTAGACTCAGAAAAAGAAGGTTGGGATGAGTTAGTAGGAAGAGGTGGCATCTTTGTGTAGCGGGGGGTTAATCTGGTTTCAAAGGTGCGGGAATTTACATCTTTTAATAATCCATCTTTAACTTGACTGTTTCTTAAACCATTGGTCCTTCTCTTTGGAGAAGATGTAGGCATAATTTGTAAATTAATTGATTTATTTATCTTTTTCATTTTAATTTTAGAAATCAAGCTACCGCTTATCTTTTCAACTTAAGACAAACTAGTTAATTCTTTGGCAAAATCACTTGGTTTATTAAACTGCCTGTAAACACTGGCAAACCGCAAGTAAGCGACCTTATCCAATTTCTTAAGTTCTCCCAAGACCGTTCTACCTATTACCTTAGAGGTTACTTCTTTTAATCCTTCTTTTCTCATCTTAGCTTCAATCCGATCCGCTATTATTTCAACTTGATCTAAAGCTGGTCGCTTTTCTAAAGCTTTGGAAATTCCCATTTGCAGTTTTAATTTATCAAAAATTTGTTTTCGACCATCCCTTTTAATTACCATAATCTCAAGTTTGGCCAATTTTTCGTAAGTAGAAAAACGTTGATGACATTTTAAGCATTCTCGCCGGCGGCGGATCTCACCCGTCCCCGCTACTGCTCTTTTATCCACAACTTTATTTAAAAGACTCCTGCAAAAAGGACAATTCATAATTCACTACCACAACCTGTTGTATAACTAACCTAAATCTCTTCAACATATCTAACATATCATATTGTCTAGATAAACTGTCAATATACAATATATAGTGTTTTGGTTTTTTGCGACAAACTTAAATTTTACCCAAGCTAACGGAAGCAAAAAACCAGTACAACCTTTCAACTGTAATTATGATAATAAGCCAAATAAAACCCAAAAACAAGTAAGCAATTTGGCTTGTTATAGTAGTCTAAATTTGACAAAACCTGAGGGATTTAATATCATTATCTTTACCGATGAAGTTGCAAGCAGTCCTTTTGCTTCTAATTTTCGCTGCAATACTCACTTTCGCAATTGTTAAATCTGCTTCAGCTGAAAATAAGCAGAGCTTTCCATCTGACGATGGTAAGCAGAGCTTTCCTACGGATAAGCAGAGCTTTCCTACGGATAAAAAGGTAAATTACTATTTAACTCCTAATTTTTTAAAAGAATAATCAAGTAATAATTTAGCATCATCTCTTCTATTAACTGCACTAAGTAATACTCCCATTACTTCTTTATCCTCTTTTTTTGCTACAGTTACTAGGGTTAAACCAGCCTGCTGAGTAAACCCAGTTTTAAATCCCACTACTCCAGGATAAGTAGTTAATAGATTAATACCTGAGATAAGATAATATTCTTGATGAGTTAAATCTGAAGGAATGTAAATTTCAGGTTTGGAGGAAATTTCTATTAATTTAGGCCATTTTTTAATTGCATAACGGGACATAATAGCAACGTCATACGCGCTGGAAAGCTGAGGGTTAAAATCTTCTTCTAAGCCCGTTGAATTTACAAAGTTGGTATCATACATACCTAATTGCTTAGCTTTAGAGTTCATTAAGTTGATAAATTCCTCTCTTCTGCCTGTTACTCCTTCTGCCAAAACTTCCGCAGCGTCATTGGCAGAAACTAAAAAAATTCCTTTGAGTAAATCCTCCACTGTGAGCCTTTCTTCTTTTTGAAGATACATTTTATCTGGCTCCGCCTCTGCAGCATACGATGAGACTTTTAATAATTCGTCCCAATTTCTGTTTTCTAATGCAACAATTGCAGTCATAATTTTTACTAAAGAAGCAATCGAGGTTTTTTCCTTGTAATTTTTAGCAAACAGTACTTTCCCCGAATTCATTTCTATAAAAAAAGCTACTTTTGCACTAATTTCTGGTGCATCAGGAAAAGATTTAGGAGCTTCTTTAGGATACCAGATATTATCTGCTAACTTGAGCCTGGATTGCCCCAATACCGGAGAAATTAATGATTCCCCTCTTTGTCCTTGGATAATAAGCAAAAACAAAGTTATTACTATAGCTCCCAAGCATAAGATTACTGCTTGAAGAATTTTTCCCATACCCCTCCCCCTTGACTTATTATCCTAGCACATATAACAATGATTTATGTATAAATTCCTGCCCATTTTGGTTGTTATTGTGCTATTTGCCTTTACTATTGCCTATTTACCCCTGAGAAGAGAGCTGGCTTACAGACTAGGAATTTCAGGTGATACTACAACATCTTGTTGTAATGAAGAAGAGGTAACTTCAACTAGCGGTGAATTTGATGATGAAGCAGAGGTAGCAATTTTTAACGGCGAATTTATAAATTATCCCAAAACATCCCTTGCCCAAGGCAATTTTAATAATAATTCATCAACGGTTTTAGGCACAACGAATGCAGCTGGTGAAGAAAAATGGATTGAAGTGTCTTTGGATGAACAGATGCTAAGAGCTTGGGAAGGCAATAAACAGATTATGGAATTTCCAATCTCCTCAGGTAAGTGGGCCCCTACTCCTAAGGGTACTTTTAATATCTGGTATAAAACCAGAAACCAAGTGATGAGCGGAGGATCAAAAGAGCTCGGAACCTACTATTATTTGCCAAACGTTCCTCATAATATGTTTTTTTACAAAGGTTATGCTATCCACGGCGCATATTGGCACAATAACTTTGGTCAACCCATGAGCCATGGTTGTGTTAACTCACCCCTAGATAAAATTGGTGCACTTTTTGATTGGGCAGGCCCCACTGTCCCTGCAGGAGAAAATGTAGCCAGGGCTATTCCTGAAAACCCAGGCACAAGAGTATTGGTTCATTAAAAATAGAGAAGAAAATCTTGTATTGACCAGTAGGAGAAACAGGAAGAGGTATTGAAGTTTATGCAGCTGAATTAGGTTATCCGAACGAAGAATCCTTAGGAATTTCCGCTAATAATAATGGTAACCCCCGGGGTTGTTTGTGTGGAAACCTGCGGATATTTTCAAGTTCCTAGAGGAAGGAGTAGATACCTCTTTTGATCCCACATACTCCTACACCTACATCGGGAGTTCATTTAATGAATTAATCCAAACTGAATAAGTTTTCTGCTATTGCAGATTTTTTTGTCACCCTAAAAAATTAAATTAGGAGATATCTCTATGAGTTGAATACATAAATCCTGCAGGTTTATTGATTTTTTCTAGTTCCTCTCCAACTTTAATAAAAATTTGATTGCTGGTCACTTCCTTTTCAGTACTAACCCAGTTTTTTACTTTCTCACTAATTTCTCCTGCAATTTTTTCTGCCTCCTCTTTGCTTAAATGAGAACTCAGACAAGCACTATAAACAGAAGCATAAATTTTTCTTTCATCAAAATCTTCTTTGTGTCTTCTTCTTTTTACAATATGAATCATCCGAAATTAATGGTACCATTTGCAATCAGTATCAACAACCATCCAAGACCTATCAGTAATAATCCAATAGCCAATCTCATTAATCCTCTGGTTTCCTGTTTCCAAGCCTTGACTGCCGGCAGCTGGATCCCACCTGCTACCAAAATTAAGATTAAAACTAAAGGCAGAACAAAAACTATGTTATATAAAATCAGCATCAAAAAAGCAGCTGTATTAAAGTTAGTGGATAAAATAGTGATGATGGCTAAATAGGGTGCTCCAGTACAAGGCAGCTCTACTCCGGCCACAAAAACTCCTGTTAAAATTACCCCTGGCACAGAGACATTTTGAGCCATTTTGTGAATTTTATCTGTAAATACAAGGGGGATGCCTAAGGAAAATCCTCTTCCATACCAAAAATAATCTTTAATCTCTACCAATCCAAGCAAAACTATAATTATCCCAACAGTAATGGAAATATATTCTGTCACGAAAAGGGGGATTGCAACCAAAAAATATAAAAGCCCCAACCCTGCCAGTAAATAGGTAGTAAAAATAGCCAAAATATAGAAGCCTCCCAAGAGTAACATTTGGCCAACTGATTTATTATTTCCTAATATCACTGAGATCATTAGAATTAAAACTCCAATGGCACAAGGGTTAATGGAATCAATGGCAGCAGAACCTAAAACTAATCCTAAAGTTGGCAGATGCAAATCAGCGAACACGAATTTCTCCTTTCTCTTTGGCTACTTTATAAAAGATACATAATTTATCTGTTTTGTCTTTTGGTTTATCAAACTCTATAATGATGCAGTCCCCTGGCGGAACTTGACCAAAAGGCGAAATAACATAATCCTGGGGGTTACCAGTCAATTTTCGCTGATAAAAAGAGCCGCTCTCTGTACGATAAACAAAAACTTGCAAGATACCGGCTTGATCATGACACATTTGGCCGTTTTCCAGCTCCAGTAAACCATCTTCCGCAGGTATGGACATACGGTCTTGGCGCAGCTCTCCCCCTAAAGCCTCAAGAAAATGCCCAATGCTGGCATCATGCTTATTCAAAATCACCCCTTCAATATGAATCCTGTTGTCATTATGTTCATGCACCACTTCTGTACCAACTTTATTAGATAAACCTTCAGGATTTTTCACCTCTACTTTTTGCCCACAATTATAAATTTCAAAATCAGCATGGTAATGGACAGGCCCGCCAGTGATTGATTGACTGTTCAGATAGATAGTGGAGCTAACCAAATAGACAGTATTTAATACTATCACTAAAACAAAACCTCCAAACAATAAAAACTTGAATTTTTCCTGTCTTTCCTTAAACAGCACAGACAGAATTACTAATATAAAAACAACTGCCAGGGAGATTAAAGAGTACTGAATAGAATTGGCACGGATAACCTGATCCAAAGCCGGAGAAGCTAAAGTTGCAGCTTCTTCAACTCCATGAGCCAAAACTTCAGTAACTAACCCCATACTTCTACTTTATCATTACTTATATACTACAATCAAAATATAGTGGAAAAAATTTACACTCTACCTATCCAGAAAGTTGCCTCTTTATTACAAACCGATTTACAAAAAGGGCTTACTGATGAAGAAGCTAAACACAGGCTGAATAAATTTGGTTTAAACATTTTAAAAGAAAAAAAAGGGAAAAACTTCTTATTAATTCTTTTTGCTCAATTTAGCAACTTTTTAGTAATTATTTTACTCTTGGCCTCCCTCGCTTCAATTTTTCTAGGGGAAATTGTTGATGCGGTAATGATCATAGCTATAGTCATTATTAATGCTTTGGTCGGATTTTTTCAAGAATATAAAGTAGAAAAAGAAATTGAACATCTTAAAAAACTTTCAGCAGCTAACTCTTTTATTTTTCGTAGTGGCAATTTAATTCAAATCCCTTCCAAAGAGTTAGTACCTGGAGATTTAGTGGTTATTAATGAGGGCCAAAAAGTCCCAGCTGATTTAAGGATAACTTCACAAATAAATTTATACACTATTGAGGCTACACTGACCGGTGAGTCAACCCCAGTTGACAAAAAAGTTGAACCTTTATCCAACAACTTACCTATTGCTGATCAAAAAAACATGCTTTTTTTGGGAACAATAATCAGTAGTGGAAAGGGATTGGGGGTAGTTGTATCAACAGGAATGGAAACAGAGTTAGGTAAAATCGCCCATTTAGTAACAACTCAAGTTGATTCTGCGACTCCAATGCAAAAAAAACTCAACCGCTTGGGAGGTTTTATTGGCAAAATAATTTTAGTTATTGCCATATTGGTTGGGCTGGAGGAGATTATTTTTGGTGAGCAACAATTAATTGAGGCTACTATCTCCTCAGTTGCCCTAGCAGTAGCTGCTATTCCCGAGGGACTACCCGCTGTTGTAACTATCTCTTTAGCCTTAGCCACTAGGCGATTAGTTAAACAAAAAGCACTACTTAGAAATCTACCGGCAGCGGAAACTTTAGGTTCAACCGATATTATTTGTGCTGATAAAACCGGGTCTTTAACAGAAGGAACTATGCAGGTAAGAAAGATCTATTTAAACGATAGATTCTATTCTTACGGCGAAAACGAAAAAAATCCAATACTTGGAAAAATCTTTACTTATGCTTTTCTTTCATCCAATGCCAGAAAAAGTAATGAAAAAATAATTGGAGATAGTACGGAGGCAGCACTTATCTCGGCGCTATTAGATTTCGGTCTTGATCAAACAGAATTGATCAAAAAATATCCTCGAGTACAAGAAGTACCCTTTAGCTCAAATCGAAAGATGATGACAACAGTTTCTAAGTTGGAAAATGAATATTTAGTTACCAGCAAAGGCGCACCCGAGGTCATTTTAAATAAGTGCTCAAAAATAGAAATGAACGGCAAAATTGAACCTTTAAGCGAAGAAAAAAAGCAAAAAATTATTCAGGTCAATGATCAAATGGCCAGTCAGGCACTGCGAGTATTGGGCTTTGCCTATAAGCAAGTAAAAAATTTACCCCAGGAAAAGGAGCTGGAAGGCGATTTGGTCTTTTTAGGAATACAGGGGTTAATTGATCCTCCCAGGGAAGGAGTCAAACAAGCTATTGAAGTTTGCCAAAAAAAGGCTGGAATAAAAATAGTAATGATTACCGGAGATCACTTACTGACAGCCCAAGCCATAGCGAAAGAGATTGGGATTGAAGGAAAAAGTATTACCGGAAAGGAATTAGCGTCTTTAAGTGATAGTGAGTTTCAAGAGATAGTAGAGGATATATCCATTTACGCTAGAGTTAATCCGGAAGATAAAATTAAGATCGTCAAGGCCTTAAAATCTCATGGTCATCAGGTTGCCATGACCGGTGATGGAGTTAATGATGCCCCGGCACTCAAAGCTGCTGATATTGGGGTATCAATGGGTATTACCGGGACTGATGTGACAAAAGATGCATCAGATATGATTTTACTTGACGACCATTTTAATACTATTGTGGCTGCTGTTAGGGAAGGTAGAAGCATCTATGAAAATATTAGGAAATTTGTAACTTACTTACTTTCATCCAACGCAATGGAAGTGACGGTAATTTTTGTAGCTGTAATTTTAGGATGGCCACTACCCCTTTTGCCAATTCACTTGCTTTGGATAAATTTAGTTACTGATGGTTTACCAGCTGTTGCATTAGGAGTTGATAAAGCTAGAGGAGATATCATGCTCTCTCCACCTAAACAATTCAGAGAAGAGATTATTAATAAAAAATTTCTGAGGTTACTAATTTTCCTAAGCGGGATGATGAGCGTAGCGGTTCTCGGAATTTTTGGATTTTCTAAAGAATCACTAATTCACGCTCAAACTCTTACCTTTACTGCCATAGTTTTATATGAGATGTTAGTTATTATTGTCCTGCGCTCTCAATATAATTTAACTCTTTTTTCCAACAGGTTTTTAAATCTAGCTATCGCAACTTCTCTACTTTTACAACTATTACTACTTTACTTACCAATATCTATTCTGGGAACTTCACTTCAGGTACTTTTTAAAATCCAGCCACTGCACTTAGGAGATTGGGTTCTCATATTAGGTATTGGGGCAATTTTACTTTTATTAATGAAGTTTTTAGTAGCTAAACCAACTAATTTAAGAAGCAATCTGGTTACTTGACAGATCTGCTTTGCTTTTTTATATTTTATAAATGGCAACAGATACAAAACCCCATACATGTGCAAGGTGTGGTAAAACGATTAAGCCAGGACAACAGTTTACTCACCAGGGAAAAATATACTGTTGTAGCACCTGCTGCAAAACTCCAGGAGATGCTAAAAATGTTTGCGAGTTTTGTTAAAGCTAAAGTAGAGAGTTTGCCACTCCTAAATAAATTGTTATACTCACTATATCCTGCAAAGCAGTAGTAAAGGGTCCTGAAGCTACTGCTGGATCCTTCTTAAAATATCTTAAAATAATTGGCACCAGACAGGCGAGTATCGTAGCTGCACTCATTGAAAGAAATATTGATATTCCCACAACGTAACTTACATCTACTGATGAAGAAAGAAAAAAGGCTCCAATTGCAGCCGCAGCTCCAACCACTGAACCTAAAACTGATCCTACAACAAACTCCCTTAAAATATAGGTAAGTATGTTAAATTTTAGATCTGTTAGAGCTCTGATAAATATGGTTTCTGTTTGAGTACCTATAGCATCTGACATATAAGCTATTACTGGAATAAAAAATACCAAAGCTATATTTTCTCGAAGAGATAACTCGTACTTGCTGACAATCAAACTTGCCACTAATCCTCCTAAAAGTCCAATGATCAGCCAGGGCAATCTCAATTTTATTAATTCTATTAGACTAATATTTACCAGTTCGGAGCGGGCAAGTTGGATTGGATGTTTCATATTTGCAATACTCTGACGACCGATGCTATTGTCAGTATACCAAAGGAATTAGAGAGGTAGGAAATTAAAATAAATTTGGTATCAGATATTTTGGTAAGTCCTAACAAGCTAATCCCTAATTCATCTGGTAAAGGGGAAGCAATTATAAAAGCTCCAATTAAAGGTAAAGTCCAAGAGACATATCTCGATTTAAGCAAGGCTTTAATATGGTGGGTTTCTTCTTTTCCGATAAGTAAAGCTAATTCGTGACCTAATTTATCTTTAATAAGTTTAAAAATTAATAAATCTCCTAAAACAGCCCCTACTCCCCCAATTAAAGCAATAGCTAAAGGATGTATGTCTTGTGATAAAAGTACAATTATTACGGTAGAAATTGCAAATGTAAAAGTAGAAACAAATAATAACCCTGCGGATAATGCACCAACATATTCAAGAGACCCTAGGTTATGCAAAAAATTCTTAAATGTTTCATTTTCCGCCAGAATGATTGCAATTAACACACTAATTAATACAACTGTAAGATATTTAAATTTCCACTTATCCCAAAAATTCATAAATTTTGGGGCTCTTCAGCAGCTGGTGAGATTTTTTGCCTGGCTAAAAGATAATCATAGGCAGCTAAAGCTGCTCTTACGCCATCACCAGCAGAAATATTGTTTTGCTTATAAGGATCATTTGTTACATCCCCAGCTGCAAATACCCCTGGATGGGAAGTTCTAGCGTGCTGAAAATTGACCATAATTTGATTGTGTTCATCAAGTTGCACTAAATCTTTAACAATTTCCGAATTGGGTGTTGAACCTATTTCTACAAATATCCCTCCCACTTCCAAAGTTTTTTCCTCATTGCTTTTTCTGTTCTTATACTTTAGTCCACTAACCAAATCTGTCCCTAAAACTTCACTTGTTGCAGCGTTTAAAATAATCTCTTTTAATTTAGGATCCTTTTTAATCTCTTCCAGAGTTTTAGGATCACCTTTAATTGTATCCCCAAAGTCCAAAATATATACTTCATTCGCATATTGGAGCAAGTCTTGGGCTGCTTCTAACCCAGCATTTCCTCCTCCAATTACTGCTACTTTTTTACCCTTAAATAGGGGAGCATCACAAGTTGAACAATAAGCTACTCCCTTACCCTTGTATTTTTCCTCACCCGGCACCCCAAGTTCTCTCCTTCTGGCACCAGATGCAATAATTATAGTTTTAGATTTATAAAAACCTTTATCGGTTGTAACCTCAAAATCACAAACTCTTAATTTAGTATCACAATCAATAGCTTTAACGGATGTAACTTTCTCCCCTTCTCTAATCTCGATAACTTCAGGATAGGATCTTATATGAGCCTCTAATTTCTTTGCCAGATCCATACCTGAAATATGGGCTTCACCAATCCAGTTTTGGATATTATCGGAAACGATAGATTGTCCACCAAAGCTTTCGGTAATGAGGATTGTTTTTAAATTTTTCCTGGCTGCATAGACAGCGGCTGCACATGCCGCTGGCCCACCGCCAATTATTGCAACATCAAAAAGGGCAGAATCCATATATTTAATATACCATAGGAATGCTAAAAATCAGCTATGGAGTAGGTTATAATTTGCTCGTCATTTGTATATATAAAACTTCCTTTAATCTTTCTTCCTTTTAAAACTTCCGGCAGCCAGTAAGAATCATCCTCCCACATCTTCTTATAAGGAATTTTATCTCTATTAAACCACTTAGGTTTCATCTCCTGAGTTTCACTAGGCTTACCTTCCCATTTATTACATAATTCCATTTACCCATTGCAAAACCTCTTTTTTTAATAGCTAAAAGTATTTTGTTTTCTCTAATTAAAAATAGCAAAGTCGCTTTTTTTACCATCAGCCCTAATATCACAGGCATTTTGTGCGCGAAATCACAAGCAATAATAAAATGTTTTTGGGAAGTAGTGAAGTCACGAGCTAGAAAAAATGTAGTGCGTTTCGCTTGGTTAAACTTGATGATTATTTTTAGCTTGGTGCGAAACAAACTTCAAGTGAGCCGCGTGGAAGGGCGAACGGTTTTTTCAGCCGTGACGAACTAATTCCCTAGTTGATAAGACCCAATGCAACTTATTTAGCCTTTACAGGAGTTAGTGGCGGCTGGTTAGATAAAACAGCAATAATATTTTTTGCAGCTAATTCTCCCATGGCTGAACGGGCTTCAATGGTTGCTGAGGCTATATGAGGAGTTAAAACAACATTATCCAGTAACTCTAAGCCAGGGGAGAGGTAGGGTTCATTTTCAAACACATCTAGGGCTGCCCCAGCTATAGTTTTATTCTTCAAGGCTTCAACCAACGCTGCCTCATCTACAACCAGACCCCGGGAAGTATTCACCAGATAAGCAGTGGGTTTCATTATCTTTAATTTTTCTGTATTTATTAAATGTTTGGTAGAATCTAATAGGGGAACGTGAATAGATACTACATCTGCTTCTTTTAATACCTCCTCAGGAGTAGCTTTAAAACTTGCACCTATTTTTTGTTCAAACTCGACGTTTGCCTTAGGATCACTATAAATAACATTCATTCCCAAAGCTTTTCCTATCTCTGCAACCCTTCCACCAATTCTTCCCAACCCCAAAACCCCTAAGGTTTTCCCTTTTAGCTCCATCCCCAATAAAACTTCTGGGCCAAAGGTGAAAGATTGAGTTAAAGCAATTTTATAAGCTTCCACTACCCTTCTAACTATACTTAAAATGAGCGCGAAGGTATGTTCTGCCACTGCCTCAGTTAAGACATCTGGGGTATTAGTAGCAACAATATTGTGCGACGAAAGGCTGGGGAGGTCAAAGTTATCAAAACCTACTGCAAAATTAGCAACTATCTTTAATTGCGGGCCTGCTGAATTAATAAATTCGTCGTTTACTTTATCCTGCAGTTGAGTTAATACTCCATTTGCTCCTTGAATAAAATTTAGTAACTCTTGCCGCTCCAGAGGCCTATTTTGAGGAGAAACCACTACTTCAAACCCGCCCTCTTGAAGCATTTTGATTCCATTTCCAGGGATTTTTCTGGTAACAACAACTTTCATCTTTTATTTTATAGTGAAGAGGGTGACTTAACTTATATTAATGTTTTTTGGTAATTTCTACAATCTGTCTAAATCTTTCAGGCATGGTTTCTTTTAGAAATTTTTCTTTTTCTTTGCCCTTTAAGGTACAAGCTTCTTGCCAAATTGCTCTACCTGCTAAAAATCCTTGCGCACCACCTTTAATTGCACTATCAAGATGGGTTTTAAATTTCTCAAAAGAATCAGGGTAAGCAAGTAGTATCCAAGGAGTATCTCCTAATATTTTAGTAACTTCCATGCACCCATCAATATTTCCAGGATATTCTATTTTAAAAACATCAGGTTTTACCCCCGCTTCTTTCAAAGTTTTTACAGTACCTAAAACTAATTCTTTATCTTGAGTATGGGTTTTTCCATCTTTTGTATAAGTAACAGGCTCTAAAAAAAAGGTAAAACCATGGGCATTTGCATCATCTAGGGCTTTCTTTGCTATTTCTAATTGCTTTTGAGCACTTTTTAGACTCGGATTAAAATAGAGTAATAATTTTCCTCCATCAGCTCCTAGACTTAAAAGTTCTGCAACGGTTCTTTGTAATTCAGTAATCCTCTCTCCTTCTTCCTCTTTATATCCTGATTTTTCCAAAGGAAGCAAAAAAGGTTTGGATTTACTCGAAGAGAAGCTTTGCTTACTCGAAGAGAAGCTTTGCTTATTAGTATAGGCAGGCAACCCATCCTCAACATCTATTAATAATCCACTAAATTGATCCTGTAAACTTTCTATAATTTCTTTTTTTAAATCTATAACTTCTTGATCTGCTACTTCATCAGGGTCTTTTGGATTCATTAATTTTTTAAAACTACCTCTATGATCAAGAGCTAACATTAAAAATTTTCCATGCTCTTTAAATTTATTGAGACTCATAGCTTCATGATATCATAACCATATAGTATATATAGGTATATATAGGGTCCGACCCTTTTAAGACTATGCCAGCTAAAAATTCAGTTAAACAATTTATTGAGAATGGTTATTACCATCTTTACAACCGTGGAGTAGAAAAGAGGAATATTTTTATTGACGAGCAAGATTATCTTGTATTTATAAACTACCTTAAAAAGTATCTTGATCCAACTTTAGGGTCGGACCCTAAGAGTTTGGCAAATGAAGTTGATTTAATAGCTTTTTGTCTTATGCCAAACCATTTTCATCTTTTAACCAAACAAAATACTCAAACTGGAATAACCAAGTTAATGCGTGCAGTGTGCACAACATATGTGATGTATTTTAATAGAAAATATAACAGAGTTGGAACTTTATTCCAAGGTAAATATAAAGCTGCTATTATTATGGATGATATCTACTTGCTACACCTTTCTCGTTACATCCATCTTAATCCTTATTATCCAGGGTCCGACCCTAAAACCTATAATTATTCAAGTTATAACTATTACCTTGGTTCAAGAAATGCACCTTGGCTCAAATCAGCTGAAATTCTGGATTTCTTTAAAACCGCTCAAAAAACTAGCCTCAAAGATTGTTTATCTTATCAAAGTTTTGTTGAAGATTATAATGAAAGTCCTGGCGATATCTTAGAAGCTCTCACTCTTGAATGAGTGAATGAGGGTCCGACCCTACAGGTACTGATTATATGTTAATAGTCCTGCCTGAGGACCTACTTGTTCAACAACTGATGCCCCATTTGCTGCACCCCACCTTATAGCATTAGGTAGATCTTCACCATGAGACAAACCAGCCAAAGTTCCAGTTGCAAATGCATCTCCTGAACCTGTCATTTCAACTAATTTTGCTGGAAAGATATCTAATTTATAATATTTATCCCCATCAAATCCATATGATCCTTCTCCCCCATCTGTTATAACTACCATCTTAGGCCCCAAATCTACAATCCCTTTGAGTAATTTTTTTATAGGGATACTCTCTCCCTCTTTATGGTTCAAAATTAATTTGGCCTCTTCTTTATTAACTATAAAAAGCTCAGTTAAGCTAAGTAGCCTAGGAAATTTTTTTACTCCATGTTTAATTTGGAAAGTCCCGGGATTATATAACAGCTTAGCATGGGTACGCTCCAAATAATTTACCATCTGCTCAACTAAATTTGTTTCAATAAAATTAGGTGCTAGAGAGGTAAAATACACCCATCTGGATTGATCTAAATCAGGTAAATTATATTTCCAAGGCTGATGATAGATTAAAATAGTCCTCTCCCCTTCAAAGGTTAAAACAATATGATGGTTGGATGGTAGTTGTGAGCTATCTACAACGTATCTAATATCCACTTTTTCTTTTTTAAATTTAGCAATAATACGTTGATCATTCTCGTCATCACCAGCATTTCCCACATGGGTATAGATTGCAGTTTTTAACTTAAGCCTTACTGAACCAACTGCATTATTAGCAGCATTACCTGCTACCATGGATACAAAAGGACCAACAGGAACTTTATCTCCAAACCTTAACATCAATTTTCTTTCATTATCCTCAGGATTTATACCAACTTTAGCATCAAGTAAAGGAATAAAAGTATCAATCACACAGTCCCCAATGGAAATTAGATCAAACATCATACTTTTATTAGTTTAACAGATTAGAAGCTTCACTAGGGCAGGCTAGTGACAGCTACTCTATTAAAGTAATGCTTGGTTGGCCTACTGGTAGATCAGATTTGGCTGGATCCCAAAGCAAATAAACTTTGCCATACGTCTCATTTAAAGTTTCAACCACCTTAGCTGCTTCATCTGGTGATAGATCAGGTAGTTTAGCATTAATTTTAGGAATCTCTTCTTTGTGATAATGCCACAAACTTTGTTCATTAACATCAAACCCTTGCCAGGTTTTGGTATCAACTACAGTCTCTACACCTACCAGCCTAGCATCTTTCTCGTCACTATCATAAAGCTGACACTCAAACATTCCGCCTTTAACCTGCTTACAAAAGTGATGAGCTATTTTTTTCTCATCAGCCGGGAAATGTTTTTCAGCATCAATGTGAAGGATAAAACCTTGATGAGGTTTGTCTTCAACTTGTGCTACTGGCGAAGCCTGAGGTGTTTGGATAGTTGGGCTAACAGAGCTACCTCCTCTGACAAAATAGCCAACTACTAAACCAATGATTAATGCCCCCAGAACCCATAACCACTTATTTTGTTCCATATTCTCACCCCCTCTCTAATTTTTCTTAGGTATTACTTAGATCAAAGCTATAAGTTTTGTCAAGAAGGAATTTATCTTTGCAAAAGGATAGAGATTAATAAAATTTTTGTTTGGTTATTTTATATATTACCCAATCAATTGTTAAGATTATCAGATTAAAAAACAAGGTAACTAGGTAAAATATTAAATAAAAAATTACTTCTACTGCCTGACTGATAGCAGCACATACCCCGCTACAACCCATTTCTAGTTATAATCTTTGGATAAAAATTGACATTCTGGAAAAGTTGCACAACCAAATTTAATTATTTTAGCCATTGCTGATAGGCGCTTGCCTAAAATTTGAGCTATCTTAATATCTCCTTCGGTTAACTCTTTTTCTCCTTTATGCCCTGAAACATAAATTGCTCCATAAGGACTTCCAGAATCAAACTCAGGACCTTCGCCTTGTATTGGATAAGGTACGCCAATGGGTATCATTCCTAAATTAAGAAGAGGGATCATTAAAGAAATTAAAGCTGCCTCTTCCCCACCATGAACACTTCCTGCACTGACAAAAATTGACGCTGGTTTGCCCGCCATGGTTCCTTTTATAAATATAGGCGAGAGTTGATCTATAAACTGCTTTATTTGCGAGGCAAAACTGCCAAAATGAACAGGTGTACCAAAGGCTACCCCATCAGCTGAGGTTAAATCTTCTATACTAGCAACAGGAATATGAGTAAAAGATTGTCTCGCCTTGGCTAAATCAGGATTTTTTTCAAAAAAATCTTTAGGTAAAAGTTCAGGGACCCGTTTTACGCTAACTTGAGCCCCATCAATATCTCTGGCACCTAAAGCAACATACTCTGCTAACTTGGCAGTATGGCCTGTGAAAGAATAAAATAAAACAAGAATCTTAAATTTATTATCCACCAATTTTATGATAACAAGTTAAGTATCCAATAAAAAGTATTATTTTCTTAGAGAAAAGGCAATCACAAGAAATCTCATTATTAAAACAAACAAAACAAATATGGCTGAAATAAGGCTGATTGAAGCTAGGCCATACTGCCAGCTATCTGCTCTAAACCATCCTTGATAACCCATAATTGTAACGTGTAATAATACAAACAAGTATGCTAAATAACCTATTCTTTGAACAAATTTCCACTGCCCTGGGAGCATATGTTTCTCAATAGGAGGAAGCGAGGTAATAGAAATTGCTGAAAATATCAGAAAAGATAAAATGCCAAATAGTATTGAGGCTTCCCCATTTAAATTGAGTTTTCCACCTTCTGCATACAATTTTGAATAATAGGCTGGGTTAAGTAACACTAGTGACATTACAACATGTAAAGCTGCTATAGCAAAACCTATAACACCAAGGTGTTTTCGCAAATATAGATGTGGACTAAAAGTCTTTGGCCAAAATCTTGCCAATGGACCGAGTAAAAAAGAAAGCCCAATCAAAATTGTTGCAGATAAGGCTACAGATTTATTACTAATAAAGAGTGGCAAATTATCTAAGGGTACATTTCTAACCAAATTATAACGAATAAACGAATATAGTAAGGAGAAGCAAAAAACAATTAAAACAATAGTTGTTGTTTTTTTCCAACCAACACTTCTAGGCTCATCCATAAATCCACTTTAAATCGCCTAAAATATAATGTCAACTCAAAGATGCTTTTCTTTCATTCTAATCACAGAAGTCACAGCTTTAATTATTGTCTCTTTAGTTAACCCAAATTCTTCTAATAATTCATTTGGCTCACCTGATTCCCCAAATCTATCCTCCACTCCTATTATTTTCATAGGCACTGGGTAATTTTGAGATACAACTTCTGCAATTGCTGCTCCCAAACCTCCGTGAATTTGATGTTCCTCTACAGTAACAATAGCTCCTGTTTCTTCTGCAGCAGCCAAGATGGTTTTTTTGTCCAAAGGTTTGATTGTGTGATAATTAATTACTCGAACACTAATTTTGTGGCTTTCTAATTCTTTAGCAGCTTGTAGTGCTCTATATACCATCTGACCCGTAGCAATAACAGTTACCCCAGGCTTAGGGTCCGACCCTTCCCAGAATATTTCAGCCTTACCTATCTCAAATGGGGTTTGCTCAGTAGTCACAACAGGTACTTTTTCTCTAGAAAGCCTCATATAACATGGACTAGCATGATGAGCCATTGCTTGGGTGGCTTTTTTAGCCTCAATACTATCAGCAGGAGAGATTACTACCATATTAGGTAGCGCTCTCATAATAGCTATATCCTCTAGGGCTTGATGAGTTGCCCCATCAGGCCCAACTGAAATCCCAGCGTGAGACCCAATAATTTTAACAGGCACATCGTTATAGCAAATTGTTGTTCTAATTTGCTCCCAGTTTCGACCAGGTGAAAACATGGCATAGGAGGAAATAAAAGGAATTTTTCCACCTAAAGCTACTCCTGCAGCAACTGTTGCTAAATTTTGTTCAGCCACCCCAATTTCAAAAAACCTCTCAGGAAACTTTTTTGCAAACGCTTCCATTCTAGTACTTTCAGTTAAGTCTGCACAAAGACCCACTACATTTTTATCAGCCTCTGCAGCTAAAACTAATCCTTCCCCAAAACCATTTCTAGAAGGGATCTGCTCAATATCTTCATCAAATAATTTAGGATTTAAATTAGCTTTATCGTTTAACATACTTGTTTTTTGTCATCCTGAATCCACTCAGTCATTCCCGCGCCAGCCAAAGGCTGGTCCGCCTCTGGAGGAAAAGCGGGAATCCATTCAATAAGCGAAGCTTGCTGCTTCGCAGTAGATTCTCGGGACCTAAGTCCGGAATGACATGTTTAGAGTTAGGATTTAAAAAAGCTTGTTTATTAACCATTTTGATCATTCTTCCTGTCATCTTGATCAGGCGAAGCCTGAGAAAGATCTCAAGACTTAATCTTTAGATTCTTCTCCCCTTCGGGGGCCCGCGTTCAGAATGACAGTCTTATTCTTAAATCGTAAATTTTTAATCTTAAATCAAACTTATTCATGTTCTGATTTTATTTTCCCTCCAAGAGTTCTTAACTCTTTTAAAGCAATACTAACTTGCTCTTTTTTTGGTGGTTCACCTGGCATATCAGAGATTCCAGGTGGGCTGCCATGCCATTTATAGTCACTTTCCATGTAGCTTACTCCTTTACCCGGAATTGTATGAGCAATAACAACTGTGGGTTTTTCAAAAATTGCTTTGGCTTCATTAAAAGCATCTATAATAGCTTGAAAATTGTGTCCATCTATCTCTAAAACATGCCAACCAAAGGCTTTATATTTATCAACTAAAGGCTCAAGTGGCATCACATCTTCTGTAAATCCATCAATTTGAATATTATTTCTATCTATAAGGGCAGTTAAATTATGGAGTTTATATTTAGCAGCCAGCATTACTGCTTCCCAAGTATTTCCTGCATCCTGTTCCCCATCACTCATTAAACAAATAACTCTCCATTTAGCTTGATCCATCTTGCCAGCTAAAGCTAAACCACAAGCTTGGGATAAGCCTGAACCCAAAGGGCCAGATGTTGTTTCTACTCCAGGCAAAGCAGTTCTGTGTGGGTGACCTTGTAACCTGCTCCCAAGCTTTCTTAAAGTTTTAAGCTCAGAGATGGGTAAATAACCAGCATGAGCCATGGCAGCATACCTTACAGGACAGATATGACCATTTGATAAAATTAATCTATCCCGATTAATCCAATTAGGATTTTTAGGATCATGTTTTAAAATATTAAAATAGAGCGCACTAAATATATCTGCCATCCCTAAAGGTCCTGCAGAATGGCCTGAACCAGCAGCGACTAACATCTCAATGATATCTTCCCTAATATCATTGGCAATTTTTTCTAATTTTTGCAGTTCATGGGGGGTTAAAGACATAATTTAAAATTTGGATAAATTTATCTTAGCAGGTGGCGAAGTCACAAGCAACAAAAAATGTAGCGAGTTAGTCCTGCAGATACTTGGTGATTAACGAGCTTCAAATGAGCGCAGAATTCTTAGCTGGAGTTTATACCAAACAGCGCGAATGGTTTTTTGTGCTGTGACGAGCCAACAATTATAAATTATAATCCCCTTTTGTAGTTTTAAGATGCTTGTGTTTACCTTTTGCTATCTCATCTTCAAAATCCTTAATTTCTCTTAATACACCATCAGGATCATCAGCAATTTTATATACCTGTAGCTCCTCAGGAACAATGATCATATTTTGCTTGAAGGCATGAATTATTTTTTTCCAAAAATTACCATACAAAATAAGTGGTTTATGGTGCCCAAAATAAATCCTAGCCAATCCCCATGCCATCCCAAATTCAGATATAGTTCCAGTACCTCCATTAAAAACAATATAAACTTGTCCCTCTTTCATTAATGCCAAAGTTCGCTCTACATAAGTTTTAGTTTTGATCTCTACATCAAATAGGTTTGATGGGTCTCTCCCTTCAAAATGAGGGATATCTTTTGGATATAAAGTTACCCCTATAACTTTTCCTCCCCCGTCTTTTGCACCGAGTGTTGCAGCTCTCATAACTCCAGGACCTCCACCATTAACAATGATATATCCAGCCTCAGCCAACTGTTTGCAAACTTTATAGGCATCCATTACCACCTTGCTTTCAGGCTTAGCGTGTGATGAGCCAAATATCGCAATCTGTTGTATGCTGCGCGCCTTTTCAGGTTTTGGTTTATGAGTTAATAGCTTCCCAAATTTTTTCAACATTTTCATCAATATATCCTTTCAGTAAAAATGATCCAATTACTAAATAGTCTACACCAGCTTCAACAAATTGCTTAGCATTTTCATCTCTTATTGCACCATCTACAGAAATTCCAACAGGCCAGTTTTTTTCTTTTAGTTTTTTTATCTTCTCTAAAGAATGTGGAAGAAATGGCTGACCTTGGAACCCTGGGACAATTGCCATTATCAACACTAAGTCTATTTTATCCTGAAATGGTTCTAATTTTTCAATCTTTGTTTCATTATTAAGAGCAATTCCTACTTCCATACCTAAATTTTTTATTTCCTTAATACATTCTTGAATATCATCCTTGGACTCAAAATGGAAGATCACTCTATCAAATTCAGCTTTTTTCAACCCTTCCACCCATTCCAAAGGATGAGCCACCATTAGATGAGCTTCTTTTTTAAGTGAAATTGGGAATTGTTTAACCATATCAATACCAATCGTATGATTTGGAACAAATTCATTATCCGCGAAATCAAAATGTACCCAACCTTCTTTGAAAGCTTCAGAACCTTTCAGCTGGTTAATATGCTTTTCAAAATCCTCAGATGTTTTATCTAATATTGCCGGTATAATTTGAACCATTAGATACTTTGCTCAATCTTTTTAATTTTTTCTATTCTTCTTATGTGTCTTTCATCACCCGAAAATGGAGTATCTAGCCATAACTTAATTACCTTTAATGCAACTTCTTCACTTATAAACCTGGCTCCCAAAGATAAAACGTTGGCATTATTATGTTCCCTGGTAAGGGGAATCATCTCTAATGGCTGTTGAGTTGAACCATTTCCATAATAAACCACAGCTCTAATATTGGGATACTTATTAGCAACAATAGCCTCACCTTGTCCTGATCCTCCAAAAATTATTGCCTTAGAGTTTTCTGGATCTTTTGATACCTCTTTTGCTGCTTTGGATATAAAATCAGGATAATCATCATCTTTATCAAACTCATAAGCCCCGCAATCCTCAACCAGATACCCATCTTTTTTTAAAAACTCTTTAACTTTTTCCTTTAGTTCAAAACCTGCATGGTCGGTCGCGAGATAGATCATTAAAATCTATTTTACCATGTTATATTTCTATCTATTTTGTCTTAATTGACAGAAAAGTTACTTTCCATTAAATTAGATAAGCTTGCTTTGAATAGGTGAGCTCTCGAGGAATCCCGCTACGTGCGGGATTTTTCGATTATAAAAATCTATTAAGATTGTTTGTATGAAAATCGTAAGAAACGTGCCTATGTTGATATTGAAATATTATTTTATTTGTAAGCAAACTATTGTCATAAAGTAACAGTGTTGTTATAATTCCACTTAAAATGACAAGTACTGTTTTAGTTATTGAAGATGATTTGGGTCTGCAAAAATATCTCAAAGAGCTTCTATTAGATAACGGCTACTTTGTAAAAACCGCCTCAGATGGTATTGAAGCATTAAATTCAATTGAAAAATTAAAGCCTGATCTTTTAGTGCTAGATTTAGGTTTACCAAATATGAGCGGCGAAGCTGTTTGTATGGAAGTGAGAAAAAAATATCCTGATTTGCCCATTATTATTTTAACTGCAAGGGATGGAGTTTCTGATATTGTCCAAGGATTAAATTTAGGTGCCGATGATTATATGACTAAACCTTTTATTGCTGATGAATTTTTGGCCAGAATAAAAGCCAGATTGCGTTTCCAGCAAGGCACTAATAATAAACTTGAGGTGGGAGATTTGGAGTTAAACAATGAAACGCTGGAGGTAAAAAGATCTAAACAGCAAATCCAGCTTACTCCCCAAGAGTTTAAACTGCTGCAGTATTTAATGACTAATAAAGGTAGAGTTTTAACTAGGGAGATGATTTTAAATAGAGTCTGGTTGTATTCTACTGATATCCAAACCAGGGTGGTTGATGTTTATATGGGTTATTTAAGAAAAAAGATAGATGGTGGGTTTAATAAAAAACTAGTTCATTCTGTCCGTGGGTTTGGTTATATGCTAAAAGAATAGGTAAATTATCTCCCAAATCCGGATTATACTTTTTAATAACCAGTTGGAATAGTTCCGGATAAAGTCTCATCACTAAACTATCTAAAAAATACATTAAGTTATGATCTTTGCGCCCGGAAAATATACTACTTGACAAAATCGCACACCTTTCGCTTTTGAGAGGTAATCGTTCTTTAATCAACTTTAACAAATCTAAATCTTCAGTTGTGGGTATTTCACCAGCTACAAAAAGCTCAGCTTTAAGCTCATCAACTAGGCAATCAAACCTTTCAATTCCTTCAATTGGTGCAACACAAGCTCTCTGAAATAATCTCAGTACCTCTTTGATTGGATCTGATAACTGTTCTACCAGTCTTCTTTTACCTTTCATTTGTATAACATTTCTTACATCACCCTCGTAAGTACGCTCTAAATTCGATCGAGCTTTCCCTATATTTTCTCGATACCCTTTAACAAATCTGCCTACAGTTTGATTCCTGTTAAACAAATAAGCAAAAACACTCTCAGAGCTTCTTGGATCAACTGCAACTTTGACAAATGTACTTATTCCCATATCAAGTTTGCCTTTAACTGTAACTGTTTCCGCAGGTGTAAGAAAATATCTCTGAGTAGGAATAGCAGTTGGTGCACCTGTCTCTATTAGCGCGACAGTTGCTTGATTGAGATTTTGACTCTGTCTTGCTAAAACCTCAGTCTCATAAAGCCACCACTGAAAGTCGGAAAAAGTTCTTTCATCTTCCCAACTAAAATTCCCATGATGAGAAGAAGGATCTACCCAGAAACGAGTGGGAATTCTGTTTCGTAATTGTGGAAAGCTAGCAAATTGACAGGCTACAGCACATAAAGAAAATGGGATGCTAGCTACACGAAAATCTATGTTTTGATCCTGGAAATGTTGCCTTAGTAAGCGATTATTAAAAAGCGCCCAATATCCCATCATCGTAGATCCTTTTCCCGAACCACTTCTTCCTAAAACTTCATATGTAACTAAACCTCCAGTCTCAAGCAAATCAATGCCTTCAGTTAAATCTATCCACAAACCTTCTTTATTTTCTGCATTTTGCACATTATTCCAAATTTCAATCCCTCTAGTTAGTTTGATTAGCTGATAAATAGCAAAATGCTGCTGTTGAGTACCAATCATTTCCATTTCCACTATATTCTTGCCTCCGGGAGTTTAACTATTACGCTGGTTCCTCTTTGGGATTTAGATTTGACACGAATCTCACCATGATGCTTCTCAATAATATTTTTTGCAAGGTACAAACCAAGCCCCATACCTTCTCTTTTATGGCCAATTCCTCGGTAATAATTTTCAAATATTTTGGGAAGATCTTTTTTATCAATACCTTTTCCTGAATCTTTAATTTCCAGAGTAAAATAAGGAGACCTATGCTTGAGATTTAATTCAATAATAGAATGGGCAGGAGAGAATTTAGTAGCATTATCAAGTAAATTATCTATTGTCTGAAGGAGTTTATCAAAATCACCAATTACTATATCTGCTTTATTACTTAGCTGGTTATTTATCCTAATCTTATGATTAGAATGTACAAATTTAAAATTATTTTCTGCTCTAGCTATAATCTCCCCTAGATGGCATTCTTTCCAAAGATATTGAAGGTTACCCTCCTTGATTCTATCAACAACTAATAGTTCATTTACTAACTGAATTAGTCTTGAGGTTTCCCATTTTAATTGTTCTACCCAGCGAAATTCGGATGAATTAGAATTTTTCATCTTTGACCAGAGAAGCTGAACATAACCCTGAATTGTGGTAAGTGGGGTTCTAAATTCATGTGCTGCCATAGAGATAAAAAGGTCCCTTGAATCTAGCGCCTTTTTAGTTTCATCATAAAGTTGGGTTTTTCTGATCGCTAGACTCGCCAACGAACCAAAAAGTACTAATATCTCTAACTCTCGCTCACTAAATTTCTGTTCTTTCTTACTGTCTACGCTTAAAACACCTATAGCCTTGTTTTGATAAGATAAAGGTATCAAAATTGATGAATTTACATTTACTCCCCGCATTGCAGGGTGTATTTTTTGTAATTTAGATGTCTCTACAATTCTCGGTTTCCTATTAATAAATGTTTTATAGGTATTTCCCCTTTTTCGCGGTTTTATACCATAGAAACTCGGGACCGTAGAGTATACAGGCATAAATATACCTCCTAATTCTAAATGAATAGTCCCAATATCTGCCCCTACTAATTTAATTGCTTCCTTCACTATAATGGAATATATCATTTCTGGTGTGGAGGGAACAAGAAGCTTAAGCCCTGATTTATAAATCTTCTCCAAAATATCATCCATAGACTTCTTACAGATTTCTTACAAATTTTATACTAAATCTATTCGTTTGACAACCAAATTAATCATTACTGAATCAAATTCTTACATTTATTTAACTCCTTATAGAAAGAATTGACCTTTTTTTAGCAATCTGTTATTTTTAAGCTCTGCTTATGGCTGCCTTGCCTGATAAAATCGTCTTTGTAGATATTGAAACAACTGGAATGCGGTTTAACTTTGATCGCATTATTGAGATTGGTATTTTGCAAGTAGAAAAAGATAATGAAGATCCCATTAACTATAACCTAACAAAAACTTTCCATAGCTTAATAAACCCAGAGCATCATCTCCCCAACGAAATCAGCCTTTTAACCGGAATTACTGACCAGGAGCTAGATCACGCCCCAACTTTTAGAGAAATAAAGGATGAAATAAGTGAAGCTATTGGTGATTCTATATTTGTTGCTCATAACGTCCGCTTTGATTATGGCTTTTTAAAGGCAGAATTTAAAAGACTAGACATAGATTTTTCGCCAAAGCATTTTTGTACAGTTAAATTATCAAAAGCGCTCTTTCCTCGTTTTAAACATCACAATTTAGATGCATTAATTGAGCGTTTTAATTTTAACTGCTCAAACCGTCACCGCGCTTTTGATGATGCTTCCATACTTTGGGAGTTTTACCAAATAATACTTAAAAGTTTATCCAAGGAAAAAATTATTTTAGCGCTAAATCAAGTTTTAAAAAGACCTTCCCGTCCAGTAAATATAGATGTAAAAACGCTAGATTCTTTACCAGAATCTTTTGGGGTTTATATTTTTTATGGAGCGAACGGTGCACCACTCTACGTTGGTAAAAGCATTAATATAAAAGAAAGAGTACTTTCTCATTTCTCCAATAATCATTCCTCATCACTGGAGATGAAAATCTCTCAACAAGTTGAAAGTATTGAAACAATTCAAACTAATGGAGAACTAGGAGCTTTGATACAAGAAAGTAGTTTAATTAAAAAATTGCAACCTCTATACAATCGTAAACTAAGGGTAAATAAAAATTTAATAGCTTTAGTAGAAAATGTTGGTGGGAGTAGGTTTAAAACTGCGAAAATGGAATCTTTAGATAGTGTTGAATTAATTAATTTAAGTAAAGTTCTTGGAGTCTTTAAAAATAAAAACCAGGCAAAAAAGTATTTGATTTTTATTGCTAATGAAAAATCCCTTTGTGAAAAACTGCTTAATTTGGAAAATACTAAAGGTGCTTGTTTTGCCTATCGATTAAACCGCTGCGGCGGGGCTTGTATTGGGAAAGAAAATATCAAAAAATATAATTTAAGGTTTGATGAAGCTTTCTTAGATTCTAAGATAAAAAATTGGCCATATAATGGTGCAATTTTAATTGTGGAAAAAAATCTAGGTGAAGAGTATGAGGAGGGTTTTTTATTTGATAACTGGTGCTTTTTAGGACGGGTTAAAGTTTCACTTAATAATATGGATTTTGAAGAAAATGATTACTTTTTTGATATAGATACCTATAAAATTTTAAGATCCTACTTAAACTCAAAAAAAGGAAAAGTAGTAAAAATTTTATCAACAAAAGAGGTCGGTCTTTTACTTAATGGAAATACACTTTATAAAAACCAGCCTCAATCGGATGATGTCTATTTGGAGTCAAATTATTAGCCAACAGCTAAAGTTTTTTTCTTAGGAACTATTTCACCTTCAATAATGGTGCTATATTGTTTTAAAATCTCTAAGTTTTTGCTATTAGCTCTGTAAACAAAATCTGCTACATCTCCAAAAATTGGGATTATCCCTATAAAAAAATCTAAGAAAATATTTCCTAACATTTTCGACATTGCTTCCTCTGGTATTTTCATTTTCATACCTATCCATACTAGATAAAGTGAAAGTAAAAGCGATAGTAAATCTCCAAAAATGGGTATCATCCCTATAATAGGTTCCATACCAAATTTAAATTTAAAAAATTTAAATTTATTTTCTAAGAAATTGACTAAATATTCAGCTGTGGCTAAATGGAATTCCATGTAGGAATTTTAATCCATCTTCTTTATAAAATTCAAGGGTACACCTTCTCTGATAACAGTATGTACAATTTCTCCCCCAACTTTATTGTGTTCATTATTTTTGGTAATACAAATAAAATAATCTGCTTCCCCTAGATTTTTTGTATGTATCATGTTATCCGCAAAATAATAGGCGGACTGTGTTGGGTTGCTGCAGGTTGCTAATTTATATAATTTAGTTTCTTTTATTTCATTTTCTTTAAGCCATAAAATTGCTTCTTTATAACTTTTTCCCCAATACTCAGTCTCATAATTTTTGTACGCTCCCTTTATTCCACCAATTAACTCATTAAAATACATATAGTGGTAAGGATATAAACCATAAACATCTTTTATTACTAAGATAGAATTAACCACAAGTAAAATAAAAATAAGTTTTAAATAGATCCTCCTACTTTGAAAAATGAAATTTAGCCCCAAGGCTGCTATTAAAACCATCGGTACTATTAAAAATAAAAAGTGGCGCCAAGAATCAAAAGTTACTGGCTTAAAAATATAAACTAAGACAAAAATTATATATAAAGACATCAATAAGTAAATATGACTTGTGGTTTTAATAAACCCTAAATTAATGAATTTTTTTATCATAAAAAGAGCTCCACTTATTGTTAAGAAAATTATAATTAGCGGGGAAGTAATTAATATTTGTTTAACAAAATAATACCAAGGAAGATTCGTTGCCGGATAAAATTTTCCTTCAAATAAAATTGTTATATCCTTATTGAAAAAAGTAAAGTAAATCGCTTTTTCCACTATTCCTAATAACCCATTTATCCTTATGTAGGGATCAGTCAAAAATAGCGCTGCAATAAAAACTAAAAAACTAAGTATAAACCCAATATAATTACTATTAAGTTCCTCTTTTTTAAATTTTTTAAAAATGTATAGATAAATAAAAAGTGCTGGGAAAATAATTAATATTACTCTATGGGAAAAAGCAATAGCAGATACTAATCCATATAAAGGCAATCCCCAAATTTCTGATTTTTTATCGGAAAAAATTTTTAAAGAAAGAAGAATTATTATGGAAGTAAGTAGTGTGGCAGTAATATCCATATGATTATCAAAAATATCTCCTAACCAACGCGGGGAAAAAATAAACAGTAGGGTTCCAACTAAAGAAACGTAGCGATTGCGAGTTAGAATATTAATGCTAGCGTAAATAAAAATTAGAGTTATTGAAGCAAATAACGCTTTAACTAAATGGAGAAATTCAAAACTACTAGTTTGATTAAAGATTTTTAGTATTAAGTAATACAAAACATCAAAAAAAGCTCCATGGGTAACTAAATGATACTGTGGAATCAGCTTGCTTACTTCTTGAGGGTTAAAGAAATTCTCAAAATAAACTTTGCCTGAATTTAGATAAAAACTTTCATCCCAGGAAATTCCATAATCCTTAAAGGTAAGAAAAATAAAAATTAAAAAGAAGAGATAAAGAAGAATAAATAGAGAGTGTCTAACTAAAAAGTGCATTGGACAAGTATATATTTTTTGAGGTGCATTTTGTTTATTCACTTTATTTATAGTAAAAAACTGCTTTTAGTGCTACACTCCTTTTAATGTCAGAAGTAGGTACCAATAGACCAATCCCTTCAGAGGGAGTATTGCTTGCAGCTGCAAATGAAAATGTAACGGTACTCCAGATTTTTCCTAATTGGAGTCGAGGACTAATCCGAAATGATATTCCATCACAATTGGCAGGATGTGAAAGAATTGGTACAATATTTTTTGTTCAGCCTGGAGATCCCCAATATACACCTTTAAGAGAATTGCTAACACGCACTCTTGAATCATTACCATTAAATAATGAAATTGGTGAAACAAAATTTTTAGGACCACGTTCTCAAGAAGCATTGAGAGATATTGTTGAAGTATTACGAGGCAGAAAAACATGGGAAGAAATTGAATGGGTATTTACTCAACGAGGATCTATGGAGTTATTTAAAAATGAGGTTTACACAAGACATAGTATACCTCAAGCTATGTGCTATAACATTGATTTAGGATATAAGCCAAATTCTGCTAAAAACCCTCACAGAGTAGTTATTGAAAGAATAAATGTCGTAAATACAAGAGGAAGAATAGCAATACAACAGGATGGAAAGTTCACTATTAAGGATAGGGAAGTTGAAGTTGATGCTGCTGGAGCTTCATTAAACGTTCATGACAACTAAGTTTTATGTCCCACAAGGGATGGTTTCAGTTCAAAGCTGCGGGACTTGGATTAATACTTGCTTTGCAAAAGAAAAGCTTGTCAGGAACTGGTGCGCAGTAGGAATCAGAAACCCTATTACTGCTTAGACTCTTCTTGTAACCTTGCTTGGTACCCAGTTTTCTGGATAGTTTGGATAATCATTTGCTCATTAACTTTTTCTTCATCAAATTCTACTTCGCATTCCTCTTTTACCAGGCTAGCTTTAGCCGATTTAATACCTTCCACATCCTCTAAATCAAACTCTATATTCATGGCACAGCTGCTGCAGTGCATCCCATCAATCTTTAATTTTTTCTTTACTATTTTACTCATAATGAAATTAGAGGCTTCGCCTCAATACGAAGTATCAAGCTCCGCTTATATAACCTCTATTGTCCCTGTATACATTCCCATTGAACAGGTAAAGGTTAATCTTCCAGGACTTTGAGGGGTAAACTCAACAGTTTCAGTTGCGCCTTGAGCCAATTTTTTAGTAATTCTCAGTTTTGGAATTCTAAAAAATGAAGTACATCCTAAACCACCTGATGGAGTTAAATTCAACCTAACAGGAGTGCCTGCTTTTACCTGAATGTAGTTTGGACTATAGCTGGTGGGGAAAACAGACATATCGACAGTTTGAACTCCACCAACGAGTTTTACATTTGAATCAGCAGATGCTGCAGCTTGCCCTCCAGATAAATCAATCTCAATTGGTAAAGCTTGTCCAATTGACTGTAAAGTAATAGGAGAACCGCTAGCAACTAGTGCCCCATTAAATGAGATAATACCTAGATATAACACCAAAACTCCTGCTATTTTGAAAAATTTGGCTCTGAAAGTATCCCCCAGCAAAGAAGTTAAGAACCCAATACCAAAAAATAGTGGCATAGTGCCTAAAGTAAATGCTCCCATAATCATTGAGCCGAGAAATGGTTTACCTGAAGAGATTGCTAATGCTTCCATAGCTAGAGTTGTTCCACAAGGAATAAAGATGGTCATAACACCAAGCAAGGCTGGAGCAAAAATATCTTTAGATTTAGTTTGATTTCTAATTAATCTGGTTAAAAATCTTGGGGGTTGAATAATGGCGTATCTGAATATTGGGTGAACATTAAGAAGATTTAGTGCCACAGCTATCATGTATCCTCCAGCTAGAAGCTGCATCACAGTTTGAGCACTACCAGAGATCTGTAGGGTTTGTCCGAATAGTCCTAAAAGAAAGCCTAAAATCGTATAGGCAATAAGCTTAGTAGTTAAAAAGGCTGCAGTGGGGAATATAGTATGTTTTCTTCTGCTTCCTGCGTCTATATCTTCCTCTTCCCTTGCAGCAATAGTAGAGGCGAGAAGACCCCCCTGCACAGCTAGACAGGTAAGTCCACCAACAGTTAAACCAGTTAGAAATATTAACCAAAGATCCATTTGTTATGCTTCCTTAAGCATAGCATCTATTGCTTGTTTAAATTGCTCAAAGGGTAGTGCACCAGGTATTAATTTAGTCTTATTGAGTTTAGTATCAAGTAGAATATTGCCAGGTGTACCTGTAATACCAGCTTTTATTCCACCCTGATAATCCTCTTCTACATGAGCTGTGTATTTACCACTATCTAAACATGACTTAAATGTAGCTTGATTTAGCCCTACTTCCCCTGCCAGTTTTGGCAGATCTTCCAAATTTAAACCATTATTAGAAGGTGTTACCTCAAATATCTTGTCTGTCATCTTCCAAAACCCATCTTCACCACCCAACTCATTTGCACACTCTATAGCCTCTGCTTCTTTATCTGCTTTAGAATGGATTTGATCCAAAGGAAAATGCCTATATACCCAAGCCACTTCTCCTTTGTAGGTATCTACTATTTGTTTAGCAGTGGGATGAAATCTTTTACAGAAGGGACACTCTAAATCTGAGTATTCAAAAAGTAAAATCCTAGCTTTTCTTTCACCCCTGACATGATCTTCATCTTTTAGGGGTTCTACAGGGCCA
Source organism: Candidatus Daviesbacteria bacterium (assembly GCA_016176465.1). Lineage (GTDB taxonomy): Bacteria > Patescibacteriota > Microgenomatia > Daviesbacterales > UBA10151 > JACOXD01. Next base: position 69,165 of record JACOXD010000010.1, on the reverse strand, counting down.
GCTTGAGGTTCTGGTTGGGGAGCTTGTGGGGCTGTTGCAGTTGGAGCTTGAGCTGCTTGAGTAGTTGGTGATTTAGTAGCAACTGATCCTTTAAATTTGATGATTCCACCATTTACCAGAATAGCTAAAGCGATTATCACAGACCCAATTAAAATAGCTATTGGGGTTGAAATAAAAAGGTTGATTCGAATACCTGACTGTTTATCCATACTACTACTTACTGTAGTAGATAAACTTTAACTTGTCAAGGGGAAATTAATCATGTACGATTACTCTTACACCAGGGTTATCAGGAGTTGAATTTAAAACTCCTGTCCCAGCAGGCATAGCAGGACCAGCCCATTGGTACAAAAGTCCTGCTTCTTCAGGTTTCACATTTACACACCCACTACTCCTGTTTTTTATACCAAAGTCACTGTGCCAATATGCTCCATGGATAGCATAACCTTTCCAGTTAGAAACATTTCCGCCACCGAAAAATAAAGAGAAGGGAACATTAGGTAAGTAGTAGTAATCGCCCCTTTCTCTTGAGCCGCCTTTATAGGCTTGTGATAGTACCTTTCTCCAAACCCTAAACTCACCTGTAGGGGTGTTATAGCCAGGACGGCCTGTTGATATTAAAAATTCATAAACTTTGCGGTTTCCTTCCCAAGCATAAAGTTTAAGATTAGATAGGTCTATCTCAATCCATTTTTCTGCTCCGTCAGGTGCAGTATGCAGTCCCAAAACTGGTGGTTGTGGCTGCCTTGCTTGTGCCAAAATATTTTCTGTTTCCAGCTTTGAAATACTTTTTACAGGATAGTTATCAAAAACTGCCTCACCTGCATGATCTACCCAATCACCATCACTTTTTAAAACCTGCTGATAAAAAGCATCTGTTCCATCATTCCAATTTGCAATAGTTGACTCGAGTGTATTTTTTGGAAATAAATTTTGCGATAAAAGCGTTACAGCTAAGATAATAAATACAACAATGGGCAGGAAAATCAATCTCATACTTAACTTTTATCTTTTTTGTGATCCCGCATCATAAGAGCCATTGCACCACACATTACAGTACAACCTACCAGAGGAAGAGCTGCTATCAAAGTTGCTACTCCTAAAATAGGAAGAAAAATTAATAATCCAACCACTACAACAGTAATTAAGGCAATTATCCAGGGGTTTAAACAGCGCCTACAGCTGTTAAAAAACTTACGTTTTGCGACAGCAAAAGACAAGCTTTGCTTATTCATTCACTTTACTCCAATTCTTACCTTCATCATCACTTCTATAAATCGCACCATCGGCAGTAGCAGCATAAATTGTTTTAGGATTAGATGTATTAAAATTAAGGGCAGCAATGTCTTTAATATCACTTATCTTAGTAAAATTTCTCCCCTCATCAGTCGTTTTGTAAATACCATCTTTGGTTCCTGCAAGCATACTACTTTTGTCTATTGGATCAGGAGCAAGTGTATAAATAGTGGCTCTATCTGTTACACCTGATGTTTTAGTCCAGCCACAGAAACAAGCAAATGAGCTATATAACCCTCCTCCAGTTCCTGCCCAAAGGTAGCCAATATTAGTAGTTTTATCAGTTTTCATACCGCGGTCCATACTTGAGGGAGTTGCCATATATCCAAAAGCTACTACAGATGGGTTCGCTGGTCCATCATCAATTCTATACCAACTTTTTGCCCCATCTTTAGTTCCATAAACTCCATTACCTACTGAGAAAACATATAACCTGTTAGTATCAAGGGGGTTCATAGCCAAAGCATGAATATCCGTACCTTGAATCCCTGAATCTGTTTTTGCCCAAGTTACTCCACCATCAGTGCTTTTAACAACTCCCAAATCATGTCCACCAGCATAAATGATTTTATTATTCTGGTCATACGCAAAGTTCATGAAATCCATTGCATTAACTTCACCTTTAACACCCACTTTCTGAAAAGTTTTCCCTCCATCTGCACTCTTAAACAAACCTTCATGAGTACCCAACAATAGGCTGTTATCTTGAGGATTAGAAATTAAAGCGTGTACATGACCATAAGTTGAATTTTCCCTAACAGATTCTTCTTGCGTTGTTGCAGGTAAGCTTTGTGCTGTTTCAGATTTAAGTTTCGGAGCACCCGCTTGTTTTTGAGCAAAGAAAACTACTCCTCCTAAAAGCAAAACCGCAACTATGATATAAACTAATTTACTGTTCATTTTGGTGTGTAATGCATCGGTGTATACATTAAGTCTTGACTGTAATTTCCACCCTCCTCTTCCTTTGCCTTGCAAGACAGCGCACATTTATCCCCAAAAGGACAAATGAAGTAAACTTCCTGCTTCGCAGTAAACATTGAGCTTTCCATAGACCCTTCATGATCAGAAACTGCATAAGCTGGGGTATTCATAAGTGCCAGGGAAAACAAAACTACAAAAGCCGACATTGATATGTTGAGCAGTGAGGGTTTAAATATTGATCTTTTCTGATTACCTGTGAGCAACAGTATCCTTCTTTCTAAATCATCTAAACTAGCTAGTGCTGCTACGCCACTGAATTTAGATGAGCCAGCCACTAAAAGCTTTGAAAGAACGGAAATTAGGGAATGTCTATATCCATTACCGACCACAAGTTTATCTGCAGCTATCTCTTTTGATAAAGCATAGAAGTTTTGAATATCTTTTAGCAATGGAATAAAGAAGAACATTAAAGATGCTGTTTTGCCAAGGATTATTTTAAGTGGATCCCGATTTTTAACATGGTAACTCTCATGAAGTATCACTGCTTTAAGTTCTCTTGTATTTAATGATCTTAAAAGACCTGTACTTAAACAAATTCTAGGGTGAATCAATCCATAACAGAAAGAAAATTTACTTCTATCTTTAACAACATCAACGCTATCATTTAAGCCAAGTTCTTTGGTTATTTCTATCAAACTAGAGGGGATGGGTACTCTTTCTCTCATATGCTTCTTAAGATAATTTCTAGTTTTTAAAACTTGTATCAATAAAGTTACAAGACCAATAAGTAAAACCATGATTACTAAAGTAATTAGAACAAGAGGAACAGAATGCGAGATGCCAAAAAGAATATTAGAGAAAGTCTCTTGGCAAACATAAACTGCATGAGAAAGAAGGAGCGGAACTGTTTTAAAAAACACAGTACCCAAACCAACTAAAGCAACAACAAAAGAGAGTAGGAGCATGCAGAAGGCTTTGTTAGCACCCATGCTATTTTCTTACCTCCTTTAATAATTTAGTTAAGTCTTTCCTCTTAGAAGGTTCTAGTTTTTCCACTTCCGCTGCAAAATGAGCTACTGCGCCGTCACCAAAATTAGCAACAAAATTTTTAATAATCTGGCGGGATACTCTGGTAAGAAACTTTTCTTTTGAATAGACTGATCTGTAAATATATGCTTTACCAGATTCTGTACGCTTAAGCAAACCTTTATCAGTTAATCTCCCCATAATGGTCATGACTGTTGTATAAGCAATCTGGCGCTTTGTTTGCAAGATTTGAGTAACAGTTCTTACAGAAATTGGCATTTTAGATTGCCAAATTATCTCCATCACTTCTGATTCTAACTCACCTAACACTTTACCAACCTTTTGCTGTTTTTCCATATTACTACTACTTAGTGTAGTACTAAGTTTTTAATAAAGCAACTGTTTATTTTTAGGAAGTAGACCACTTCAGTTAATGTGAGAGGGGTCATGCCCCTGTACTGTTAAAACCACATTATTCTCAAGATTAGCCTGGCCAAGAACGCTACAAACAGTTTGACCAAAAGTTCCTGTCTGAGCTAAGGGAACAACAACTGGACTAACATTGGGACTAGTTGGCCCATCAGCAAAAACAGGTACTACCATGCTTGCATACATTATTGCAGCTGCAACCCCTCCTATAAGAAGTTTCTTCATTAAGCTATCACCCCCTTCCAGGCAGAATTTTATACACAACATTCATAAGTTCTTAAAAATCTTTTCTCCAGCCTGAATTGCCAAAGGTAAGATATTTTCTTGAGGGGTAATTGGACAATCCCAATTGTTATTATATGAGCTATAGGGATTATATGCATAATTAAAATCGATTACTAACTTATCTCCTTTTTTAGGGATTTGTAACATTCTGCCATTTTCATAAGTTTCCTTTCCTGTTGTTTGGTCTCTAAATAATAAATAATATTGAAACTGTTCTTGCTCTGGATCTTCAAACACTAATGCCTCTACCTCTTTACCCTCAACATTGAACTTGACCCTTCCAGCTCTTAAATAGACCTGCTCATCCCCACCCGTTGTTTTAATTACTACTCTCTCACCCACACCAGGGATATTTTTATTTAACTCTAGTTCAAAACTAAAATCAGGATTAGGAGGAAAATAATTTAGACCTTTAAAGCTTCGCTTTTGCTCCTCAGCTAAGGGAGACTGGGCATCTTCTTTCCAAGCTTCGTCTTTTTGCTTTCTGAATTTTAAAAGTTTTTGTTGATTGTACATATGCTAATCCTTAAGATAGGAAGTAATTCCAGCTAACCCTTCTGCATAAGTGGGAAAGGCATAAACAAGAGTATCTAAATCATCAACTTTAATTTTATGATGCATGGCCATGGCTATCATATGCACAAACTCAGCAGCGCCTCTACCCACTACTGATGCCCCAAGGATTTGTCTGGTTTTAGCATCAACAGTCACCTTAGTTAATCCTAGGGGGTCATCCTGGATATCTCCTCTCCCTCCTGTATAATCCATCAAAGCAGTTTGTACTTTCAAACCCTTGTCCCTGGCCTCTTTTTCCATTATTCCCACGCTACCTACCTCCGGATCAGAAAACGTTCCTCTTGGTATCACCTTATGATCTACCTCCATTTTGTTGCCCAAGAGGTTTTGTCCAATAATAAAGCCCTCATAAGATGCTGCATGGGTAAAAAGCATGATTCCTGCCACATCTCCAGCAGAATAGATGTGAGGCTGTGAGGTCTGCATGTACTCATCAACCACAATTCCTCTCTCATAAGTTTTCACTCCAGCTTTTTTAAGATCAAGCATGTCAATATTGGGAATCCTACCTGGAGCAACCAGAATTTGCTCCACTTCCATTGTTCCTTTCTGCCCACTGACTTCTATCTCCAGTAGCTTCAGATTTTGAGATCCTTCGCTGCGCTCAGGATGACGCTGAAGCATCACTTTTTTAACTTGAGCATTTAATAAAAACTCCACTCCCTCTTTTTCTAAAAATCCCTGAACGAGATTTGCCACTTCTGGTTCTTCTCTACCAAGTATCTGTCCACCTCTATTGATCACTGCTACTTTGACCCCAAATCTGGCAAACATCTGAGCTATTTCAATTCCCACAGGCCCAGCACCTAGTATAGTTAAGGATTTAGGCAATTTATCTATTTGCAGACCTTGATCAGAATCTAAAAAACCAATCTCTTCCAAACCATCAATTGGTAAAACCAAAGGCCTTGAGCCGGTGGTAATGGCAAACTTATCAGCTGAATAAATCTTCCCATCTACTTCAATCTCAGAAGCTGAAATAAACTTGGCAGTGCCCCAAATAAGATCAACCTCTTTTTCTTTTAAATCTTGTTCAGACTCTGCAGCAGCAGTATTAGCTACCTTACCTGCTCTAAATTCTTGTACTCTTTTCCAGTCAAATCCTATATTAGAAACATTTATACCAAATTTATCAGCATTCAAAGCTGTGTGTAGAACTTCAGCACATTTGATTAAAGCTTTAGAGGGTACACAGGCAAAATTAGGACAAGATCCTCCCAATTTTCTATTTTCCACCAGGGCAATCTTTAAGCCTTTATGGGCAATCTGCTCCAAAACAGAAAACCCTGCCGATCCTCCCCCAATTACAATAACATCATATTTGTTATTCATGTTTTTATTAATAACCTTTTGCACCTCCCTCCATTACAGTCCGAGTGCGCGATCTATTGCTTCTTTGTCAAATCCCAAGATGGCAACTTCCTTTCCATCGTCCTTTACGATATGTGTGCAAGGGACACCCATTGACTGACATATGTGAATAGCCTCGACTGCCTTATCGGGACTGTAGTCAAGAACTATATCTTCAAAAGCTACATTCTTCTCCTTTAAATATTCTTTGAGCATATGACAATATGGACACGTTGTTATTGAATAAACTTTTACTTTTGCCATTATTCTTCACCTCCCCTCACAATCTTCCAGTTTCAATTCTTTTTACAGACCATACTAGACTTAAAATAAGCAGGATTATTGAAAGTGGAATAAAAAAAGACCACGCTGTGGCTAAAGTAGCTGTTAATTGTAATCCTAGCACCAGAATCAGAGTAGGAACACAACAAACACTTCCCGAAACAATAGCCGGAATGGTTCCCAAAAGTGCAACTGCTCCTTTTCCACCTGATAACCCTAATCTCTTAAAGTTATAATAACTTAAGGCAAAGTTAGATCCGACAAGAAATCCTAACACTGAAGCAAGTATCAAGTTAGGAATTGAGAGAAATAGTTTGATATTGGGACCTATATAGATTGCCCCAATTGCTTCAAACAAAAAAGGTGACCTTTGTCGCAGTAGAAGTTGTTGCCAGTTTGTCAAGAATTTTACTTCTAAAAATGAATAAGCTGGCTCCATGCGGGATGTGAAGATCAAATGTCCTACTGCAGCTAAATAAATTAGAATATATACCACAAAAACAATCAAGGCTACTAAGAAAAATTTTCTCTGTGTAATTATTGATAAAAATAACGCTAACATTTTATTCTATTAACTTAGTATTGGGATAGAATGCTACCCAGGCAAACCACATAGCATCAAAAGCATTAATCGCTTCTTTTGTATCTTTTACAGATGCTTGGTAAAAATCTAGGCTTTGATCATAATCAACTACCACCACTTTATCTCCTAAAGAAACTTCCATTTTCTTTTGTTGGCGCAGAGAATCTTTCAAAATTGCTACAGCATTACCATCCTTATCACGAATTCCCACTACTACTGTTTTCGGTTTTAAACGATCATCCTTATTCGAAGAAAAGCTTTGCTTATTTATCGGTTCAAAAATTAGCCTGTCAGAAGCATAATATCCTTTATCTTCTCTAAGATATGATCCATAGGGATCACCATTAACATCATAGTTACGAACAAATCCAGTATTTTTAGAAAGTACTTTTGTTTCTGGAAACTTTGTTTTCCATTTATCCCATGTTGTCCAAACTACTGGAAACTCTTGCAAATTCCTCCCCTTAGCTGGACCATTAATGGCTTTACCTAAAATTTGAGGCCAGTAGGAATCACTAATTCTGTCATACATAATTAAATTAGAGTTAACCAACTTTCCTGATGCTCCAAAGGATGAATCTAGATCTTTAGTTACTGAAGCCTCAAAACCAATGGCAGTGCCAGTTAGAGGACAATAACTAATAGATACCTTTTGTCTGTTTATTTGATCATTTAATATTTCATGCCAAACTAAAATCCTTTGAGGGTATGCTGCAACAAAACCTTGGTAATCTATTCCAAAAACAACATCATTTGGTAAAAGCCAAGAATCAGCTTCAGCAGCAGTTGTATATTGAGGTTTATCTATGGCGGGGATGCCATCTTTTGGAGGACCACCTGAGACTGCGTTTTGCTCAAGCAGATTTAAAAACCTATCCTCATCTTGGGAAAGAGTAGGTTTATTTTCATTAAGTTTATTCAAGACCTCTTGAGAGACTTCAACTGGTTTTTGAAATCTATTTATATACAAAAATATCCCTGCTGCTGATACGATTAATAGAACTATAAGAATTAGTATTTTGTTCATTTTATTGGTTCGTTCTAATATCTACTACTAAGTGTAGTATCCCTGCATTCAGATGTCAAAGAGTTAAACTACAGAATCAGAGTTAACTAGTTATTTCAAAAATGGGAAGAATACCTCAACGAAAGGACATGTCTGGTTCATATCTTGAACCTCTTTAACAATAAAGAGTTAGAACTACTGATATAGAACTTGTGGCCATAGCAACTGAGGCAAGAAGACCTCCTTGTACGGCTAAATAAGTTAAGCCTCCAACTGTTAGACCAGTTAAAAATATTATCCAAAGACCCATTATTTAGTATCCAAAAAAATTAGCAATTAAATAGCCGATGCCTACAAATATAACCCATGCTAAAAGCTGTAAAGGAATTATTTTTATAGCTAGCTCTTTATGTCTTCCAGTTAAATAATTATAAATATGTCCTGATTCCATTATAAAAGGAGAGAGTATTATTAAAAATAAACTTGGTTTTCCTAATCCGTATCCTAAAACTGTGAAACCCACAAAATGTATTAAATGATTCATAGCCCCTTGATGAAAATCATCTAGAAAAAATAGTAAGAAATGTTTTTTCATTGATTTTTTACTTCTATATAGAAATATTCCCAGGGCCAAATAAATTTAGTAATTTTTGCACCCTTCCAATCTCTTAATATTTGCTCATAAGTTCTTTTTTTATTACCGACTGGAACATTATCGTATAACTTTTTTGGGGCAGCAGAATCATATACATAAAATACTTGTTCTGAATCAGAATAACCCCAAAGAGTGACCCAATGACCAACTAGTGCTGCTCGCAGCTTATTGTATTCACCAGTTTTTGTATAACCATTCCCAACATAGATCATCACAGGATTATTAGTGGATAATAATTGCTTAAGTAAATCTAAATGTTCTTTGTCTGTTAGACTCTTAGCTTCTTTGGCTTTTGCGTTTAAATCAAATGATTTTAATATATCCACATAATAAGATCTCCATAGCCCTGTACCTATTAATCTATTTAACCAAAAAGTGTGATAATCTCTTGGATCTTTTTTGTAGTCTTTATCAAATGCTTCTATAATAGCTTTTACAGAGTAAGCACCACAATGAGTTAGCCCTTGTTTTAAATATTCCTTAGGTTTTTTTGTTAAAATAAACTTTGAAGGTAATGCTTTCATTTTAAATCCTTACTCTTTTTAAAAGTAATGAGTTTCCAACAACTGATATAGAACTTGTGGCCATAGCAACTGAGGCAAAGATTGGATTTAACAATATTCCCCAAAAAGGATATAAAACTCCCATTGCTACAGGAATCAGTGAAACATTATAGCCAAATGCCCAAAAAAGATTTAATTTTATAGTTCTCATTGTCTTTTTGGAGAGGTTAATAGCTTGAGCTACAGATTTAAGGTCCTTATTTATTAAGGTAATATCCGCTGCCTCAATTGCCACATCCGTACCACTTCCCATAGCTATTCCAATATCTGCTGCTGCTAAGGCGGGTGCATCATTAATCCCATCTCCAACCATTGCCACTTTTTTGCCCTCCGCTTGAATCTTCCTTACTTCAGCTTCTTTTTGATCTGGTAGTACTTCTGCCAAAACTCTTTTAATACCTACCTGATCTGCAATAGCTTTAGCACTTCTTGTGTTATCTCCAGTGATCATAACAACTTCTATACCCATTTTCTGCAAAGCTTTTACACCTTCTTTAGCAGTATCTTTGACGGTATCTGCTACAGCCACAAGACCAATAAGTTGAGATTCTTCGCTTCGCTCAGAATGACGGGAGGAGGTTGCTAATATCATTACAGTTTTACCTTCACTTTCTAACCTTTCTATGTCATCCTGAACAAGTTTTAGGATTCTTACTTTTTCTCTTTCCATTAATTTTCGGTTTCCAAAATAAACTTGCTTTCCATCAACAACTCCTTCCACTCCATGCCCTGCAATAGCTTTGAACTTTGTGACAGGTTCCAGTTGAATATTTTGTTTTTCAGCTTCTTGGACTATTGCCTCAGCTAAAGAATGTTCAGAGCCTTTTTCTATTGAAGCAGCCAAACGAAGTATGCCATCGCGAGCGAAGCGTGGCGATCTTCTCTTTATAGATTGCTTCATCATTTCACTCCTCGCAATGATATCTGTCACTTCTGGTTTTCCTTTTGTTAAAGTTCCAGTTTTATCAAAGATGACCGTCTTAATTTTGTGGGCAGTTTCTAAACTTTCTGCATCTTTAATTAAAATTCCATGCTCTGCACCCTTTCCTGTACCTACCATAATAGCTGTTGGTGTAGCCAGTCCCATGGCACAAGGACAGGCAATAATTAAAACTGCTACAGTATTTAGAAGTGCGTATAAAAGAGCTGGGGTTGGACCAAATACATACCAGATACCAAAGGTAGCAAAAGCAAGTATTATGACAATAGGTACAAAGTAAGAGGAAATAAGATCTGCAATTCTTTGGATAGGAGCTTTTGAACCCTGAGCTTCTTGAACAAGTTTAATAATTTGGGCAAGCATAGTCTCTTGTCCTACTTTGGTAGCTTTATAAGTAAATGTTCCTGATTTATTAATTGTTGCACCTACGACTGTATCGCCCTTAGTTTTGTCAGCTGGAATACTTTCTCCCGTAATCATTGATTCATCAATTGAGGATTCTCCCTCCAAAATTTCTCCATCAACTGGAATTTTTTCTCCAGGACGTACTCTAATGATATCTCCTATAACCACCTGATCTATAGGAATATCTACTTCTAAATATTTGCTCTCATCACTTGTTTCACTTTTGTCATTTCGATCCGCCAGCTGGCGGAGAGAAATCTCTAGATTAGAATCTGCAGATCTCTCACTATCGTTCGAGATGACAGAGGAGAGTCTCAAAACTCTGGCTGTTTTTGCCTGCAAACCTATTAGTTTTTTAATTGCTTCAGACGTACCAGCCTTAGCTTTAGCCTCAAAATATCTACCAAGAAGTATTAAACCAATAATTATAGTTGCCACATCAAAGTAAGGGAGAGGATCAATACCAATACTTTTAACTACCTGAGGAAGGGCTGTGACAAAAGCTGAATAACTATAAGCGACAGTTGTACCAATTGCCACTAAAGTGTCCATGTTAGCTGTTCTATGTTTTAATGCTGGAATAGTAGCTCTATAAAAATCTAAACCTGCCCAAAATTGAACTGGGGTAGCAAGGAGAAGCTGTATCCAAAAATTTCTTAAAATAGCTGGGGCAGTATTCATTAAACCCGGAAAAGAACCCCATAAAATTAGTAATCCTAAAAATAAACTTATACCAACTTTATGCTGTAACTTTCTTAATTCTTTTTGTTTTTCTTTTTTCTCATCATCTTCTGATTTAACTTCCTCGTCTAATAATGCTTTATAACCTATATTGGATACAGAAGATTCTATTTGCTCATCATTAACACTTTTAGGATCATAAGTGATGGTGGCTTTGTTAGTTGCAAGATTAACATTTGCCTCTGATATGCCATTAGTTCTACTCAAAGCTCTTTCAATAAGCCTCACGCAGGAAGCACAGTGCATTCCTTGTACTGAAAATGTTCTTTTTATCTCCAAAGGAGAGAGCTTGCTCACTGCTGGCATACTTTTTACAACACCTCCCTGTTTACTGAGTATTTTGTAATTTCTAAATTACAGCTATTGTACTTTTTGCACCAAGCCTCACATTTTTTAGCTAAAGCCTTATCTTTATAAGAGAATCTACATTCAGGACAGGTATATAATTTACTTTTACTCATATTAGACAACCTTTATCTTTCCATGGAACATGTTCATTCCACAGCTAAAAACATATTCACCCTCTTTTTGAGGAGTAATCGGAATGGTTACAGTTTGATTTAGAGGTAGTGTTTTTCTAACTTTAAAATCTCCTAAAACTACTTCTTCTAAGCAACTGGAAGGATCTTTTCTGAGAAAATTAAGCTTGGTAGTTTTTCCTTTGGGAATAGATATAACCTCTGGTTGGTAACCACCTTCAACTGTAATATCTATAGAATCAGAGGTAACAGCTACCTCCTTTTCATTTCTCATTAAGAAAAACCAATAAGTAAATAGAATACCTCCTAAACTAAATAGTGCTACAAAAATCTTATCTAATTCCATAATTTTAAAACTAAAATTTTACGTTTTTGACGCTAGTCAAAAAGGCAAGGTTCTGCGAAGCAGGTTCTTATCTGGTGTCATAGTTTACTTAACCGCAATTAGGGCACATATCTGCTCCTTTCTTTAAGACATTTTCTTAAATACCTGGATCACTTCAGCAACTGCTTCTTCTTTTCTACCTTTACCTATGGCATCCATAGCGCAAGTTTTAAGATGATTTTCTAGCATGAGGTTATCTGTTTCTCTTAATGCTTTTTGAACAGCTTGAGATTGGTGGAGAACATCAATGCAGTAGCAGTCATCCTCAACCATCTTGATAACCTTTTCTAAATGACCTTTAGCTATTTTTAACCTATGAACAATTCTTTCTTGAGTATCTTTTGGTCTATATGCCATACTTGTCCGCCTTTGGAGGATATCCCCCTAGTAGGGATATACTAATACCAATAAGTTAAAGTGTCAATATTTCCTGATCTTACTTAGCTGCGGGACTTGGATAAATACTTGCTTCCCAAGTTGATTAAAGTCTCTTTCATGGCTTTTGTCCATCCCTTTAGTTGCCATTCTCTCTTCATTGCTTCAGATCTAGTTTTGAGTTTTTCAAAGTAAACTAATTCAAATGAGGAAAAAGACCTAATATATTTTGCTCCCTTACCTTTTTTATTTTTATGCTCTTTAATTCTTTTTTCTAAATTATTGGTTTGCCCAATATATAAAGTGTTCGATGAAGTTCTTAAAATATAGACAGAGTAAGACACAAGAATATTATAATGGATTGAAGCGTCTGTTATTCCTTATATTATGTTAACTGAACCCAATATTGATAAAAAGGTAATTAAAGCAAAGATTGAAGAAAGTTATGGAATAAACATAACTAACCTCACCCATGTAATTGGAGGTGAGGCGTCTTGGGGTTATAAAGTAGAAACTGAAAAAGAGACATTCTTTTTTAAGATTCATATTATGTTAGAAGAATACAAATTGCGTTTTGATTTAACATATAGGCTTTTTAATAATTGTGGAATAAAAAATATTACCCATCCTATCAAAAATAAAAAGGGAGAATTAATTTTTTATTTAGATAAGTATCCTGCAGCTTTATTTAATTTTATCTCTGGATCAAATGCCTCTAAAAGCGAACTAAATAATGATCAATGCTTTGCTTTAGGAAAACTCCTTGGGCAAGTCCATAAAGCAAAAGAGACAATTGGAGATGTATTCACTGAAGAAAGTATACCAAGAAAGTTCTAACATAGGACACTGGGCATACCTCAAAAAGCTGCGGGACTAAGACTGCTAGGCTAACCTTGGACCCTTAGCACCCCGCTAACTCTTCGTGCTGCGGGACTAGGATTTGAACCTAGATAAACGGATTCAGAGTCCGTTGTCCTGCCGTTAGACGATCCCGCAATGTTAATTTAGCTATGTAAATTTTATCAAAGAAGGTACCTGATTACTAGCTAAGAGTGACGAAAAAATCTGCTATTGCATAAATTTTCGTCATTTGATACGTTATTTAATACTTTGAAAATAAAGTTATATTTAAACTAATGATTAAATCTTATCCTTATACCAAAGAAGTTTTAACTTTGCTTGGGATTACGGGATTTGTAGCTCTCAGTTTGTTAATGCCTGGACTTCCAGTTGTTTTGTCCCCTTTGCTCAGAAAACAATATAAAACTTGGGGTCATTTTGATAAGCGAAGACTCAAATTTGAGCTAAATAGGTTACAAAAATCCGGAATAGTAGAAAAAATCGACCAGGATGGAGATATTGTCTATAAACTAACCAGTACGGGGAGCAATAAACTATTCAAGCTAAATTTAAATAACCCTAAAATAGAGAAAAGAAAATGGGATGGGAAATGGAGATTAGTGGCTTATGATATTCCTAAGGGGAAGAAAAGCCAAGCAGAAGCTTTTAGGTCGCTTCTTAAAAAGATGCAGTTTTATAATTTGCAAAAAAGTTTATGGTTAATTCCTTACCCTTGCAAAGAGGAAATAGAGTTATTAAAGAAATTTTACAACCTGGGTAATAATGTAACATTATTAACTATAAAAGAACTGGAGGCAGAATCTGTTTATAAAAGGTATTTTGGTATTTGACTAATTTTTTTGCTAATGCAGAAATTTTCGTCATGTCATAATCATTTTAGTAAACATTTTAAAGAATATTAATAAACTAATACCATGGACGATCTAACTTCTAAAAAATGTGTTCCTTGTGAAAGTTGGGTTCCGCCAATGGCGCCTGAAAAAGTAATGGAGATGCTACAAAAAGTAAAAGATTGGGAAACAGAAGAAAATTTAAAAATTAAAAAGAAATTTGAGTTTAAAGATTTTAAAGAGGCAATGGAATTTGTAAATAAGGTAGCTAATTTAGCGGAGGAAGAGGAACATCACCCAAACATTTTTATTGCCTACAATAAAGTAACCATTACCTTAACCACTCACTTTATTAAAGGACTCCATGAAAATGATTTTATTCTGGCAGCAAAAATAAATAACCTTACTTCGCACAAAGAGCCTATTTCATAAAAAAGCTACTTCTTAACTTTTTTTCTGGATGCCTTTTTCTTGGGACTCTTTTTTTCTTCTCCACCCACACTGACTTGGATATTGTTTGCCAAATCAGAAACTGTTTTTAAAGCCTCAGTTGTTTTTTTACCAAACGCATCTCTTAATTTTTTATTTGCTAAAACAGCTGCTGCTGCAGATGCTGCTCCTGCTAAAACAATTCCTGCTGCACCAATAGCAGCAATTCTTCCAAAATTTCTTTTAGCCATTTGTTTCACCTCCAATCCTATTAGATATTACTACAAGTTTTTTAATCCTATCAATAGTTTCTTTTTCACCTAATATTTGAATGGACTCAAAAAGTGGAGGAGTAACTAATTTACCAGATATAGCAAACCTAAAAAGTTGAAAAAAATCCCCAACTTTAATTTCAAGTTTTTCAGCTAACTGCCTAAAAGTCTTTTCAAAAGCATCTACCTTCCAGGGCTTTCCCAAACTATCTAAAGTCTTAATAACTTCCTCCAAAATCTCTTTGGGGCTTTCTATTTTTACTTTGTTTAACACTTCCATATCATATTTTGGCTCCTCAAAAATAAAAGAAGTTAAAGGAATGAAATCTGCGAATTTTTTAATTCTTTCTTTAGTTAACGGTACTAACTTTTTTACAACTTCCCCTTCATATTTACTTCCTAAAAATTCCATTAACCTTTTACTTAAACTTTCATCATCCATCTTTCTTAAATACTCCCCATTCATCCACTCCAATTTAGTTAAATCAAACCTTGGACCAGATGATGTAACATCTACTCTAAAAGGATCCTCGTGGAAAGCTAAACCTAAATCCATTAAAGGATAAATTTCCTTACCTTCTGGGTGATTCCAAACTATATTTGCTAAATAATTTAAAATTGCTTCGGGCAAAAATCCCATATTTTTATAGTAATCAACAGATGCAGTCTTAAGCCTTTTTGAGAGCTTGCCTTTACCATCTGCATTTAAAATGACAGGCAAGTGAATAAAGGTGGGAATTGAGTCTTCCCAACCTAAAAACTCATAAAGTAATATATGTTTAGGTGTTGATGGAAGCCATTCTTTACCCCTAAATACATGGGTTACCTTCATTAAATAATCATCAACAACAACCGCTAAATGATAGGTAGGAAAACCATCTGATTTTAAAATTACTTGATGATCAATTTGACTACTGTTAAACCCTATCTCCCCAGCTAAAGTATCTAAAACTACTACCTTCCTATTTTCCGGAACCTTCATCCTAATAACATAAGGTATATTATTTTTTAAATTTTCCTCCACTTGGTCTTTGTTTAAATTCAAGCATGTTTTATCATACATGGGAGGTAATTTTTTTGTCTCCTGATCTCCTCGCATTTTTTCTAATCTTTCTTTAGTGCAAAAACAATAGTAGGCATGCCCTTTTTCTACTAATTCAAAGGCATATTTTTTATAAATGTCTAACCTTTCTGATTGCCGATAGGGAGCATAAGGTCCACCTATTTTGGGGTTTTCATCCGATTTAAGTCCAAACCAATCAAGGGAGTTAAAAATTATTTCTTCTGCTTTTTCTACAAACCTATTTCTATCTGTATCCTCAATCCTGACAATAAATTTACCACCATATTTTTTAGCAAAAACAAAATCAAACATTGCTTGATAAATTGTGCCAATATGAGGGTAACCAGTTGGTGAGGGAGCTATACGAACCCGAACATTTTTCATGAGGTTATTATAGCAGCCAGATCTGTTACTGTATAATTTAAATTAGTCTCTATTTGAATAAATCTTTGTTTGGATTGGACAAATCGGCAGTAGAGACAACAAGAACAGTCAAAGTAAGTCCGATTTCGTCCAAAGAAAATATGACTTTAACTGAGGCCGCCAAAATAACCAAAAAAGTTTTGCTTTTTTCATCCATCTTTATTGTTGTATCCCTAACAATTTGGCTAAGTTATCGTTTTTACTATTACAATATCTACTTGCCTAATTTACCACCGGTTGAAATTCTACCTGATTATAAGTTTGGCCCTCTTTCTCCACCTGCTCTTCCAGAATCTAGCGTTTCCTCATCAAACTTTTCTTATTCACTTGACACTGAAACAGGCAACCTGCCCACCAATATCCCTAAGTTAATGAAGGTTTATCTCTCAACTCCCTTGAGTGTTAATTTACGCTCCTCATCTGCTGCAAAAGAGTTGGCAGAAAATTTAGGTTTTCCTTTAGGCCCGGAGGTAATCAATCCAACGTTGCATAAATTCAATGATGAATTAGGTAGTGAAATAACTATCAACTTAGAAAATGGAAATTTTAGTTTTTTTAGGAATTTGGCAAATACTTTGGATATTCCCCGATTAGAAACTCTAGCGACAAGAGAAAAAATAATCGAAAATTTTAAGGGATTCTTAAATGAAAAGGGGTTGCTTAATGAGTCTTTAAGGACTGGAAGAGGCGAGGTTATATATGGTGGCCAAAATATTGCAGACTCTGAATCAGCAATCGTCACAGTTTGGCCAAAAGACCTTGATCAATACGTTATTGTAACACCCCAATTTAGTACCGGTTTAATTAAAGCAAGTGTTTCTAAATATAGCGAAGAAAAATATATTTATTTAAACTTTGACTTCACTTTCTGGCCCATTGATGAAAACGAAGGTGGTTTTGGAACTTATCCCGTAAAAGCTGTTACGGAAGCTTTTGAAGAACTAAAAGGAGGGGAAGGCGTTGTTGTTATTGATCCACAAACTCCTAATGTTTCTTTGCGTAAAATTTACTTAGCATATTTAGTAAGTTTTGAGTATCTTCCCTATATTCAACCCATTTATGTATTTGAGGGGGAAAATTATGTTGGCTATGTGGGGGCTATTAGAAAAGACTCGCTAGCCCGTTAAATTTTTATGAATGTAAAATTTTGAAAAATCCAATTGGTCAATTTTTTAGTCTCCCCAAACCGATCTTTGCTATTTAATACAACTGTTAAAATCCGATGAGTGTCTTTTTCAAAAAGACCCACAAAATTCTCTCCTGCATTTTCAGTATAGCCTGTTTTTATACCCAAGAATCCCTCACTTAGTAAGGCATTTAAATTTTTCAAAATGTGTAGCTTGCTACTATCTGTTGAAGTAACTGTTGTTTCTTTTGTAGCAACAACTCGGGAAATTTGCGGATTGGCAATAGCTTCCTTGGCAATTAAAGATAAATCATATGCAGATGAATAGTGATTTGGGGAATCAAACCCAGCTGGATTATCAAAGTTAGTATTAATAAGTTCTAAACTTTTGGCCTTTTTATTCATATGCATGACAAACATCGGTAACCCTCCTGGATAATTTAAAGCAATAGTAAAAGAGGCATCATTACCTGAATTTAAAAGCATACCGTAAAGTAAGCTCCTAAAACTTAAGACCTCACCCGGGTTTAACCCCATATCAGCCCCACCAACTATTGCCTCAGGATAAACTGTTAAAATGTCAGGATTTTTGTAGTGCTCAATTGCCACCAAGGCAGTCATTAATTTTGTAGTTGAGGCAGGAGGAAGGCGTTTATGGATGTTTTTTTGATAAAGTGTCTGACCTGTTAGTAAATCTAGCGCCAATACAGCCTCTGCTGTTAAAATAGGTGGCGAGAGCTCACCTTCAATTATTTTATCTTCTAATTTCTTTGTTGGCTCATTTTTTTCCGGGGCGATATTGTAGGATAAAACTTTAGTGGAAGAAAGCGAAGTAATTTCCCCTTGAGCTTGATTTAAATAATTAGGAAGTAGTAGTAACGCGCCGCTGGTTAGGAAAAAAATAAATAATAAAAAAGTAATTAATTTAAAATAGAAAAGTTTTTCCCAGTATCTTTGTAGAAAACGATTCTTTTTCTTCTTGGGCATATTATATAGAACTATTTAAGAGATATTCCTAGTTCCTTTAACTGTTTCGGGTCAACCTTTGATGGAGCATCCATAACAGCTATTTGACCTGAAGAAGTTGCTGGAAAAGCGATTACCTCCCTTACGCTTGGTTCCCCAAGTAATGCCATTAAAAATCTATCAATTCCAGGAGCAATCCCACCGTGAGGCGGGACACCATATTCAAAAGAAGTTAGCATATGGCTAAATTGTTTCTTTTGCTCTTTTGAAAATCCAATCAAACCAAAAATCTTTTCCTGGATTTCGCTTTGGTGAATTCTAATACTTCCTCCCCCAACTTCAAATCCATTTAACACTAAATCATGCTGCAAACCCCTTACTTTGGAAGGCTCAGTATCCAAAAGGGCAAGATCATCTGGATGAGGAGATGTAAACATATGATGGGAAGGAGCATATTTTGCACTTCCTGAGCCATGATAAAAATCCTCTTCAGATTGTTCGCTAAATAGTGGGAAATCAATTGTCCAAGAAAAAGCTAGTTCATTTGGGTCATTTTTGTTAACTCTTAAGTCAGGCTTATCAGTTCCATATTTTTCAATTACTTCCTTATGAGAAAGTCTAGGCCAGGGAGATTTTGTAATATGCTTTTCAGGAAATAATTCAGAGACTAGCTGGGTAAACATTTTTTCAGTAAGCTCTAAAATATCTTCCTGAGTAACAAAAGACATCTCTAAATCAAGTTGAGTAAACTCACCATAAGCTCGATCTTTTCTTGGATCTTCATCCCTAAAACATCTGGCTATCTGGAAATACCTCTCAAAACCAGAAACCATTAAGAGCTGTTTATATTGTTGAGGAGATTGAGGAAGTGCGTAAAATTTTCCTTTTTGTAACCTGGATGGAACAATAAAATCTCTTGCCCCCTCAGGGGTGGTTTTAGTTAAAATTGGGGTTTCAATCTCTACAAAATCCTCATTAAATAAATAGTTTCTAATAAAGTTAACCACTTTGGAGCGAATCCTTAAATTTTTAGTCATTCTCGGGCGCCGTAAATCCAAATAGCGATATTTTAAACGAGTCTCTTCAGAAATATCATGGCCATCGCTATCTATTGGTAGCGGCAACTCAGTTGCTTTAGAGATAATAGTTAGTTTTTCAACTTGTAACTCAATTTTGCCTGTTGGGATTTTATCGTTAATATTTTTTTCCCCTCGCTCAACTACTTTTCCTTCTACCTCCACTACATCCTCAGTCCCTAAATTTCCTAACTTCTCACCAGTTGCCACAGCCTGAATAATCCCAGATCTATCCCTAATATCTAAAAAGGCAATCTTGCCATGATCACGCCTTGTTTGCACCCAGCCACAATAAAACTAGTGTTCTTTCCATGAAGGAATAGTACCAGTTTTATGCCTAGCTTGACAATAGCAGGCATAAATATTAAAATATTTAGAATAGTTATGAGTAAAGTTTTAGCAATTGATTCAAAAACACAGTTAGTTTTAGTTCTTGGCCTCCTACTTGAGGTCCTCCTTGTTGGAGGATTTATCTTGGGAGGTCTTTTTAGGTAAATTTAAATAAACCTAAAGAAAGAATTTAGCCTCCCTACGGGGAGGTTTTTTACGTTTTGAGAAGCAAAAGGAAAGCTTTGCTTAGTCTAAAAATTAGAAAGGAGGTGTTAAAAAATGGAAGGAAGAAATAAAGAAACTGTCAAAGTCCAGGTTGGAGAAGGAATTTCACCTATTAGGGTAAGTAAGGATACAGCAGTATTTGGAACACGAGATGTACTTTATCAACCTGAGGGTTCTAGAGTAAAATCTACAATACCTATGAATCCAACAGGCAGTATTTCCTTCAATGGTTTAAGGCCAGTACCAGAAATAGCGGAGGGACGACATCCATTCTATGCAGAATATGTGGATACAAAATTTGGAACATTTAGAGATCGTCAGAGAATATCAGGGAATCGCTAAGAGTTTTTAATGGGGGTGCTCTGTTCGCACCCCTGATTAAACACTTCATAAAAGTCTAAATTAAGACAAAAATATGATAAAGATAGTAACAATAAATTTAAATGAAGAAATTTTAGTCTCTCTTGGGGTAATTATTATTACCCTTATGTTGGGAGGCGCTTTTAGGTAAAACTAAAAGAGAAAGGATTTTTTTAGCCTCCCAAATGGGAGGTTTTTTTATGGCAATAGCAGAGAGACAATTAGAAGCCCAGTCATCCACTGGGCGAGAAACGTTAACAGGTGGTCAAGCAGTGATGAGATCATTAGAGCGTCATCATGTCAAGAAGATTGCCGTTCTTCCGGGAGGGGCAATTATGCCTACCTTTGATGCCTTATATGATTATCCCTTCGAACGAATTGAGGTAACTCATGAACAGGGTGGTACACATATAATGGATGGTTACGCTCGTGCCACAGGGGAAGTGGGTGTAGGTTTATTTACATCAGGTCCCGGAGCAACAAACACACTAACTGGTCTTTATACCGGGCAAATGGATAATGTGCCAATGGTAATTATAACTGGAAATGTTGCTTCAACTGTAGAAGGAACCCGAGCATTCCAAGAAGCAGATATAGTTTCTGGAGCTCTCCCCTTTACTAAGTGGGCCTATCAAATAAAAAACGTGGAAGAAATCCCTGCTATCATGGATCAAGCTTTCCACGTCGCCCAAGATGGTGCTCCTGGTCCTGCATTAATTGATATACCCAGAAATTGGCAGGTTGCTAAAGCAGAATTTAAGATATTTTCCCCAGCGCCAGGCTTTATGCGCCCAGAACTTACACCTCAAGCACTGGGGCAAATAGAAAGGGCTGCTGATTTGTTAAATAAATCTAAAAGGCCTTATATTCTTGCTGGTCAAGGAGTATCGAGATCCAGAGCTGCTGAAGCTCTAAAAGCAGTTGCTGAAAAAGGAGGAATACCAGTTGCTACCACATTACTGGGGTTATCTAGTATGCCAAGTGATCATTCTTTATATGTTGGAGGACTGGGTATGCATGGTGACTTAGGAGCAAATATAAACACTAATAGGGCACAAACTATACTCGGGGTTGGAATGAGATTTGATGATAGAGTAACTGGAAAAGTAGCAGGGTACGCAAAACAAGCACAGATCATACACATGGATATTAATCTAGAGGAGTTCAATCGAGTAGTTAATGCTGATGTAGCAATTCAAGCTGATGCACTTCTGGGATTACAAGCATTAGCAGAAGCTTTGAGAGAAAATAGTCATGAGGAATGGCTGGAAGAATTTAGAAAGCTTGCTCGAGTCCAATACGAAAGAGTAACTAGGAAAGCAATAGCCATTGAAGGTCCATTAACAATGGCAGGAATAACACACATATATTCAAAATTAACTCAAGGAAAAACAATAGCTGTGGCAGATGTGGGTCAACATCAAATGGCTGCGTTTCAACATTTAATGCAAGAAGATCCTTACAGTTTTTTTACAACCGGAGGAGCAGGAACCATGGGATGGGGATTACCAGCCGCTATTGGAATAAAAATTGCCCACCCAGAAAAGGAAGTAGTTTTAATAGTAGGAGATGGCGGTTTTCAAATGACAGAGGGAGAATTAACAACAGCTGCTAATCATGGAGTAGCTGTAAAAATAGCTCTATTTAATAATCGAGGACTAGGTTTGGTAAGACAGTGGCAAGAAGATTTTTGGGATGGGAGACGCTCTTCAGTCGATAGAAAACGCTCTTCAGTCGATAGAAAACCTCCTGACTTTGTAAAGATTGCAGAGTCTCGTGGTTTTGGAGGGGAAAAAGTTACAAGGTGGGATGAAGTAGAACCTGGTCTTGTTAGAATGCTTACCTCTCCTGATGCTTATTTATTGGATTTCTGGGTTGATCCTAATGAAAAGATATTACCAATTATGCCTCCTGGTGCTAACGTTGATCAAATTATATTAGAACCAGGTAGAGGCTTTTATAAAATTTGACAAGCTATATAGTATTTGTTAGACTTTTTTAAAGTTATGAAAACAAACCAAGTTAATAAGTGGTTTTTTGCTTATTTTGCCTTCCGTAAGGAGGGGGTTTGTTAGTAGTTTAAAGACTAAAAGTCTTTAAAAGCAAACCTCCCTCATGGGAGGTTTTTTAATGGAAAAATATGAAATTAATAAATCTTAAATCACCAATAATAATAGCAGGACCATGTGCTGCTGAAAGTAGAAAGCAGATGCTTGAGAATGCCCTAGTTTTTAAAAAAATGGGTGGATTAATTTTTAGGGCATCTGGCTATAAACCAAGAACTGTAAGATCCTGGAGTGGGATGTACCATGAATCAAAAGATAAAAGGCAGGAATTTTTAGATGGACTTGTGGAGATAGCAAATTTAGGAATGATTCCTGCAACCGAGGTGCGAAATGTTTCAATGGCAAAAGATATAATAAAAACCATTAAACAAAAATCTAATAATCCTCAAGTCTTAATCTGGATTGGCTCCAGGATGCAAGAGCACCTGGATCAAGATGAGATTGGAGAATTGGTTTCCACTCAAGGTGGGGGAGTTTATTTAATGATTAAAAATCAACCCTGGAAAAGTGAAAAACACTGGCTGGGAATTTTATCCCATGTATTAGGTGATGAGGAGAGGGCTAAAAAATTAGAGGGTAAAATAATTTTATGTCATCGTGGGTTTGATCCAGGAACTGAGGAACCAAGAAATCCAAACTCTTACAGAAATCCTCATGATTTAGCAATGGCTTTAAGGGTCAAAGAAACATCAGATCTATCCATGATAATTGATCCTTCCCATATTGGCGGCACAACTGCTAATGTTGAAAAAGTAATAGAGGAAACACTAACCTTTAGTCAAAACTTAGGAAAGAACTTTGATGGGTTTATTATAGAAACTAGGATTGATCCAGGAAACGCACTAACAGATTCTAACCAACACTTAACTTGGGATAAACTGGCAGGGTTAATTTTAAAATTATACAGAAAGTTAAATAGAGAGGATGAAAATTCAATATGGACAACTTAAGAATTCACATTATTGGTGGAACTGGTGCAATGGGTAATTGGCTTAAAAATTTTTTGGAAAGCCAAGGAGTATCTAGTACTATCAGTGGGAAAAATAATTCCAAATCAGATGATGTAAAAAATTCAGATATTATTTTTATCTCTGTCCCGATTTCTATTGCACCAAAAGTAATTGATGAGACTTCCAAAATTAGCAGGGATGATGTTTTATTGGTGGATTTATCTTCCATCATCTCCAAAACATCAAAAAGTTTAGAAAAAACTAAAAATGGAGCTTTATGTATGCATTTATTATTTGGACCTAAATTATCATCTATTGAGAATCAAAAAGTAATTTTTGTGGAAATTAAAAAACATAAACTTATTGAAAACTTAAGAAAGCTAATTCAAAATGCGGGAGGACAAATCATAAACTTAGGACTTAAAGAACACGATTTCCAGATGGCTCACATTCAAGCCCTAATTCATTTCATCAACATAAGTTTGGCAAAAACCTTACTTCAAAATAAAATAAATACAGCAGGAAAAATTTCTACACCTGTTTTTTTAAATCAAGTTTCTGTTTTGAGTAGAGTACTCGCTCAAGATGAAGAATTAATCTCTCAACTACAGATTAATAACCCTGAGTATCCTGCTATTTTAAAAAATCATCTTAAAAACCAGGAAGTTTTAATTAAATTAATTATCAAAAAGAAAGAAGATTTAATTAAAAAAGAAATTAGAACTTTGAAATCCCAAGTTGAACCAAATCCTACAAAAATCCAAACTATTATTGACAAACATAAAAGTTTAAAGCTAAATCTAAAAAAGGTAAAATTGGGTTTTTTAGGACCAAATGGAACTTTTTCTCACCAAGCAGCTTTAAAAGTTGTTGATAGTAACGAACAAACTCTAATACCTAAACCCACTTTGTTTGATATTTTTCAAGCGCTATCTTATGGTGAGCTAGATTTTGGGGTAGTCCCAGCAGAAAATTCAACTGAAGGGACTATCCGGGAAACACTAGACTTTCTTGTAAAGTTTAACTTGAAAACTAATGGATCTTTAGAACTTAAAGTTAATCAAAACTTACTTTCCAAGGAATCTAGCTTAAATAAAATAAAAAAAGTAATTTCCCATCCTCAAGGAATTGCTCAATGCAAACACTATTTGAATGAGAATTTGCCACAAGTACAGTTGGAATACTCTGCCAGCACATTATCCGGGATTGCTAATGATGCAGCTAAAAAAGGAGTAGCTTTTATTGGCCCATCACTCGCGGCAAAACTTTATAACTTAAATATTTTGGCCAAAAATATTGAGGATAATCAAAATAATATCACCAAATTTTATTTAATTTCCAAACACTTAAATCCTTTGGCAAAAGTTTCTACGAAAACCTTACTCTTTCTAACTATTTTTAACAGAGTAGGAATTTTAAGGGATATTTTAAGTGTGTTTGCGGATTTAGGAATTAATTTAAATAAAATTGAATCCCGTCCTAGTAAAGAAAAGGTATGGGATTATTACTTTTTTATTGAAGTTGAGGTAAACTTAAATGATCAAAAGTTAACTCAAGCTTTAAATATTTTAAAACAATATTGCCCGGTAACCAAGATTTTAGGAGCAGTTTAATGGATAGTTTAAGTAAATATAGAAAAGATATTGATCAAATAGACAAAAAAATTCTAAAGTTACTGAAAAAAAGAATAATAGTAGTCGAAAAAATCGGGAAAATAAAAAAAATAAATGGTAAAGAAGTAAAGGATCCAAGTAGAGAGAAGGCTAAGATTAATACCTTAATTATAGAGGCGAGAGCCCTTGGAATAAACGAAGAGGTAATTAAAAATGTTTGGCATGCTTTATTTAAAATTTCGTATAAAATAGAAAAATGAAACCACAAGTATTTTTTGATAGAAAATTTATCCCACTAGATGAAGCTAATGTGCCCATAACTACTCATGCTTTGCATTATGGGACTGGTTGTTTTGAAGGGATTAGGGCCTATTATTCAAAAAAGATGGATGCACTATTTATTTTTAGAGTTGATGATCACTATAAGAGGATGCTTCAATCATGCAAAATTTTATTTATTGACTTGCCCTACTCTTTAGAAAAGTTGATTGATATAACTAAAGAATTGGTCAAAAAAAATTTTGAAAAAACTGACCTTTATATTAGACCGCTAGCATTTAAATCAGATCCCGCTGTTGGTAATTTTAATTTAAAAACCTTAAGAGATAGCTTCCTTATTTACACTGTCCCTCTTGGAAGGTATGGAGATATAAAAAAAGGTATTCATTGTAAAATTTCATCCTGGGTTAGGGTATCAGATAATCAAATTCCTCCTAGAGGCAAAATTACTGGGTCTTATGTTAATACCTCACTTGCTAAGACAGAGAGTTCATTAGCGGGATATGATGAAGCTTTATTTTTAGACCATAAAGGTAATGTAGTGGAAGGAAGTGCAGAAAATTTATTTATTGTTAAAAACAATATTGCTTACACTCCTCCTATTTCAGATGATATTTTACAAGGTGTAACCAGAGACACTGTTATAAAAATCATAAAGGAAGATTTAAACATTGAGGTTAAGGAGGAAAGTTTAGTTAAAACCCAACTAACATCTGCTGATGAGGTTTTTTTAGTTGGAACAGGAGCAGAGATTTTACCAGTTATAGAAATTGATGATCGAAAGATTGGAGATGGTGTGGTAGGAGAAATTACTGGCAAAGTCCAAGATATTTATAACAAATTAGTCCATGGGGAATACCCAAAATATTTAGAATTTTTAACTAAAATCTCCTCTTAAGCTAACTTAAGATCTTTAACTTTTAATTGTATTTTTTCTGTTCCGTTAAACCTATTCACTTCTAAGTAAAAAACCAAATCAACTAAAATTCCATCAATTAAAATATCTTTTAAATCTCCCATATTGAAAGCTATACAATCAATAGATCCTTCATTCCGTGCTGCTCCACTGTGGATGACAGAGGGAGAGACTTTAAATTTTAAATGTTTTCCCTCTCCCACTGTTCTTAAATCGGAAACTGCCATGGCAGAGCTAATAAGTAAGGGCCTAGGATTACCCAATCCAAATGGTGCAAATTTTTCTATTAACCTAGCATAATGTAGCGTCAAATCCTTTTTTGAAACTTCTGCATCGATTTCCAAGATTGGGTCTGAAAAATCCTCTAAACTTTCTAAATGTTTACGAATTCTTAATTTAAATTCAGCAATTTTATCATTTGCTATGCTAAATCCCGCAGCTCCTGAGTGTCCTCCTACATCCACTAAAATATCAGAGCAGGTCCTAATTATTTCAACAATATTTACCCCATTTATTGATCTGGCAGATCCTTTGGATATACCCTCACCGATAGATATTGCTATGGCCGGACGATAATACTCCTCAGAAATCCGACCTGCTATTAAACCTATAATTCCCGGAACCCATTTTTCGCTATCAACAATGTGAATCTTGCTTTTGTCCTTACTATCTATAAGAGCTTTAGCATCAATCATAGCCTCCTCTGTTATTTTTTGTCTTATGGAATTTGTATCACTGCAAAGCTTTGCTAATTTTGTAGCTTTAATAGGGTCATTAGTGCAAAGAAGCCTTAATGCATCAATTGCATGTTCCAACCTGCCAATAGCATTTAGGCGGGGAGCTAAAATATAACCTACGTCATAACCAGTAATCTCACCTGGCTCTAAACCAGATTCTTTCATCAGTGCAACTAGACCTAAGTTTTTAGTTTGATTAAGCTGTTTTAAACCTTCAACTGCAAATGCTCTACCTAATCCCACTAAAGGCATTAAATCTGCAATGGTGGCAATTACTACAAACTGTAAAAGTTCATCACTTAGATCTTTTTTTATTAAATCTTTAACTAAACACCAAGCCACACCAGCTCCGCACATTTTAATAGAGTGGACAATTGCAAAAGCTTGTGGTTTTTCATCAAGCGGTAAATGATGGTCAGTAATAATTAAATCCAAACCCAATTCTTTAGCAAATTCAGCCTGCTTTATTGCTACAATTCCATTATCAACTGTAATAACTAAAGTTGCACCACTATCCCTGGCATGCTCTAAACCTAATTTTGACAATCCATATCCTTCTTTTTCGCGGTGGGGAATATAGGGCAAAATCTTTGCTCCCAAAGAAGTTAAGGCCTTATATACTATGGCCGATGCAGCAATTCCATCAACATCATAATCCCCATAGACTATAATTAGCTCCTGGTTATATATAGCTTTCTGTATTCTTTTTTGGGCTATCTTTATTCCTTTGATTTCTAAATCCTTTTGGAAGTTTTCCAATTTAGGATTAAAGAATTCATCCTTTTGTTTTTTTGAATTTAGCCCCCTATTAAGCAAAAGCTGCTCTATTAAATCCTCTTTACTTCTTTCTTTAACTTTCCAAATCTTGGCAGTAATCATTTTTAGGCAGCGCTAATTGTAACATAGAGGTAATCAGGTTAAAATTCCCTTATATGAAACTTGCAATACCTAAAGATATCTTAGAGATTATAAATAAGTTTAAAAAAGCAAATTTCCAAATTTATATTGTGGGAGGAGCTGTTCGTGATCTTTTAATGAAGAAGGAGGTTAAAGATTTTGATTTCACAACAGATGCTAAGCCAGAAGAGATTTTAAAAATCTTCCCGGATGGTTTTTATGATAATAAATTTGGAACTGTGGGAATCCCTGCTAGCGTTAGTGAACAAGTGAGCGGGGATGCCGACCATAGCGAAGATTTAAAAGTTTATGAAATTACAACAATGAGAAAAGAGGGAAACTATAAAGATCATCGTCACCCAGTTGAAGTTTCTTGGACTAATAAAATTGAAGAAGATTTAGGAAGACGCGATTTCACAATCAACGCAATGGCGTTTCTTCCTTCTATCATTTTAAGCGCCAGCGAAGAATCTCTAGATCCTTCCTCCCTAAAGGGACCCGCACCTCAGGATGACAAAAAAGGGATTATTGATCCATTTAATGGACAAAAAGATCTTAAGGAAAAATTAATCAGAGCAGTTGGAGATTCCTCCAAACGCTTCCAGGAGGATGCACTGCGTCTAATGAGAGCAATTAGGATTGCCACAGAGTTGGAATTTGAGATCGAAAAAACTACTTTTTCTAGCATTAAGGAAAATGCCAAACTAATTAAAGAAATTGCTAGGGAGCGAATTAGGGATGAACTTTTTAAAATTCTAGAATCAGGCAGTCCTTATTTCGGAATAAAGCTATTAAAAGAGACTGGGATACTAAAACTAATACTGCCTGAGGTAGAAAAATGTTTTGGGATAATCCAAGAAGGACCTAAGCATGATAGGATTTATGACATTGGAGATCACTCTTTGAGAACTATGCGAGAAACTCCCTCACTAGATCCTATTGTGAAGTTTGCCGCTCTCTTACACGATATTGGGAAAGCTAAAACTTTTAAAAAAGACTCCGTGGGGAATGTAACTTTTTACAATCATGATATCGTTGGAGCAGATTTAGCATTAAATATTGCTAAAAGGTTTAATCTTTCTAAAAAACAAACCGATAAATTATACTCGCTAATTAGGTGGCATATGTTTTCAACAGATGAAAGACAAACAGATTCTGCTATTAGAAGATTTATTAAAAATGTAGGCTTAGAAAATTTAGATGATATGTTTGCTTTAAGAATTGGGGATAGACTTGGAGGGGATACCAGCAAACCTGTTTCTTGGAGAATGGAAAAATTTAAAGAAAGAATAAAACAAGTTTTAAAAAAACCCTTTTCTATAAATGATTTAAAAGTAAATGGTAATGATGTGATGAGAATATTAAATATAAAACCAGGACCAAAAGTGGGAGAAGTTTTAGAAAAGTTATTTAAAGAAGTGTCAGATGATTCATCTAAAAATACCAAAGAATACTTGTTTAGTAAAATCAAAGAGCAAGCCTAGCTTGACATTTTTAAAAAATAGTTAGAATATTAAATTATGATCTGGAAGATTATTTTTGCCATCTATTTAGCACTTTTTGTTTTAGGAGTGATTGGTAGTTTTGCTCAAATTTCACTGTTAACTTTAGCAGATTATAGAGGTTTTGTTGAGATGATTATAATTTTAGTTGCAGTTTATTCACTTGCATTTTCTAAAGTTATTTTTTCCAGAAAAACTGCTCGAGTTTTATTTTGGGTATTAACTATAGCTTGGACTTTGGATATTTTATATTATAGCTTCCTTCGAACTCAAAATCTGTATGGAATAGATTTGCTTTTTGAAAATTCAACAGCTGATCCAAATGTTTCATCTGTTTTAATCGGAGTAATATTAGGTTTACCAGGACTTTATGCTCTTTACCTTCTTGGACAAAAAAAGTAATATTTAATGTCCTAATTTTTCTTCCCACCAAGTAAGGAAAGCTAGTGCATTAAAAATTGAGGAGTATGTGCCTGAGATCACCCCTACAAGCAAGGCAATCGTAAAATAGCGGATTGTTTCTCCTCCAAACAAAAGCAGGGCCACTAAAACAAATACCACTGTTAAAGAAGTATTTAAGGATCTTGCTAAAGTTTGGGTAATAGAAATATCAGCAATTTCGCTAAATTTTTTTCCTGAAAACTTAGTTAGATTTTCTCTAACCCTATCTAAAACTACAATAGAATCATGAACGGAAAACCCAATTATAGTAAGTAATGCGCTGACAAATAAAGTATCTATCTCTATATTGTAAAATTTCCCTAAAATTGCAAAAACTCCCACTATGAGTAATACATCATGAATAAGTGCAACTATTGTTGAGAGGGCAAAGCGAAAAGAGGATGTTGGTTTAGGAACTTTTCTAAAAGAAATACTAATATAAATTAAAATTGCCACACAAGCAACAATAGTTGCCAGGATGGCTTTTTGTTTTAACTCTTGACCAATAATTGGCCCAACATTTTCCTCTCTTCTAACATCAAATTTTCCAAATAGTTTAGCTAATTCACTTTTTAACTTCTGCAACTCTTGGAATTCTTGAGGCTTTGTTCTTAGAATATAAGTTTTATCACCGGATTTAACGACTTGCCCATACTTTTTTAGCTCATCAATGTTTATTTCTTTTTCAAAATGATATTCAAGAAGCGAACCTCCGGTAAAATCTATACCTAACTTTAATCCACTAGTTATTAGAAAATACAAACCAGGTAAAATCACTAAAGTGGAGATAATAAAGAAAACATATTTATAACGCATTAATCTTAGCATTTTAAGAAATCCTTTTTGCTATCTTTAAATCTTTATGAATTTTTGTTTTTAAATCTTTAGCTGCTACTTTAATTTTCTCTTCTATATTTTCAACTTTATTATTTAGAAATTCCCAAATTTTTTCTTGATCCTTAGCATTTAAGTGGTTGATGAAAGTTTTTTTATCTTCAGGTGTTAGGTGGGATAATACTGCATCTAAAATGCACTGATGCAAATTATCATCTATTAAACTTGCTAAGTGTTTTTTTTCTTTATCAGATAAATCAAGATGATCCAGCTCAAGTATTATTGATTCTATCTCAATTAAATGTGAGTAAAATTTCATATCTTAAGTTTCCTTAACTTTAACAGGTCCCAAAGGGATACTATCTGTCGGATCATCAATAAAAAAATAAAGTACCGCTCCTTTTCTTGGTCCTCCTGCTAGTCCAACTTCATGCATCACCTCTGGGGAACCTCCTAAGTGTTTACCTGTCCACTCTGCTGGACCAGCATCTCCAATAACAGCAACCACGGCTTGACCAGTATTTGGGTTCACCACCAGCATTTTTCTAAACTTAAAAAAATCCCTATATTCTCCCACCCTTTCTGCAAAACCAGAGGCTAGAAATGTTTGTATAGCTAAATAATATCTTTCTTTTTGTTCATCTAAGCTTGTGAATTCCTCTTTAGAAGGTGCAAAATATCCCCATGCTCCAAGCCCAGGGGCGATTCCAGAACTCCCATACATTGCCCAATCTTGAGCTGTTTTAGCATGAGCATAAATTGTATCTCCTGGATATCTATACAAATGCTGCTCTCCACCAATTAACCCATAATATCTATTTAATCGTTTGCCATTTAACTCTGATGCTACTTTAAAACCAAAATCTTGGCTTAAAATTTGAGTAATTTCATCTTCTTCTAAAGGAGTTAAGGATCTTATTTCATTTGGAATTTTATCTTTTAATTTAGCAGCTAAAATTAAGTTCTTATTTTCTTCGCCGGTTACTTTAAATTGGTCGCTACTCATTGGAGAAAAAGGTGCTAGAGATAAACCTGAGGTGTTTAAAAGCATAAGTCCTCCTAGTGAACCAATTGCCATATGTCTTAAATGTTTGTCAAATAAGTTTTCCGCTAAGTTTTTATTATCCTGGGTCCACTTTTTTCTTAAGTGCTCATATTTTGGATTTCTTGATTTGAATTTCATATTAACTTAATCTATTAAAGAATAATCTAAGGATGGTTCTGGTAACAATAATTGCCGTGAACATTGAGATTGCAACACCAATTGCCAATGTAACTGCAAACCCTCTTACTAAACCGCTACCAAAAATGTATAAAACCAATGCAGTAATTAGTGAGGAAATATTGGAATCTCTAATTGATGACCAAGCTCTTTTAAAACCCAACTCAAGAGCCAATGAGGGTGATTTTCCCCACCTTCTTTCTTCTTTCATTCTTTCAAAAATCAATATATTGGCATCAACTGCCATTCCAATAGATAAAATAAACCCAGCAATACCGGCTAGTGTCAAAGTAACAGGAGGTAATATAAATAAACCTGTTTTGAAAATTGTCAAAACAATTAACGTATAAATTACTAGTGCGCAATCAGCAATTAATCCCCAAAAGCCATAATATGCAATCATATAAATCATGACAATAGCAAACCCTACCACGCCGGCTATTATACTTTTATTTATTGATTCTAATCCTAAGCTGGCTCCTATTGATCTTTGTTCAATAATTTTTATTGGTACTGGAAGTGCACCGGCATTTAGTTGAACTACTAAATTTTTTGCCTCATCTGTGCTAAAATCCCCGGTTATTAGCGCATTTCCATCAAGTATTTCTGTTTGAACGACAGGAGAGGAAATTACTTCTCCATCCAAAAAAATAGGGATTTGTTTACCAATATTTCTTTTGGTTAAATCAGCAAACTTTTTTGCACCAGAAGATGTAAACTGAATTGAGACTTCAGCGCCCGCTAAAGCGGTAGCACTTTGTCCAAAAACTACTTGCGCCTTGCTTAAATCTGCGCCAGTTAATCCTGTCGGAACTGCTGAATAAATTGCTAAAAAAGCAGATTGGGTAGCCTCTGCGGATTGTGATGCTGGCACTTCCCTAAATTCTAGCTGCGCTGTTTTACCAACTAAAGAAGCAGCGCTTGATGCGTCCTTGATACCCGGAAGATCAACTAATATTCTTCGCTCATTACCTAATTTGGATGATTGGACAATTGCTTCAGATACTCCAAATAAATTAACTCTTCTCTCAATTACTTGCCTAGCAGATTCCAAAGCATCATCTTTAGCTTCTCTAGTAATTTTTTCCATATTAGTTTGCAAAACTAGTTGCGTACCTCCTTGTAGATCTAGCCCTAATTTTAGGGGAAATAAATTAGTAAGCTTCGTAGGATTAAATTCAACTTCTGGAATAGATCTATTGAAGGGTAAATTAATTTGTTTAAGTTTGATTTCAATATTTGAGGGAATAAAGGGCAGATTCACAAAAATTGCAATCAGGGTTAAAAAAATAATAGACCACAAACTTAAGCGAGAGCGATTCATAAACTAAAGTATTACACCAGATAAAAAGTCGGCTTCATCCCCAATTAACATAATTTTAGGCTGGATTAAAACCCTCAAAATAAAAGGGTCTCTTCTTTTGACTCTAAAATTGAACTCCGCTTCATCCATAAAGGAGTAATTTATTTCTCTCTCTCTTTTTGCCTGTTCATCTGCTACTACTACCTGAAGTTCGGGTAAAATAATTTGACCTACTATTAATATATCAACATCTTCAGCACCGGATGGTTCATTATTAACAAATCTTTTTGCCAACATTGCATATTTAATTTTTCCCAGTTTCACTTTATTTTTGATGATATCTCCTCCTATCCCAGCGGATTTTACAACCATCGCTAGAAGTTCGGGAAAATAAATATATTCTTTCCTAAATCTATACAATCTTCTATTTGCCCGCCATTCTGAAGAGAGTAGTCCATATTTTTCCATCCGCGCTAATTCACGTCTTACTGCATTGATTTCTTCATCAACACGCCTGACTATTTCTCTTACATGAAACAAGTTCTCGCTTGAAGATAAAAAAAGCTGAAGGATTTTTACCCGGACTTTGGAAATTATAATTTCATCCATTCTCCCACCACCCTTCTGGACAGATTAATTTGACTAATAATTAATAGCTAACTTTGGATCCCTCCGGGACAGTTTGGATCCAAAGTTGACCTCTATTAAATTCAATTTCGCTACCCTCACTGTCTATAAATTTTTCTCTTGACTGCCTATTTGGCTTAACCCATTGCCCCTCAATGACTTTACCATCTTGGAGAATTAATGCTTTGCCCTGCCCTTTATTGGCATAAAGTAAATGGACATTTCCCTCATAACCGTCATTTGCCCTTGATTCTCTCATAAATTGAATTACTACATTTTTAGGAGAAATTTGTTGTTTGTTATTTAAATCCGTATGGTCAGCTCCGCCGTTTTTACGTTTATAACAATTGCAGGCGCCATCATATATCCACTCAACTTGGTAATCTCCTTTGCCTTCCCAGAAATTCACAGTTATTAATTTAGCAGAGGCATCAGATGCACTATCATCTTTAAACAACCATTTCTCAAATTCAGAGTCCCAGCGAAGCCCTGATGAATCGGTTGCTGTCCATTCTTTTTTAGCGCCAACTTCCCATAACTTTTTAGTTGTGGAATACATAGTATGCTCCGTTGCCACAGGTTTACCTAATCTTTGGTAATCTCTCCAATAAGTGGGATAGCCAATTCCAAACTGGTTTAGGGATTTAAGATCAAATTGGATAATTTGTCCCAAGGCATTAGCAGGACCTGGAGTATTGGCTCCTCCTACATGAGCATAAAGGGCATCATATTCGGATAACCAATCTAAATAGTAAGTCCTTGCTGATCTAACAGGTCCAACTTGAACCTCAGACAAATTACAAAGAAAAACAGCCATAAACCTAGTAATTCCTCCTTCGGCCACAGCCTCATAGATTACATCTGCTGATGTCAAACCTGATTGTGGTCTTGCTTCGCTGTGGTTCTCAACCATTATAGCCAGTGGGCGTCTTAAATCCCAGGCTGCTTTAGCTTTTTTAGTATGCATTCTACCGTTTAATGGACACTCCTCAGTCTTTGGTTCTTTAGGATCTTCTTCAACAATACTACTGGGAGTAGGGATAGATGAGGCTAAATCTTCAGACTGTTTACCTACAAAAGATTTTATAAGTAAGGAATAAGAAATTGTTGATGTCGCTATATACATTAAAACAACCAAGATGGCAATGACCAAATATTTTTGAATTTTAGTTAAATTATTAAATACTGAAGTTATTGGACTCATTTGTTAATTGCTTTTTCTATAACCTGCTCTTCTTCTTTTGAGAGTGCAATTTCACTTTCGCCTTTTTTAATTTCTTTAGTATAAACTCTGGTTCCTGCTCTGGTATGTAAACTCGTTAATACTACTCCGTTACTGTGACCATCCAGCAAAGCAAGCGAGAAACTCATACTCCCACCTGTATCCTCGTAAGGGTTATATCTTAAAACAGCTATATTTTGAAGATGACTTAAGCCTTCAAAGGATATCTGCCTTTGATTTTTAATAATCAGCCTATCTTTAATTTCCCCCTCTTTTAAATTAGCTAAGATCTCTTTTAATTTATCAGTAAAATCTTTATCCTGCTCATTTGGAAAAAATTTTTTATATATTTTTCTTTCCTTCCAAAAAAAATAAGTTAAAATACAAAGCCAAACTAACCCTAAAAGAAGGAAGGTATCCCATACCCAAGCCGGATACATATATTACTCTTTTTAATATTAACCTGACGCTTTAGAATTTGTCAACAAATTACTCACTTTTACCTCTATGAACTAGATAAAAATCCATTATTACTAGGGCTGCCATTGCATCAACAATTGGTACAGCCCGAGGCAAAACACAAGGATCATGCCTTCCTGAAGCTTCCAAGAAAACTTGTTTTTTTGCGGTATTTATTGTTTGCTGCTTTTTTTTAATTGTTGAAACAGGCTTAAAGGCAACTCTAAAATAAATTGTTTGGCCAGAGGAGATTCCACCCAAGACTCCACCAGCATAGTTTGTTTTAGTTCTAACTTTACCTTCATCAATATAAAAAGGATCATTATGCTCCGATCCTCTCATAGAAACTCCCGCAAAACCAGAGCCTATATCAAAGCCTTTAACAGCGTTTATGGAAAGCATAGCTTTTCCTAAGTTTGCATGTAACTTATCAAAAACAGGTTCCCCTAAACCTGGCGGAGCTCCTTTGATAACTCCTTTGATTATCCCTCCGAGCGAATCACCAGCATCTCTAACTTTTTCTATAAGCTTAATCATTTCTGAAGCTATTTTAGAATCAGGACAGCGGATAATATTAGATTCAATCTGCTTGGGGGTTACCTTTTCAAAATCAATATTGGTTTTTAAATCCCCAACTTGCTCAACATAACTTAAAATTTCTATTCCTAATTTTTCCTTAAGATATTTTTTAGCAATGGCTCCTGCTGCAACTCTAGCCATAGTTTCTCTGGCTGAAGCTCGACCACTACCTCGCCAATCTCTAATTCCATACTTTGCTTCATATGTATAATCAGCATGAGAAGGCCTGTACAAATCTTTTAAGTCTAAATAATCATCAGATTCAATATCCTCATTGTAAGCGATCATCATAATGGGAGTTCCTGTAGTTTTGCCCTCAAACACCCCTGATGTAATTTGGATAGTATCTGCCTCTTTCCTTGGGGTGGTAATTTTACTTTGTCCGGGTTTTCGCCTATCCAATTCTTTTTGGATTTCTTCCTCAGTAATTTCTATTCCTGGAGGACACCCATCAATAATTACCCCAACTGCCCTACCATGGGATTCTCCAAAAGTTGTTATTTTAAAAAGTGTTCCAAAAGAATTTCCAGACATTTAATAAATCCTTATTTTTTTCATTATATTATCAACAATCTCATTTATATCTTTATTATTTGTGAAAACTTTAATATCTTTATAGCTGCGATAGAGTATTTTTCGAAGCAGATAAAGCCTTCTCGCATCTTTTAAATTTTTAAATAAAGGTCTATCTTTAAAACCTTCTAATCTTTTGGCAATTTCCTTAAAAGAGGCCTCAAGGTAGACAACTACTCCCTCTTTTTTTAAGTAATCCAAAATAATTTTGTTCAAAACGACTCCCCCTCCTGTTGCCACAACCAGATCTTCTTTTCGCATAGCAACTTCTTTGGCAACTTCGATTTCCAACTCTCTAAACCTAATTTCCCCATCTTTTTGAAAAATTTCCTTTATACTTTTTCTTCCAGATGCTCTAATTACTAAAGAATCAGTATCAATTAACTTTACCCCTAATCTTTTAGCCAACTCCTTACCAACAGTTGTTTTACCAGAACCCATAAAACCAATTAATATAATTTTCATAAATTAAATCCTATCTCTTTTAATTTCTCCCAATATTGTGGGAATGTTTTTGAGACAACTTCAGGATTGTTTATTACCATTCCATCTAGCCTGGAGGAGGCTATGGCAAAAGACATTGCCATGCGATGATCATTATAGGTATCAATCGATGCTGCCTTGGGACTTCCCCCATATATTAATAATGTATCTTTGTTTGCTTTAGTTTTAATTTTCATCTTAGCTAATTCGTTTTGCAGCGCAGCTACCCTATCTGTTTCTTTAATTCGCAAGCTACTAACTCCTCTAATTTGTGTTTCCCCATCAGCAAAGGCACTCATCACTGCAACAGTTTGGATTTGGTCAGGACAGTCCTCCATATCAGTGCTAATTGGTTTAACCCCTTTTCCTTTTATGGTGATGCCATTTTTTTCATAAACTACCTGGTTGTCCATTTTTCCTAAAATCTCTAATAATTTTTTATCAGCTTGCAGGGAATCTTTATTTAAGTTTGTTAAAGTTAGGTTGCTTTTAGCTAAAGCTGCAATTGCAAAAAAATATCCTGCTGATGAATAATCTCCTTCCACTAGGTATTTTTTAGCTTTATATTTCTGTTTTCTAGGAATAATATATTGTCTATATTTATTATTTTTTACTTTCCCCCCAAACTTATTTATGGTATCAATGGTCATATCTATATAGGGCTTGGATATTTGCCTACCCAAAACATTAATAGTCATTTTTCCCACCACTGGTGCAATCATTAAAATCGCTGAGAAATACTGGCTACTTATATCACCTTTAAGTTGAGTCGATTTTCCATTTAAGCTTGATGAGCTAACTTTGATGGGAGGATAACCTACCTTATTTATATATTCAATTTTTGCTCCTAACTTTATTAACCCATCTACTAACTCTTTGATAGGCCTTTTATTTAAACTTTTCTCTCCGAATAAAATTTCAATCCCTCGCACAATACAGCTAAAAGCCAGCAAAAACCTAATAGTAGTTCCCGAAAGTCTGCAATTTAATTTAAATATTTTATTCTTAACATCACTAAAAGATCCATAGACTACTAAATCACCCTCCTTTTTTTCTACTTTTATCCCTAATTTTTTTATACAATCAATCATCGCCTCTGTATCATCACTAAATAAAGGATTAATAATTTCTACTTTACCTTTAGTTAAAGCTGCTAAAATTAGAGCTCTATTGGTATAACTTTTTGAACCAGGGATAGAGATTTTTTTAGAGAGTATCTTTTTAAGTTTTCTTATTCTTAGACTTTTAACCTGTTTCATATAATAGGTCACCAATATTGGAATTTGCGAATGCATTATTTCCTAAACCTAATCCTCTGGCAACTAAATTCTCAACAGGTCTCCACAAACCATTTGGACTTGAGTTCCCATTAGCAACGACCATCCTGGAAAAAACTAAAGTTTCTCTTGCTCCAGCTACAGAAGTATTTCTCAAGAAAGTGTCTACCCCCAAGCAATCCATTACAATATCATCTGGTAGTGCTACTCCTCCAAGGCGGCCTGGTCTTACCAAAGCCCAAATAGCTGGTGCAGTTCTATTAGTAAGTTCGACATCTTCTATTAAACCTAAAACTGTTGGTGAAAATCTTAATAAATCTAGCCTTGCCATATCCTTAATCGCTTTAGGTATGGCTTCAGTTTCTGAGTAACCTTCTTCATATTCGTGATAGTAAACTGCACTTTTTAGACCACCTAAAGCTTCTAATACAAGATGATCAAGTCTTTCAAATTGTCCTTTGCAGTTACCACAGTCGAACTGTCGGCAACCAGCTGGTCTTGAAGCATAAATTTGACATACTGCAATGCCAGTACTTACAGATAGATCTTTACACACCATTCCACCTTTTGAAAAAGTTCCAGTAGGAATAACAACACAACATAGTCCACAACGTTCTAATGATCCCTGTTGGGCTACATAATCTCTCACGTTTGCTTTTACTAATTCTCCAATTTCATCTCTCATAGGTCAAAAAAACCTCCCCTTAGGGAGGTTTCTTCCAAGGCCTTTTTATTGGCGTTAGAAAATACTCCCTTTTTAGAGGAAGTAAAACCAATAGGTATTAATCATTTTACTTAAAAGTTTAGCATTCATTTCAAAAATTATATCGTATTTTCAACTATAGGGCAAGGTGCAAAAATGCATTTCGTGCTTGACAGGCTCAATTGAACGTGCTAGGCTCATTGCCATAGTAGGAGAGGCTAAAGATGTATAAATTAACTTTAGATGAAAAGAAGCTTCAGAATTTAAAAAAGCAGCTATATGGCAGCGCTTCAACTACCTCTAGTATAAAAAGCAAACTTACCTTTCCTGTAAGTAAGCAAAGCTTGTCCCTTCGTGATAAGCAAAGCTTTCCTTCGGATAAGCAAAACTTCTCTGCGAGTAAAGCCAACAAAGATAGCTTATACTCGGATTTTAACTACCTAAAGTTAGATCTTTTAAAAATTTTTATTTTATCCTTTTTAGCTTTAGGATTACAAGCTTTATTATATTTAAGTCTTGCCAGATTTAGCCTTTTTGGACAAATATGGCTTTGAAAACTAGATCTTAAAGGAGGTGACTTTTAAAATGCAAATGTATTGTGTTAAGTGCAGGCAAAAAAGAGATGCAAACAACACAGAAGAAGTTACCATGAAAAATGGTAAAAAAGCTATGAAAGGTGTTTGCTCTGTTTGTGGAACAGGAATGTATCGAATTGGCGGAGCCGCCTAAATTTTGATAAATACCTGTCTAAAGAAAATCCCCCAATTTGGGGGATTTTCTTTAGGACTCCTCTCTTGCCCGGTATTGCAAGGCTTCTGCGATATGCTCTGTTTTAATATATTCAGATTTGCCTAAATCTGCTATTGTTCTGGCGAGCTTTAAAACTCGATGATAGGATCTGGCAGATAAATTCATCTGGGCAATAGCCATTTTTAATAAATCTAACGCATCTTTGCTAATTGAGCAAAATTTTTTAATTTGAATATTATTCATTTCGGAATTAGTTAAAATTCTAAAGTCTCTAAACCTTTGCCTTTGGATTTTCCTTGCCTCATCTACCCTTTTTTTTATTTTTTTGGAAGCTTCCCCTAGCTCCTTGCCTGTTAATTTATCAATATCTACAGGTGGAACATCCAGATGTATATCTATTCTATCTAAAATTGGGCCTGAAACTTTTTTTTGATAGCGGGAGATTTGTCCTGGTAAACAAATACAGTTCCTTTTTTGATCTCCTAAAAATCCGCATGGGCAAGGGTTAGAAGCTGCAATTAAAATAAACTGAGCAGGAAAACTCATAGATCCAGATGCTCTAGAAATTGAGATAACCCGATCTTCCAATGGTTGTCTTAGTGCTTCTATTACTTGACGGGAAAACTCTGGAAATTCATCTAAAAACAATACCCCTCGATGAGCAAGTGAAACTTCCCCAGGCCTAATTGTATTTCCTCCACCTATCATACCTACATAAGAAGCGCTGTGATGAGGAGCTCTAAATGGGCGCGTAGTTATAATTGGCTCATCTGCAGATAAATTTCCCATAACCGAATAAATTTTAGTAACTTCAACTGCTTCATCAAAGCTTAACTTAGGTAAAATAGAAGAGAAAGACCTGGCTAACAAAGTTTTCCCTGCACCTGGTGGGCCTTTAAGTAAAATATTGTGACCTCCTGCTGCTGCAATTTCCAAGGCTCTTTTTGCTTGTTCTTGCCCTTTAATATAGGCAAAATCAAATTCTTCATCGAAAGATTGAATATTAAACTGTGTTTTTGGCTGGATATTTATCTCTTCCTGATTGAGTAAAAACTTGGAAACTTGGAGTAAACTTTCCATTGGATAAATTTCCACCCCCTCAACCACTGCTGCCTCTGGTGCATTATCTTTCGGAAGAAAGATTCTTTTTAGATTAAGTCTTTGCGCAAGAAGTGCAAGGGGTAAAACTCCATTGACTCGACGTAGCGTCCCATCAAGTGAAAGCTCACCCAACACTAATGTATCATCTAAATTTGCAGTTATTTGTCCAGATGCGATTAATAATCCAAGAGCAATAGGTAAATCAAAAATTGGTCCTTCTTTGGGAAAATCAGCTGGGGCTAAGTTAACTGTTATCCTTTTGGCAGGAAACTCCCCGCCACTATTTTTAATAGCAGAGCGAACCCGCTCTTTTGATTCCTCAATTGCACGATCAGCCAAACCTACAATGGTAAAAGATGGCAAACCTTGCGAGGCAATATCTACCTCAACAGTAACCAAAAGGGCATCCAATCCTACATTTGCCCCTGATAATACTTTAGCTAACATTACAGATTTTATATAA
The DNA here is from genome assembly GCA_016176465.1 of Candidatus Daviesbacteria bacterium. GTDB lineage: Bacteria > Patescibacteriota > Microgenomatia > Daviesbacterales > UBA10151 > JACOXD01. The sequence goes on along the minus strand of JACOXD010000010.1, from coordinate 27,910 downwards.
CACAAATCTGTTTAAAAACCCAATACTTCATTAACTAAAATTATATGAACTCTTCCAGGTTTTATTTCTTTATTAATAATTAATAGTTTGCTCACATTACTTCCTGATGCCCCATATGCTTTTTTAGCCCGCTTGGACTCAAGAGGAAGAACATATTGATAGATTCGATCCATTCCCTGATTTAAATCTGTAACAATTTTCTGTACCCCAACTACCCAAATTACGCCTGTTGCACCGTAAGCATACGATGGCAACTGACTACCTGTATTTGAAGCTATTATAACTTGACCATTTTGGGTTATAGCATGAACACTTCCAATTGCCCAAGAAGGCGCTGTTCCCAACTGTTGCATTCTCAAACCCTCTGTTTCTCTATTCATATTTGAAAGTATTTTTCTTATAGATTTATAGTTATTAGAGTTAGTAATTTCTCTGGATAAGGAAAGACTGTCTAGTGTAACCGAAGTCATATTCATAACTTCAGATCCCTTTGGGATTATTTGCAAAACTTTTTCCTTGGCGGCTTTTCTATCTGGAACAAAATAAGCTTCCATGCCGTTTTGTTTAAGCGCAGACATGGTTTTATTAATTTCCTCAATTAGTGGTATTTTACTATATATTTTTTTTGACATATTTTTATCCTTGACAAATCCTAGATTTTGCTATACTATCAATAGTTACTATAAAAAGTAAAGTAGTTACATTTTATGAAGTATGAATATTACTCATGATCATTGCCCAAAAAATTGTGGGGTTGTTAAAACTCTAAAAGTTATTGGCAGTAAGTGGAGTATGTATATACTCCATAATTTATTTGATGGACCAAAAAGATTTGGGCAGTTGCAAAGATTATTGCAAACTGTTAGTCCAAAAACGCTATCACTGCGCTTGGATGAACTAGAAAAAGTAGGATTACTTAAGAAAAAAATATTCCCGGAAATACCTCTTCATGTGGAGTATAGTTTGACTAAAAAAGGGCTATCACTAAATCAAATTTTTGACGAAATGGCACACTGGGGAGAGGGATCTAACTAGAGTTATCCACAAAAAAGCCCGCTGCTCGCAGGCCTTTTTGTCGGTAATCCTCTATGCTTATATCCTCTAAGACATAAGTGAGGTATTACCAAAACTAACAAGTCCCTAAAATACACTTATCTAGAGTCGCTATCTTAGGCAAGTCCAATATGCATGCTTCCTATCGGACACCCTAAACATAAAACAAATGATTCAATTTGTCAATCTAAATGCAAATATATCTATCTTATATATTGGCGGAGAAAATCCAGAAATTTATGATAGTGAATATAAAATAAGTAGCCGTTTAAAATTAAAAGTCCGGGAAAGAGTAAAGACTTTTCAAGTAATCCTCCTGTTTTAATTCTTAAAAACTTAAGTGGTGGGATTCCAAAACGGATTGGAATTGGGAATAACCACGGAACTCCTTCTTTGGTGAAAGTATCTATTGCCAAATGAGAAATAAACCCAATCATAAATGCCCACCAAACAATTTCCATGTCAACCAATAAAACATCACTAAGCAACCCTAAAAGCTGTTTTATTAAAACCCCAAATAAAATAACACCAAGTATTGAGTGGGAAATAAATCTATGACCTCCTAAAAGTGGGGATATTAATCTGGAAAAAAAAGATCCTCCCCGCACAAAACGCCAAAAATTGGAGGTAGATTGATCTAAATCAGGTGCGAGTCCCCCCAGCAAGTTAGCTCCAAGCGCTACTAAGCTTGTAGACAGGGATATCTCTTGAAGAGGTTGCGAGATAATTACATAGTTTAGTGCAGTGAATGCCGCCAAATCATGTGTTCTTCCAGTCATCTATTTTAGTTTAACACATAATTTTTTGAATTTAGATTTAAAAAAATGTATAATTAGTAAGCTTAGGAAGATGGGCAGTAGTCCGATTTATATCGGACAGGAAAGTCCAGACAGCATAGAGCAGGGTGTCCGGTGCAAGCCGGAAGCTGTACCCTTCGATAGGAGTCAGGGTAGCCTGAGCGAAGTCGAAGGCTAAGGCCTAGTTAGAGCAACAGTGACGAACTGGGTGGCGCCAGATGAAACGACCAAGCGACACGGGTATTTGATTTACTAATTAGCAATGGGTTTTAACCCTGAGCGAACAGAGTGAGTCGAAGGGCAATCCTCCCCGCTGCAATCCTAGAATCAACTAAGCTGCTCGCACTAATAGTTGGAATCAGGAGCATTAGATGAGGCGAAGCCTCTCTTACAGATAAATTCTGCCTAAAACAGAATCTGGCTTACAAGCTTCCTAAGCACAAATTATTAGTTAAACACTCTTTGGAGTATTATTTTTGGTCAAAGGTCTTGAACCCAAATCTAGATTCAATAACTCCTCCGCTATAATTTGAACCAAAACGGTTATAGGCACTGCCAACAATGCCCCAGATATCCCTAGCAATCTACCACCAATCGCAATGGCAACAATTACAACTAGCGGATTTAGTCCGACAGCCCTTTTCATAACTTGTGGAACAATTATATTATTTTCCAATTGTTGAATTAAAAAATACCCAACTGCAACTGCAATTGCCAAAGGAGGATTTATAATATAGGCAATTAATACTGCTGGAATAGCAGAAATTATGGGGCCAATAACCGGAACAACCTCCATTACTCCGGCCAAAATTGCCAAAGGAAGCGCATAATCAACCCCTAGCGCAAAAAGTAATAAATAAGACAACGTGCCAATTACGATACTTAAAACTATTTGTCCACGTAGCCACGCTCCTAATTTTTCTTCAATCTTTTCAATTATCCCTCTTGCTCTATCTTGCTGGGGAACAAAAACCTGGGAAAGCAACCTTTCAAATCTTTTTTTATCAATCAAAAGGTAAAAAGTTAAAACTGTAACAGAAATTATGGCAAGAATATTGGAAAAAATTGTCAATATTACATTAGGTACATTACCAAAAAAGTCACCCAATCTATCCTCTAAGAGGTTTCTATTTATCGTTCCTGGGGGTAATATAGTTTCTAGGGTTGCAGGCAAACTGGTAGTTAAATTGGAGGTTTGTTCTATTAATGGCCTTATTACCAATATCAAAAGTAGACCAAGTAAAGAAATGACAACTAAATAAACAATTGTGATCGCTAATGCTTTCGGGACTCTCCAAGTCATCATTTTTTCTACATATGGAGACAGCGCTGACATAAAAATGATCGCCACAAACAGTAAAATTATTACATCTCTAATTTGGTAGAGTACCCAAAGCAACCCCAAAAAACCCGCGATAAAAAATATAGTTTTATGCGAAATATCAATCTTACGAATCATAGAGGTTATTGTACCAATCAGAAACTAACTTTTCCACTAAAGCATCCCAATTATTTTTAGAGACATCAAACCATTTAATATCTTTTTCTTTTTTAAACCAAGTAAGTTGTCTTTTAGCATATCTTCGAGTTGAAGCTTGAATTTCTCTAATAAGAGACTCCTTATTTATATCCCCTTTAAGATACTTTGCCAAATATTTAAACTCTAGCCCAAGTTCATCCATCCTCTTAAAGCTTAGACCTTGTTTATGGATAGTTAATGCTTCCTCAATCAATCCTTCTTTAATCCATCCTAAAACTCTGGAATTTATTTTTTCATACAAAAAGGGCTTAGGAGCAGCGAGACCAATTTTTAAAATATTATAATTTTGCGATTTAAGATTTGGAATTTGAGGTTTATTAGCGTATGGATACATAGATAAGCACTCAATTGAACGGAGGAGTCGACGTGGGTTTTTTCTATCAGATTCATTTAACTCCTCCCATATACCAGGGGAGAGTAATCTTAATTTATTTTGCAACTTCTCTAAATTTAACTTCTCTAACTCCCTTCTTAACTTTTGATTTACGGGAATGGCTAAATTGGAGAATCCATCTATTAAAGCTCTTAAATAAAACCCAGTCCCTCCTACTATAATAGGCAGTAATTCTCTTTTAGAAATATCCTCAACAACCCTCATAGCATCTTTAACATAATCAAAAGCGCTGTATTGAGTCTTTGGATCAACCATGTCATACATCCAGATCTTTACCCCATCAATTTCCCAGTAATATTTTTGCCTTTTTACATCGCCCCCCCAAAGGGGAATTTTACTTGGATACTTACCGGTTCCAATATCTAAACAAGTGTATACTTGTCTGGAGTCAGCAGCTACCAATTCTCCATTAAATTCTTTTGCCACACTTAAAGCTAAATCAGTTTTACCAGTTGCAGTTGGACCCAAGATTACCAGGATTTTTTTACTCGTAGAGAAGCTTTGCTTAATCATCTTTAATTTTTATTTCCCTAAAAATTCTCCAAAAAATAATCACTAAAATTAAATTACTTAAAGCATTTAGCCAAAATAAATAGCTTGAAAGAACATTATGGTTGTAATAATCATTTAAGAATTGTGTGTAATTTAAAGGATAAATATATTGATGTAATAGATTAGTTAGTAGGATTAAAAAAATATTTACAATCCAAGCTCTACTCATTAATCTTTTATAGTTTAAAAGGGGAATTAGTAATAAAAACCAAAGAAGATATTGGTGAGACAGCACTTTAGAGAATATTAAAAAAAGTAAAACAATCAAGATTGGTATCCTAATATCAAAATTTTCAAATTTTTTTCTATTTTTAAGAAGCCATATATAAAACAATCCCACAGGTAAAACCCAGGCGTAGTTGTAAAACCAAAGCGGTAGTAGCCAATATTTTTCTGCTAACCCATTTATTCCCCAGGCACTAACAATTTCAGGGTAAGTATTATTAACCAGATACGAATAGATAGTTAAGATGGTTGTCCAAAGACTCTCTGTATGTACCGGTTTTAATGTATGAAAAGTTAGACTAAATAGAATATTTTCCATGCTAACTTGAAAAAAAAGCACATAAAGCCACAGTAAACCTACTAGGCTTAATATATAAGTAGAAAAAAATTTAAGAGTTTCTAAAATATTTTGTTTTTTATATATTAAATAGAGTAAATAGGGTAAAAAAATTACTGGGTATATTTTTACTAAAGTTGCACTTCCAAGAAAGAAAGCAGATTTTAAATTTTTTTCTTTTATAAAAAAATAGAAAGAAATTATAGTTAATAAAACAACTAAAAGATCAAACCTAAAAAGAGAGATCGGGCCAACTGATAATAAAATTAAGGATAAAAATAATATATTTTTTAATCCTGCAATTTTTGCAATAAAAAAATCTATTATTAAAGTGGCAATTGAATTGACAGTTATAAAGCCCCAAACATAACTTTCCCAAGTTGACTTAAAGAAAAATGCAGGGGTTGCTAAAATAAAATAAATGATTGCTCCTGGCAGATGCTCATTTCCCTCGAAATCAGCCAGGTTAAGATTGTTAAAAAAATAGCTTGCTCTATTATAATAGACATAAGTATCTGTAGAAATATGTCCAAACCACAAAGGGAGTGTGGATTGAAATATCAATATTCCAAGTGTTAAAAAAGGTAAGTATAAAATCCAAGATTTTTTGACTAACATATTCATTACTGTAGATAATAACGTATTCACTCTATAGATTGAATATTTCCTTTTTTTGTTCTAAATTGTCAAAGATGGCAAAAATTACGATATTTGTTTTTATAGTTGCTTTAATTATTAGACTTACTTTAGCAACACTCCCAGGGATGGTGATTGATATGAGTGCATGGTTTGCCTGGGCAGTTAGATTAAATGAGTTCGGGTTTTCTAAATTTTACTCAGATGAGGTTTGGACAAATTATCTTCCAGGGTATTTATACATCTTAGCTTTTTTAGGTGCTTTTAAAAATTTTTTTAGTATTACTGATTATAACTTTTACTACTTATTAAAAATGCCGGCAATCATTGCAGATTTAATTCTTGCATTTTTAGTATTTAAGCTATTGGGAAAGAAAAAGCTGGCGCTATTTGCTGCAATCGTAGTTTTATTTAATCCAGCATTTTTATTTAATAGTAGTATTTGGGGACAAATTGATTCCATTTTAACTTTATTTTTATTTCTAAGTATCTATTATTTAAATTCAAAAAGGCTTACTCTTTCCTCAATTTTTATTGCATTAGCCATATTAATTAAACCCCAAGCTATTGCGTTAGTTCCTGTTTATTGTTTTTATCTGTTAAAATATCCAAGCTTAAGGCATTTTTTGCAATTAACTTTGTCTTCAATAGCTGTCATTTTTTTTCTATCACTTCCTTTTTTTCCATCTGAGCCTATATTGGGAATCTGGAAACTTTTTTTTAGAATGGTTGAAGATTATCAATTCATTAGTCTTTATGCATACAATTTTTGGGGCATGATTGGATTTTGGATTAATGATTCAACAATCTGGCAGGGTATCTCTTATAAGCACTGGGGTTATATATTGTTAATATTTTATTGGCTGATTATTTTTTATTCTTATTTCAAAAGAAAGTTTTTCTTTTTCAGTCTTTCCACTTTGGCTTTCTTAAGCTTTTTTTTCTTACCAACTAGAGTCCATGAAAGATATCTTTACCCAGCCCTAATATTTTTAATAATTTTTGCAATTCAAATAAAAAATAAGTGGCTTATTTTGCTTTATTTTATTTTATCTTTAATCCATTTCTTAAATCTTTATTATGTTTATATTTATTACAATGAATTTTACTTAAGTTTGCCAAAAGTTCTATATATACCTTTTCTATACTTTTTTGCGCAGGATTATTCCAAAATATTATCACTACTCTCAACAGTTATTTTTTATTTAGTTACAATTATCATTATAAAAGAAGTCTATGCTAAAAAATAAACTCTCTATATTCAGAGGTTTCCTACGAGTAAAAAAACTGTTAGTGATTCTTATATTGTTTAGTGCTTTTTTGCGCTTTTTTAGGCTGGATTATCCCAACTCTTTCGTATTTGATGAGGTTTATCACGCATTTACAGCCAAGGAGTATTTAAAGGGGTCAAAAGAAGCCTGGGAGTGGTGGACAAAGCCTCCTGAAGATGTTGCTTTTGAGTGGACTCATCCACCACTAGCAAAAGAAATAATGACTGCTTCCATGTTTGTACTTCAATCAACTGATGCTTGGGCATGGAGAATTCCGGGTGTAATCCTTGGATTAATTTCTATTCTATTAATATATCAAATAGCCTCATTTCTTTTTAAAAATACTACTTTGGCTTTATTTTCTGCATTTGTATTTTCCTTTGACGGATTAAATTTTGTCCAATCAAGGATAGGAATGAATGATATTTATTTTATAACGTTTGCGCTTTTTTGTTTACTATTTTTTTTTAAAAAAAAGTATTTTCTTTCTTCTGTTTTTTTAGGCTTATCTCTTTCCTCAAAATGGAGCGCCCTCTATCTTTATTTATTCCTTTTTTTAATATTTACCTTTCAAAACCATAGCAAAAAAATAAATCTTAATTTTCTAAAAAAATTAATCTACTTTCTTTCTATACCGCCAGCCATTTATTTAATAACTTATATTCCTTTTTTTACACTTGGTCATAATTTTTCCCAATTTATAGAGCTGCAAAAACAAATGTTCTGGTATCATACCGGCTTAAAAGCCTCCCATGATTATTCTTCACCTTGGTGGAGCTGGCCATTTAATTTATACCCGGTTTGGTATTTTGTTGATTATCATAAAAATTCAATTTCTAATATTTTTGCATCTGGTAATATAGTCGTTTTTTACAGTGGAGTTGTTGCAATAATACTTTCATTTATTGAGTTTTTAAGAAGAAGGTCTTTTGCCTTATTCATTATATTGGCGGGATATTTTGTTTTTTTACTTCCTTGGGCTTTTTCCCCACGCATAATGTTTCTTTATCATTATAGCCCTTCAATTCCTTTTTTATCTTTAGCACTTGGGTATCAACTAAACCATTTATATGAAAATAACTCTTACAAAAAATATGCTACTTTACTTTTATTTTTGATTTTATTTGGATTTTTACTTACCTTTCCAATTTTAGTTGGCATTCCTTTACCAAAAAACCTACTTGAATATTTTTTCCTTACTAATTTAACAAAAAATCCTTTTTAACTACTGGCGGAGGAATATTTTAATACAGCTTGATGCCAAACTTTTAAGGATGTAAATAAAAATACAATTGAAAACAAAAAAGCATATAAAATACTTAGCGGAGAAAGCAATCCGAGTAGTGATTTAGTGGGGAATGTCATCATAATTCCAACAGGAATCACGAAAGTTAACAGTCCCCGAATAGGTTCCTTATAAATATCAATTGGCACTCTTCCCATTCCGGAGACGTCTCTATATAAAAGCACTGCGCTATCTATTTCTGTTGTCACAACAGCCAAAGATAAAACTAGTATATGAAAGGCCATGCTAATAATAAATCCAGCAATTATAAGAAATATATAGATAAATAAATTTATGGAAGAAATATCTAAACTATTAATAAAATATACTATTGCCCAAATTAAGGGAATTAAAGTAATAAAATCAATAATATCAGGTCCTCCAAGGAGTGACCTAAACAAAACATTAATCGGCTTCATTAAATAAAAATCAAAAGTTCCTGAAACTATCGCTTGCCTAAATCGATATACTTCCCTAAATAACATTTGAGCTAAGATATCAACTAAGTTAAAAGATAAAAAAAATAGTATTGTTTGATCCAAACTGTATCCTGCTAAAACTCTAGTCTGAGAAACTAAAATAATAATAAAAAATAAGAATATTCCAAACCTTAAAAGTTTAGCTATTAAGAAGAGGGCAACTGCCCAGCGAACAACCAATTGAATTTGTAAAGTATTAACAGCATAGATCCACCAAACCTTTAAATATTTATAGAATTTTTTCATTTTAATGACCAACAGCGCTGTATTGCCTTATACCAGCGCGATAAAGTTTAACCATTAAAAAATACAAAACAATTATCCAAAAAGAAAGAATAAAAAAGCCTTTAACGAGCTCTGGGACTGCGAGTGTTCCCAAGTATATTTTGGCAGGGAAATAAAGAAGATAAGGAAATGGGGCGATTAAAAATATTTGAGAATAGGGACTTGGCAAAATATCTATTGGGAATATTCCTCCTCCAAAAGTTTCAAGGAATATATACATTAAAAAAAACAAACCCCAAGAATTTTCTACCCAAAATGACATTAAACCTACAATAAAAGAAATTATAAAAAATAGAAATAACCCTAAAAAAACGGCTAATAAAAAAAGGGCTAGAATAGATAAATTTTTTTGGATAAGAATTGAGGGTTTAAGAAGAAAAAGAATTAATGCGAGCTCAAATATAACAAAAGAAATATTTAATAACTTATCAGAGAGATCTCTGATAAAATAATACCCAATAAAACTTATGGGTTTTAGAAAAAAATTGGCAACACTCCCTTCGTTAATTACATTGGCCACATCCATTACCCGGGATGATAAAACTATTGCCCTAACCAAAGCCGCTATTAAAATATAAGTTAATATCGAACTTTGATCATAGCCAAAAATTCTTTGTTGTGATTGAAAAACACTAAACCAAATAAAGTAAACTAAAAGTAATTGCAATACTGAGCGCACTCTCCATAAAGAAAAGTTGAGTCTATAAACCAAGGCATTCTCCCAGTTAATTTTGAAGACCGCCAAATATTTATTCATTACCCTTGCCAAAAACCCAAGAAGTCTTTGAGGTTTTTTTCACTACTATATTTTTTTTAAGGTTGCTTTTCTCCATCAATCTGGCAACTCTAACAACAGTATCTGTTCCTACCTTTGCTTTTTTTGCAACGCTCCTGATTGATAAACCTTCAGATAAAAGCTGGATGATAAAATATCTATTTTTCACCATCCTAATTTCAGAGGGGGTTAAAAGGTTCTTGATGATTGATTCTGGAACAGTAAATTTTTTATCTTCTTTAGGTTTTGTCATATATCCATTCCCTTTGAAAAAACAGTTCTAATTATATCTTCAATAGGAGGATCCTCAATTGTTAAATCAGCTACGGGAAACTTCCCCAAAAGTTTAGCAGCTTTCTTACTTGCCTCATCTTTTGGTACATGAATAATTACTTGAAGGTCTCGATACTCTTTTACCTCTCCAACCCCTGATAATTTTTTTTCATCAACTTCTTTTTCTAAATCAGCTTTAATAACTTTATAAGGGGCAAATTTTTGGACTATATCATCAAGTAAACCATCATATAATATTTGCCCCTTATCAATAATAATTACCCTATTGCAAAGCTCCCTGACATCTCCCATGTAGTGAGAAGTTAAAATAATTGTTGCATTAAATTTAAGATTATACTCTTTGATAAAATCCCTCATCTTTTTTTGGGCTAATACATCTAAACCAATTGTTGGTTCATCTAAAAATAAAACTTTGGGATTGTGAAGTAGCGCTGCCACAAGCTCTGCTTTCATTCTCTGTCCTAAAGACAACTTTCTAACTTGGATTTTTAAAATATCAGTAATTTCCAACATTCTTGAGAGCTCCTCAACTGTCTTTTTAAACTGTTCTTCTGGAATTTCATAAATCTCTTTATTTAAAATAAAACTCTCCCAAGGAGGCAGATCCCACCATAACTGGTTTTTTTGACCCATTACTAAGGAAAATTGTTTTTGAAATTCGCTTTGTCTTTTGAAAGGTTCATATCCTAAAACTGATACATCTCCTGAGGTTGGATAAAGCAATCCAGATAGAACTTTTAAGGTTGTAGTTTTACCTGCACCGTTTGGCCCAATAAACCCAATCAGCTCTCCTTCATCTATGGTAAAGGAGACATTTTCTACTGCTTTGACATCATAATATTTCCTACTGAAAAAAGACTTTATAGAACCAATTAAGCCAGGCTCTTTTTGGTGAACCTTGTAATATTTTCTTAAGTTTTTAACTTTAATAACTTGATTTACCATAAGCTAAATTTTAATACTAAGAGCTGGCTGATGTATAGTGCTTCAGTGAAAAATTCCAAAACCAAAAGTAATTATATTGACTTTAGGTTTATTTGGATAGAAGATTAAATTAAATTGCCCAGAATTAGACAATTTATCTGGATTGTTTTTTTATCTTCATTTTTAGTTATCCTATTGCCCAAAAAAGTTTTTGCTCAGGAATATTATTTTAACGATGAGTTTAATACTGAGAGAGCAGTAAATACCCTGGATAATAATAAGTGGACTGTCTATCCAAATAATGAACCTTTTAATTTCACCATTAGAGAGTCAAATGGGGTTGTACTTTTTACCCAGAAATTTAATACTTCAAAATTCCCCCTAGCTGTATCAAAGAATGCTTTGCCAAATTCTAACTTTGAAGCTGAAATTAAATTTAGATATACCAAAGTTACATACTGGGGAACTGGAATTGGTCTTTCAGAAAAAGAACCAAAAAATGGGGAAGCTGTGGATCTTTTACTAACTATAAATGTTTGGCAGGATCTATCTGTCGGTCCAAATATGAGAATAGATTTTAATGGGAGTAGTATTTACACAAGTCCCACAAATACAAATGACCATATACTAAAAATTGAAAGGGATAAACAAATTTATAGAATTTATCTTGATAATATATAGAATTTATCTTGATAATATATTAATTCATACCTCCCTTCCAATTCCAGAACAAGTTCAATACATTTGGATGGGAAATCCAGACTATTTTGGTCCTCCTCTACCAGATTGGACAAATTTTATTGTAGATTATATTAGAGTAAAAGATATTCCTCCTCAGCCTTTCTTAGAACTACCTTGGGATTATCAATCTAGCGGTCTTACCTTTACTGATGCTGCTTTATCAATTAATTCTTTTTTTGACCATGAGTATCCATTACTAAGTAGTGGGTTGGGAGAACCATCAGGTTCAAGCAATTCTGTAATTAGCTATTTGGGACCACCAAGATCTACTGATGACTATTCCTCACATGATGGCTATGATTATGGCAAGCCTGCAAAAGTAACGCTAGAAACCCCAGTTTTAGCAGCAGCTGATGGAAAAGCAAGTTTTACGAATTCTTGTGGTGCTTGCGGCAATACCATTTTAATAGATCACGGTAACGGTTTCCAAACTCGATATTACCACCTATTAGCAAAAGAACTTATCATTAGTGATCCCAACGATAATGTTGATGTAAAGGCAGGGGAACAGATTGGATTAACTGGCAGTACTGGTAAATCTACAGGTGCTCATATCCATTTTATGGTTGTTTATGATAAAGATGGTGATGGCGATTTTGAAAATAATTTACCTGATGGAGTAATAGATCCTTTTGGCTGGCAAAGCAGCGAACTCGACCCATGGGAAAATTATACTTTTTCCTACGGAGGCAAAAATAGGTCTGGATCTAAAAGCTATTATTTATGGAAAAAACAAATAGATAATCTTAATAGCAAGTTAACTAGTAACGGTGGGGTTTTTAACTTAGAAAAATTTAACTTAAATTTTCCCTCAGGGGCGACAAATGATGATTTAGATATAAAATTGGAATCTGCTCCCACAACTAAGACTTCTAACAATCTCATCTCCATAGGAACTTCTTTATTTGCGAGCGCATTAAATGGCTTTGGTAATATAGTTGATCAGTTTAATAGTATCTATACTCTAACTGTCAACTTTAATAATCAAGATATTTCTAATATTGACCCAAATACAATTTCTATATATTCCAGCCCAGATGGAAAAAATTGGGTTAAAGAGCAAACCACTGTTAATTTAAATAATAAAACTGCAGTTGCCAATTTAAATCACTTTAGCTATTTTGCTTTATTGGCTGAAAGAATAGATACTGAAGCACCAACTACTACAGCCAAATTAAAAGGAGAAAAAGGTCAGGAAAACTGGTTTAGGTCTGATGTAGAAGTGCTCTTAGAATCTAATGATAGTGGCTTAGGGGTAGATTACACTTTGTTCAAAGTAGAAGGTGGTGATTGGGAAAGATATAGCCCACCGCTGGTTTTTAGTAATGAGGGCAATCATAGAGTTGAATTTTACTCTGTTGATAACGATGAGAATTTAGAAGAAGTGAAAACAATAGAGTTTAACATTGATAAAACTCAACCTGAAGCTTCTTTAGATGCAAACCCTAAAATCCTCTGGCCACCCTCAGGAGAGATGGCAGATATTAATATAACAGGGAGTAGTAATGATCAACATTTTGATAGCACAACTTTGGAGATTGACGATGAGTACCACGAATTCGATTCAACTAAAATAGTAGCAACCAACTTCCAAGATATCATTCAACTACCAGCAAAAAGAAAAGGTGGTGATAAAGATGGTAGGGTGTATATAATAAGATTGATAGCAAGAGATTTGGCGGGAAATGAAAATATTGAGGAAATACCTATTATTGTTCCTCATGATCATACAGAATAAAGGTAATTACTTTGGAATAAAAATATTATATGTTTTTTAAAGAAAAAGGTACACTTAAATATAGTTACTCGTAATGAAATTTATTTTTATAATTATCGGGATAATCTTCCTTTTTGGATTATTAAGTGTTTATAGTAAGCAAAATTTACTTAACAAAAAAGAAGATAGCCAAACATTAAATGGAAGCACAAGTAGTTCTCTAAATAACTCCACTCAGAAGCATGATTTATTTTCTTCCTCAAATCTGAAACTCCAGCTAGATGTTCCCCCAGAATTTAATATGAAAGAGGAAACTTCTAGATTAATACTTACTTCACCGGACGGAAAAATATATGTAAATAGGAACGGGACACAATTTAATGATCTTGTCAGCTATTTAGACAATTTTGATAAAGTAACCAAATTAGAAGTTTTAGAAAAGAAAGAAATTAAAATCAATAAGTATCAAAGTTCTGTGCGTATTTACAAGTCTACAGATGTCTCTCCCACTGGTGAGAAGATTTATTTTATATATTCTGACAATTTTGTCTATAAACTCTCTACCTCCTCTAAAGAGCTCTATGATGATCTTGATCAAATTGCAAAATCTTTTAAGTATACTCCATAAAATTTTAATATATAATCCTTCTTAAGTTGTCAAAAGAAAATCTTGGAATTTTAAAATATGTAGTTTTGATATTTCTTGGGTGGCGGGTAGCACTGCTTTTTCTTACCTTTATTGGAGTAAGTCTTTTACCTAATAAATTTCCTGATTTTTTAAATGAAGGGAACGGTACTCCAAGCATAGAGGTCAGATACTTAAATCATTGGGCAAACTGGGACGGAGGACATTTTAGAGGAATTGCCGAAGCAGGATATAAAAGCGTCCAAACAGTTTTCTTCCCCTTACTCCCTTTACTAATAAATATCCTAATGCACCTTGGAATTCCCTCCCTGTGGGGAGGTCTGCTTATTACTAACTTATCAACAATAATTGCTCTTTTTTTCTTATATAAACTCATCCTAATTGATTTTGACCAAACAATCGCCAAAAGAGCAATTTTTGCACTTTTGATTTTTCCTACCAGTTTTTATTTAGGTGCCGTTTATTCTGAACCATTGTTTTTATTTTTAACAATCTCTGCTTTTTATTTTTCCAGAACCGCAAAGCTTGGATTAAACTCTAACCAATCTAGCAAAAGATGGTTGCTAGCCTTTTTTCTGGCTGGATTGGCAGCAGTTACCCGATTAATCGGCATCGCAGTAATCATAGCGATTTTAGCGGAGTATTTATTAAAAAATCCTCATCCATTTAGTTTAAAATACTTGTTTTCAACTAAATTAAGAAGATTTTTCCTCTACTTTCTAATATTTACCTTTTTTGTAAAATCTCTTCAAACAATATTTATTAACTTAAAACTTTGGCCAATTGTTGGAGCAATGGATATTTACGTACCATTTCTTCTCCCCATCGCTGGAGCTATTTTAGCTTTGGTTGTTTTAGAATTTATCCTAAATAATTTAATTTTTAATACAGTATTATCTAAAGCTTTAATCCTTATTTTAGTTTCTATAATCCCTTTTTTAGGTTATCTTTTCTTTATGCACCTAGAATTTAATGCTCCATTTAGTTTTTTAACAAACGAGGAGAACTGGCATCGAAAATTATCTCTTCCTTGGGAGGCTCCAATATCTTACTTTAATTTTTTAATTGCCAAAAACATATTTACTATACCTTGGACTGCCCACTCTATTATAGAATTTTTTTCATTTAGTATATTGCTAGTTGGTCTTTTATTTTCTACTTATAAATTAAGATACTCCTACAGTATTTTTTATTTGCTTGCATTTAGCTTACCCTTATTCTCAGGGACCCTTATCGCAATTCATAGATATGCCCTAGTTATTTTTCCCTTATTTATTATTTTTGGAATGATCAGAAATGAATATTTGCAAAAGATAGGAACTTTTATTTTTTTAACATTAATGAGTCTACTTGCCGTTATGTATTTTAACCACTACTGGGTTTCTTGATTTCTTTCTACTTTATAAATTTCGCCGTATTTAATTAAAAGACTTTTATCATTAAAGTTTAAAGTATTTATTTTATTAATCTTTAACTTAGTATCTATTTTAATGCCTCTACTTTCCTTACCCTCTACAATCACATAATCTGCATCCGCTAAATCCACAGCATTTCTTGTACGGTAACCATCTTTTTCAAGCAAATATCTATATTCAAAACCTTGGGATGGAGCAATTGGATTTAACGCCAGGATACCGTAACTTTCTTTATCTTTATTTTTAGCAATGTCTGCTTTAATTATACTGGCTATCTCCTTTGCTATCTGAGGTGATCTTAAAATTCCGTATGCAAAGGGTAGTCCCACGATTTCCCAAAATATTAAAACAGAAAATATAAATAATCCAAGGAATTTTAATTTGCCATATTGAATAAGGTATGAACAGACAATCGCTAGCATAAAAATTGATGTAAGAGAATAGAAATCGTTATACCACCACCAAAAATTTAAATTACCTACAACTACCAAAGTTAAACTCGCAAAAAAAATAAATAAAACAACTTTTGTAAAAGACGCTAGTCTGTTTTTTGTAAAACCAATAACAAAACATAATATTAAGATGAGTAAAAAAATTGGTTTTAAAAAATAGGTTAGAAACCAAGGAACTAGTTCAACTCTAAAATAAATTAAAAATGGGAAAACCAACCTATCTGTAATGCTCTGAAAGGTTATTATTCTTGATTGATCATTTCCGTTTATGATATATGATGCCATACCTTTGAAATCTGCGAAGTTATAAAAAAACTGGCCCAGTATAAAAGGGAGTAAGGTTAGTAAAAATCCTCCAATCGCACATAGTATCATCCTAGCTGAAACTATTTTCTTTCTTTTTAAAATTAAAAGCAACAAACTAAAACTAAATAGGTTTGCAAAAAACGTATAGTGAAACTGTACACCAACTCCTATAACCAGATATCCTAGGAATAAACTTAATGCTTTATCAGTTTTAATAAAATTTAAGAAAAAATAAAACATTAGAATAAATATAAAAACTTGCAGGTTAGGTGCATAAGCTCCTTTAGATATAAAGATTGTATGAGAGGAGAGAGCAATAAGTACCGAGCTAATAAATGCAGTCCAGGAATCAACATACTTTTCAACCATGTAAAATACCAAGGGGGTAGTGAGAATTCCTGCAATCAAAAAAAGAATTACTGGCGCAATTGGATCACCGTCAAAAAAAATTACTAGGGGAAAAATCAAGTAGTAATAGATTGGCCCATTATAAAAACTTCCGATACTTGTAAGTATTCCCCGAAGTGGAACCTGATTAGTTCTAATCCAATCATTAATTGCTAATAAATCCTGTCCTTGATCGCCGTAGAAACCATATTCGTATTGAAAGTTGTTTAAACGAAGTAGCGCTGCTAGTAAAGTAATGAGAATTAGTAGGAGATATTTGTTCGATCTTGTCACAACTTACAAAAATTATCTCACTTGTCTTTTGATAGTTTTACCTGCAGTAAAACCAGGGAGTTTTTTACTGGGGATTTGAATAGCCTCACCTGTTTGAGGATTTCTGCCCCTCCTAGCTGCACGAGATCTAACTAAAAAAGTACCAAATCCAGTGATAATTGTTTTTTCTCCCCTTTGCAGATTATCTCTGATTAAATCAAAAACAGCATTAACTGCATCCTGTGCAGCTCTTTTGGTCAAATGGGATTTTTTAGCTACTTTTTCAATAAGCTGATTCTTGGTCATAATTAGTGTGGCAAAAAGATAACAAATGTTTAGGCGTTTGTAAAGAGACTATTCTAGAGTTTTTTATACATATAGATATGGTCTACATATTGGCCTCTGTGCAAGACACCCTCAGGTAATCTGCCAAACTCTATAAAACCCATCTTTTTATAAAAATCTAGCGCTAGCGGATTATTGGCAAATACAGATAACTCAACTATTCTAAGCTGGGGCATCTCTTTAAGGGATTCTTTAATTACATTCTCCATTAACAGCCTTCCAATACCTTCGCTTCTATATCCATTAGCTACTATTATCCCAAATACCCCTACATGAGATTCAACTTGAGCTTTCATAAAAATATCAGCTGTCCCAACAAATTTACCATCAATAAAAGCTATTAATTTAACAACTTTTTTGGCTTCAATTTTTTCCAGCTGATCTTTTAAATAATCTTCTTCTTGTTCTAGTGTGAATTGTTCACCTTGAGGCCGTACAAAAGTTTGTTCAACAGAAATAGTATTTATAAAATTAAGCATTGGTAAAAGATCATCCATGGTAGGGTAGCGGATGATTACTTTTTTACCGGTTTTTGTTTGTCCTTGAAAAACAATCTTGGGTTCCATTTTACCCACCTGAAGTTAAGAATTGATCAGAAGCTCTTGTTTCTCTAATAGCAGTAATTTTAACAGCACCAGGAACCATAACTTCTTTTTGAATTTGGGTACCAATATCATGTACAAGTTTTGGTAACTCATCATCTGAGATTTTATCTGGAAAAACTACAACTCTAACTTCTCTTCCTGCTTGGACTGCAAAAGCTTTCTCCACTGCTTCAAAAGAAGTAGCAATCCGCTCGATATCTTCCAAACGTTTTATGTAATCTTGAACATTTTCATGGCGAGCGCCAGGGCGACCACCTGAAATTGCATCTCCCAAATATACACAGATAGATTCAACTGCAGAAAATGGCTGGTCTTCATGATGCTCCGCAATACAATTAACAACTTTTTCCGGGAATCCAAACTTTTTAGCAAGCTGCACTCCTCTTTCAACGTGAGTTCCTTCATCCCAATCAGTTAAAATTTTTCCAATATCATGCAACAAGCATCCAAGTTTAACTACATTAACATCAGCCCCAATTTGCCTGGCAATTTCAACTCCAATTTGGGTTTCTTCCAAAGTATGTTGAATCATATTTTGCCCATATGAGTATCTATATTTAAATCTTCCGAGTAGCGCCATTAACTCAACTGGCATGTTATAAATTCCAACATCATGGCAAAGTTTCTCTCCAGCTTGTAACATTAACTTTTCAATATCTTCTTTAGTTTTTTCTACAATCTCTTCAATTCTTTGGGGTTGAATCCTTCCATCAGCAATTAATCTCTCTAAAGATACCTTAGCAATTTCTCTCCTTACAGGATCAAAGGAAGATAAAATTAAATTATTAGGGGATTCATCATCCATAACTACGTCAACCCCTGTTGCTTGTTCAAAAGAACGGATATTCCTTCCTTCTTTTCCAATAATCCTTCCTTTTAGTTCTTCATCCTCCAGTGTGACTTTTGAGGTTGTAAATTCGCTGATTACATCAGTGACTCCATGAAGCATAGAATCTGCTAAAATTTCCCTTACTTTTTCATCAGCTTGGAGTTTGATTTGATCCTCTGCTTCTTTTACTTTTTTAGATATTTCAGAAGCTAAATCTTTTTCAACACTTTCTAAAAGTATTTTTTGAGCATCCTCTGCAGACATCTTGGAGGATTTTTCAAGTTTACTTAGTAAATCTTTTCTTACTTTTTCTACTTGCTCTAATTTTTGATCAAGGATTTTTAATTTTTCCTCAATTTGTCGCTCTCTCTCTTCTAAAATCCCTTCTCTTTTAGCTAGCTCTGTTTCTTTGGTAATAAGCGAAGCTTGCGTACTAACGTCCTTAAGCGCAGCATCAGTGATCACCGGAATAGCGGAGGGTTGAGCATTAACTTGCTCATCTGTATTTTTAGCTGGTCCAAATGTTTTTTTCATGATCTTTTTTGTCATTCTGAGCGTTTTAGCGAAGAATCTCTAAATTAACTTGCAGATCTTTCACTCAAATCGTTCAAGATGACATCAGAAGATCTCCTATTTAATCGGAGCTAGGGGAGAGATAAAAATGAAACTTAAAAGTTTGCATATCTTCTTCCAAACTTCTGACTACTATAAGGACCTGTTCGTGCTTCAGTTTGTAATATTATACTTCGCACTCACAGAACCTTGCCTCCGGCTATGCCGGACGTGAGTTTATTTTACTCTTTTTTAAGGTAATTATCAACCACATTCTTAACAACACTGTATTCAAATCCTCTCCTCATTAAAAATTCATACATCTTTTTCTTTTTTTCCAAATAGGGGAGGCTAGTCCATTTTTTTAACTTTTTCTCTATAGCTTGCTTTGCCAGTTCTTCTTCACTTTCTCCTTCACCCTTAACGCTTAACGCTCCCTCGATTATTTCTCTACTAATCCCTTTTTGATATAGCTCACTTTTTAAAGCAATTTTCCCTTTTTTCTTAGATTTTCTCCTTGCCTCCACCCAAGCTTTAGCAAATTCTTTAACGTTTTGCGTAGCAAAAGGCAAGGTTCCGCGAGCAAGCGCTATAATATTTTCAGAGCGCGAGGCGAAGCGGGTCCTTATTTTTCTTTTAAAAGATAAGTTCCTCAAATAGTTTCTAATTTCTTTTTCGCTTCTTTGTCTTATATTAAACAGCCCATACATCCTCTCCATTAATTTTCCAACCTCAGCCTCAAAAATCAACCTTTCCAACTCCGAGTTGTCAAGCTGTTTTCCAGGTAATAAACGATATTCCACTACCAAATCTTCATCTGCCCCAAAAGCAAACTGCCCATCTAAAAAAATATTAAATCTTTTGGGGGCTTGCCCTGAGCGAAATCGAAGGGTTTTTTGAGGTTCTACCTGGGTAATCTTCACACTTGAATTATAGTCTATATTGTCATTCCGGACTTGATCCGGAATCTATTTAAATGGATTCCCGCTTCCGCGGGAATGACAGAGAATACAAGTTTTCCATTTGAGGTTCAACTAGAGTAACTTTAGGCATATAGATTAAAGAATTAATTTAAGGATTCTCAATGTGATCACGAAGAGCAAATACCCCACAAGATATTAACAACCCAACCATTATCGCTAGCGGAAATTTGCGCGCCTCCAACCATTCTCTTAAATCTTCTGAGTTCCTAGTTGCATTATCATTAGGAGATGTAGTCGGAGTTGGAGTGGGTGGAACTTCTTGCGCAACTCCTCTAACAGCAATTAAACCCAGGTCCCTTACTATACTTCCAAGAAAATCCCTTCTACCAATGTGTCTTCCTTCAAGAACGTTTTCTACCATGATATTTTCTAGGTTGCTTCTTGAATTTCTGAGGTACCTTCTTCCTCTTCTTCACCTACTACTAAATGTTCTTCACCCTCTTTTTGTCTTCCCCAAGCATCTTTTATTTCTTTAGCTAATCTCTCTGCTTGTTTGGGATTTTCTTTTAAAGAAGCAATCGCTGCTTGTCTACCTTGACCTAATAGATCTTCACCCCATTTTATAAAAGCTCCAGATTTGGTTAATATTCCAAGTTCTATTCCTACATCTAATAACTCTCCTTCTTTAGAAATCCCGTTTTGATCCATATCAAACTCAGCAGTCCTAAATGGGGGAGCGACCTTATTTTTTACAACCTTAACTCGATGTCTTGAGCCAATAACAACATCTCCTTGTTTAATATTTTCTATCTTTCTAACATCAAGTCTAATAGATGCATAAAATTTCAATGCCTGTCCTCCTGTAGTTGTTTCAGGATTCCCAAACATTACTCCAATTTTTTGTCTTAGTTGATTAGTAAAAATAACAATAGTTTGAGTTTGAGAAATTGCCCCTGTTAATTTTCTTAAAGCTTGAGACATAAGCCTTGCTTGCATACCCATTACAGCATCTCCCATTTCACCCTCAATTTCAGCTTTTGGTACTAGTGCTGCAACAGAATCTATAACAATTACATCAATTCCGCCTGATCTTATTAAAGCCTCAGCAATTTCTAAAGCTTGCTCACCGGTATCAGGTTGAGAAATTAATAAATCATCTAAATTTACCCCAATTTTTTGTGCTCTTTGCGGATCTAGGGCGTGTTCTGCATCTATAAAAGCAGCAACCCCACCTTTTTTTTGAGCTTCAGCAATAACATGAAGAGCAACTGTGGTTTTGCCTGAAGCTTCAGGACCATATATTTCAACAACCCGTCCTTTAGGTAACCCGCCAACACCTAATGCTAAATCAACTGCAATAGAGCCTGTTGGGATTACATCAACTGATAACCTCTCAGCTCTTTCACCAAGCCTCATAATAGAGCCTGTTCCATATTGTTTTTGTATTTGCTGCATTGCTGCCATAATGGCAGATCTTTTAGCATCGGTAGAATTAGAAGAAATTGTTAAATCTGAGGTTTTGGGCAATCGGAACAAACCTCCTTTCTATATAGATGCGTAGCATCATAAAAAGTTTGCGAGATCGCTTGTCCGCCAGCTGGCGGAACAAGGGTAAGGGTATTATACAAGTATTAATTAATTTGGCAAGTAGCAAATTACTCATCTTAACTGTGTATCCATACATAAATACAAGATAAAAAGGGCAGGGGAGTTAGTAGATTTAAAAGGGGGGGTTATTTATATTGGGAATACTTTTTAGATAGTCCCCTAACCTTTTTAACAGGGTATTTTTGGCATTCTCCCCCATTATTAACGATTAGAATTATATACTCTCAAATGATAAAATAAAGACCTCTATTTTACGGAGACTAGTTCATCGGTAGAACGCTCGGATGGGGTCCGAGAAGTACAGGGTTCAATTCCCTGGTCTCCGACTCAACCTTTACAAACCCTTCCTTTTATAAAATAATATACTCATGCGCAAGATCCACCTTATTTTAACTGGGCTATCTTTGACCATTCTTCTTTTATCTATTAATAGATTAACTAATTTAACTCAAAGTTACTTGCAACCATATGATTTTTTAAGATGGCTGGATTTTAATGCTATGATCCCTATCCCCTTAATTAGTGTAATTTTATATTACTTACTTAAAAAAGAGATTGTTTATGATTCCCCATTTAGGAAAACTGCTAAGTATACTTTTTTAATGGTTTTACTTATATCTGGTATTTATTTTTTTGCAGCAGGGTCAGGCGATCATGAAGTTACCAATTATTTAAATACTAGATTTTGTGATAACGGAGCAATTAATACTCCAGCTTGCAAAATTATTGGTTATAACGATGATGAATTTAGTCATTTAATTTATTACATTGGTTTTGTTTTGATGAATGTGGCTTTAATTTTTATAGAATATAATTACCCCAGAAAAATTTTAGCTAAAACAAAAGATTTATTTTTTATTTTTCTAAATGGTTTATTTATAGCTCTGGGAATTTTTGCCAATTTAGCATTTGAAGAAATAGGTCTGGATTTATTATTTTTTGGAAGCGTTATGGTTTTAACTCATTATGTTTTATTTATTAAAAAGAGAAAAGTTAAACAGTTGCCTGTTACATTTTATTTCAGCATCTCCTATACTATTGGGGTTATGGGTACTATTTTATATAAATCACTGACAGGGGCCTTATGAAAAAAGTTATATTTGGAACAATTTTTATATTGGCTATTTTGGGTATAAGCTATTTTTTTCTACCTAAAACTGATCAATTAAAAATTGAAGATCAAATATCAACCTTAGATAAAGTAGCCTCACCTTCTGCTGAGCTTAAAACAGAAGATTTGCAAGTTGGAGAAGGGAAAGAGGTGAAAAGTGGTGATACAGTTTCTGTTCATTATACCGGTACCTTGGAGGATGGTACCAAATTTGACTCATCTTTGGATAAAGGAGTGCCATTTGAAACTCAAATTGGAGTGGGAAATGTTATTAAGGGTTGGGATATAGGAATATTGGGAATGAAAGTTGGCGGAAAAAGAAAATTAATAATTCCCTCATCAATGGCTTACGGTGAATCAGGATCAGGATCTATCCCCCCAAACTCTAATTTAATTTTTGAGGTTGAGTTACTTGAAATTAAGTGAGTAAGCTACCTTATAAACTCTCATTTGTTATCCATAAACATGATGCTACAAACTTACATTATGATTTTAGGTTAGAAGTAAATAAAGTTACGCCCTCTTGGGCAATTCCTAAAGGTCCAACACTTGATCCAACGCTTAAAAGATTGGCTATGAAAACAACAGATCACTCGCTAGAGTATCAACACTTTGAAGGGATTTTACCTGAAGGTAAATACGGCGCCGGGCCTGTAATGATTTGGGATATGGGAAATTATTTAGTTGAAAGAGAAATTAGTAAAGGAGTTAGGGAGGTTATTGAAGATAAGAAGGAAGCAGAAAAAGAAATGAGTGAGGGAATAAAGAAGGGTGGGATAAAGTTTAAATTGTTTGGCAAAAAATTAAATGGTTCTTTTGCTTTAGTTAAAACTAAATTTTTGGGAAAAGATAACACTTGGCTTTTAATTAAACATGAAGATGAATTTATTAAAAAAGGATATAATGCAAATGATTATGATTTTTCTTCTGTGAGTAATAAATCCCTAAAGGAAATTAGATAAAGATAAAATATTAAGAGATCTTAAAAAATCGTCCAGATGAATCAAGATATTAATTACAAACTGACAGCCAGACACTTTGCAGGGGTTGTACCTAAGGTTTCATTTATGCTTTGGGAGAAGGAGAGATTCAGAAAATTAATTAACTTTACAAACATTACTCAATTAGAACAAGATAGAATTTTTAATGAAATAGAAGTAAGTTTCCTAGGACTTTTTATTTTATACTTAGAATATTTGTCTTCAGTTCTGGAAGGTATCGAAAAAGAATTAATTGAAAAAATTATTGATAACACAGTAGAAGAATTCTTAGCGATTTTTAAAGAATTGCAAATAGAGGAAAAATTTATTAAGGAATGGAGATTATTGATTGATATGCGCCTAAAAGAATACAGAATAGACTATCAGTTACTACTTAAAGAAGAAAGTAATAGTAAAGAGTTGAAAAAGAATGATCATTTTAGAATAACTTGGGCCAGAGTTGAAACTATTACTTTGGATTGCTTAACTCATATTCGTAGGGGTAAGCTAGAACAAAAAGACCCTTTAAGAAAATACCTCCAGGATTGGGTTTTAAATGTTGATAAAATTTTTGCTGATACAATTAAAAAGATTATTTTTAGTCCTCAAGGCTTTGCTTAAAATCTAGTTTAAATTTCTAAACTTCTCCAGAGTATTCTACAGGCATATGATTTATATGGAGACCACTTAGAGACAATTTTTTCTATTTCCTCTTTGCTTGGATTTTCTAACTTATATATTTTTTTAATTGCATTTCTTAAACCCAAATCCCCATAGGAAAAAATATCTTCTCTGCCTAAAGTAAACATTAAAAACATCTCGGCTGACCAAGGTCCAATCCCTTTAACCTGGGTTAGCTCACTAATTACTTCCTCGTCAGAAAGTTTCTTTAAAGAATTAAAATTGATTTGTTTTTTATCTACTTTAAAAGCTAAATCTTTAATATATTTAACTTTCGCATTTGACATTCCCACTCCCCTTAACTTCTGAGTAGATATTTTTAAAATACTTTCAGTGTTTACTTTCCCTTTGGAAAAAAGTTTTTTAAACCTTGCAAAAATTACCTCACCTACTTTATCAGATAGTTGCTGGTTAATTATCTCTCTACAAAGACTCTCCAAATATTTTTTATGAGGTTTGATCAAAAAATACTGCTTTTTTTGGCAATATGTATATAAAACCTTATCAACTTTTTTAAAGTGCCTTACTATTTTCTTATTCGAAGAAAAGCTTTGCTTATTCGTAGAAAAGCCCTGCTTATCTGAAAGAAAGCTTTGCTTATTCATTTAGCTTTTTCCTAAAATAATGAACTTAATCGTTTAGATCTAATAAATTTAATCCAATTTCATTGTCCATCTTTCGGATGATTCGACCATCAATTTTTTCTATAAAAATTTCTAATGTTACACCTACAGTTGCTTCTCTTAGGTGTCCTCCAAAAATAGTTAAATTTTCATCTGAAATATTAATATGAACATGGATGAAAGGTTTATTATCTAGGAAAGTAATATTGCCAACTAGGGAGGTAACTTCTAAACTCCCAGAAAAATCTTTCCAGTGATAAGTTTTAGTAGATAATTCATATGAACCAATAGTTGCTTTATTAACTGCCCCTATTCCACTTAAGTAACCTAAGAAAATTTGATTGTCCTCACAGAATTTAGTAAGTGAGGAGATTACCTCCTCGCCTTTTTCCAATTTCACTACAAATTTAGATCCAAATTGCTTATGTCTCATTATTGAAAAAATTAAAGCAAAGATATATTATGGTAAATTCATTAGAGAAACAATATGAGTAAGAATTTAAATAAAGATTTACTATACGCCATTAAACTTCTTAAGGAAGGAAAAATTGTAGTATTGCCCACAGATACAATTTATGGAATTCATGGTTCCATAAAGTATCCGGAAACAATTGAGCGAATATACCAGCTCAGAAAAAGAGATTTAGATAAACCCATGGTAATTGTTACATCATCAATTGATGATATTAAAAAGTTAGGCCTCAGATTATCAAAAAAAATAAAACAATTCTTAGACAAAATCTGGCCCAACCCAGTTAGTGTAGTTTTGGAGTGCAATGATGATAAATTGTTTTATTTACACAGAGGAACTTACACTTTGGCTTTCAGGATTCCCAAAAATGAATTACTATTACAGATATTAAAGGTAACTGGTCCTTTAGTTTCCACCAGTGTAAATTTCCAAAATGAAAAGAGCGCTGAAACTATAAATAAGGCAAAAAATTATTTTGGAAAAAAAATAGATTTTTATCTTGATGAAGGGAAAATTAAAGCCTCCCCTTCCACAGTACTTAAGATAAAAAATAAAAAAATAGAAATCCTAAGGCAGGGCGCTTTTAAAGTAAATTTAGTAGACCTTTAATAATCCCTTTTCCAAAACTTTATCAAAACTTTTCCTTAAAAAGATAAGAGATAATATAAGATAGATAATATTTAATCCTAAGCTAATTAAAAGTTTATCACCACTTACTTCTCCTGTATTAATAACCTCTCTTATTCCTTCAAATACATGGCTTGCAGGCATTAGCAAAGCTATCTTTTGAGCCCATTCGGGAAGGATAGAGAGAGGAAAGTACACAGCACTAAAGGGAGATAAAAGTGCAGCAAAACTCCAAGCTAAAGTTTGAATTTTAGTTCCAAACCTTAAAATTAATCCAGCAACAAAAAATCCAATAGACCAACCCATCATAACCAGTAAAATCATAAATGGAATAACATAAAATCCATATACAAAAAAGTTTAGCTTATAAAAGATTGTAGCAAGAATCATTCCAATACCAAAAGATAGTGCAGCTTTTATAATTCCTAAAACCACCAAAGCCATTACCCATTCCGAAAACTTGAGTGGAGATGCAAAAATATTAAAAAGATTTTTATTCCATACCTCTTCTAATAAATTAATAGAGATCTCATATTGTCCTCTCCAAACAATTAGCCAAAACAATAATCCTGATAAAATCATCGTTATAATTGGAGAAGTTGAACTGGAAAGTGTAACAAAAAATGAAGTAGTTAATCCCCAGGTAAATAAATCTAGCGTTGGCCAATAAAAATAATCACTCCATCTATCAGGACTGCGTCTCAATATGTAGAGAAATCTTAAAATGATTCCATAAATGCGATAAAGTTTCATAATTTAGTTTGAGCTGTTTGGATAAAGTAGTCTTCTAAATTTGGTCTCTCAATACTTATTTCATCATAATATATTTCTTGACTTGTTAAATCTCTTAAGAGATCCGGAATTTTACTTTCATTAATATCAATTATTATTCTCTTACCATTTAATTTGTATTTTAAATTTTCCCTCTTACAATACTTTTTTATCTTCTCCATATTTTTTTCAATAAGCAACTCAAGATGAGAAATTTTAATTACTTTTGCCAAATTAGTTGGTGTATCATCAGCAACAATTTTACCCATGTTTATAAAAATAATTCGGTCACATACTTCTTCAACCTCACTCATATTGTGCGAGGTAAAAATAATTGAAATTTTAGAATCATGACGCTCTTTAAGTAAAAATCTACGGATATAACTAGCAATATCTGGATCTAAAGATGCAGTTGGTTCATCAAGCAGTAAAATTTTAGGTTTGTTTATAAACGCTTTAGCTAAATTTACCCTGGTTAGTTGTCCCGCTGATAACTCAGACATCCTTTGACTAAGTAAAATCTCAAGCTTAAAAGTAGCGATAATTTCCTCAATACGTTTTTTTCTATCTTTAATATCGTAAAGGTAAGTAATAAACGTCAGATTTTCTTTAACTGTCAGCCACCAAGGTAAATTTGTATAGGTAGATGAAAAATTTATCTTTTCTAATATCTCTTCTCTATATTTATCTAACTCTTTACCAAAGTAAATTATCTCACCTGATGTAGGTTTAAGTGCCCCTAAAAGTATTTGCAGTGTAGTAGTTTTGCCTGCGCCATTTGGTCCTAAAAATCCCAATATCTCACCTTCCCTTAGGGAAAAAGAGATGTTATCGACGGCTGTAAAGTCGCCAAATTTTTTGATAATATTTTTTGCCTGCAAAATATCCATAATTATTTAACTTTTTAAGTATAAAAAGCTCCATCACATTTATATCTTGACATAGATTAGATTAAATTGCAAAAATCCCTTAAAGAATATGATAAAATTGATAAACATT
>JACOXD010000009.1 GCA_016176465.1 Candidatus Daviesbacteria bacterium | reverse complement strand
GCTATGTAGCATTAAAACAGAGAAATAAGGCTTTCCTTCAGAGTCATCGGGAAAAATCCAAGGAATATGTTCTGTTTGAGTTACCTCTCCCCCAGCTTGCAGAGGGAAAGTAGTCTGAAATGAGCCATCTCCTTTGTACCAAATTGGTATTGCTCCCTCAGGATCTACAACTTCTACGCCTGTTGCCAGTCTCACTCCAGATTCAAGTTTATTAAAACTCCTACGATATTCTCCCCCCTCCAGACTTCTTAGGTATTGATCTAAGAAAAATTGATTAAAAGCTGCGATTGCTTGAGCTCTCTTTGCCTCAAATTTTTCCTGAGCAGGTGGTGTTCCTACTACTTCCATAACTTTGAGGCGAATATAACAAACAAAGCTAGCAATTACAATAAGCTAAGTTAATACTGCAAGCTCCTCATGAGCTAGCTTCCCACATCGGATGTGGGAATGTGTGGAAACATCACTGCCAAAAGATGTACCAAAGCTACTGTTAGTATTATAGAGTGATAGGGATAAATCCCAGCTATATTAAGAGTAAGAGAATAGCTATCTCCTTTTTTAAGTGCTTTGGAATTTTGCTCTATATAATAAGTGTGTGCTGGATGTGAATCAGTATTTACATAATGCAGAGTACTATCGTCATTAACCCATGTAATTTTTGTTCCTTTGCTAACTTTTATATTTTTAGGTTTAAACATAATTTCTGACATTTTAATCTCTATTTCCTTTTGATTTGTCAAATCAGTAAAACCTGCACTTAAACTTCTATCTATTGCAAACTGAAAACTACCATCATGGCAACTTCCATCTGGCCAGCATGCATTATAAAAAACTGTATATCTCCCATCAAGTGCTTCTGGATCCATCTGACGCCTCATAGATAATTTCCCTGCATCAATAACTGTTTCACCTAAACCAAAGTCTAACCCACCCACACCATCTTTAATAATTTGAATTTTAGAGGGTTTGGCTAAATCAAAATTAAAATCTACTACTACATTAACAGGTACACCAGCAAGAATTGCACCATGTGAGGGAGTATTAGTCTCATAATGAGCACTTTTTTTGGGATTATCAAAAACAGAGTTTAGATGACTTGTTTGCTCTTGGGAAGCAACAGAGGGTGCTGGAGAAGGAACCTGAGGAGTTGGTTGTTGCTGAGAGCGAAAGACAAAATAAACACCTGCAGCTAAAATAATTACTAAGCCACGGCTACGTAAATTGCTTTCATTGCCCCAAGATTAACATAAGCAAAAATATTTTTCTCATATACTTAATCTAAAACCGCGCTTACCAAGTTTAAACTGAATAATAACAAAAACTACGATATTAATTATTAAGAAATAAATAGGGAAACCAAAGTTAGCAAAATTCCAATTTTTTGGAAGATGTGAAGCTAATTTCACCTGGGAGGTGGAATAGCTTGACACCTAGGGATTTTTTTACCACTTCGACAAACTTAGGACGAAGTTTTCTTAAGTTTTCAGGAATTTCTCTACAAGCACAATGTTTAGCATGTGCTTTGTGCCATTTTAATCTTTGCTTTAATGTTGCATTTTTTGGCATTATATGAGATTTGTGCCAAATAGCATTAATTTTCATTTTTTCTGTATTTGTTTCCAAAGCCAAATCCCCAGTAATATAGCATCTATAAATAATACCGCATAAAATATAAGTCCTATTAATCCAAAAACACTATAGCCACCCACCATATTTCCATATCCCCAACCCATCATTTTAAAACCACCTCCTTTTTAACTTAGCTATTTAAGTTAAAAAATATATGTGACTGAAATCACATCTTATTTAATCACAATACATAAAAATATAAAAGCTATGCGCAAAATATTAATTACTTTAGGTGTTATAATTTTACTAATAAGTATCTGTTTTGCATACCTTTATAAGCAGTCAAATTTAAGTCCAAATAACCAAAAATTAGAACAATTTTTAAAAGATCATAAGGCTGCAGGAGAGATAGCCGAAGCATACAAAATAGCTTATCAAAACCCCCAAGGAGTTTTATCAAAAGTAAAATGTTACTGTGGGTGTATTAAAAATAATGGTCATAAAAATAATAGACATTGTTTTATAAATGATGATGGAAGTTTTAATTTAATGGGTCTAAATTGCGGGTTATGTGTCAAAACATCAATTGTTTCAAGTCAAATGTTAGCTGAGGGTAAAACAGTTCAAGAAATTTCAGATTACGTGGATAATAGGTGGGGCAAGGGTGAATAACAATTTACCCACCTGGGAGGTGGAATAGCTTGACACCTCAGGATTTACTAGGATTTTAATTATTAAGAAATTAGTTTGGCAGTAAAAATTGCTATATCTTTAGCGATTGGCTCATCAAAATTACAAAGTACTATCACTATAAAGGGAACGTCCTGATACATATGAAAGATAGTACTAATTCCTCCCAGCCCTCCTTCTCTGCCTATAATTTTATGGCCTTCCATCTCTAAAATATAAAACCCGTATCCATTTTTAAACTGAGATTTAGGTGTATCTTGTCTTGGGGAGGTAATAAATTCTGTCATATCCTTACTTAAAAATTTAAATTCCCATAAACTTTTTGCAAATTTTAATAAATCATAAACGGTGGAAAATTCTCCTCCCCCGGGCACTCCTTTAAAAGGCAGTTCGGATAAATTATTTCTTCGAGGTGATTTTAAATCCATCTCCTTAGAAAAAACTTTTCTATGAGTATAAGGATTTGCTAAATTAGGTAAACTTTTATCTATCTCAAAATATCCTATATCTTCCATCCCAGCTACATTAAAAATATTTTTCTTTATATAATCAAAGTAATTTTTATTAGTTATAACTTCGATTATTCTTCCCAGCAGTATATAAGCTGCCGAAGAATATTGGTAACCCTCCCCCGGTTCAAAGAGTAATGGTTCGTCTTGAAAAACTTCCAAATAATCTTTTACCTCTTTTAAACTATTTTCAAGTTCAATGTATTTTTTATTAAAAATTGTGCCTAATCCTGAGGTATGGGTTAAAAGATTATGAATTGTTGCTTTTTCTTTAATGGATTTATTTGGATAATCAGGTAAATATTTTCCCACCTTATCATCAAAATTAAGGAGCTTTTCCTCAACTAATTTTGCAATAGCCACTCCTGTAAACATTTTACCAATTGAGGCTATATTAAATTTGGTATCCAGATTATTTTTAATTTGCAATTCTTGATTGGCAAAACCAGCTACATATTCAAAAATGGGCTCAAAATCTTTGGCAATTAAAACAACCCCTGAAAATTTATCCTCTTTGGCTTTCTCATCTAAGAAGAGCTTTAATTTAGTTGTATCCATAGCTTGAGTATAACAAAGCCAACCTTATAAGTTGTAGGAAGGTCTAAAATGCGCTACTCTAAATTTAAGGGTATGAATTATTCAATTGATCCTTACATCCAACAACAACTTAAGGAAGAAAACTTAAGGTATGTTTCAGATCAATCTCCGGGTCTTTTCCGCCAAAAATTGGGCAAAAAATTTAAGTTTTATGATTTAGATGGAGAAACAATCAAAGATAAAAATGTGCTTGAAAGAATAAATAAATTAATTATTCCTCCCGCCTGGAAAAATGTCTGGATCGCTCCTTTAGCCAATGCTCACCTTCAGGCAACTGGGATAGATAAAAAGGGGCGCAAGCAATATATCTATCATTCTGAGTGGACTAAAATTTGCCAGGAAAATAAATTCTTAAGTTTGGTAGATTTTGGATTAAGTCTTCCTAAAATAAGATCGCAAATTTCTCATGATTTAGCGCTTAAAAAAATGGAAAAGCGAAAAATTATTGCCACAGTAATTTGGCTACTGGAGCATACATTTATAAGAATTGGCAATGAAGAATATTCTAAAGAAAATAATTCTTTTGGTTTAACTACTTTAAGAAATAAACATGTTAATGTAAAAGGCTCTGAGATTTATTTTCAATTTAGGGGTAAAAGTGGGGTTCCTCAAACTTTAGTTATTACTAATAAATTAATTGCAAAAACTATTAAAAAATGTGTGGAATTACCTGGGTATGAACTTTTTCAATTTATAGATGAAAAGGATGAGCGTCATGTTATAGATTCCTCCGATGTAAATGAGTTTTTAAAAGATTTAACCAAAGGAAATTTTACAGCAAAAGATTTTAGAACTTGGGGTGCAACAAACCTTTCAGCTAATCATCTTTATAAATTAGGATGGGTAAGTGATGCAAAAATTATTAAGCAAAATATTGTTGATACTGTTAAAAAAGTAGCAGCTCATCTAAATAATACAATTGCTGTTTGCAGGAATTATTACATTCATCCAACTGTCTTAAAAACCTACAAAAATAATATTTTACCCCCTCACTTTTTAAGATTTTCTACTTTGGAAATTAAAAAACCAAATCTTTCCTGGGATGAGTTTGCCTTAATTAAACTACTGCAAAAAAATTCTTAACTACCAACCACCTCCTCCACCGCATCCACCTTCATCACCCCATCTTTTTTTGCTATTATATTTACATCAAAACTCCTGATTATTTCTGCTGCAAAAATTACTTTTGAGGTTAAAGAAAGAAAGGCAAATAATAAAAGGGTTGGTAAAAAAACTTTAAGAAGAACTTTTTTCATCCCTTCTATTCTAACTCAAAAACTCACTTTAATTAATTAATAAAATCTTGCTTTAGCGCCCCAAATTAGCTATAATATATTTAACTCTTTGAATGCTTTTTGCCCCATTACTAAAGAGATTTCTTAATTTATATGCCATCTCTAAAAGTTAAACAAACCAAAGATGAGCGTAAGATTGCGCTTTTGAAGACTCAAAAGGAAAATGAGAAAGTTTTTAAACTGGTCACCAAGATTATTAGTTGGAAATCAGGATTAATGGATGGAGCTTCTATCAAGTCGGAGAATAAAATCACTCCAAAAGAATGGCATACTTACAAAAAACATCTAACTAAAATTTCTACTTCAGAAGGGAAAGATAAGGTAAAGAATAAAATTAAAGAAACATTCAGGGCCATCAAAGAACATGGTGGGTTTGAAGGAATAGCAAATCTTTAAAAGTTAGTAAATAAAAGTCTCCTTATCCTCTTATTTTCTAAGGATAGTTTGTTAATGTGGAATTATGAATACTATTTTAGAAATTATAGTTATATCCCTTAAATTTTTAATCCCTCCTTTAATGCTAATCTTTCCCTTTTACTCTCTTTGGGGAAATTATTTTTTGGATGTAGTTGATGGAGATATTCTGCTTTCTTTAGGGATGAGTGCTGTAACTTACCAAGTAATAGATAAGTTCGCAGACTTTATCTCTTATATTTTTATGCTGATTTTAGGTTTAAGATGGCAAATTAAAAAAATTATAGTAATACTTTTTATTTATAGAATCATAGGCCAAGTCTTATTCTTTATCACTGGAAACGAATTAGTATTTTTTTACTTTCAAAACTTTTTAGAGCCTTTAATTTTTTACTAATTTGGACTATAGTAATTATTTATAAGATCTGGAATGAGTGGTATTTGCACTTTGCCAATATAGATTTATCCCAAATGTTTTTTGGATTTTCGGGTTAAATATAAAAATCTAGTTACCTCCAATAACTTTCCCTGACAAATCCAAATTCCAATTCTCTGAAAAATCTTCCTCCCATTTTTCCTGATGTTCTACCATTAAACATACCTACCATATGTAGTGCTTTTTGATAAAGTATTTGGTCATCACACCTTCTTTGAATTAATAACTTCTGCGGATTTGTCATTAATCTACCTGCAACAGTTGCGCCGTCCTCTCTTCTGCTTAACCTGCTATGTGGCTTAACAAAACCACTATGGTCTAGTCTTTGTCTTTCAGCGTTTGATAATCGCCAATATTTTTCTCCCAAAAATGGCAACCCTGAGCTCCTATTTAACCCATCCCACTGACCCTCTCTCCATTCTTCGCAAATCCACCTTAAAACTGCTATTTTATTCTTCCACGCCTCATCCCTGTCTTGGGCTAAGTGCTCTAATTCGTGATGGATAGTCTCTCTGGTATGGACGCGGTGGCGCTCATAATACACTACATATAATTGACCGTTAGAATAAGCTGCTCCTCCTACCCTGTGCAAACCCTCATAATATTCACTCTTGGTGATTTGTAAATCTGCAACTAATCGAATACTGGCAACACCCAACGCCAACACATATGATGGTGGATATTTTATCAGTTCCTCTCTTAGTAACATGATTGCATCAATTGAGGAGATCAAATCCAATGGTTCAAAAATAGCAGTTTCTTGATCTGCTTCATCTTTAGCTCCGGTCTCAACCATGACTCCATATCTGGCCCTAAGAAATTCTTTATTTGCAGAAGGATCTACGTCTGATGGACTAAATCGTAATGATGCTAGTCTGGGTTCAAAAATTTCCATCTAGAAATTATATAAATTTTGAGGGTAAAAATCAAACTATGGGGTTATAAATCTGAGCAAATTATGTTGGTAATTTTATAATTATTATTAAATTTTTTTAAAATCACATTATGACTTGAGATTTCCTCTAATCCTAATTTAGAAACATTAACTTCCAATCCTTTATCCTGTCTACTATCAACAGATGCAGTAAAACTCTCTGGAATTTCTACTCCACATAAAATAGGATCAAATGGTTTTACTGGCGTATCATTTAATTTCTTAATGAACTCCTCACTTATTGCACCATGTTTTTCTAAATTGCATTTTTGCCACTCTTTTCCAGTTCTTAAGTCTGAATCTATTAATAAACATTCTTCTATATACCACTTATAAAAATCTTGAGTAACCTTTTCAGGAGAAGAAGTAGCTGGGGCACTTGTGGCTAAATTTTGAGATTTACTAGCTGTTTGTATTTTAAAGTAAATAGCCCCACCAATTAGTAATAAGCAAAATATAATTAAACCTACTAAACCTAAAATTAGTTTAGAGTTATTCATGGCAGTAACTATATGTTAGTATAAATTAGATGAAAGTACTAATTATTTCAATAGCATCCATTTTAGTGCTTGCTGCAATTGCCCTTATCTTTTTCCACTTCCCAAAAAATAGAAAGTTTAATAATGAGTCTCTACCAAATACAATAAGCTCTCCTAGCGCTCAACCTACAACTACCAACTTGCAGGCATCTTTTACTATAAAAACCGATAATATAATCAGAATTTTTACAAATTCTAAATACCATAACCAATCAGAAGACGTTTATATTACACCCGATAATCCATCAAGAGTAAATGTTAAAAAGACAGGTATAACTTGGGCGGACTTTTTTAATACCTTACCCATGAAATTAACTAAGGATTGTTTGGTAACCGGAGATGGCGAAACATTATGTAGGAATGAGGCTTCTTCATTAAAATTTTATTTAAATGATAGAGAAGATCCAGATTTATTGGATAAAGAGATAAAAAATGGGGATAAGTTGTTAGTAATCTTTAAAAGTAATGGTTAAAAGTCTAGCTTTTAATTGCCCTATAAATTTGTTTATCTGATAACCCAAAATGATGACCTATTTCATGTAAAACTGTATCTTTAATTTTTTCTCTTGCTTCTTTTAAATCTTTAGAGGTAGTAAGTATTGGTCCTGCAAAAATAGTAATTTTATCTGGTAATACTCCTGAGTAATAATTTCCCCTTTTGGTTTTAGGCACTCCCCTATATAAACCATAAAGTAAACCTTTACCCTTTACTTCTTCATCCCCTGGCCAATCTTCAACAACTATATCAACATTTTCCATCTTAGACTTAAACTCATAAGGAAGACTATTTATTGTTTCGTTAACAATTTCTTGAAATTCATCAGGTCTCAATTTTTTAATTTTTCACTCTCTCTAATAATTTTTTTTGTGTTTCCCTAACGACTGAACCCATTTTATAAAGAGAATACCCAAAAAATAGATATCCTAGAGCCCATAAGCTATCCAATAAATTTTTAAAAAGCGGTATCTTTAGTTCATATTCCTTTGTAAATATGGCAAATGAAATATCAGCGACTAAGGTGGCAACAAGACCTAAGAAGAAATAAAACCAAGGTAAGGATAATTTACCCTCCTTATATTCCCTAGCTACAATTAATACTAATATGCTAAGAAACAGTAATATTAAATCTCCCATTCCATAACTTATCGCAACCAAGCTCTCCAGTAAGCTTATTTGTCTTAGAAGTGGTAAATAAACACCGAAATATAAAACCAGAGATCCCAGTAAAACGGATACTAATCCCAGTAAAAATAATACTCCCAGATTAAATTTCTTAAGGGAAATATTTGCATGAGTAACCTCTTTAATTAATCCGGCAAATATTAATGGATAACCTAGTATATAAAAAAGGTCAGCATGAGAAGGGAAAGGATCAATTTGCAAAATAAAATCATACAATACCCAAATTACCTCACCTACAAACCAACTGGCTAATCCCAAAATAATAAGAAAAATCGAGCTCGCTCGCATCCCCTTTAAACCCAAAACAAAAAGAGCATAAACCCCAGATATTAAAGACATCAAAGGGGTAGCTAGGTAAATAATATTTTGTCCAAGTTCATTATAATCTCCCTTCCCTCCAAACCAATAAATAACAACAAAAAATAAAAAAATTATAATGTTTACAAAAGCCCATTTATTCATTTTAACTTATTTCCAAATTAAACTTATTTATTATCTGTTTCATTTTTTCTTCAGCTTTTTCATTACCAATTAACTCGGCGAGCATATCTTTGGCAATTGATGCTACTACCTTAGGATCCTCATCTTGATAAAACTCTCTGTAGATACTGGCCATTTTAGCGCCAAAATTATTATAGATTATTTGAAAAATCTCTTCTTTAAAAAGTTTTGCTTGCTCTTTAGACATATATTTAAATTATTTAAGATATTTATCAAAAAAATCAACTGATCGGTTAAGTGCCACTCCTAAATTAGCAGCTAAATTATGATCATCTCCAGGATAAATGAAAAGCTCTACCTCTTTTCCTACACTTTTCATTTGTTGTTCCAATTTTTGAGAAAATTCCACTGGGACAGATACATCTGCGCTTCCATGATGCAACTGCAAAGGCCCTGAAATGTCTTTTAAATATGCATTAGAAGATATTGAATTCCAAAAAGTGGGATTTTTCTCTGGTGTTCCGAATTGCTCAATTAAGCTCTGCCTCCATCCTCTGATAGCACCCGGGAGGTTTGTTGAAGGAAGAGGGCTTCTCCGTCTCCATGTATTAATTAAATCAGGATAAGAAGCCACTACGCCCGCCCAAATTACCCCAGCTTTAATATCTTTATTTACCACCATATTTCGTAAGGTAATATATCCACCCATTGAATGTCCCCACATTCCAATTCGATTTGGGTCCACCACAAATCGTCCTGAGTCTATCGAAGGATCTCGCAATTTTTTAATTGAGGCAAGCGCATTTAATACATCTATAGTATAAGCATTTGACCCATATCCTCCTGCTACTTGACCCTCTGAATTACCATGGCCCCTATAATCAGGTTTAAAAAGAACATAACCATTGCGAGAAAACGCATCTGTGTAAGCAACATACCTTTCAGTAGTTCTATATTCTCTTGGGGGAATAAACCCGTGATTAAAAATAATAACTGGCCAGCCACCTTCAGGTTTCTCCAGTCCTGAGCCCGTCGAAGGATCGCCAAAAGGAATAGTTAAAAGAGCATAGATTTTTAATCCATCTGATTTATAGGAAGCAATATAACGATTATAGTTAGAACCAGGATCTAAAGTTTGCTCAATTAATATCTCTGAACCAGGAAATTCACCTTTTCTTAATGATTCTATAGATAAAGGGTGAGGTGAAGTTAAACCTGGACCTCCTTGGTTTTCTGGTTTTGTTACAACTTCTTTTACTGGGATTTGATCTTTAAAAAGTACTAATCCTACAAACACTAAAAATATTAAAACTCCAACAATTAAAAGGGATTTTGGCATGAGGTTTCGCCAGTATACCATAAACTTGTTAAAATATGGCCCTATGATAAGGTTAATTCTTTTAGTGATTATATTAGTGGGTAGTTTTCTTAGTTTTCAATATCTGAGGGCTAATCAGGTTAAGAAGATAGTTCCCAGTCCAGCCCAGATTTCCAATCTGCTTCCTTCACCCTCTCCTAAAATCATATTAGTACAACCAGAAATTAGCAAAGTAATCCCAGGGAGAACTCATGTTTTTCAAACCTTTAACAATTGTGGACCAGCAGCCCTGTCGATGGCGCTTTCTTACTATGATAAAAATATTACTCAAGAAGAATTAGGTTTGCAGTTAAGGCCTTTTCAAGTTCCGGGAGGAGATAATGATGATAAATCAGTAACTTTGGAAGAATTAGCTGAAAAGTCAAAAGAGTATGGGTTTATCCCCTTTCATCGACCTAATGGAAATATAGAGTTAATGAAAATGTTTATAACTTATGACCTTCCAATAATTACCAGAACACTGCTAAAAGAAAATGAGGACATTGGACATTATAGAGTTATTAGAGGTTATGATGATTTAACTAATGAATTAATCCAAGATGATTCCATGCAAGGGAAAAATTTAAGGTATTCTTTTACTAATTTTAACTCCCTTTGGAAGAAATTTAATTACGAATATTTAGTCTTAGTTCCAGGTGATATGGTGGAAATTGCAGAGGCTATATTGGGAGAAGATATTGATCCAAAAATTTCTTGGCAAAAA
This sequence comes from Candidatus Daviesbacteria bacterium, assembly GCA_016176465.1. GTDB lineage: Bacteria > Patescibacteriota > Microgenomatia > Daviesbacterales > UBA10151 > JACOXD01. The sequence goes on along the minus strand of JACOXD010000009.1, from coordinate 37,842 downwards.
GCTGTTGAAAATTCTCAAAAGGATTTAGAAAATAATCCAAGTGATCTATACGCCCGCTTTAATCTATCAATTGCCCTCTATCACATAGGAGATTACCAAGGATCTATCCAGGAATTTGAGAAAGTAAAAAATGATTTACCTTTTAGAACTCTTTGGTACCAAATAGAACCAGTCCAAGCTTACTTTGCAGTAGGCGATTATACAAAAGTATTTGAAATAACAGATCAAATCTTAAATTACCACAATAGAGCTTTCTCAGAACTCTATCTTTTAAGAGGAGAGAGTTACTTAAATATGGACCAAAAGGATTTAGCCAGGGCAGAATTTGAAAAAGCTGTTTTTTACAATCAAAACCTGCAGGCCGCTAGATCTGCCTTAGAAAACTTATAACCCCTTAGCTCTCTTTCCAGGATTTAGAATTATGTGAGACTTCCAAAAGTGGTTCCTCTCCAAATAACCCTAAGAACTGTTCTCTCCAAACTACTACTCTACTTTGAAGGGCCTGTTTATCTAATTGGCACTGTGCTTCATCATGACCAAAAATTGAGCATATAGATTTCTTTTCATCTTTGTAAGGTAATCCCAGGTTTTGTCTAACTTCATCTCTCACCTGCCTGCCAAGCTTTTCTAAATCTGGCATGGGACATTCATTATGTGCACTAATATAGTTATAAGAGAAAACAACCCTTTCAATTCCTGCAGCAAATGCTGTATGAAAAAATCCACCCACTCTATAGGGATCTGTAAGAATTGCCTCCTCTGTTAAAAAAAGATTTGATCTTCGCCATCTCCTAATAAATTGTTCATCTAATACCTGAAGTACTTCTTGGTAAAACTCATCAGTGTGTCTTATTGGTGCCGCATAAAGTAGCTCTCGGGTGTCTGCTAAAAAAACTTCTCTCTCAGGCGAAGTAGCTCTTTCATCTTCTTGTTTGTTAACTAATTCTTGCAGTTCCCGCTCTTGTACTCTTAGTGCATCAACTTCAGCTCTATCTTGCTTTGCATAAAAATCTCTTATATCTTCTGTAGAGAACTTTCCTTTCCTAATAGGAGGGAAAGCTTTTTGCCAATACAAGCGCATCACTCTAGAGTGTTCTCTCATATCTCTTGTTGGTACTAGAGAGTCATATTTTCCTCTAAATAGTTTAAAACTCTCTAACGGTGCCAAACCAAAATAGTTAGGTCCTTGTTCTGCTGTAGCCATATTTAACACCTCCTTTGTTGACATAATAATCAACTATGGGGTATAATAATCTATAACGTTACGTTATTGTCAAATTTATGCAAAACAATCAAAATTTGCTAACATCTGGAGAATTTGGAAGATTATCTCAGTCTACAAAAAGGACTGTTCATTGGTATAGCGGTAAAGGTCTTTTAAGGCCTTTTAAAGTTAATTCCAAAGGATATAGGTTTTATAAGAGCGAACAAATAATAGATTTCCAAGTAATAATGCTTTTAAGGAGGCTTAACTTTTCATTAAATGAAATTAAAAGCTTTTTAAAACATGGAGCTTCTTTAAAACAACTTTTTAAACTAAAACAACAAATTGTTAAAGACGAGATTGCCCATTTACAAATTAGTCTAGAAAATATTAATAAATATTATGCAAACTTGGATTCAGAAGGTATCTTAGTAAAACCTTCCATTAAGATTTTAAAACCATTTGACATCTACTATATTGAGAGGGTCGGACCCTATGCAAAGATTTATGAGTATGGCTTGGAGTTAAAATCATACTTTTCTAAAATCCCTAAAACTGCAGTTTATTTAACAATTTTCAGCGCTAATGAATATCTTCCAAAAAAAGATAACTTAATAATCGGCGTTGTTATAAATAAAGGAATGAAGTTAAAAAGTAAAGCAAAAGAGTTAGTTAAAAGAAAAACTGTCTCAGGATTTAAGGCATTAAGTTATACCCATACTGGCTCTCCCTCTTTAATTTCAATGCTTTGGAAACAAATGAGGCTTTATAGAAATAAATATAAATTTAAAGCACATAGAAGCTTATCTTTTTATGATTTAGAATTTTACAAAAAGACTGCTCTAAATGAATTCTACGATGAAGAAAGAATGATCTCTGAACTTAATCTGCCAATATTGTAAAATAAGTTAATGAAGATTAATGAGGATTACCTAAGGTCTTTTTTATTTGGGCTTCAAGATGGATTAGTTTCAACAACAGGGGTGGTTGTTGGAATTACAACAGGCGTGCAAGATAGGGCAATAATTATTTTAGCTAGTTTTGTAGCTGTTAGTGTTGAGGCAACTTCTATGGCTGCAGGACAATATTCATCTGAAAAAGCTGTTCACCAAATGGATAAAGAAGGAAAACATACTGATAATTTAATTTTTGGAGCTTTAATAATGTTTTTTAGTTACTTACTTGCAGGATTAATTCCTATTATTCCTATCATCTTCCTTCCACTACCAACTGCCTCCTATATTTCCATCTTCGCTGCATTTTTTGGACTATTTACTATTGGCTTTTTAAAGGGTCATTTGGTAGAACACAAACCACTAAGATCTGCTGTTGAGATGTTTATAATTGGAGGAGTGGCCACTTTAATTGGAGTTATTGTGGGTCATTTCCTAAGAGTTTAAATTTACCCTATTTCCAAAAGTTCTACCTCAAAAATTAAAGTAGAATTTGGTGGAATTAAGCCAATTGCATTTGCACCATATCCAAGCTGTGGCGGGATAGTCAATTTTCTTTTTCCTCCTACCTTCATCCCGATTACTCCCATATCCCAGCCTGCTATAACTTCCCCAACTCCAATTCTGACTCTTAAAGGAGTATCTCTATCATAAGATGAGTCAAATTTAGTCCCATTTTCTAAAGTCCCATTATAGTGAATTACAATATAGTCTCCACTTTGGACTTCATTCCCCTCGCCTATTTTGGTATCTTCAGTCCTGAATTTAGACTCAGCCATAAGAGAATAGATATTAAAATAATTACCTATTTATTTCAACTCGCCATTTAGCCAACTTAAGTACTTATCACTACCTTTTATTATAGGGAGTGCCAAAACTTCAGGTATTTTATAAGGATGTTTTGCGTGGATTGCACTTTCCAGCCTAGTATATAAGCTTTGTTTGGTTTTAATTAGACAAAGCCACTCTTTAGTGATCTTGATTTTTCCCTGCCAGAAATAACTACTACTTATTGGACCCAAAAATTGAATACAAGCTGCTAGTTTTTTATCTAATATTACTTGAGTAATATTTTGCGCATCTTTTTTAGTGGGAGTTGTCGTAATTACCAGAATATATTTCATTGATTTCTATCAACTGTTACTTGCCAGTTATTATAACAACATCAAAATCATCTATTTTAGATTTTTCAGTAGATATATTTTTAAAACTTCTTTTCAACTCACTTAATATTTCATCCAAAATATCAGAATTTACTTGAGAGATATACTCAACTACAGTTTTCTCCCCATCAGCATTTGGATCATTGCCTATTTCAATATTTTTAAATCCTAACTTTAATAAAGAATTCCTAACTCTTCCCGCTTGACCGGCTACTCCTGAGCCATTTAAAATCTTAATCTTTATTTCCTCTTTTCTTACTGCAGAGGAGCTGGCATTTGGTAAGCTGATATTGATACTTGGTGAAGGAGCTGAATCAGTAGTCTGATTAGTTGGTTGTGAGTTACTAAAAGGTTTTCCTTCAAAATAATAATAAGCACCATAAATTAATAAAACAACAGCTATTAAAATTGGTGCAAGTAAAACTGAAGAAAATTCTTTATTAAAAATTGAAGTTTTATCTAAATTAAACTGCGAATTTAGGTCTATTACTATTTCTTTTTTTTTATTTTTAGACTCTTCATCCATGCGAGAAGCTAACCGGTAAGCCCTAAAACCTCATTTAATTTATTCCTATCAAAACCTAAAATGGTTACTTTACTTCCATCATCTTGAGTAATAACAGTAAAGGGAACCCCTAGTTGATGTGACTCCTCCATCATTTTTTTTGCTTCATTTTCATCTTCATCAACAAAAACACTATCATAGCTAATTCCTTTAGAATCTAAATACTGTTTTTCCATTTTGCAGTAAGGACACGTAGTAGTAGTATAAATTTTAATCTTTGCCATAACTTAATTATTTTAACACACTCTTTAAGTACTCCAACCTCTATTTGGATCTTTTCTTATCTCCTCAGTTTCAGTTGAGCGGGCGAAGTCATCTTCCAATCTATAAGTATTTCCGCTCTCAGGAGTTGAGACTTCAAAAACGTCACAGTCTGTTACTGCCTGGTGACGATGTTTTTGTCCAACCAACATAGTATAACCTACACCTTTTTCCATTTTAATTGTTTCTAAGTTCCCTTTTGAGTTCTCAATAATTAAGTTACACTCACCATTTGCTAAAAAGTAACTTTCTTGCTTTTTATCATGAACCTGCAAGCTTAATCTCTTTCCGCTGTTGATATGGATTATTTTGCCAGTGTAGGGAAGATTATCTGGAGTAAAAATCAACTCATAACCCCATGGCTTTTCCACTTTCTTAATGTATGGAGCATTAGTAAAGTTTCCTTTATCTAAGGTTTTTAGAAAATCATCCAAGGCTTGATTAACCATACTAAATTCCAACTCCATTAGATTGAGTTTTGTTAAATATTAAATCATGAACTTTAAAGTAAGCACTATCTCCTCCTTGTTCCATTGCACAGTTAGCAGCAACAGCATTATTTGTTGCAGCAGGGTTATGGCCCTGAGGATAAACTCCATCTACTGCTATAAAATCTCTATAAACTAATTTTACTTTACCTGTATCAATATAATTTTTTATTAAATTAGGTAACGTTTGGATGAAGTGTCGCTTACAAAATGGACACTCATAATCAGAAAATTCAATCATCGTGATTGGAGCATCTTTACTGCCCAAAACAGGATCATCATCAACATTTGCCTTACCAACCCCTAAGCTATCTTTTTTAACTTGTTCCCTTTGCACTTCATCATCAGGGTATAAATTCAACACGACATCTTCTACTATTTTTTCCGCCAAAGTTTTACTAGCGAGCGAGTCAAATACTATTTGAAAAGTTTCATAAGGGAAAGCTCCGCCAATTCTGACGCCTTCTATTTCTCCACTACTGTTTGTAGCTCCAACGATAAACCCAGGAGTACCACTTATTCCGGCTGATAAAGCAGCTTGCTGATCTTTTCCTACCTCTTCTTTTTGTTTCCCATCTTCTAAGCAGCTTTCAAACCTTGATTCATTCAACCCAGCTTCCTTAGCCAAAGCTATTAATTTTTCAGAGTAAGAAGGTGACGTGGTATTAGTTGTAACTTTAGGAGCATTACTTAGTAAGTTAAATTTTAAAGTTCCATTGCTAAATAAAATTGCAATAGAAATTAAAACGGCTCCTATTACTATTGCAACCGGAGTGGATAGATTAATCTTTGGAGCTGAATTCATAAAATAGCATTTAGTTTATATCAAAAAATTATTTATTTGTACAGATAAATAATTCTATTACTTTCTAAAATTTGTTTTAACCAATCATTATATTTTTGATCAATTTTTTGTTTTCTTAAACTTATCCTTATTTGAGACTTCATTTTTTCATCTACTTCGCTAACTTCCTGACCTGCTTCCTCTTGCTGTTTTTGTATTGATGTAATGTAATCATCAACTTGCTTTTCAGAAACAGCAGCATCTTTTCCGAATAATTTCTCTTTAAGAAGTTGAGGTTTTAAAATATATTCTCTAAATAAATCTTTATCTATGCCTTGAATACTCAGCGATTGTTCAAATGCTTCTTTTCCGCCACCTAACTCTTCTTCTTTAGCCAAAGCTTTATTTAAATCTTCATCGCTTATTGATATATTTTGTTTTTGCTTTTCACTTTCAATAATTCTCTCAACTATCATTTGTTCGCGTACATTTAAACCAGACTGTGTTTCTAAGCTTTTTAATTTTTGAAAGTACTGGATATTAGTTAAAGGCTTACCATCAACAAAGGCAAAAACTAAAACTTTATACAAAAAATAAAAAACTACTAAAAGAATCAGAATCAAAAATCCTAAAACAAAGAATTTTCTATGAATAAGCAGAGCTTTTCTACGAATAAGAAATTTTTTATTTTTAAAAAAACTAAAATTTTTTTCAGATGAATCTAGCTCTGAAAGATTCTCTGCTTGAGTCTCTTTTTTTCTTGAGGTACTTTTTTTCCTTGGCATTTTGCAATATTAACATTCTAATCTTTTGGATTCCAGTAGTAGTTTCAAAATCTTTTTTTTGAAATTTTGTATAAAAAGACAATAAAATTTAACCAAATAAAACCAATTAAATAAGAACCCAAAACATCAGAAAACCAGTGATCCCCCAAATAAATTCGGGATATTCCGATTAATAAAATGAGCATAGATAGAATAAAAATTAAAAAATCTCTGTAGAAATTTTTTTTAAATAGAGTATAAGTGTAATATACAAGTACTCCAAAAAAACTAATAAAAATAAGAACATGGCCTGATGGAAAACTATCTGATTGAGTGTGCATTGTGATTTGATTTACTAAATCGGGAGTGGGCCTCGGACGAGAAATAATATTTTTAAGAGTCTCACTTAAAATACTTGCTCCCAAGACAGAAAATACTAATATCAAGGACTCTATTTTTCTTCCTATAAAGAAAATAATTAAACAGACTAAGCCAATAATTGCGAAGCTCCAAGGCAAAAATCCTAAATTTGTAAGAAGTTTCATTAAAAGATCAAACCAAAAGGGATTAAAATCTTGAATATTGCGAGTCAAAATCAAATCAAACCAGAAATATTGATATTGTTTGGCGAATATGGCTAAAGTTACAAATAAAAAAAATGCAATTATTACAAAAATAGTAAAAAGATTACCCCTCATCAAAAAATTTTAACACAAATAGTTAACCATCTTTTCTTATGGGGTGCAAATTGTCAACTGGATAGTTTAAACTTCTCGCTTAATCTTTCTAAAGCTAATATATAGGCTGCTGTTCTTAAATTAGTATTTTTTTCCTGAGATTTTTGCCAAACTTCATTAAAAGCCTTCTCCATTTTTTCTTTTAACTTATTTATTACCTCTTCTAATTCCCAACTTTCTTTATTTCTATTTTGCAACCATTCAAAATAAGATACAGTTACCCCACCTGCATTTGCTAAAACATCCGGAACTACCAATATTTCCTTTTCCTGTAAAATTTTATCTGCCTTGGGGGTTGTTGGGCCATTTGCCATTTCTAAAATAATTTTTGCTTTTATATTATTAGCATTTCTTTCATTAATTACATTTTCCAAAGCAGCAGGTATTAAAATATCTACATCCAACTCTAATAACTTTTCATTACTTATATCTCCCTTTTGCTTTGCTGCTAAATCACATACTGATCCAATACAATAACAATCAGAAATTCTCCCCTTTTTTTCTTTACAATCTTTAACTAAGTCTATGTTAAACCCACTTCCAGATTGATCAAAAATTCCTCCCTTAGAATCAGACAAAGCAACAACTAGATAATCATTTTTGGATAAAAGCTCAGCTATGTGAGATCCTACGTTGCCAAAACCCTGAATTGCTACTCTTAAAGGTTTTTTAAGATTCAATGTATTAAGCAAATTTTCTAGAACAAAAAATCCCCCCATTCCGGTAGCTTCTTCACGACCTTTTGAACCACCATTTTCCAGGGATTTTCCAGTAACAACTGCCGGTGAATCTTTTCCCGCTACTTTTGAAAACTCATCTTCAAACCAATCCATGATTTGTGAGTTGGTATTAACATCAGGTGCAGGAACATCTATATCTTCTCCAATATTTGGAGAAAGCAATTTGGCAAAATTCCTTGTTAAGTTCTCTAATTCTTTTTTGGATAATTTTTTTGGATCTACCTCAATTCCTCCTTTTCCTCCACCAAAAGGTACATCCAAGACTGCATTTTTAATCATCATCCAAAAAGACAGGGCTTTTACCTCATCTATATTAACTTGAGGATGGTAGCGAAGCCCACCTTTATATGGACCTAAAAAGTTATTGTATTGAACTCTATACCCTTTAAAAACTTCTAAATCACCGGTGTCTTTTTTTAAAGGAATGCTTAACTGTATAGTTCGCTTAGGGGTTGAGATTACAGTCCAGAAAGACTCATCTAAATTTAAATACTTGGATGCATTTTTAAGCTGGATCAGCGCATTATCAAATGGATTTTGGGCAACCATTTTTAACTTTTTAGTATTTTCTCAAACTTTTGTGTTTCTTTAAAGGGCCCAATAATTTGTAAATTATACTTTTCATTTTTGAATAGATCTCTGGCAACATCTTGAATTTCCTCCGGCGTTACACTATCAATCTTTTTTAAGTATTCCTCAAATGTTTCCAATTCATTATCTAAAATATATTTAATCCCAAAATGTTCTGCTAAAAAATTAGTTGATTCAGACCTTAGTGCAATTCTTCCCCGTTCCATTTCCTTTGCTTTTTTTAATTCATCAGGGGTAACTTTCTCCGCTACCATTCGCTCCAGTTCCGCTTTAATTACTTCCAACCCTTCCAATACTTTTTCCAATTTTAAACCTGCATAAGATGTAAAACTTCCGGCATCAATATAACTATTATGAGAGGCACTAACATGGTAAGCCAAACCTCTTCTTTCTCTAATTTGGATAAAAAGCCGAGAAGACATTCCCTCACCCAAAATAACTCCTAACAACCTAGCCGCATATCTTTTGGGGTCTTTTCTTTTGTAAGCTTCAACTCCGAGTATCAAATTGGCTTGATCTGTTTTCTTATAATGGATCCTTACCCTTGGTTTAGTTTGTTTAGTTTTTTTATAAGATTTAAAAGCCTGGTGGGATCTTTGCGGCAGATCCAAGAATAAATCATTGGCAATTTTTTCTATATTGCTAGGTAATTTTCCCACATAAACCAGCGCCATATTTTTGGGTGAATATAGTGAATCCATATAATTAATAAAATCATCTCTGTTTACAGATGTTATTATTTTTTCCTCCCCACCAATATCCCAGCCTAGAGGTTGATTGCCAAATTGCAACTGTTCATAAAGATCCCAAACATAGCGGGCAGGGTTGTCCCGATACATCCGCAGCTCCTCAACTATTACCCCTTTTTCCCGCTCAATTTCTTCCTCTCCTAGAAGTGATTCCTTGAGCATTGAGGATAAAATATCTGAAGATAATTTAAGATGTTTGCTTGCTGACTTAATCCAGTAAAAAGTAACTTCTTTATCTGTGGCAGCGTTATTAATAGCTCCAATTCCATCTACTAAATTAGCAATTTCCTCAGCAGTTGGATATTTTCTGGATCCTTTAAAAAACATGTGCTCTAAAAAGTGAGAAATCCCATTAACTTTTTTTGTTTCATATCTAGAGCCTGCTGCAACAGATACTAGGGAGGTAACAGAATCTAAATGGGGGAGATTAATAGTAATTAAAGTTAAACCACTTTTTAGAAGTTTAGTCTGATACATAACGCTTAGCTAGTCTACGAAGTTTTTTTAAAAAAGTAAAGGAGTTTATAAAAAATAGTTTTTATTTATTATTTATTCCTGCAAATTATTCTTCCTTCTAAATAGTGTTTTTAAACTAATTCCTCTTCTCCTCATTACAAACCAAATAGACAAAATAAATAGTCCAGTAATAGATCTTGATTTGTCTCATATAAAGAAAAATATCTAAAAGTTGAGCTTAAAACTATTCCTTTTTGCTTGCATAATATTTTTTCCCTTTTAATTTTTCAGGAAGTAAGTCTTCTTTGGAATATTTTTCATAACCTTTGCCGTAACCCAAATCTTTCATTAATTTTGTAGGAGCGTTTCTAATATTAAGGGGAATTTCTAAATTGCCAAATTTTTGTACATCTTCTAGCGCTTTAAAATATGCATCATATGAACTTCTATCTTTTTTAGCGCTGCATAAATAAACGACACCTGCGGCTAAATTAATTTGACACTCAGGATATCCAATTGTCTCTACAGCTCTAAAAACTTCATTAGCTACAACCAAAGCTGTAGGCGCTGCCTGTCCAATATCCTCACTGGCAAAAATAACCATTCTTCTGGCAATAAACAAAGGATCCTCTCCTGCATTTACCATCCTGGCTAAATAATATAGTGCAGAATCTACTTGTGATGCTCTCATAGATTTTATAAATGCTGAAATTGTATTGTAGTGCTCATCTCCTGCTTTATCATAAAGTAATGAGCGCTTCTGCAAAGCTTCTTCAATTAATTCTTTGATTACCACAACCTTGTCATTCTGATGGTCCAGTGGACCAGAAGAATCTAAATTTTGAGATCCTTCCTCCCTAAAAGGGGCCCGTGCCCTCAGGATGACAGAATTAACTGCTACCTCCAAAGCATTTAACAAAATTCTTGAATCTCCATTAGACCCTTCAATTAAAAAATCTTTTGCATCTTTATTAAGTTTTATTTTTAGTTTTCCTAAACCAGATTCTTTACGTTCACTGCTAAGTGAAGGAAAGCTTCGCTTATCTTTAAGCGCTTTGTTTATTATTTCTTCCAACTCTTTATTTGATAATTGATTTAAAACAAATACTCTTGTTCTGGATAAGAGTGGGCCAATAACTTCAAAGGAAGGGTTTTCTGTTGTTGCTCCTATTAAAATAATTGTCCCGTTTTCTACATACGGCAAAAATGCATCTTGCTGTGCTTTATTAAATCTGTGGATTTCATCTATAAAAACTACGGGTGGATTTAAGAGGATGGAATTTTTTAGAGATTCGAATAATTTTTTAAGTTCCACAATTCCAGTTGTTACTGCGGAGTATTCATAAAATTCTGTTTTTAGCTCGTTCGCTATTATTCTTGCCAAAGTTGTCTTTCCAACCCCTGGTGGTCCCCAAAAAATCATTGAGAAAATATTGCCTGATTTTATAGCTTTGTAAAGTAATTTATCAGGAGAAAGAATGTGTCTTTGGCCAACTAATTGATCTAAACTTTTGGGTCTAATCCTATCTGCTAAAGGAGAATTATTCATTTTCATTCTGAGCATTCTAGCAAAGAATCTCTAGATTAAAATCTTAGCCGAAATTTAGACGAAGATCAACTCACCCTTTTTGCTAATATAAAATTTTCCACTCTAAGCATTGAGAGTGGTCGAGTCTGAGGAATAACCACTTCGGTAGAGGAAGCTATTGCCTGCCATGTTTTAAGTTCTCTAACAAAACCAAATATTAAAGGTACTTTTTCAACATCTAACCCGGCCAAAAGTAATGGTTGCATGCAAATCTCCTCAATCTTTGCTGACTCTTCCTGCCCATTGGAATATTGATAAATAATTGCAGCTTGGATTATATCAATAAAATCTCCTAACCTTATGTGTCTTTTTCCTTTTAATTTTGGGGGTTGAAATTTTGCCAGATCATTATCCCAATTCCTTGAATAATACTCTTCTACTGTACCTTGAATGCTGATCCCTTTATGCTCAAGGTCAACACACCTCCCTAATTCCTCATCAAAGATAATCGAGCCTACTCCTCCCTGAGGAATTGCACCGGTAATGCCATAGTCGGCAACAAGTAACCTTCGGGCATCGGTCGCTGCCCACTCTGGAATTTTTAATTCTCTCCTATGTAACATCATTGCTTTTGCCGCCGCAACCATTGCACCTTGATCAGCTGTTCTTTCTGTAGGAGAGCTATATGTGTAAGTCCTACCTCTTTTCAGTTGGTTATTTACTTTTTCCAACCAAACATTATCTTCCGGTGTACGAGGGTGTCTATAATCACTTCTGAATTTAATCTCAAATAACAAATCCGACATAGCTAAGTCAATCAATTCTCGGACCTATGTAATTTTGGGGCCCTTTGGGGTATCTTTTATTTCAAAACCCAACTCTATAATTTTTTTTCTAAGTTCATCAGATTTTTCAAAATTGCCTTGCTTTCTTGCATCTTCTCTTTCCTCAACTAACTTTTTAACCCTCTCAGGGATTTCTAATTTCTTTCCTAAATATTCATCTAACTTTAACCCTAAAACTTTATCCATCTCTAGAAGTGATTTAGCTTTGTTAGATATTGGACTATTTGATGAAATCATCTCATGGAGAACTGCTAAAGCTTGGGGTGTATTTAAATCATTATTTAAAACATCTAGGAATCTTTGATAATAATTGTCATTCTGAGCCGAAGGCCCCCAGAGGGGAGAAGAATCTAAATCTTGAGATCCTTTATTTGCATTCAGGATGACATTAGGCCACCCCCTTATCTCCTCCCTTAGTTTATTTAAAGCATTGCTTGCAGCTTGCAAACTTTCCCAAGTAAAATTTAGTTTATCTCTATAGTGAGCAGTTAAAACTAAGTACCTATAGGCCATAGGGTCCGACCCTTTCTTTTCTAAATCTTTTAGTGTGTAAAAGTTTTTTAAAGATTTGCTCATCTTGGCTCCATTAACCAAAATATGTTCACCATGTAAAAAGAAATTTACAAATTTTTTACCAGTATAACCTTCGGACTGAGCAATCTCATTTTCATGATGGGGAAAAATTAAATCCACTCCTCCTGCGTGAATATCAAAAGTATCCCCTAAATATTCCTGACTCATAACTGAACACTCAATATGCCATCCTGGTCTTCCTCTTCCCCACGGAGAATCATAGCCTACTTTCTCATCTGCTTCAACAGCCTTCCAAAGCGCAAAATCTTGAATATTATCTTTATTGTACTCATCAGATGAGCGAAGCTCTCTCGCTGCGCGAGATAAAATCCTTGTTCCGGTTTTGAGGGTCCGACCCTCTACTCCTGATAGTTTTCCATAATCTTCAAATTTAGAAATATCAAAATAAACTGATCCATCCTCTTCTACATAAGCTAGCCCTTTTTCTACTAATTTCTCAATATACTTGGCCATCTTCCCAACGTGCTCAGTTGCTTTTGGGTAAACATCTGCTGGAGTGATATTTAGTTTTTTTAAATCTTCAAAATAAAATTTTGTGTATTTATTAGTTATTTCGCTTAATGGTATGTTTTCTTCTTTTGCTTTTTTAATAATTTTGTCATCAATATCAGTAATATTTTGGATAAACTTTACTTTATATCCATTAGCGCTTAAGACCCGATATAAAGTATCAGAAAATAAAAAAGTCCTTAAGTTGCCAATGTGCATAAAATCATACACAGTGGGGCCACAAGTATAAAGACCCACTTGCTCAGAAGTTAGAGGATTAAAGTCTTCTATTTTTTTAGAAAGAGTGTTAAATAATTTGAGCATTAATCAAGTTTAATTACTAATAGAGCTTGTTTCAGCTGGAGTTTTTAAATCATCCTCGCTGCCATGAATATCAATATCTCCAAATTTTGGCCAAATCTTCTCCAAAGGCAATCTTGCTGTCTGAGTTTCCACCTCCATTGTTTTTTTATCTATCAAACCTTGTAATTCGGCCACAACCCCTTTGTTTTCACCTGAATTTGGATATACTTTGAGTAGTTGTCTAGCAATATATAATTCTAAATGAGCTAAATTGCCAGTTGAGCTAACCCTACTCATTGCATCTAAATGTTTGTTCCGTTCTTCTTCACTCCTTTTGGAGCCTTTGGGAGTTGAAGCAGCACTAAAGATAATATCTTTTAACCCGGTTCCCCTTAGAATTCTTCTTAGAATCATTCTGCCAATTCTCCCATTCCCATCCAAAAACGGGTGGATCCTTTCAAAGACATAATAACTCCAAGCACCTTGATGGATTATATCTTCAATTTTATCCAGGGGGCTTCGTGGTAGAGATTCTATTATTTTATCAAGCTCTCGGGCATATTCGTCCATTAACGGAGATACATCCAGTCCCCGAGAGTAAAAGTTTGGGGGTTGGCTGGATAGATAGATATCTTCTCTTCTAAAAGTTCCCGGAGGAAGGGGGAGTAGACCTTTTTTGTAATAGGTTGGAACTCTATCAAATAATTTAGCGTGAAGTTCGGAAATATAAAGGATGCCGGGCGTAACTCTATCTTTTAGCCAAGAGTCTTCAATAGTAACACATCGGTAAACATTGCCTATTTCCTGGAAGGAATGAAATATATCAGGATCAAATTCATTTGCTCGTAGCGCACCAGACAATATTTCTTCAGGAGCTTTAACCATATTTTAGGGCAAATTTGGTCTATCAGGTGGTTCCGCAGAAATTTCTTCTAGCCCAAAAACTCGCATTGCCAGCACTAAACCTTTCTCATCAAACCCTCTGGAAATTAGAAGTTTTTTTAATGCCTGATATTTTAAAGGATCAGTTGCAAAACTTTCATGTACATCTCGTTCTAATAGATGGCTTGATAAAGCACTAATAAGCCTTTGTTGATTTGAAGGTAAAGCCCCTATTTCTTTATATAGTTCAAGTTCTGGATCATCTGCCTTTTCCATGTTAGGATTTTATCAAATAAGGGATTAATAAGCCAATTAGGCACTTCCTCTTTTTATTTCTGTCTTTCGCTGTTTAGTTGCTAAATTAATATCTTGTTTTTTCTTTTGTTGTTCAAATACTTTAAATTGTTTAACTTGTTTTTTTTGTTGCTCCTCTTGTTCTTTTGCTTGTTTTTCTTGAGCTTCCTTTTGGCGGGTAGCTTTTAATTTTTGTTCTTGTTCTTGCAGTTGCCTTAAAAACATCTCAATGTTTCTTTTTTTATTTGCTTCTTCAACTTTTAATTTTTGTTCTTCCTCTTTTTTCTTATGTTCGTCCTGAGGATTTTGAGTACTTCCACCACCAGAAATTGACTGGATGGTTTCATTAATTATGGTGGATGCCTCATTAGCCACAGGTTTAACAACAGCCTCTCCCAAATCTTTCATTACTCCTTTTATCGCACCCTTTGCTCCATCTCCCATAATTTACAAATTTAAATACTCCATATATTTTTCTCTATTTTCTTTAGAATCTTCAATTTGTCCTTGGATTACTAAATTGAGCTTAGCAAAATCCCAGTATTTTTGCATTAACTTAAGTAGATCTTCTTTTTTAATTTCTTTCAGTATCTCTAAATACTGCTCAGGCAACCTTATTTTGTCATTCCAGTGCAAATCATTCTCAATCCACTCAGCTATAACTGATGGGTGATCAAATGCCATAAACCATTGGTTTGATAAATAATTCTTAGCAAAACTTAATTCTTCATCAGTTGGTCCATTATGAACAAAAGTAAAAAGTTCTTTAAAAGTAAGATCTAATACTTCAACTAAGTTCTCACTAGTCACCTGTGAGGAGATATACCCTAGTCCCAAGCCAGGCAAAATTGAAGCACTAGATCCAATGGAGTAAACCAAACCTCTCTGAGAGCGTAGTAGTTTAAACAATCTGGAGTTTCTTAAACCACCTAAAATAGTTAGAGCCAAATTTTGAATCAACCTTAATTTTAAAGTGTCTTCCATTTTTATGGAGGGCCAAGTTATATCTATATAATTAATCCCAAGCTTTTGATCAAACCTGATAAAAACTTCTTTTTCAGATAAATCTAAATCAGACATTTTAGGAAATCCACTAAAGACCTTTTTAGAATCTATACTTTCAAAGTATTTTTCCAAAAGTTTGATTAATTTTTTCTCTTCAAAATTACCAGAAATTAAAAGATAGCTATTTTTAGATAGAAAATACTTTTGCCAATAATTTACTAAGTCATCTCTTGTTAATTTTGAAACTACATCTAATGCCCCGCCTGTAAAAAGCGTTAGGGGGTGTTCCTTCTTGACTCTTGTCTCCCAAAAATATCTATTTAATTCAAAATAGTGAGAATCCATGTTTTGTTTTATTTCATTAAGTAGCGCTCCCCGCTCCCGCTCAATTGCATCTTTGGCAAATAAAGGATCAAAAAATACTTCCTTGGTTATTTTGATAGCATCCTCAATATGAGTTGCAGGAGTTGTTATAAAGAAACTAATTAAAAGTTTTTCAGTTTGAGCATTATAGTTACCTGCTAAACTTTCTATAAATAAAGATAAATCCTCAACTGTAGGATAAGAAGGAGTACCTTGAACTAAAATATGTTCCATAAAATGAGCAACACCATTATTTACTTTACTCTCAACAATAGATCCACCTTTAGAACTTATTCTAATGTGAATAGATTTGACATTAGGAAGGTTATAAGTAGCAACCTTGATCCCATTTTTTAGAGTAAAAGTTTTTAGCATTTATTATTTGTAAAATTTTTCAAAGACAAAGTGAAAGACATTACCAAATTTCTTGGGATTTATCATTACTTCTTTTATTAGTTGTTCTTTGTTAAATTTTTCAAAATCATCTGCCTCATCTCCTAAAATAAATTCTTTATCTGTTGTAATTTTAAAAACAATAAAAAAGTGGTTTTCAATTCTACCTAAAACTTCCCTATTAAAAATTTCTCTTCCAAGTAACTCATATTCAAAATCAGTTAAACCTATTTCCTCTAAAACCTCCCTTACTAGTGCTTCCTCCTCAGTTTCTCCCTTTTTAACATGTCCACCCACTGGGGATACATATTGCCCTGCATCTTGCCTATCTGAGGATTGTTTTACTAAATAAATATTACCCTTTGAATCTATTACTTCTGCAATAACAGTTTTATGAAGTAATCCTTTTTTATGAGCCTCTATTTTGGAGATGGAATATAGAATATTTCCCAGCTCATCTACAATATCAATTTCTTCATCCATTTAATAT
Organism: Candidatus Daviesbacteria bacterium; assembly: GCA_016176465.1. Classification (GTDB taxonomy): domain Bacteria; phylum Patescibacteriota; class Microgenomatia; order Daviesbacterales; family UBA10151; genus JACOXD01. The sequence goes on along the minus strand of JACOXD010000009.1, from coordinate 21,201 downwards.
TCTTTACGACCTTCTAGGGCTCTTGATAAAGTGGTTTCATCCGCATATTCTAAATCTCCCCCAACAGGTAAGCCTCTGGCAATTCTGGTTACTTTTATTCCTAAGGGTCTAATTAATCTATCTATATACATTGCAGTTGCCTCACCCTCCATTGTAGGGTTTGTTGCTAAAATAATTTCTTTAACTGCTCTATCTTTTAACCTAGGTAATAACTCCCTAATTTTTAATTCTTCTGGCCCAATATTTTCTAAAGGAGAAATTGCACCGTGTAATACATGATAAAGCCCTTTAAAATTTGCTTTCTCTAAAGCCAAAACATCTAATGGATCTTCCACCACTGCTATAATAGATTTATCCCTACTTGGATCTGTATCTATTTCACAAGGATCTTTCTCAGAGATATTAAAACAAATTGAACAAATCACAGTTTTTTCTTTTAAAGCAACTGCAGCCTCAGCTAGCGCTTTTGCTTCTTCTTTTGGAGCATGGAGTAAATAGTAAGTTAATCTTTGCGCAGTTTTAGGCCCTATACCCGGTAACCTTTCAAAACTTTCTATTAAATCTCTAACAACTTTGGGGATAGTGGCCATGGTAGCATTCTATCAAATTCTTCTTATTATGCACTATACAAATATATGTTATCTGAAATTGTGACAATTTGTTCTACGTAGATTAATTTGTTTCGTAAAAAAGTAAGATATTAACATGTCTTGACTTTCCAAACTATTAACTTCCATATACTCCACCTCTTTGCTAACTCCAAAATAATCCCTTATAAATTTCAATACTTCAAAACATGGAAAGGGGTGGACAAACACACTCGACTGTAATTTATAAAACCCAAGATTTTTCATCTTTTTGCGAAGTACTGCTCTGGAATAGTTTTTAGTTATAGGGATATCAAACACCACCAGTCTCCATTTTCCATCCCATTTTTTTGGCCTCTCAATTTCTAACTTATCGATTTGGTATCTTGATAATTTCTTTTCTCCTTCTTTAGTCAGTTTAATTAAAGGTACCTTATTTTTTCTTTTAATAATCTCCACAAGTCCTCGTTTATTTAGCCTTTTTATTTCTTGGTTGATTCGTCTAACATCAATTTTTGCAAGTAAGGGTATCGCTTTAGCTAGTCCAGGGGCTATCATTATCATAGATACTGCTCCAACTATCCCAAGAGCCAATATAATATTTTTAGCTATATCTTTTTGTTTCTCAGTCACAATTATTTGTAATTCATTTTACCATCCTATGTAACAATTTAAACCACGTAGATTAATTTGTTACCGGGGTAATATCGATTATTATTGTTGATATTATTTAAACACTAACCTATTCTTAATTTAATGCCCAATTCGACTACACTCAGTCTTGATAACAATCAAAAGGGTGTTGCTCCAATTGTTGTTATGCTTATTGCTATTGGGAAGTGGGTTTTTTATATTAAATAAAATACCTCTCAATGGAGGGCAGCCAACTCCTGACAAAGGTTTTCAAGCAACTTCATCTACTAAACAAAAATCCTCACCTTCTCCATCACCTACAAATAATTTATCTCTAAAAACTTCCCCTTCACCCAGCGCAACTTCTAAGTCTAATCCAAGTCCCTCCCCATCAGCTAACAATAATTCTTCTACGAGCCAAAATAATAACTCGACTAATTCAACCCCTGCACCCTCTCCTTCTCCCACCCCCACTCCTACTCCAAGTTCAGCACCTTTTTATGCTTATAACGGAGATCATGTGACCCTAACCGTTAGCTGTTATCACGGAGAAAGTACTTTTGATATTGAATTCCATGGTTCTGTTAAAACTAAAGCATATGATGATGGGGTTTGGGGAATCATATCAGGAGGAAATCCTTCACCATTTTATTTCCTTTATCAGTCAGGTAATTATCCCAACTCAGTAGATGTGGGAGGAGCATATAATGATCATGTTGGAGGAATTAGAGGCCAGGGAAATTTACAACTTAGTAGCACACTAGGCTCAAATTATGAAATGAGATTTTACTCAGCACCATTTACCAATGGGACTCCTACTTTAAATAATTTATTAGGAAATGTAAATTTTGCAGCAGACTGCCAGTGGTAGCTACATTCCTGGCACGCCACCCATTAAAGATTTCATTTCTTCAGCTGCAACTTTTTGAGATTGTTTTAATCCTTCATTAACAGCTTCTGCAATTTTCTCATGATCTAACTCACCTGAAATAGAAACAACTTTTTGATCTGCAGTCATTATAACTGTTACCCCTCTATGCTCTACAGTTATTTTTATTCCTGATAATTTTTTTTGCACTTCCATAGCTTGATCTCTCATCTTTTTGAGATCCCCAAGCTGTTTAAATGTATCCATTAAACCCATGGTTGGTATTATATAGTGACTAGTCGCTAGAGTCTAGAGTCAAGTAGGCGAGGTGGGTGGCAGGGAGGAGAGGTCTCAAAACGTACCACAGACTTGCATTGATTTTTAGAAAATCAAGCTTGAGTTGAGGAACGGCTTTGAGATACCGAGCTGACAGGACCCTGAGCCGTGAAGCTTGCTTCCATTACGTTCTTTAGTAAACAAGCTATAGTTAGTGGTCCAATTCCTCCTATTGTCGGACAATATAACTTAGCAATATCTTTTATTTCCTCCTCATTAATATCCCCAAAAATCCTTTCCTCTCCATCTTTTTCTTCCTTCCCAACTCCTATCCCTATTACAAAGCTTCCCTTTTTTATATTTCCCCCATTAATAATATTTTTTTTGCCTGTTGCAGAAATTACTACATCTGCATTTTTAATAATCTGATTTGGATTTTCAGTTTTAGAATCTATTACTTCAGGTGGAAAACCTTTTTCTGTTAGTAAATTAATTGTGGGTTTTCCTGCTGTTAAACCCTTTCCTAAAACTACTATTTTTTTCCCCTCTAAAAATTCATCAGTTGATTTGAAACCCTCAATTCTCCCAAACTCAGATAACATCTCCCAAACCCCCAGTGCTGTTGCTTCCTTATATGGAGAATCCTCTTTAAAACCATCTACATCTTTTTTTGAAGAAACTACTTGAATATATTTTTGGAAATCCCAACCAGTATGCATTGGTTGCTGAACAATTATCCCATGAATATTTTGATCTTCATTTAACTGTTGGATAGTTTCAAAACAATCTTGTCCTTGGTTTTCTGAAAATTCATATAAAGTTGCTTTAATCCCTATTTCTCCCGCCACATTTATTTTTCTTTGGGTATACATTTTAGGAGCTGGATCATTACTTGCTAAAATTATCGCCAAACAGAGAGTTAGATTTTTACCTTTAATCTCTAGCTTTAATTTTTCTAAAATTTTATCTGCCAAATCTCTACCTGATACTTTCATAACTAGTTTTTATAATACAACTAAACTAAATCGATTTGACATAGTATATTTAGATGTTATACTTCTTCGAATCTATGGAAAGAATAGAAGCAGAGCGCGCTGGACCAATAGTTCACATAGCTCGATCCGATGAATCCTTACCAAGGGATGCAGTTACGGGAATTGTTCATGGGGCAAGATCTGAAGGAGACGCCCAAGATTCTCTTAATAGAGCAGATAGAAATGCAGCTATTCTTCAAGAACTTTCAAGAAGAGGTATCCCAGCCACAGCTATTATTGTTAATCATAGACCTGAAGGCTCAACAGTAGATGTAGTCTTGCCGGCCCCAAATCCTCCAAAACTTTAAGGTACAGGAAATTTAGCGCATAACGCTTTTACTTCTTTAGCTATACTGGCTAATTTTTTATTACTTTTTATTTTATTTCTAAACTCTTTCCAATAAGCAGATCTTGACTCTTTATCTTCAGGCATCTCTTCACCTGATACCTCATCAACCGCCTCATTAATCCATTTAGCAATTTTTACCATTTCTTTTTCCTTCATTCCTCTAGTAGTTATTGCAGGAGTTCCAAGCCTTATACCTGATGTCCAATAAGGAGGTAAGCTGTCAAATGGCACACCATTTTTATTTAAAACAATTCCTGCTAGCTCTAGCGCTAGCGCTGCTGCTGCCCCATTAGCTTTTTTATTTCTTAAATCTATTAATATTAAATGATTGTCTGTCCCACCTGAGACTAAATTAAACTTAAATTTTATTAACTCACTAGCTAATTTTTTAGCATTTTTAACAATTTGGGCTGAGTATTTTTTAAACGCAGGGGTTGCAGCTTCTTTTAATGCAACTGCAATTGCTGCTGTTTGGTTATCATGAGGGCCTCCTTGCATTCCCGGGATTACTGCTGTTTCTATTTTTTTAGGTAAATCAGGATCTTTTTTAAGACCTTTTTTAGTTACCATAATCATTGCCCCCCTTGGTCCTCTTAAAGTTTTATGGGTGGTAGTGGTAATAATATGGGCATAAAGAATGGGTGATGGATGTACCCCTGCTACAATTAACCCTGCAATATGGGCAATATCAGCCATTAAATAAGCCCCAACTTTATCAGCTATGCTTGCAAATTTTTTAAAATCTATAATCCTTGGATAAGCTGTAAATCCACAAATAATTAATTTTGGCTTTTCTTTTATAGCTAATTTTTCAATTGCCTCAAAATCTAACATATTATCTTTACCTAATTCATAATGGATAGGGGTAAAAAATCTAGCTGATAAAGAAAGTGGGCCTCCATGAGTAATGTGTCCTCCAAAATCTCTGGATAGTCCCATTAATTTATCTTTATATTCCAGCAAACTAAGATAAACTATTGAGTTAGCAGGAGAACCTGATAGAGGTTGAACATTAACGTATGGAACCCCAAATAATTTTTGGGCTCTCTCAGTAGCTAAAATTTCTATTTTATCTGCAACAGCGTTGCCTTGGTAGTATCTTTTTTTAGGGAAGCCTTCTGAGTATTTATTGGTAAAAACAGAACCTAATGCCTCCATTACTGCTTTTGAAGCATAGTTTTCAGATGCTATCATCTCTAAAACTTCTCTTTGTCTTTTTTCCTCTTCTTTGATTAATTCAAAAACTTGAGGGTCTACTTTCTTTAAGTCTGCCATAAACAGAGATCACTTTAACTAAAAGGATTAATTTGTGTCAAGGAGGATTTTAAAGTTAATTAACCGATTCTGAGTTAAAAATTTCTGCAGCAATTTTAATTATTTCATCATCAGCTGCGACTTCAATGTTGGCAATATCCTCAGTTTGAACTTCGCGTTTACCTAAAACAGTTGATACCTTCATAGATCTTCCCAAAACCTCTGTTAGAACAGATTCAAGTAAAGTTCTACTTTTTGGTGCTTCTAATATCCTTTGGTGAAAAGAATAAGGAACCTCAAATATGACCTCTTCTTGATTACATTCTAAAATTTTTACCAACCTTAACATTGCCTCCAAAGAATAATTATAAGGTTTAACTGTTTCCAAAATATAATTCCACTTATCATATAAAGTTGCCAAATCTCCCGAAGAGGCTTTCATAGCGGATATGGAAGGTTTTTGTTTGTAATCCCTTCGGGTGTGAGCTCCTCGAGTCTGAGAGACCTCGGAATCGAAGACCTGAGGCTCGGCCTCAGAGTCGATGACCTTGACGTAGGAGGACTTTCTTTTGTCATCCTGAGTGTCCACCGGACCAGAAGGATCTAATCTAGATTCTTCGCTTTCGCTCAGAATGACATGAGGGGCTGTGTTCACTGTGACAGGAGTTACTACTTCTGCTTGAGAGCTCTCAATCACCGCAATTTCTAAAGGCAGTGAAGTGATACTGACAGCTTTCATTTTTTCTAAGCTTTTTTGAAAATTATCAGCCAATTTAATTAAATCCCTTATCTCAAACCCATCAGATAGTTTACTAATTTTTTCCAACTTTTCAGAGCCAAATTCTTCTAATACTTTATTTTTAAGGTCATTTTTAATAAGTAATAAGGCATGGATTAAATCTAAAATTCCAAGTGTATATTCTCTAATATTTATTCCTTTCTCAATTTGTTCCAAACATATATTTAAAGCATTGGAGCTTCTCTTGTTTGAAATTGCATATAAAAGCTCCACCATACTTTCAAAATTAGAACTTTTTAGAGTTTCCTCAACTTGTAGTGAGGTAATATCAGTGCCTCCTGAAGCAAGCTGATCTAGCAGTTTTAATCCATCCCTAAAAGATCCATCGCTTTTTTTAGCTAAAAGCTCCAAAGCTTTATCTTCTATCTTTAGTTTTTCTCCATTTGCTACTTTTTTTAACGCTTCAACAAGCTCTGGAGTACTTGCTTGTTTAAAGTCTATTTTTTGTGCTCGGGATAAAATAGTTGGAGGAATTTTATGCAATTCAGTAGTTGCTAATATAAATAATACATGGGAAGGGGGTTCCTCTAAAGTCTTAAGTAGGGCATTAAAAGCTTCGGGAGATAACATATGAACTTCATCTATAATGTAAACTTTTTTATTAGCAGAGCTTGGAGCAAGCTTAATTTTTTCTCTTAGGTCCCTAATATCATCTATTCCTCTATTTGAAGCCGCATCAATTTCTATTACGTCCAAATTGGATCCATCTGTTATGGAAATACAGCTGGAGCATTTATTACAGGGAACAATTTTTTCTCCCTCACAATTAACCATTTTAGCTAGAATCCTGGCTGTAGAAGTTTTACCAGTTCCTTTAGGACCAGTAAATAAATAAGCATGAGAGAGTTTTTGAGAATCAAAGGCTTTTTGGAGGGTTAGCTTGACCTGCTCTTGGCCAATTAGTTCATTAAGTGATTGAGGGCGGTATTTTCTATAAAAAACCATAACAAAGATGTAAATTTAGATTAACAAAATTATGAAAGTTAGGGAAGATGCCAACTTATATTATGTAGGAATTATGATCGCAGAGATAGTGGTTATGCGGTGGCACCACACACCCGGTGTGGGTTAGCTAGACAGCTAAACAGGTCGCGAGCTTGTTTCACCTGGAAGGTGTAATAGGATCGTCACCTTGTTGCTTTAGCTTGACAACTCGGAGTTGGAAGTGAGATGACACATCGGGATATCAAAATATGCAAGATACGACTGAACCTACAATCCCGGTTTGGAATTACCTTGACAATCCGGGATTGGAAGGATAGATTGAAATATCATAGTTTACTATGGGAAATCCTCCTGCTATAATTCAGAGCATGAGACCAAGAAAAGAACCTTCTCAAGAATATGAATTTGTATCACCCGGAGCAAAAGCATTTGGTGGAATGCTTAGATTTTATCGCGAAGTAGCAGGCTTAAGTCAAAGAAAAGTAGCTGCTACACTTGGTATGACTGAGTCTACAATTGCTCGTTTAGAAAGTGGTCAAAGGAACCCTCCTTTAGAGCAAGACTTTTATGAGAAATTATATAACTTACCTGGAATTTCTACGCTTTATGTTCAAGCGATGTTAGATTCTGATGGGGCACCAGAGTGGTTTAAAGAAATTAGGAGAGAACGTATGCTTCTCTTACATCCACCCTTTGCATTAATCGATGCGAATGCCCAAGGCGTCCATTTAACCATTGAAGTTGTACCTACTACATCACAAGCAATAGAAGAACTAAGCCAACCAGATGAAATTAGTGACCTGTTAAGATTTTTAAAAAGGGGCGTTGAAGAAGTAGTTATTCCCAATGCTATTTCACGTTTGCAGCAAGATAGAGCCAATAGGCAAAAAGTTAAGCAACTTTTGGAAGAATAACTTAATCGTGGTGCACTCCTAGAAGATGCTTCATCCCATGCTCAACTAAAAATCTAACTTCCTCCTCTACTGAAGAACCTGATTGAGAAGCATCCTTAATAACTTGAGGGTAAGAAATTAAAATATCTCCTAATCTTAAAACTTTATCAGGAGCTTTAACAAAACCTATCCTGGGTATATGTTGTAGCTGGTTGCTGGAGGCTGGATCTTCCAGCGCAAAAGATAAAATATTGGTGGTTGCATCAATGCCACGATATTTTTTGTTAAACTCATGCATCTTGCGATCACCCACAATATTTATCCCAATCTCTACATTACCAGAGATTCTCTGCTGGTTTAAAATCTCAACAACAGTTGCTTGAATAGCTAATTTATTGACCGGGTATCTTGGATCGCAATTTACAATAATATTAATCATTTTTATAAATATTATTGTCATTCTGAAACCGGGCCCCCAAAGGGGAGGAAGAATCTAGATCTTGAGATCCTTCACTTGCGTTCAGGATGACAACTTCTGTTTTACTAAATTACTTACTCTTCCACCATCTGCCTTACCTGAAACTTGACTCATGACCTTGCCTATTACTTTACCCATATCTGCTATAGAATTTGCGCCTACTTCATTTATAGCTAAATCTATTATTTTAGTCAACTCCTCATCTGATAATTGAGTTGGCAGGTAGCTTTCCAAGACTTTTGCCTCTGCTTCTTCTTTTAAAGCTAAATCTTCCCTTGCTCCTTTTCTAAAACTTTCAATAGATTCTTTTCTTTTTTTAATCTCTTTCTGGATAACTCCTGTAATTTCCTCATCAGATAACTCTTGACCTTTTTGGATTTTAGCATTATTAACCTCAGATAATAAAAGTCTTAAGGTAGAAACCTTAAGTTCGTTTCTATCTAGTTGAGCTTGTTTTAGATCTTCTTGGATTTTATTTTGCATCTAAGTAGCGCTTGGCTCGCATAATTTTGCGTCTTTTTTCTGCTAAACGTTCTTGTCGCTTTAGCGAATTCTTTTTATGGAACTCCATCTCACGATACTCTTGAATGACTCCTTCCAAAGCAACCCTTTTTTGGAATTTTCTAATTACTGAATCAGATGTATCATTTGGCCCAGCTTTAATGATAATTGACATATATTTTTTGATCATTACAATCTTTGTCTATTCTAAATAGAGAAAGAAAGTAATGCTTGCACCTCCTTTTCAAAATAATTAGAAACTATTGTACTACAAAAGGTTTTAGGAGCCAACTAAGTTTTTAAGAATATTGAGAGTTTTGGTTTGGCGCAGCGCGTGGCGTAAATGCAACCTTGGTTCTTGGGCTTCAAATTGAGCTTTAATTCTTTTATCTTGAATCTTATCTATTTCTGCCTGCAGTTCTTCATCGGAAATAACAACATTTTCACTTGAGGCTATTTGCGCGAGTCCTAGTTCCATCCTAACATTTTGTTCTGCTTGCCTTCTCCATTCATTTTTTAACTGATCTACAGTTTTATTTTGAGCTCTTAAATATTCATCAAGCAACATCCCTCTATCTGTTACATTTCGCTGCAGTGAAACCAACATCCTATTTAACTCATCCTCAATTAAAATATCCGGAATATCCACCTCAGTCATTTTCTCAACAGATTGCAATATAGCTTCCTCATAATCTAACTCATTATTATATTTAGCCTCAGCTTCTAAATCTCCTCTAATTTTTTTCTTAAGATCAGCTAAATCTGTAGCACCCACTCCTTTGGCAAAAATATCATCAGGAACATTAGAGGTAGTGGTTGGGGGAGTATCGGTTTTGCCAAATTGTAAACTTCCACTGGCTCCACTACTTTGGGTAGATGCTTGAGCTTGAGGGCCTACTGGTCCTGAGCCTGCTTGCAGTGAGCTTGCCGAACCTGTCGAAGGATTCCTCACCTTCCATCTTCTATATAAATCCTCAACAACCTTATCAATATCGCTATCAGTAATTTGTTTTAGAGGAGGCCTGGTAACTTTAATAGTTTTATAGCTACCTACTTTAACTTGAGGACGTTCTGTAACCAAAGCTTTAAAAGTTACACCAACTCCTTTTTGAAAGGATTGGACTTCATATCTTGGGTAATCTATTGGAACAATATTGGTTCCCTGCAAAGCTTCAATTAAAGCTTGGGGCATAGAAACCCGTAGGAGCTCTTGTTGCGCTTGTTGGGCAATTTTGGGCTCAATCATATCCATGGGTGCTTGGCCTTTTCTAAAACCTGGGATCTCAACATCTGAAGCTAATTTATTTAAAACCTCATTCCAGCGTGACTCCATATCAGGCCAAGGCAGCGATATTTGTACCTCAACCATTGCTTTAGGAAGTTTAACTATATTTTTTGTCACCATATAAACTCCAAATTTAACAGAAAAAAGATATTAATTCAATCTTATTATCTCATTAATTCCTCTAAAACTAATCTATTCTTTAGGTGAATCTGTCTTGCTCTTATGGCCGCATCACTGCCTTCTTCTGCCCATTTAAGAACTGCTTGAGGAACAGGCAGCCTATGTGAGGAAACCTGAATTGCTTCCCATAATATTTCATCTACTAAATCTTGTTCACCTGTCTTTAGAGGAAAGTTAGCCATTATTATGGGTTGAACTCTAATTACTGCCACCTCTATTGGATCATCATTAAGTTCAAATAAAACCTTCTCAAGTGCTTCAATAACCGCTGGTCTTCCTTCAACAATCATAAAGACTCATAGTATAACAAGTAAGTTATTACATGTAAATAGCTTAGCTTGCCTTTAACCTTTTTAATAGTTCCTCAAAACTTAAAAACTCTGTTTGCTTTTGATCTCTTCTTTTAACTTCTAGCTTGCCTCGTGCCTGCCCTGAACTCGTGGCCGAAGGGCTTGCCGAACCTGCCGAATGGGTTTTTTTTGAGATCACCACACGATATGGTATACCTATTAAATCTGCGTCTGCAAACTTTTCTCCTGCTCTTAAATCCTCCCTATCATCAAATAATACCTCTACTCCCTCTGCCTTAAGCAGTTCATATACCCTTTCCGCTTCACCTTTGACGCTTTCCTCCTCTAAGTCTAATCCTAGCAAGTGAACTTGATATGGAGCGACCACATCTGGCCAAATTATTCCTTTTTCATCATTATACACTTCCACAATAGAAGCTAAGCTTCTTCCTATCCCAATTCCATAACAACCCATATAATAAGGCTTCTTTTTACCATCTTTATCTACAAACTCTGCTCCTTTTAGTTTAGAAGTATAGGTAAACCCAAGTTGAAAAATATTCCCCACTTCAATTCCTTTTTTGGTAGTTAATTTTCCACTCCCATCAGGAGACAGATATTCTTCTTTAGCTAAAGCAATATCTCCTTCGTAATCTACCGTAAAATCCCTATCTATATTCATATTAAGTAAGTCTTTATTTTTCTTATTAGCTCCACCATAAGCATTTTTAACTGTTCTGAGTGATTCATCTGCTACCACCAGGAGCTTTACATCTTTATCTATTATTTTCTTAATCCCAACAGGGGAAATAAACCCAGGCTCAGAGTGAATTTTTTCCCTTATTTCTTTATCTGTTGCATGGCGCAAGTGATACCCTTTTATTATATGTAGTAATTTAATTTCATTGACATCAAAATCTCCTCTGATCAAAGCTAGAATAAACCTCCCCTTTTCGTCTACAAATAAAACATCTTTAATTTGCTGCCACAAAGGTAATCCATGTAGCTTAACCCCATCCTCCATAGTTGTCCCCCTGACAGCTTTAACTTCTTCCAAGGGTTTTTCCCCTTCATCCAAATTTTTGCGATCAGGAATAAATTTAGCTACATCTTCATGCGCAGCGTAAGTTCCATCTGAATTTAATAAAAATTTAGATTCTCCTATTTCTGATTCCACCACAAACTCATGACAATAATCTCCGCCAATATAGCCATTATCTGATTCAACTATAATCGTTTCCAAACCCATTCTTTTAAAGATTTTTGTATAAGTTTGCTTCATATTTTCATATTCTTTTAAAAATTCTTCCTCATTAATGTCAAAAGAATATGCATCTTTCATTACAAACTCCCTTACCCGTAGTAAGCCTCCCCTTGCTCTCATCTCATCCCTAAACTTCATTGAGAATTGGTATAAATTTAAGGGTAAATCTTTATAACTTAATTGGAATTTTCTCACTAAATCTACAAACATCTCCTCTGCAGTTCCCCCCAGTACAAATTCCATATCAGATCTATCTTTAATAGACATTAATTCAAACCCCACTGAGGTTGTTCTATTGGTTTCTTCCCATAAGGCTTTAGGATGAAGTACTGGAGAAACCATCTCTTGAGCCCCTGCTTTATCCATTTCCTCTTTAACTATTTTTTGGATTTTTTGATGAACCTTCATTCCAAGGGGTAAAAAATAATACCTACCCGCAGTACTTTCTCGTATAAAGCCTGCTCTGTAAAGTAGCTTATGAGATATTAGCTTTGCATCTTGAGGTGTTTGCTTTATTGTTTTAGGAAAAAGTTTCGAGTATTTCATCACAAAAAAACCTCCATCCTTTGCTAGGACGAAGGTCTAACTTCGTGGTACCACCTGGCTTGCTTCTTGATTTTAGATTATTACGTTATCAACGGATGTACTTAATCCTTAAAAGGTTTTCGTACTCAGCCCTCCTCCTACGCATTGCTTCGGAGGATTGATGGAGCGGGAAACTCCATCAATGACTTTAACATATAATATCACAAATCCTAAAATTAATCATCTCTTCCTTTACCTTTACCCTCAATCTTATCACCTCTACCTCTTTCATCTCCATCTCCTCTCCCTCTATTTACTCTGTCATCCCCCTCATCATCCTCTAAAAAATCCAGATTACCCTCTTCCTCTTTGAGTGTTTCTTCTATCTCATCTAACTCTTTGATCGTTTCTTCAATATTATCTCCTATGCTTTGATCTGATAAACTAGAAGTGGTTGTTGGGGATTGTTGAGGAGTTGAAGCGGGCTCTAGGGTAGCATCCGGCTGGGTGGGTTGGGTTGCAAGTGGTGGACTTGTTGTGGAAGTAGTACCAGCACCACTTGTTACTATAGCCTGCTGTTTTGCTTGTGTTAAACCCTCTTGGTACTCATTTATAGACCTATTAAGCTCTGCTAATAACTTTCTTTTTTGAGCTTGGTTTTTAATAGTTGTTATGGCACTAGCTACCTCACTAGTTTGAGAAACAAGCTCATTAAGAGACTTTTTTGCCTGAATATTTTCCCCTTTAGTAATAAGCCTAGTTGCTTCAGAGAATCTTCTACCTGAATAATCTATGGAAAACCAAGCTTTAGTGGTAGGATGGATTGAAACTAAAGTTAGGACCCCCTTCTCCATCGCTCTTTTAATGGGATAAAGCGAGTCACCTGGAATAGCATTTTGAGAAATTCCTGCCAAAACTGCTGGAGGAAAAAGAAAAATAGCAATTATCAGAAAGATAATGCTTAATATTTTACCCATTAGTTAATTGTTACAAGAAGTAAAACAAAATGTCTAGCGCCTGAGGATAAATTGGTTGATATCTTTTTGAATAACCAGGAAAAATAATATAAGTAATACAATCATACCAATGTTGTGAACCACTCTCTCAAAAGAAGGATTTATTTTTTTTCTAGTTAGTGCTTCTACAAATAAGAAAAATAACCTTCCTCCATCCAAAGCAGGAATGGGTAAGATATTAAAAATTGCCAAGCTTAAAGAAATGAGTGCTACCAGTTCTAAATAAGGGATTATGGGGTTAGATTCCTGCAAAATTTCATAGGAGATAAAACCAATGGCAATCGGACTTCCCACACTTTGGGAAAGAGGGGCAATATCTTTTTTTACCAAAGACATGGAAATTGTTTTACTTAAAATATTAAATGTATAAGTTGCAATATTCACACTGTGAATTGGACCTGCCAAAGTTTTTTGCCAGTCTTCTCTATATTCCAAATTGTATGCTTCTAAATATCCTATGCCTACTCCCAGTGCCCCCTCATCTTTAGGGGGATTTACTCTGGGGGTTAAATCCAATCTTTTAAACTTTGTTTGTTTAATATCGGAAGTTGTTAAAGTAATTTTTTTACCAGCATTTTCTTTAACTTTTTTAATAAAATCCAAATCATCTTTTATAAATTTATCATTTATTGCAATTATTCTTTCTCCTACTTTTAATCCTGCGCTCTTAGCGGGTGAATTTTTTGCCACATCATTTATAATCACCATTTTCTCAGTTGAGTACTTAGCGCCTATAAATTGATGATCAAATAGTTTAGGAAATTGCGTTTTAAAACCAGATGAAACTAGTACCAAATAAAACAATACCCAAGCTAAAAATAAATTCATTACTACACCTGCTAGCGCAACCACTATCCTTTTTGAAACAGATGCAGCTGCAAAACTTCTCTCATTTTCCAAAACCGCTTTATCCACCTCATCCTCACCCAATAACCTAACAAAACCTCCCAAAGGTAACCAATTTAGGGAATAAATTGTTTCCCCAATTTTTTTACCCCAGGCTCTGGGCGGAATTCCAAACCCAAACTCTAAAACTTTAATATTAAATTTTTTAGCAGCTAAATAGTGACCCATCTCATGGATCACAACTAAAATAAGTAAAGTAACAATTATTAAAATAACTGTAAATGCAATAGAAAAAAACATGATTTTAAATTTGCTTAAGTTCTTCTTCTTTGGCTTTAACTAATTCATCTATTAAAACACTCATCTTGTTTATTAACTCTTGGAGCAGTTTTTCTCTTCTAAATAGTTCATCTTCACCAAAATCTCCTGCATCTTTAGCTTTTTCCCAAGCTCCTCTTATATCTGCTCTGATTTGGCGCATCTCCACTCTGGTTACTTCCCCTTTTTGATGGGTTTGCTTAACATACTCTTCCCTGCGCTCCTGCGTTAAAGGAGGAATAGGCAGTCTAACAACTTGTCCATCAACTGATGGCATCAAACCAATGTTTGCTTCTAAGATAGCTTTTTCTACATCCTTAACTAAAGAGGGATCCCAAACCTGGACTGTTAAAAGTGAGGGTTGGGGAGTTGTAATTGTTCCTACTTCCAACAGCTTCATTTTGGCACCGTATGCATTAACCGGGATCTCTTCAATTAAGGTGGGATTAGCTCTTCCCGCCCTAATAGTTGAGAGCTCTTTTTTTAAGTGGTTAAGAGCATTTTGAATTCGCTGATTAGCTTCGTTTAGTACCGGGTCCATGTTTTAGTGCCTCAACTTTAGCTCTGATATCAGGTGAAAGTAAATCAGGAAATAACTTCTCCTGACTGGCCATAACTTCTCTCAGATCAATTTGACGATTTAAATCATTCAATGAGACTCTGGGATTATCTCTATCCCAACCAGCAAATGAGACTCCATCACCATCAACTACAATCGCTCTTCCAAGCTCTGTATTTTCATAGTGTACACAATGGGCGTTCCCATCAATTGTAACCTCTGCCACTCTTCTCACACCATCTGTTTGAGGAACATTTCTTAATGATTGTTCTGCGCTTTCTATTCTTCCTGGCATTATTTTCCTCCTAATTCTACTCTTTCAAATCTGCCAACTTGAATATTTTCTCCCAGTTTACTAACGACTCCTTTAATTAGGCCATCTACAGTTAAAGAGTTATCCCTGATATATTCTTGGGCTAATAAATCAGAAACACTTTCTGGTTTCATAGAAGCTACCTGGAGCGCTAATTCATGAGCCAAGTTTTTAAATTCATCTGTTTTAGCGACAAAATCGCTCTCGCATAAAACTTCAACTATAACTCCTACTTTGCCTCCATGAGAATATGTTTCCACCACTCCTGCTTTGACTTCCCTATCAAATTTTTCTGCTGCTTTATCTAGCCCTTTTTGTTTCAAAATCTCTTTTGCTTTATTAAAATCCCCATTACTATCATTTAGTGCAGCCCGACAGTTGGCAATTCCTGCCCCTGTTTCTCCTCTTAATTTTTTAATGTCACCAATACTTATTGCCATAATATTTTGTACTTCTCCACTTCGGTCGAAGATAATTTTTTGTTCGAGCGTAGCCGAGAACTTACCTTAAACTTTCCTCTCAGATTCCTCTACTGCTTTTTTCTCCACCACTTCCTCTATTGCTGCTGCCTCCTCAGCTACCGCCTCATCTAATTTTGCTTCTTCTTTATCCTGAGCGTTTTGAGTCGAAGGACTTTTCTCCTTTTTTGTTGCCTCATTCTCAGATTTAGCTTCCTCTACTTTAGCAACAGTTACTCCTCCTACCTTTTTGCCTTCCCCATAGGATTTAATAATAGTTTCAGAAATTATTTTAATTGATTTAATTCCATCATCATTAGCAGGGATAGGGTAATCTAGCAAATCAGGATTAGAATTAGAATCAGCAAAACCCACAACTTTAATCCCCAAGACAGATGCCTCCTTAACAGCAATATTATCTGAAACAGTATCTATTACAAATAAAGCATCTGGAAGTTTGACTAAGTTAGCAACTCCTCCAAAATCACGCTCAT
Source organism: Candidatus Daviesbacteria bacterium (assembly GCA_016176465.1). GTDB lineage: Bacteria > Patescibacteriota > Microgenomatia > Daviesbacterales > UBA10151 > JACOXD01. Next base: position 5,036 of record JACOXD010000009.1, on the reverse strand, counting down.
ATTTTTGCAATTTTCTGGCAATTAAGAGTTGCTCTCTTTTGGTATACCTGGAAAGTGACCCTGTTGCTTGTTCCTCCTTTAAATCATTTAATCTCTTTAGATTTTTTTTAATCTCATCAAAATTAGTTAGCAAGCCTCCTACCCAATGATCATTCATAAAAGGAGTATCCGCTTCTTTGGATAATTGTTCTACTATTTCTCTGGATTGTTTTTTTGTACCAACTACAAGTAATACTCCACCAGATTTTCCTAAATTATAAACAAACTCAGCAGCCTCTTTTAATTTGCTTTCAGTTTTTGCCAAATCAATAATTTGGACTCCATCCCTAGCTCCATAAACAAATTGAGACATCCTGGGATGTCCACGGCGAACTTGGTGTCCAAAATGAACACCTGCAGTTAATAAATCTTGCATACTAGGTACGTTTAATGCCATAAGTGCAACTTGTCATTCTGAACTGAAAGTGAAGAATCTAAAGACCTAATCTAAAGATCCTTCTTCCCTAAAGGGGCCCGAGCCTCAGGATGACATTTTCAAAAGAATGCAACTATTTTCCTTATCCACCTCTAATTCGCTTTTAGCGAATCAAGCTTTCGCTTATTAGCAAGTAAGCATTAGGAAAACTAAGCTAATAGATGTTTGATGTGCCTATTTTATCAGGCTGCCTCAACTTTAGCAAGCTTGGAGTTTAAAAATACCTCCATTGGAATAGCTCCACCATTTTCTGTTACTATTTGTTTTCTCCACGCACTATCCACATCTTTTTGCCTATGATGCGCCTCACAAAGTAGTTGGCAATTCTCATCTGCTCCTATTTTCTTGCGATTCCATCCCAAAAACTTGGCTATACTTTTTGGAGTAAAATGGTCAATAGTTAAACTCTTTATATCTACAACACCACATCCTTCTGGATATTCACACCCCCATGAGTTTTCAAATAACCTAAGTTTTCTACTTCTATAAACTGGCTTGCCATCCTTAAGTAATACTAATATCTCGCCTTCTGGCAAGCCTAGATAATATTCAATAGCCATCTCTATTTAGTTTTTCCATCAATTAATTTAAGTAAAATCTTTTTATCCAAGTTTTTATACTCTCTAATTTGGATATCCATTTTTAACAGATTAGCTTAAGAATAATTATTAATCAATTCAGAAACTATTGATTTAATCCTATAGTTGAGGTATGATCGTTCTCTATGAATCGAGATGATGAAAACGCTTTACAAAGAAGACCAGGGTTTACTCCTGGTCCTCTTGTTGTGGCTGCACAGTCCCCAATCAGAACCTCACTAAAATTAGTGGCAGGGGCTGCAATTGAAAGAATTACCAGAGAAAGATTAGAAACTCCCCCTGAAACTTTAATGCCTGAGCATCCAATCTACATACTAGACCCAGACACAAGACGTTTAATATGTATCAGTAAAAGAGAAGATAGGGGTGAAGGCAAAACTCCAGATAAGTATGGATTATTTGCCTCTATTGTGGAGCTTGATGAGGAAGGTAAACCCAAATTTACTTTATCTACTTCAGAAGTAAGGTTTTCAAGGATGGGAACTTACACACCTGTAGTGGTTGGTCCTAATGAATTTAATATGCCTCCATCAGTTGTGGAGGTAGTTGAAGAAGCAGAAGAAACTCAGGAAGGAGAACAAGAAGAGATTGCTCCTTGGAATATATATCTGGGACAACTTCAACTTTGGTTGAATGAGGCACCTATTGATCCCAGTGAGACCGTAGAATCTTTTGTTAAAAGAACTTCTCAAAAAGCTAAAGCCAAGAAAAAAGAAGTAGCAGATAAAGTTAGAAATGCATTTCCTGAAGGACAGCAAGGGTTTGATGTTGAAAGAACTGCAAGGCTAAATGTGATAATAACTACTCCTGATAGATTTGAAATTCCAGCACAAGCCTCTAGATTTGCCGGATTTTTCCCAGTGGGAGTTCATCCAACTTCCATAGCGGATATCTTTGAGAAAATGCAGGTCCCATCAGATTCAGATGTTTTAAAAATTGTTCCATCTACAAATTGGTACAGGCTTTATCATTATATTCCCGAAATTATCGGACTTAGTCCTTCAGAAAATTATTCTCCAGCCATTGTTACTGTTGATGATGATGCCATCTCAGTATTAGTGCATTCGCTGGATGATCCTTATTCTACGCGAAAATATCACAATATTGCTCAACTCTCATCAGGTTGGCAAAAGGAATATCCTATTTTTGCTCTAATAAATATTATAACAACCAAACTTCCTGATGATCCTGTAGAAAGAGAAGGGATAGAGAGGCTACTTGGAAAAACTGCAGTCGTAAGAAAGTTTGATAGTGGGTGGTACTCTACTCCCTATGATCAAGAATTATACAGGGGTTTATTAAATAAGCTTATGGCTGATCTAAGATTAACTATGTTTGTTCGGGGTGGGGCGCCGCTGGCGCGCTAAGTAAGGAAGAACCTTGAGGTTTTAGTTGGTTTGTTACTTTAGCAATTCTGGATGTAACTGCACCAACTGGCTCAGTAGGTAAGAAGTCTGTGTATATGCTCCATACAAACCTTCCATAATAACTATCATGTCCTTTCATCTCCTTATGTTCAACCAACACTCCTGTTTGATCTTCATGTAATCCATAGTCAGGGTCATATTGTATATCTGTTAGGACTTCATCATTTTCTGGTGATAATTTATCTGGGTCTAGATAAATCCAGGCAGCATCAGCTCTCTCTGGATTAGCACTTGTTTCTATAACTCCATCTATTCCTTTATCTAACAGCGCCCTAATTATTGGTCTTAAAGGCTCCTCTACTATTCTGTCTAAATCTTCATCAGTTTGTATAACTTGTTCCCGAGGTCCATCTATTCTTTGGACATCTTTCATTAATTTTGGTTGACCCTCAATTGCTGACATAATTAATTTAATTTAATAAATTTCAAGGCTATTAAAATTCCCCAGGTAATTAAAACAAAGGGGGCTGCAAGAGGTGGTATATTATTTTTAAAAAGTAGATAAAATAAAATAGAGACGATAATTGAGCCTAAAATAGTAAGTAGAAATGCCATACTAAAATCTTTAATATAAAAAGATATTCCAGCTCCAATTAAAACCCCATTATATCCTGCAAACCCAGCATCCAAAGCATTTCTTTCTACCCCCAATAAAGATCCGGTAAATGTAGTGATAATATTTCCAAGTAAAGCTAAGACGAAGGTTTGGGGAGATGCAATTAGTAATCCTAAAATCATCAAAATTCCAAGCATTGCATTTTTTTGAAACATAACTTGGCTAAAACCATTGAGGATTATTTGAATATAGTTCATCAGTTTTTAAAGCCCATATTTTCTTTTGGCATTTTTATTATATCATCCTAATTTCTATATGATACACAAAAATGCTATAGCTTATCTTTGTATCACTTTAAAAATTAAATAATCAAATTATCCACCAACAAGTTATGCTTTCATATGAGATTTTTTAAAAATTAATTCTTCTCCTCTTTCAATTTTTCTAATGGAAAATAATGTGACGTGTCGAGAGATTCCAAGATAGTTACAAATAAAATCTATTTCATCTTTACAAGGAAAAGCAGATACAAACACACTATCTTGCATCCTGATAAAACCTAATTCTTTTAGCTTTTGCCTAAATAATTCTCTGTTCTTTTTCTTATTTTCAGGAATATCAAAAACCAGCACTCTAAATAATCCATCTCTTCTTTTAGATTTAAGTTGGAGATTCTCAAAATCATAAGATAATAGTCTACTCCTACCTTTTTCAGTTAACCCAATAACTTGTTTTCCGTTCTCTTCTCTAAAGCTAACTACTTCTTGTTCAGTAAAACGTTTTATTATTCTACCCAATTCCTTTCGCTTATACTTTTTCCATTCTTTAGAAACAAAGTTAAAGGCAAGTGGTAAACCAGGAGCTGCAAAGGAAGCAATGACCAAACTTCCAAGACCTATCAATTTAAGGGTTTCCTTAGCGGTTGGATTCAGTAGTTTGCTCATAACTTTAAATTCATACCTTTAAAATAACACTAATTTCATAGGGTGACAATATATTGCTATAGCTCTTATTTGTCACCTCTTCCATTTATATTCTCACATCTTTTATCTTTCGCACACTTCTATCTATAGAAAATTCAATAAAGATTTATGAGTACTTATCTTCTACTTGAGAGCTATCGAAAGGAGCTTTGCTCATTTGAGAAAGTTTTACTTGGATTCGCTGCATTGCTTCCATTCTCTCTAAGTTTTTAGATCTGTCAGACATATCTACAAAGTTAGCTTTTAGGTTTTTTAAGAAAGGATACCTTTTGGAGGCTTTTAAAAACATATCTTGAGCTATAGTTCTATAAGAAAAATGGCCTTGAGGGACACTTCTTAACTCTGTTAACCAAAAAGCTTCTCTTAAATTCATCCCCATATACCAACGTGTATAGTTGGCCATTGTAGTTACATATTGAGCTTCCTTTGGAAATTTACCAAAGATTTTTTTATATGCTTTATTTACCCTTCCCATTAAGCTTTCAAATTCCTTATCTAAATTATTTTCCTTAAACTCCAAAGGCATATCAAAACCATGGATAGTTGTATAGTTTTGTCTTTGCTGGGTTAATATTCTTTGCCTGTGAAGATCCCTATAAATTCCAAAATTTCCCAAAATATCAAACACTAAATCATACCCAGGCAACTCAAAAGCCCTTGGGGGTTTATGCCTCCTATTAGTTCTAAATTTGAGGGAATCATGAATAATTTCCCCGACCTTGCTTTTGCTCATTTTGGAAACTAATTTTAAAATTTGCCCTAAAGGCAGTATGGAATATGGATAAAGCAAAGCTGCAGCAATAGTTATCTCTGGATCCTTAGGAAGTACTATCAGCTCAACTCTTTCTACCTTCTCAGGCCTAATTTTGTTCAACTCCAAACTCCTAACTCTTAACTCCAAACTCCTTTCTGTTTTTCTCAAAAAATCCTGGTATCCTATTCCATGAGAATTATCTACAACATCCAAAAATTTAGGCAGTATTTTTTTAAGTTCTC
>JACOXD010000008.1 GCA_016176465.1 Candidatus Daviesbacteria bacterium | reverse complement strand
GCTAGATGGGCAGCTAGAGATGCACCAGCAATAATTACTTTAACCCCCATCTTTTTGGCATCTTCAACTATTTTTATAGTCCTTGCAGGAGATCTATGAGCTGAAGAAATGGTAATACTATAATCTATATCAAACTTCTCCAAAATTTTTGCCGCCTCAGACATGACCGGAAGATCTGAATCCGATGCACTAATAATTAAAATTCTTGGTTTATTTCTCATAAAGCTGCTATTTTTCTGACCATTGCTGCTGCTTTCCTTGAGGCAACCCCGATATGGGAGTATATTTCTTTAAAAGCTTTCTCAACAACTTTTTTTCCAAGTATGCCTAAAATTCTTTGGTCTCCCATTATTAAATCTCGCATTGGATTTGGTTGACCATTTCTCACAGTATCAACTGCAGCTTCAGCATGCTCAACCAAAATCTCATGTGCTTCTTTTCTATCCATACCTGCCTCAGTCAAATCAGCTAAGATAACTTCTGTTACGCAAAAAGGTGCAAATTTTCTTAAATTATTAGCAACAGAATTTTCGTGAACGACTAATCCAACGACTACTCTTTCCGCCCTAATTAATGCTTCATCTACAATTAAAAAACTTTCAGGTAGCCAAATCCTTTTCCCTGCAGAATCTCTTAAAGTTCTTTCCAAAGTAACAAATGCTTCGGTCATCCAAGCAGAAAAGAGAGCACCCGGTAAAACTTCTGTTAATGAGTCAATATTTTCTGCATTAATAGGATTTTGTTTATGAGGCATTGCTGAGGAACCAACCTGTCCTTTTCTTCTTGGTTCTGCCACTTCATCCACATAGGAAGATTGAAGAAATTGTAGATCAAAGGCAAACTGGTGAAGAGTTTGCCCAATACCGGATAATACAACTTCAGTAGTAAATAATTCTTTACGAGGATATGTTTGTCCGGCAATAGGCACGGCGTCTATACCAAGCTTAGCCATCACTTTTCTTTCGTGTTCATAAGCACTCATTCCTTTACCTCTTAATAATTTTGTTAGTGCAGCTGAGGTTCCAACAGGACCTTTAATACCCTTTCCTTTAAGGGTGGGGAAAGATGAATCAAGCTCTCTTAAATCTTCAAATAAATTCTGAGTATATCTGGAAAATCGATACCCCATGGTTGTGGGTTCCGCAATCTGCAAATGAGTAGCTCCAATACAAACTAAACCTTTATGCCTCGCTATTTGTCCTCCCCATGCCTTTAGTAAATCAATTAGATTTCCTCTAATTAAAACAAAAGAATCTCTAATTTGCATCATCTCTGCATTTGACAGAACATCTTCAGAGGTTAATCCTTGATGCAAAATCCTCCCACCAAGGGGGGCTACTTCACTAAACTCAGCAATCGCAGCAGCTACGTCGTGCCCTGTACCTACAACTCGGTCTCTTTCAAACTGGAAAATTCTCTCAACTGAAATTTGGTCTCTATGTACTTTAAGATCAGCTACTTGCTCTTTTGTTACTAATCCTACCTCAGATTGTACCTCTGCCACAGCTATCCAAATATCTCTAACTCTTAACCAAAAAGCTTCTTGCGACCAAATTCTCCTCATTTCATCTGAGCCGTATCGATATGTTAACGGAGATTGATAGGTTTCATATCCTGCTTTGAAAACTGGGGGACGTGGTAAATCAGTCAGTTCTTTTGCCGACATAATTATTAGCAGACTTGAATGGAGATTAACAAGATATTTTTTAAAAGTCAATTAAGTACAAACTTTTCTATTATATCCGCTACACCATCATCTTCAACAGATGGAGCAATATAATCTGCAATTTCTTTTAAATCTGAAACCGCATTTCCCATTGCAACTTTAAGTCCACAAGCCATAAGTAATGGAAAATCATTATACCCATCGCCCACCCCAATTATTTCTTTGGTGTCTATATTTAAAATTTTAGCCACCTCAAAAACGCCGTGTTGTTTAGTAGCTAGCGCATGGGAAATATTTAAATCAATTTTTCCTTTATTCCAAGAAGGAACTCTTTGAATAGCGATTTCAAAGATATATGACAGCTCATTAACAATTATTTCTACTTTTTCAGGATCAATTCCAGGAATATAGAATCCAACGATACTTTTTAAATCAAGGTTTATAAGTTGATCATAGTTTTTTTTATTTATAATTTTATCTTCCTTATTGTCACAAATCCAAAACTCCACTTCCAATTTAACTAATTTTTTAAGAATTTCTTTTAGAGTTTTAGGTGTTGGCTTTTTTTCCCAAAGAATAGTTTTAGAAACTACATCCATAATTATCGCTCCTACGCAAAGAATGGATGGACCAGTCAAATTTAATTTTTCCGTAATATGGGAGGTGACGGGAAAACAGCGTGAAGTTGCTACTCCAATATGGATTTTTTTGCTGGCTAAAGATATATATTTTGTTACTTTACTTGATGGCATTCCTTCAAACTTGTTAGGAATTAGTGTTCCATCAACATCTAAAATCAAAGCTTTATACCTTTTTTGTTTGTCCTTTGTCATTTTGCCCTTTGTCATTCTGAGCGCTAGTGAAGAATCTATTTTTAGATCCTTACTGTCATTTTGGATGACACTTTAAGTTAAAATTTTATCCAAACTATTAGAATCCAAAGCCTTCTTAATCTCCAAAGCTATCCTTTTCCCCATGGACATATTTTCACCGTACAGATAACCGCAGTAGGGTGTAGCAAAAATTCCAGGAGAACCTGGCATTCTGGGCGAGACATCATAAACCACAATTTCCAGTTTGGGAAAAATAGGTCTAATTAAAGCTTGTAGTGCGAAAGGGCCAATTACACCAGGAGGAAACATTGCCTTAGATGCTTTTACAAAATTCTCTCCAGCTTCCATTGCATCTTCAATTAAAGATTCAGGCAAGGTAACAGCAATATGGCCCATTTCTTTAAAAGTAACTTCTAAATACTTTAAAACCTCTAGTTGTTGGGAAGCAGGTAGCCTTAAAAATCCATCCAAATTAGTTTGTCTCCTTGTATCTGTACCAATAAGTTCTAATCTATTATCTAAGGGAGAATAAAAAAAGTTAAAGTTAACGGGCGTGCCAACTATAAATTCCTCAATTACCGCCTTTTCTAAACTTTCCTTAGAAATTAATCCCGATTTTAATCTTTTCTCCCCTTCTTGCAAAAACTCATCATAGGATGAAGCAAAGAAAAAACCTCGCTCATATGAAACTTTCTTCTGCAATACTTTGACTATTGCCAGTCTATCTATCTCCTTAGGGCTTTTAAAAATTTTGGGGAAATTTATTCTCGCTCTTTTTAAAATATCATACTGATTTGGCTTTACACTTCTTTCTTCTGTCTTTAGAAGAAGCCTATTTCCAAAGATTGGTACTTTAAACTTTTTTTCAATAGCTTCATAATCGGAGCTTAAATAAACCTCAAAAGATCTATGAGGAATAAAAATACTTTTTTTAAAGTTCATAATCTTTTGAATATTTTTATGCAATAAATCTGCAAAATTATCAAGCTCCAAGACTTCATCAACACAGCCGAATTCTAGGCTTTGCGAAGAATTCGCCCTGAGTGAAATCGAAGGGCTATTTCTAGTTTTGTAATACTTTGAATAAGTTTTACCTCTTCCCTTTTGGGTAACAACTAAAGTTTTTAATCCTAAATCTTTTGCACCTCTACATAAATCTAGGGCAGAATGACTTCCTAAAACCGCAATTGTATAATCATCCATCAATTTAAAACTTGCTCTAATTTATTTTCCTTTAGTGCCAACTTTATTTCTCTTGCAATCCTTCTCCCCGTACTCATAGGTTCATTATAGATTAAAGAGGAGTAGGGTGATCCATCCATAAATAAATTTGTCCCGGCCACAATTCGGCAAGAAATTTCTATCACATAAAATTTTTGATCGGGAGTAATGACTGTTTCCAGGCAAAAAGGCCCATACAAGCCCTTTCCTCCTATTAACTGCTTAGATTTCTCTACAACTCGCTCACCCATCGCAAAAGCTTCAGGAAGTAAAGATTCTCTTAAAACCAAGGGGCTATTTCCAACAACTACGTATGAGGGTTCAATGTTCAATTGCTCCTGGTGTGTTAAAGGGATTCTTCCCAATGAATCAACGTTAGTTTCATAGCGCCGATCCATGCTTAAAATTTCTAATTTATTTGTTAGGAGAGAATAAAAATAGTGAATATATAATGTTACTCCAATAACATATTCCTGAATTATAAAATTTCTATCTTTAAGAGCACCTATTTTTTTTTGAAAATCTCTTTTATTTTTGGCATAAAAATACCCTTTTCCACCAGCAGCTCCATAAGATTTAACAATTACTGGATAATTAATATCTGCAACTCCCCTAAACTGCAACGGCACATTAATATCAGATTTAATTAACCATTCTCTTTGTTTTTGTCTGTCACTCTCATAGTCTAAGACTTCTCTGTTGCCAAAATAGGGAATTCTCATTTTTTTATTTTCCTCCAAACCCAAATAAGCAACAAAAGAGCCATGAGGAATCAAAATAACATTTTTCTTAAACAATAATTTTTCAATCTTAGGAAAATCCAAGTAATTTGGGATAGATATTATTTCATCAATAAACCGAAACCTTTTATAGAAATCTTTTTTATCTTCAGGGGCTATAACTAAAGTAGGAAAGTTTTCATCCTTTGCTCCCTTAAGAATTTGGAGTGCGGAGTGACTACCCAAGGTTGCAATAACCGGTTCCCTTTTTCCCATATTTAATTATATTGATGGATTTATATTTAATCAAGATCTAACCGAACAGTTTTGCAGCTCCCAAAATAGTGGAGTCTTCAATCTTTTCAAAATTTATTTTGTATTGGGGACTCATTTTTTCTAATATATTTTCTACATTCTGTTTAAATCCAAATCCTTCCCAAAATAAACTTCCTTCCATAACTAAGTTAATATTTTTCTCTTTAAATAAAGCAAATCCTGCGACAATTGCTGCAAAAAGTTGTGCAGAGTTTTGCAAAATGGAGTTTGCCAAAAGGCTCTCTTGCCCTTTTTTCTTTTTAATAATTAAGTCCATCTCCTTTGTAGAGTTAATTTCTTCAATTTTATTTTGTTTGGCCCCTACATTAAACAATTGGTAAAGATATGCTCCGGACACATTCTTTTCAAATAAACCGATACCAGGATGGTTAGAATGTTTATCAACAATTTTTGCTTCTTTACTTATAGGAAATTTATCAAAATTTCTTACCTCTAAATTTACTGCTCTTTCTTTACCTAAAAAGATTGCAAAATTAACCCCTGTTCCCAAAACTCCTCCTACCAAATTTTCATAGTTAAATTTTGTTAATCCAGATAAAAGCAGACAAATAGTATCATTGGCAGCTGTTATTAAAATTTCTTTGTTTAATTTGTTCAGAATAAATTTTTCTAATTGCTGGCAAATTTTTTTATTTATTAAGCCTTCAAAACTATTTTCTTTTGAACCTGAGAGTAAAATTCCATCCAATTTATTATTTTCAAAAACAGGATTTAACGGATAAGCAAAATTAAGAGCAAGTTTAGTAATATTTGGATCCAAACTATCTAAAAGGAAATTGAACAAATCTTTCTGCGTATTAAATACCGGCTGTTCTTGAGTGAATTTATTTAAAACCATCAACCTACCATTTTCTCTTCTTAGTAGCGCATTTTGAGAGATACTTCCTCCTATGGAGATCATTTGGAATATCTCTTGGTTTTTTATTAATGAAAATCTTGGTAGTTGATGAATAATAAATGGTAAGCTTGTCTTAATTCCTCTTTCAGATTCTTGAAGTTCCTTGCAAAAATTACTAGCTACATCTTTTAATAAGAAAAGATCCATACTCTAATTAAAGCAGATTGCAAAGAAAAAGCGAAACATCTAAACCTCGGTGCCTTCAGCCAGGAATACTTTATGAAACCTGCTCAAGAAAAAGATTCCAGGATTATTTATTCTGCATTAAAAAAATTATATACATTGAAACTTCCTTTAAATCTTGAAGCGTCACTTATACGGATTACGGATGGTTCCAACCAATATCTACAACTTGCATCCATTATAATCAATGAATACAAAATAATAACTTAGAAATTGTAACTATCAAAACGCGAGGTTTTAAATTGTGCAAACTTAGTTAAAATATTTTATCGCATTTTTAAAAATCTCTAATGCTTTTGTGTATTTTGGCATTATTTTTTTCTCACGATTCAATTTTTCTTTAAGATATGGCCAGTCGGGGCGCTGAGTAAAAAACATTGAACGCTCAGGGTGTGGCATTAACCCCAAAATTCTTCCTGTTTCATCAGTTATTCCAGCAATACCATCCAGCGCTCCATTAGGGTTGTGAGGAAGATTTTGGTATTGACAAATTTCTCCAGCAACATATCGTAGCGCCACTAAACCTTTAATTTTCATTTGTTTCAAAACCTCTTCAGTTGCAAAAAATTTTCCTTCTCCGTGGGCAACCACTGCTGAAAAATTTTCCAAGTTATTAAGCCAAGGGGATTTATTTTCTATTTTTAAATCTACCCAGCGGTTTTGATACCTGGCAGATTCATTGTGAAGAAGGGCAATTTGCCTATTTCCATAATCAAAATTTAATGCAGGAATAAGTCCCAAGTTGGCAATTACCTGAAAGCCATTACATATACCAATAATTAATTTATCTTTTTGGATAAATTTTTTAATTTTTTCCCAAAGATGATTTCTGACTCTTTGGGCAAATGCATTACCTGCGCCTGTATCATCCCCATAAGCAAACCCTCCTGGAAAAGCAATAATTTGGAAGTTTTCTATTTTTTTTATTCCATTAATTAAATCATTTATATGAACAATTTCTGATTTTCCACCTGATAAATCAAAGGCTTCTTTAGTTTCTTCTTCACAATTTATTCCATATCCGGAAATTACAAGTATTTTTGGCTTCATTAAAATCCTTTAAAGGTTCCCTTATACATTTTTAACATTTCATCCGTAGTTGTCTCAATTGAAGATGCGTTATTTTTAACAATTAGCAAACTATCACCCCTTACTTTTCCTATCTTTTTGAAACTTACACTTCTCATTAAATTTTCAAACTTTTTTTTATTTTTGGGATTAATGGTTACTAAAATCCTTCCCTGGCTCTCAGAAAATAAAATATAGTCCATTCTTGTTTGTTTACCTGGTAAATTATTTAAATAAATTTCTGCTCCAAGCATTCCGCCCATTGCCTTCTTCGCCAAGGCAATGATTAATCCTCCTCTTCCAATGCTTTGACCTGACACAATTAAACCATACTCAATTGCTTGGTATAGTTTTAGGTAAAGTTTTTTATTTTTGTTTGCATCGACTTTAGGAACACTACCACCTTTATGATTAATAAAACTTAAATATTCACTTCCTCCCAGCTCGTCAAATGTTTCTCCAAGCAAATAGATTAAATCTCCCGGGAATTTAAAGTCTAAGGATATGGCTTTTTTAACATCATCTATTATGCCAATAGATGAAATCAGAAGGGTTGGAGGAATGGATATCTTAATTGGTAATCCATCTTTATCAAAACCCTTGAAATCATTAAACATAGAGTCTTTACCAGAAATAAAAGGAGTCTTAAAAGAAATAGCAAAATCATAACAAGCCTTTGCCGCCAATTTTAATTGCCCTAGTCTTTCCGCTTCATTACTGGAACACCAGCAAAAATTATCAAGCAGCGCTAATTTTTCTGGATTTACTCCAACTGTTATTGCATTTCTAATAGCAGTATCAATCGCAGCTGCTGCCATATTATAAGTATCAATATCCGAATAACTAGGATATATTCCTTGAGATAATACAACCCCCTCACTTAAGTTAAGGAGTGGTTTAATAATAGTTGCATCCCCATTAACTCTTCCTCTTCCTTGTAAGGGTTTTATCAGCGAATTTGCTTGAACCTCGTGATCATATTGGGAAGAAATAAATTCAAAACCCGCAATGTTTAACCTACCAAGCATTTTTAAAAAAATATCAATTAAATTTTTTGGCTGGCTAAACTTAATTTCAGGAATTTCTTTTTTTGAAAGTTTTGTTTTGAGGTGTTTTTTTGGTAAGCCATTATGTAAAAAATTCAAACTAAGATCCACTATTAATTTATTCTTATAAAATACTTGGCATTTTCCACTGCTTATAAATTCTCCAATAATGGTTGCTTCTACTCCTCTTTTTAGCATTAATTTTGAAAATATTTTCCAATTTTTTTTTGGAACTGCCAAAGTCATTCTTTCTTGAGATTCTGAAATCCAAATTTGCCAAGGATCTAAACCTGGATATTTTAGGGGAACTTTATCTAAATAAACTTTACATCCATTTGACTGCTTTGCCATCTCTCCTACTGAAGATGATAAACCTCCAGCCCCATTATCAGTAATACTGTTAAATAAATTTAAATCCCTAGCTTCTTTAACAATTGCATCAGAAAACTTTTTTTGAGTTATAGGGTCGCCAATTTGAACTGCTGATACAGGTGAACCCTTAGTTAAAGCTTCTGATGAAAAAGTGGCTCCATGAATTCCATCAATTCCTACTTTCCCCCCAACCATTACAATGAAGTCCCCATTTTCAGCCTTTTTCTTAAAAGCTTTTTTTTGGCCACTTTTTTTAGGTATCAATCCTACTGTTCCAACAAAAACCAAAGGTTTTCCGCCATACCTATCATCAAAAAATAAAAAGCCTTGAGGTGTCGGGATTCCTGAACAATTGCCTCCAAAATTAACTCCACTCACAACCCCTTCTAAAATCCTTTTAGGAGAAAGCATTTTTTGCGTCATTGCTTCATCTCTATATAAATGGGTTTCTTTAAAGGGGGATGCAAAGCAAAACCCAAAGGTGTTAGCAATAGGTTTTGCACCCAAACCAAACCCAATAGTATCTCTATTAACGCCCACTATTCCAGTCACAGCTCCTCCAAAAGGATCTAGCGCCGATGGGGTATTATGAGTTTCTACTTTATGAGTTATTAGAAAGTCTTTGTTAAACTCAATAGCTCCAGAGTTGTCAGAAAAAACTGATACACAAATGTCTTTTTTTGCATTTTTTTGCCTAATTTTTTCAGTAGCCCTTTTTATATATGTTTTAAATATTCCTTCCTGTATATCATCAATAGGATCTGCAAATATTGTATGTTTGCAGTGCTCAGACCATGTCTGGGCTAGGGTTTCTAGTTCAACATCTGTTGGTTTTCTTTTTATTTTTCTAAAATATCCTTGAATTGCTTTCAAATAATCTAAATCTAGGGCAAGCGGCCCATGTCTTTTTTCATCCTTTCCCAAAATCCCGTCTTCACCAATTCTTAAAAGCTCTTCATCAGGAATTTCTAAATCCACTTCTAAAACTTCTATATTTTTATCTAAAGTGACTTTTGGGACTGTAAAACCCATTCCTTTATCGTTTTTGTAATTTTCGAAATTTTTTATATGAATTCTTTGAATTAGGGTATTAGCTAGATTTTGCCCAATCTCTTTAGCATCATCTTGATCTATTGTTCCATCAACAAAAGTTATTTGAGAAGTATAAACATTTTCTTCATTTTTGAATTTCACTTTTAATAAGTCCTCTGCAATTTCTTTGACAGTATTGGAAACATTATCTGTAACTCCTGGAAGAAATCCTACCTCAATTGCAAATTTAAACTTTTCCTTAAAGGAAGTTTTATTCAAAGAGAAGCTTTGCTCACTTTTTTTATCTACTAAAATATTCACTGTTTGGGATACAGGGTTTGTTAGTGCATTTGCTATTAACTTAAGTTGTTTAATATTTAACTTATTAACTATTGTATAAACATCCACTACCCAAACTTTTTTTACTAGTTTTGATAAATTTTTTAAAAGAACTTTAGCCCGGGTATCTTCTACTTTTGAGTAAACCTCAATTCTAGCTACCATTTATATAATCTTTTACCTATGTCTTTTCTATATTGCATCCCTTGAAAATGAATTTTCCTGATTGCATTATATGCTAAATTTAAAGTTTCATCTAGTGTGTTTCCCACAGCAGAAACACCTAGTACTCTTCCACCGCTTGTAATCAGCTTTCCAATCCCGGTTTGGAATTGAGTTGACAAACCGGGATTGGAAGTTTGATTGTAGGTTTGGAATTTTGTACCTGCATGAAATACTACAATACCCTTTAATCTTTCTGCCTGCTTTATACCTTTTATTTCTAAACCTTTTTTATACTCTCCTGGATATCCTCCTGATGCTAATACTATATTGCAAGCAAATTTTTGATCCCAATCAATTTTAACTTTATCTAATCTTCCATTAATACAGGCTAGAAATATGTCTAAAAGATCTGTCTTTAATAACCTCATGTAACTTTCTGCCTCTGGATCTCCAAATCTGGCATTAAATTCTAAAACCTTTGCTCCATCTTTAGTTATCATTAAACCCGGATATAAAATTCCAATAAATTTTCTATTTCTTTTTTTAAATCCTTTCAGAGTTGGTATAACAATCTTTTCTTTTATCTCTTCCATTAATTTATCATCAACAAAGTCTAGTGGGGCAACAGTCTTTATCAAATATTGGTTTGTGATCCTCAGAAGGAGGAAAGATAGAAAAGTTTCTTCCATCAGAAAAAAGGTGAATTGAAACCTCTCTACCTTTCAAGAACTCCTCAATTACAACTTCATTTCCGGCTTTCCCAAAAATTTTATCTATCATTATTTCCTTTAGTATCTGCTCACCTTGTTTTAAATTTTTAACGACAGTGACTCCTTTTCCTAAAGCTAATCCGGATGCTTTTATAACTATTGGAAAATTTTGTTTTTTTAAGAACTTTAGTGCATTTTTAAAATCATTAAATACCTCCCACTTAGCTGTTGGGATTCTTTCTTCTTTCATTAATTTTTTTGCAAAAGCTTTTGAAGATTCAATTTCTGCAGCTTTTTTAGTTGGTCCAAAAGCTTTGATCCTTTTTTTATATAAGTAATCTACTAACCCCAAGGCTAATGGATCATCAGGTCCCACTACAACCAATCCAATTTTATTTTTCTTTGCAAAGTCAGCAATTTTTTCAAACTCTAAAACATTAATATCTAAATTCTCTCCTAACTCCAAAGTTCCACCATTTCCAGGTGCAAAATAAAGTTTAGAAACTTTGGGAGACTTCAATAGCTTCCAACCAATAGCATGCTCTCTACCGCCACTACCTATTATTAATACCTTCATTTTGGTAAATTAAAAACAGGATACAATTTAATTGCTAAATCCTTAGCTTGTTCTAATAAATAAATATTTTTACTTGGTATTAAAGGCTTAGCTCTTTTGAAGTTTTTTACAATTCCAAAAGAAAAATCTTTTAGTGTGTCCACTACATTTTGATATTCATGAGGATAGAGATATTCTACACACTTTTTTGTAGTCTCCATTAGCTCATCTTGATTTTGAAATAATCTAGCGAAGGAAATTTGTCTTTTATCAATTGGTAGATCAACTTTTAAGGCTTTTATCACCTCTCCTTTATCAAACTTTTCCTCTACAAATTGAGTGGTTGCCTCAGTCCAAGGATCTTCTCCTGTTAACCAAACATAACCAACCCTGGCACAAGTTACTCTATATGGTGTAGATAAACCTTTCCCGCCAAAATCTGCTCTTCCTGGATCCAGGGGACCTGGATGTTGATTAATGATTCTATTTTTATATCTTAAAATAATATTTCCGGGAATAAGTGGAATCCATCCACAAAGTAGAATCAACTCAGTTCTTAAATTTTCCAAGACTTTCAGTAACTCTTCTCCAAATTCTTCTAAAGATTTAAACAATTTTTTATCTACTACATAAGTCGCTATGTTTAATTTTTTCGCTCTTTCTATCCCAGGCACATCAGATTTACTGGAAATTACAAAGGGATCAATATTTTTTAATCTTCTATCCTGGCAAGCTTTGATAACTGCTTCCGCAGTAGTACCATTTCCTGAAATTAAAAGTGCAGTCTTTATACCACTCATTAAGTTTGAAGAAATAATAAAAAACTATTTAATAAAAAACAATAGAATAAGTTTATTACTTGTGACCGAGCAATCTTCCTAGCCTGCTATGCATCACTCTTTCAACTCCTAATCCAAGTCCTGCCCCTGTGGCGGCACCATAACCAATTCCCAAGGCTAAACACTCTACTCCAATCAGGTATCCTGCAACCCCCATCATTCCACCTGTCCAAGCTCCATAATAAGCAGATCTTCTAGGGGTTGCGTGCGGATCACACGCACTGTAATAAAGATCAGCTGTTGTCAGAAGAATTAGGGTAAAAGGTAATGCTGCTATGCGAGATATTCCAGCACTTAATCCCCATTCCCGAGAAAAATAATCCCTAGAATCTCCCACAAGATTTACTAAATTATATGATAATCTTATCATTTCAATTCTCGTACCAAACAGTTCAATTCTCATGTCGAAATTATAATCACCAAATAAACTTAGTGCCAGAAGGCTCTGTGGTGAGTAAAAATCATTGGAATTCCAGCTTTGTTTGCAGCTTTAACTGAAAGATCATCATTAATTGAATCTCCTTGTTGTACAATTGCTGAAATTCCAGACTTAGCTGCTAGCTTAACGCAATCATCAAAAGGAAAAAAAGAATCAGAGGCAAGTATTCCATCTTTAGCATGAGTGTTAGCTTGCTTAAGAGCAATTTGAACAGCTCGTAAGCGTGAGGTTTGGCCAGTACCAATTCCTCTTGTCATTGGCAAATTTTTATCAACAACTACTATACAATTAGATCTGATAAAGGTTGCAAATTTCCAAGCAATTCTCATTTTTTCTAATTGAGACTTTGTTGGTTTATTTTTGGTAACCACTTCCCAACTATTAAAACTTTTTTCAATATAATTATCACTTTCTTGCAAAATAAAACCACCAATTAACCATTTCCAATTCACTTCTTTAACATCTTTTTTTATCTCTCCAAAACTATAAATCCCCATGCTTTTTCTTACCTTTTTTAATAGTTCCAATGCTTCATTATTAATAGATGGTGCTGCGACAATATCTATTAAACCTCTTTTATCTTTTTTAAATTTAAAAATTACCTTTGCAGTTTTTAAATCAAGAGGACTATTAATTACAATAACTCCGCCAAAAGCAGACTCAGGATCTGCCTCAATGGCTCTTTGCAATGCTTCATCTAAAGTTTTTCCCAAAGCTATCCCACATGGGCTATTGTGTTTTATAACAACTCCAGATGGTTCTTTAAATAATCTGATTGCTAAAATTCCAGCATTAATATCTGTTAAATTAGTTAAAGATAACTGCCTTCCCCAATAACCTTGAATATTTTTTAAAGGTGAGGTGGTGTTGGGTTCTAAATAAAATGAGGCTTTTTGGTGAGGATTTTCACCATATCTTAACTCTTTTATTTTTCGTCCTGCTAAAGTAATTTCTTTTGGAAATTTTTCTTTTAAGAGATGTCTTCCAATTTGGCTATCATAAAAAGAAAGATGATAAAAAGCTTTAGCAGCTAACTCTTTATGGAACTTGCCATCCTGAGCGTTAGCGAAGGACCTAACTTTTTTAGATTCTTCACTCCGTTCAGAATGACACTTAATGAGGTGCCTGCTGACTCTTTTATAATCTCTTGGATCAACTAGTATCAGGACATCTGCATAATTTTTAGCAGCTGCTCTAATCATGGTTGGTCCGCCAACATCAATATTTTCAATGGAAGGTGAAGCTTCAAATGGATAAAGATTGCAAACTACAATATCTATTTTTGGAACTTTTAACTTTCTTGCTTCCTTTAAGTGAATCTTATTTTTTCGATCATATAAAATACCTCCTTCAATTTGAAAGCTAATAGTTTTCATTCTTCCATCAAAACTTTCAGGATTTCCTGTAATTTCTTGAATAGGAATTAGCTTGACACCTTTCAGGTGGGAAGCTAAATGTTGATAGGTACCACTGGTTGAGATAATTTGAAATTTAAGTTTGGTTAAAGTTTTTGCTAAATCTACTATCCCTGTTTTATCAGAAACGCTAAGAAGTGCATATGCCATATTTAGGCAACTTTTTTACAATACCATAGTGATGAAAAAAATCAATTACTCACAACAAGGATCTTTAAAACCACAATTTTTACAAATAGCTTCATTGGAACCAGAAATAATTCCAATAGGATAACCACATTGAGGACAAGGTTGGGTTTTTGATTTGGATAATTTGGAATTATCTTTTCCCTGTTTAAAAACTAAAGCTATCAAATTATTCATTTTCTGCTTTGTCATTTCTATAAGGTAATATTTTTAATTAAGTCTATCCTGGGATTGTCATCACCCTCAGTGTAATCTATAGAAATTAAATCTATTCTATATCCTTTATCTCCCCATTTAATTTTTTGAATATAAAAAAGTGCTGATTTTAATAACGCTTTTAACTTCCAAGGAGTAATTGCTTCAATTGGTAATCCAAATTTATGAGAATATCTTGCCTTTACCTCTACAAAGACTAAATAATCCTTATCCTTGGCTACTATATCTATTTCTCCTCCTCTAATTCTATAATTTCGCTCAAGTATTTTATAACCTTGTTCTTTTAAAAATTGACAAGCCAAATCTTCTCCCTTATTACCGGTAGTCAGGTTATTTGTCATTCTGAGCGAACTTGTCATTCTGAGCGCAAGCGAAGAATCTAATCTCAAAATCCTTCCTCCCTAAAGGGGCCCGTGCTTCAGGATGACACAAGAAATTTTTCTAAATTAAAACTTGTCCGATGAATTTTGGATAATCCAAATTTTTTGATTGCCTCTTGATGAAATTTTGTTCCATAACCTTTGTGTTTGGAAAAACCATAATTTGGAAATTTTCTATGCAATTTCTTCATTAATTCATCCCTATAAACTTTGGCAATAATGGATGCAGCGGCTATTGAGGTACAAATTTTATCTCCATTTTTAAGCGCCTTCTGATATTTTCTACTCAAGTGTTTAATATAAAATGCATCAATTAAAACAAAATCAGGTCTTACTTTTAAATTTTTAATTACCTTTCTAAAGGCCATTTGAGTAGCCTTACCAATACCAAATTTATTTATTTTTGAAACAGGAATTTCTGCAATTGCCCAAGAGATTGCACACTCTTTTATTTTTTTAGCTAAAAGTTTTCTTCTACTGGGCTTTAAAAGTTTAGAATCAGCAATACCCTCTGGAAGGATACAGTCCGGTGAAAAAATTACAGTCCCTACAACCACAGGCCCTGCAAAACAACCTCTTCCAACCTCATCAATGCCGCAGACGTATTTAAAATTGTTTCTCCATAAGTTTTGTTCATAATCCAGTGTGGGTAGAATCATGAGGGAAGTATATCAAAAAAATTATACTCTAGTGGCCATTTTGCCAGTTAGGTTGCGAAGATAGTATAGTTTTGACCTTCTAACTTTAATAGCTTTTTTTACAACTTGGATATCTACTATGTTTCTTGCATTAAGCGGCCAAGTTCGCTCAATACCAATACCCAAAGGTCCAATTTTTCTTATTTTAATAGTCCTATTTTCTCCACGCCCTTGAATGGAAATTAGTATCCCCTCAAAGGATTGGATTCTAGTTTTTTCTCCTTCAACAATGGTATTTTTTACTCGAAGAGTGTCTCCAATGTGAATATCAACTTCTTTGAATTTGGCTGAAATCATAATATTACTGACAACGAGGATACATTATAGAATAATCAGGTTATCAAATCAATTTCACAGAGTTGGGCCCTAAAATTTTCTCAATATTTTCTATTAAATTAACATCATCAGCATTTACCGTAAAAGGAAGCGGCATTTTTTTAAGTGATCCGCCTGAAGTAATTAGTATAGAAATTGGAGAGGGGCCAGGATATTGTCTCAGGGTTGAATTTACTTTTTTTAATATATCTCCGTTAGAATTTGGAGGAATTTCAACTTCCATTGATCTAAAATTGATCTTGCTGGCAGTAACTGAATCAAATTTTTCTATAGAATCTACTACCAAGGAAAAATCCTCCTCCCTTTTATCTATTTTTCCAGCAATTAAGACTACCTCTTCTTTTTCTAAAATATCTTTATTTTGAGCAAAGGTAGTTGGAAATACTACACACTCAATCTCCCCTGTTCCGTCAAATAACGTCACAAACGCCATTTCTTGGGCCGATTTTTTAGTCAAAACTTTTTTTGTTTCTAAAATAACACCTCCTACAATCACTCTTTTGCCAATATCAGCCTCTAAAATATCCACTAAATTTAAGGACACATACTCGTGAATTTTTTTCAAAGCTTCTAGGTATGGGGGCTCATGCAAATAAAAACCTAAAAGGTCTCGTTCAAATACCAGCAATTTATCTAAAGACAGCTCTTCAACATCAGGAAGTATAACTGCTGATATGTTAATTTCTTCCTGATCACCAAATAAAAATGTTTGCCCAGAACTTACAGCTTTGGAATTTTTATGTGCTTCTTCTAAACACCTATCAAGTGCTAAAAGTTGAGCAGCTCTTAAACCAAAGGAATCAAGTGCCCCTGCCTTAATTAAGCTTTCTAAAGTTTTTCTATTGACTAAGCGCGTGTCTACTCTTGAACATAAATCAAATAAAGAGGAAAATTGCTCACTCTTTCTTGCCTTCAAAATGGACTCAATTGCTAAAAGCCCAACATTTTTTATGGCTGATAAACCAAATCTAATACCTTGGTGAGAAATTCTTTTTTCAACACCAGTTATTTGTCTTTTTAAATCCTCCTTGGATAAATCTTTAAGCTCCTCAATAGTAAAACCTATCCCCGATTGATTTATATCTGGTGGTAAAACTACAATCCCCATCCTTTTACACTCCTCAATGGCTGCAGCAATTTTATCAGTGTCCCCATATTCTGCAGTCATCACCGCTGCCATAAATTCTACCGGGAAGTTTGCCTTCATATAAGCCGTGCGATAAGAAATCATGGCATATGAGGCAGCATGAGCTTTATTAAATCCATAAGCTGCAAATGGCTCAATTAGTTTAAACAGCTCTTCGGCTTTTTCTTTGGTTAAACCATTTTTCACTGCCCCATCAATGAAGTGATCTTTTTGTTTTGCCATTTCCGATGGGATTTTCTTTCCCATTGCCTTTCTAAATTTATCTGCTTCTTCCCAAGAATATCCAGCAATATTTATGGCAGTTAATAAAACATCATCTTGGTAAACAAGTAACCCTAGAGATCTCTCCAGATAATCTTTCATTCTGTGATCAAAAAATTTAATTTGGCTGGAATTTCGCTTTCTGTTTATATACTCAGGGATAATGCTTAAAGGTCCGGGGCGGTATAGTGCTATCATCGCCATAATATCAAAAATGCTCGTCGCTTTAAGATCAACCAAGTACTTAGTCATTCCCGAACCCTCAAGTTGAAACAGACCCATTGTCTCTCCTTTAGATAACAGCTCAAAAGCTTTCTTATCATTAAGTGAAATAATTTCCAAATCTATATTAATACCTTTATTTGCTTTCACATACTCAACTGCCCTTCCTAAAATTGAAAGATTTCTAATTCCTAAAAAGTCCATTTTTACTAAACCCACATCTTCCACCGCAAACATGTCATATTGAGTAACAATTTTGTCACCATTTGCCTCAAGCTGCAGAGGAGTAAAGTTAGTCAAAGGCTCTGGAGCTATTACAATACCTGCAGCATGCACTGAAGCATGTCTAACTGTTGAGTCAACCTTGACTGCCAAATCAAGTAATTTTTTATATTGTGGGTCATTTTTATAAAGATCGGAAAGTTCTGGTACCTCGGCAATTGATTCCTTTAAAGTTTTATGAAAACCCTGCTTTGGTGGAGGAACTAACTTAGCAATTCTATCTACCTCCCCATAAGGTACACCCATTACCCTACCAATATCCCTAATTGCAGCTCTACCAAGCATTGTTCCATAAGTAATAATGTGTGCTACTCTATCTTCCCCATACTTACTCGCCACGTAGCTAATAACTTGGTCCCTTCTATCATCTGCTAAATCAACATCAATATCAGGCAAAGAGGGTCTGAATGGATTTAAGAAACGCTCAAAGGGAAGCATATAGTTTATAGGATCAATATTAGTAATGCCTAAGGCAAAAGAGACCAGCGATCCTGCTGCAGAACCCCTGGTGTTGGTTATTATCCCCTGGGTGTGTGCCCAGTTAACAAAATCTGCTACTACCAAAAAATAAGTTGAGTACTTTTTTTTAACAATTACCGAGAGTTCGTAGTTTAATCTCTCTATCCTCTCATCTGTCATCTCCATTTTTGTTTTGGCCCTCTCAAATGTAAGCTCTCTTAGATAACCATCGGCAGTTTTTTCAGGGGGTAATTCGTAGATAGGAAATCTGGGGCTTCCCAAAGGAATCTCTATATTAATACCTTTAGCAATCTTTACTGAAGTTTCAATTGCTTGTGGTAAATCCTTAAAAGCCTCAACCATTTCCTTAGGTGACTTTAAATATAAATTAGGAGTATCTATCATCCTAAGACGTTTAAGTTCATCTAAAGTTTTGCCTGTTTGAATACAAACCAGTGCATCTTGGGCTGCTGCATCTTCCTCATTAATATAGTGAAGATCATTGGTAGCAACCAGAGGAATTCCCAGTTTTTTAGAAAGTTTGGTGGCCCCATCCCAAGTTAAATCTTGCAGCTCTCCCATATTTTCTAAATCTCTTTTAATAGCCTCATCCAAATCAGGTTTTAATAAATCCTTATAAAAGTGATTTTGTAGTTCAAAAAAATAATTTCCTTCGCCAAAAATTTCTAGATAATTTTTGGCTACTTGCTCTGCTTTTGAAAGGCTACTCTTATCCAAATGTCTGATGAATTCTGAAGCTGGACAACCTGATAGAGCGATTAACCCTTCATGAAACTGTTTTAGTAATTCCTTATCTACTCTTGGTTTATAATAAAAACCTTCTAAATGAGAGATAGAGATAAGTTTCATCAAATTTAAATAACCCTGGTAATTTTTGGCTAGTAAAGTTAGATGGTAGGGTTCGCTGTCTGCTTTACCCTCCTTATGTTTATGGGAGCGGGGCGCCACATAAACTTCAGCTCCTATAATAGGTTTGATATTATTTTCCAAACAAGCTTTATAAAATTCTATCGCTCCATACATAGCCCCATGATCTGTTATAGCCAAAGCATCCATTCCTAAATCCTTTGTTTTTTTAACTAATTTAGGGATTTTACAAAGTCCATCAAGGAGGGAATATTCGCTGTGAGTGTGTAGGTGGACAAATTCAGCCATAGATAAACAATCTCTTGCGGGCTTATTAGTCTCCGCGATAAGTATTGTGGCAATTCATATTTAACTACTTCCAAAGGTATATTTTCAAGTAGTCATTTAAGAAGGTTTTGTAGAATTTGTTTCACTTTAGCAGCATTTGCTTTACCTTTACTTTTTCCCATTACCTTACCTATTAAAGCTTGTATTACAGTAACTTTTCCATTTTTATATTTTTCTACCAGATCAGTGTTTTCTTTAATTACTTCTTTAACCATCTCTTCTAAGGTAGCTTGATCATCCACAACCCCTGATTTTTTTGCTACTAAATCATCAACAATTTGTTGTATGGAGGTATCAATTAGATCTATCTTTCTATTAACTATATAATTTGCTAATTCTTGAGGAGATATTTGGTGCTTTTTTGCATATTCAATTGCTTTCTCAAAAAAATCTGCCATTTGCTTTGATTCAATTAGTAAGCTTGTATCAGATTCTTTAATGTTTAAATTTTTTACCCATCTTTTAATTTTTTCCTGCGGAAGTTCAGGCATGCTGTTTCTAATTCGCTCCACATCCTTTTTATTTATAGCCAATTTTGGTAGATCAGGATCTGGAAAATATCTATAATCATTTGCTTCCTCTTTAACCCTTTGGGTATAAGTAGCTTTCTTATCCTCATCCCAACCCCTGGTTTCCTGAATCAATCTTTCTCCTTTCTCCAGAGATTCAATTTGTCTTTTTATTTCATATTCCACTGCTGCTACCATAAACCTAAAAGAGTTAATGTTTTTAAGCTCAACGCGGTAAGGTGGTAACCCCTTTTCCCCTTTACGCTTCACGCTTATGTTAGCTTCCAACCTCATATCTCCTTTTTCCATATCTGCATTAGAAACACCCAAATACCTAAAAATTAGCTGCAATTTTTTAGCATAATCCCTAATTTGGGATGAGTCTGTAAAATCAGGCTCTGTTACTATCTCTACTAAAGGCACACCTGATCTATTAAAGTCAATATTTGTAACACCTCCGAGGTGTGATAATTTACCGGTATCTTCTTCTTGATGGGCTCTATTTATCCTAATTTTGGAAGTTTTTCCCTCATCATTTTCTACTTCAATCCAACCATTTATGGCTAGGGGCCATCTGTATTGGGAAATTTGGTAACCTTTAGGTAAATCAGGATAAAAATAGTTTTTCCTCTCGAACAGAGATTGCTCAGGCACTTCACAATTAAGAGCCGACCCTATCTTTATACAATCTTCTATTGCTTGTTTATTGATATAAGGTAGTGACCCTGGTAATCCTAAGCAAATAGGGCAAGTATGAGTATTTGGCTCTTTTCCAAAGTAATCCGCGCTACATCTGCAAAACATCTTGGATTTTGTGTTAAGTTCTACATGGACCTCAAGTCCAATCACAGGTTCATAATTATTCATAATCTAGTTCTTGCTAACTCGCTTATCACATCAGTGATTTGAGTACGTGCCCTAAGATCTCCCCTACTTACCCTAGCGACTAAGTTATTTAAATACTGCTCGTTTTGCAACAACAGAGCGTATTGGCTGCTGTCATCACAGTCAACTAAATACCCATAAGTACCTCTATATGCTTCATCATTGTTTTTAAGTTCTACTGCGTAAACAAGAATCATTCTTCTATCCTCATAACAAATATCAATAGCTCTGCCCATTAATTCTAAAGCCCGATATCCACGATCAACTGGAGACATTTCTCTCAACCCCCTCCATTTTCTATTTCTAATTAATACATCCCCATATAGCATTCTTAATCTCTCTCTTTCTACCGGACTATAAGGGTGCGGTGCTTCAATCATAATTTAGGTTTCTCCTTATGCCACCTAGTATTTTTCTCATAAACTTCTCCCACAGCTAAAATTGTTTCCTCATCCATATATTTGCCTAAGATCTGTAAACCAACTGGCATGCCTTCTGAAAAACCACAGGGAATTGATAAATCCGGAATCCCTGCTAGAGAAGCTGGAACAGTGTAAACATCAGATAAATACATAGCTAGAGGATCTGTCACTTTTTCCCCTATATTCCAAGCTACTGTTGGAGAAACAGGTCCAACAATCACATCCACCTTATTGAATGCATCTTCAAAATCTTTTTTGATTAGAGTCCTTACTTTGGCAGCCTGAATAAAATAATCATCAAAATAACCAGCTGATAGTGCAAAAGTACCAAGCATAATCCTTCTTTTTGCTTCCTCTCCAAACTTGTCTCTAGTATGACCAAACCTTATTCCATCAAATTTAGCTAAATTTGAGGAAACTTCTGAAGCCATGATTATGTAGTAGGTGGCTATTCCATATTCAGTATGGGGCAATGTTACCTCGATAATTTCAGCCCCTAACTCTTTTAATTTAGCGATCGCATCTTTTATTACCTTTTCCACCCTTTTATCTAAGCCTCTTCCAAAATACTCTTTTGGTACACCTACTCTTATTCCCTTCAATGGTTTGTCATCCTGAATCAGGCTAAGGATTTTAGATTCCCTTGTGGGCGGGAATGACATCGGGACACAATTAGAATCAAGTCCGTCAGGACCTGAGATCCAGCTTAAAACTAATCTAGCATCCTCAACAGTTTTAGTAAAAGGCCCTATCTGATCTAGTGATGAAGCCATGGCTATTGCTCCATACCTGGACACTCTTCCATAACTTGGCTTTAAACCTACTACTCCTGAAAGTGAAGCTGGTTGCCTAATGGACCCACCTGTATCAGTTCCTAAAGAGAATACGCATAAATCTGCAGCAACTGCAGCTGCTGAACCAGAGGATGATCCTCCTGGCACCTTATTTAAATTCCAAGGGTTTTTTGTTGGTCCAAAAGCGGAATTTTCACCAGATGAGCCCATAGCAAACTCATCTTGATTTGTCTTTCCAATAATACTTATACCATTTTTAATCAACCTCTCAACAACTGTTGCATTGTATGGAGGTATAAAACCCTCTAAAATTTTAGAACCTGCAGTTGTTTCAATACCCTTTGTAGTAATAATGTCTTTTATGGCAGCAGGAATTCCACGCTGATTTATTTTTGCGCGTAAAAAAATATTTAGCCTCGGATTTAATCTATTAATTTTCTCAAAATATGCGCGATTTAATTCTTCCTCGGAAACTTTTTTATTTTTTAAATTCTTTATGGTATCTATTAGTGACCAACTAGTTGAATCACTCATTAAAAACTCCTTTTGTTACAAAAAACCCATTCTTTTTCACAGGGGCATTTTGGAGACTTGCCTCCTGGGTAAGACTTTTACTCAAAGTATCTTCAGAAGTTATATTTGCCAGACCTGTAGTATTAAAAGTTGGATCTATGTTTTTTGTATTAACAGAATTTAATTGTTCAACATACTCCAAAATCTTAGATAATTGCTCTGAGTATTTTTTTATCTCATCTTCAGTAAGAGGTAAGTTAGCAAGTTTTGCAACATGTTCTATTTGTACTTTAGTCAATTTCATTTTAAAACTGACCTTCCATTTCTTTTAAAGCTTTTACTCTGGCTTCAATAGGAGGATGCGTATTAAATAAATTGGCAAACCAACCAACAGAAGAGGAACCTTTTAGCGGGTTAACAATATAAAGATGGGCAGTTCCCCTATTAGCAGCTTCCAGTGGTTCTTTGTCTCCTGAAATTTTTATTAGCGCATTGGCTAATCCTGATGGGTATCTTGTAAGTATTACTCCTGATGCATCAGCCAGAAATTCCCTTCTTCTGGAAATGGCAAGCTGGATTAAAGTAGCGACTATTGGAGCCAGAATGGCTGCAACTATAGCAATTACAGCAAAGATAGTCCCAGACCTATTATCATCACTATCTTTTCCTCTATACCACATTGACCGTAGAAAGAAGTCAGAAACTAAAGCTAGTGTACCCACTAATACTGAAACTAAAGTCATAACTAAAGTATCTCTATTCCCTACATGGGATAATTCATGAGCAGCTACTCCTTCTAATTCCTGCTTATTGAGCTTACTTAAAATTCCTGTTGTGAAGGCTATTGCAGCATGTTTGGGATCTCTCCCTGTGGCAAAGGCATTGGTTGCAGAATCTTCCAGGATATAAACTTTAGGCATTGGCAAACCTGCAGCAATGGTCAAATTTTCAACTATCCTAAAGACTTCTGGGCTATCTTTTTTTTGGATTTGTTTTGCACCTGAAATTCCTAAAACTATTTTATCTGACCAAAAGTAAGAGATAAAATTCATTATCCCAGCCATGATTAAGGAAAATCCCACTAACCCTAACCCTCCAAATTCACCATATCCCATACCTCTGGCAATCACATAAATCATACCTACGAAAAAAACTGAGAATAGAAACATAATTAGCCAGGTTTTAAAAATATTACCTGAGACATGGTCCCAAGCAGTGTTAACAGTTGTCATATTAGGCAAATTTTAGCATAAATGAATTTATTTTTCCCTCTCAAACCATAAAGGGGTTTTACTTTTTTCTTTACCCTTGTAATTGAATAATATCTCCTCTCCTTTTTTTATATCCCTTAAAGCTTTAAAAATTATAACTTCTTTTTCTTTATCTATTTTATAGCTAGCATTAGGATTTTCTGAGTGGTTATATAAAGATCCATACCCTAAGGCTAAAACTACATATTCATCCATCCAAAAATAATAATCAAATAATTTATTCCACTTAGTATCTACTAAGTCTTCAAAACTTAAAACTATAATTGGAGCTACTTCTATAACTTTTCCTTTTCTAAAATTTTTAGCAGCAAATACTCCTCTACCTTTACCTTGGGATTTTTTTATAGCTAACATATATTTGTCATCCCGGACTTGATCCGGGATCTATTCTGAATCAATGGAGCCTCTAGTTCGGAATAGGTTTTTAAGAATTGAGTAACCATAAGTAATAAAAATTTCTTCATCTTTTTTAATATCTTTTATAGCTGTATAAACCATTGTTTTATTATAAAAAGCCGGGTGAAAAGTGGCATTAGGAAAATCTGAGTGATTGTATAGGGAGCCATAACCTAAAGCAATTGCAGTTGTTGCGTGTTTTTGATCAATTCCCCAAGCAAAAGCAAAACGAAAAAGATCTTTTGATAACTCATGAAGTTGATCTGGGGGTATAATTATTACTGGAGCTTCTTCAATTATTTCTCCTGCTTTTATATCTTCTTTTGCAAAAACCCCTCTTCCAGCAGCAGTAGATTTGGCTAAATAAATTTTGTTGGATGGAGATAACACTTACTCAGAACTTAACCTCAATATCTCTTTTCTCATCTTCAGTTGCTTTGAAGAAATCTTCTTTTTTAAACCCAAACATTGAGCCTATCCAGGCTGAAGGTACAGTTTCTAAAGAATTATTTAAATCCAACACATTAGCATTATAAAACTGCCTGGATGCTGCCACTTTAGTTTCCGTATCGGATAACTCATCTTGAAGCTGTTTGAAATTTTCAGAAGCTCTTAAATTAGGATAGTTTTCCGCAATTGCAAAAAGAGATTTTAAGGCTCCTGTTAAAATATCATTTGCAGCTGCTGCCTGATGAGGATTGCTTGCACCCATTAGAGCAGATCTCGCCTTAGTTACATTTTCAAAAACTTGTTTTTCGTGTTTAGCGTAACCTTTAACTGCTTCAACCAGGTTAGGAATCAAAGAGGAACGTCTCTTTAATTGAACATCAATTTGAGACCAAGCTTCTTTAACTCTATTTCTTAAAGTAATTAGGCTATTATAAGTAAAGAGCAGCCAAAGTAGGATTACACCAATAATGATTCCAAATAAAAGTAGTGGACTCATTTTATTTAATTTATATTAAACCATTGCGCTATTTTTTTCCAGTCCCAAGTATTTATTATATCGCTACTTTGCGCCCAACCCCTTCTAGCAACTGCAACTCCAAATTTCATATTTTCCATTTGAGAAACCTCGTGGGCATCAGTATCAATAACAAATTTTACTTCAAATTCTTTAGCTTGCCTTACTAAATCATCTCTTAAATCCATTCTGTTAGGATAACCATTAATTTCTAAAACCTTGTTATTTTTTGCAGCTACTCTGAAAATTTCTTCCCAATCTGCTTCAAATGAGTCCCGTTCATTTAACAACCTTCCACTAGGATGAGAAATAATATCAACATAAGGGCTCATCAATGCTTTAATAATTCTTTTAGTTAAAATATCTTTATGGCTACGGTGGCCAGAGTGAATTCCGGCAATGCAAAAGTCCAAGGTTTTCAAAGCTTCATCAGGAACGCTTAAGCTGCCATCACCTACGATATCAATTTCTAATCCATTTAGAATTTGAATATTTTTTGTACTCTTTTTTAAAGAGTGGATAAATTTTGTCCTCTTTTCTATTAGTTTAATTATTTCGGATCGAGTATGAGTAGTAAAGGCCGGGGGATGATCCGAAATGCCTACGTATTCATATCCCAACCCTTTAGCCTTATTAATGAGATCTTGGATGGTATTTGCTCCCGAGCCATGCGAAGGTTCCAATTGAAAATTAGAGTGAAGATGTAAATCTCCTTTAATATCTTTAAACTCAACTAATTTGGGAAGGCGGTGGGCCAGCGCTGCCTCAATCTCGCCAGTATCTTCTCTAATTTCAGGAGCCGGGGTATCCATTTTGAGTATTTTATAAAGTTCTTCTTCCGTTTTTGTGGGAATTATGTGTCCAGATTTGGTATTTTTTACGCCATATTCACTCAAAGATAGTCCTTGCTCATTTGCGATGTTTCTAAGCCTAATATTGTGGTTTTTAGAGCCTGTAAAGTGTTGCAATAGTGCTCCATAGCTTTCGGGTTTGCCAACCAGTAAGTCTACATGTAATCCTGAGGCCAAGACAACAGTCGCACTACTTTTTCCTTGATCTACAATTTGGGTAATTCCAGGCATCTTTACAAAATGATTAATTACATCAGTAGGATCTTTGGCTGACGCTGCAAAATCCAAATCACCAACCGTTGAAACTTGTCTCCTTAAACTTCCTAACGCATCTGCTGCCAGGACTTTGGGATTGTTTTTGAGGTATTCTAGTATTTTGTCTGCATAAGAGCTAGCATAAGGTAACAACATCCTACCTGTTCTACTTGATAATTCTTCCAAACCTGAAAGAATTTTTTCAGCTACCTTCACTGAAAAACCTTCCCTCACAAGCTCCCCATTTTTAAGTCTTTTTTTTAAATCACCTAAGCTTTTAATTTTATATTTTGCTAATTCCTCTGCAGTTTTTGGACCAACTCCTGGGATTTCCAAAAATTCAAAAATAATGGGATCAAAAGCTTTCATTATCTTTTCAAAATGTTCTACTTTGCCATTTTTAAAGAGTTCATTTAAATATTTTTTTAAGCTCTCCCCTACACCTGGAATATCCCCTAATTTATCTTCTTCCCATAAATCTTCTATCTCTGAGGTTAAATTTTCTATGCTGGTGGCTGCATTTTCATATGCCCTAACTTGGAATAAGGAAACCTTGTTGCCGTCCAATAAATTAGCTTTTTTTAAAGTTAGTGCAGCTGCAACAGAACGTAAAAGTTTAGCTACCTCCAAATTCGTCATAGTTAGTAATATAACACAGGTAGGATTGATTCTTAATACTAGCTTTGCTACAATTTTGAGGTTTCTTAAGATTCCTTTTTCCAAAATCTTGTAAAGATTTTAAGAGGAGGGGCAGGCGTAAACTGAAGCAACTGTGAAATTGTGGCAGTTGAAGCCTTGACCCGACGAGGGCTCGTAGTGTAGCGGTTATCACGCCTCCCTGTCACGGAGGAGATCGCCGGTTCGAATCCGGTCGGGCCCGCCACATTCATGTAAACCAACTCCCTAGGTGTCAATAGGAATCCACCTCCCAGGTGGGATTTGGGATTACGCAGGTGGGATTTGGGATTACGTCTGTTTTTTCGCAGAATTATAAATATTCTTCCAACCTATAGTTTGCAAAAAGGTCCCCAAACTGTTAAAATTAGCTCTATGCTTGAAGCTATTGAGGCTATCACTAACGCTTTTTTCGGAATGCAGGTTAGAGTTCCCTTACGAGCAATTCATTGCGGTCCAGACAAAATCTGGGGGTATGAAACTTTTAAAGAATATTTGGCAGCGATTGGAAGAGGTAAACTATTTTTACCTCCCAAAACTGATTACCCATTACGAATTAGACTCAGTCAGGAATGGCATGAGGTACTCGATAAAATGAGAACAGAGTCTCAAGATGGTATAGAAAGACACCGGATTATTGGAGCCAATGGTTCACAAAGAGGGCTCTATTTATCGGCTATTTCTTCCAGGGGTAGAGTTGGTTATGTTCCCGCAGAGGTAATTATTAACTCTATAGAAAGAGCAAGAGATGCTGGCATTAACGCTTTAGGTGATCTTCACTCACACCCTAAAGTATTGAATAAAAGAAGGTTCGGTGAGCTTCATCGATTATTTAGATTATTTAAGGCCGGTCTCTCTGCTGGAGATTTATATTGTATGTTACGCAAGGAAAGTTATATGCCTGTTATGGGTGTAGTTGAGGGTGAAGAAAATGTTTTCGCCTTTAGAACAAGAGAGACTTCAGTTTTGGAAGGTATTTCAGCATATTTAACCCAGGACGCTTTTGAAAAATACTGGTACGAACAGCATGGGTTTTTGTATCTAGGAAAGATTGAAGCACTCGGTGGATTTAGAGCCATTCCTATTACATCAACCGCAGATAGTAGAAGGGTCCAAATGGGAATTGCAGAAAGACATAATCTAGTTCTATATAGAGGGTATATGGGAAAAGATCTAGTGAGACTAAACGAGTAGATTTGATACTTATTAAGAGCTCTTGACTTTAACTTTAAAATAAGTTAAAAAGGCTATTAGCTGCCCATACTTGAAATTAAGGAGTGGACAGATGGCAAGAAAAGCTAAAAGATTAAACTTCTTTCAAAAAATCCAGGCAGATTTTGAAAATAAACAATCTTACTTAAGTTTAATTTTAGGAATTTTTATTGTAGTTATTGTTGGCTATTTACTGTTTAACTATTTTAAAAGACCAGATGGCGATTTACTTCCCGGAGAACAAACCGATACTTTGGATGGTCAACAAGTATCTCAAGATGTAAAGAAAGAAAACTTACCAGGGAAATATACTGTAAAGGAAGGGGATACACTCTTTTTGATTGCACAAAAATACTACGATGAAGGATTGAAATATCCTGAGATTATAAAGGTAAATAATATCCAAAATGAAAATTTAATTGAACTTGGACAGGTTTTAACTATTCCTAAGCTTAAACAGACCAGCTTTGAAGGAAGTTTACCTCTTCCTGATGAAACTACTCAAGTGACTGGATGGGGAGAAGCTATTAGAGATGAATCTTACATTGTTAAAGCTGATGATTGGCTATCTAAAATTGCAGGCAGGGCCTACGGCGACATTAACGCTTATGATCGAATCGCCAAAGCCAATAATATTATTGATCCAAATTTTATAGAAGTTGGGGTGGTTTTAAAAATACCAAGATAAATTATCTTTTTATCCTTACAAAAACCGCTGCAAACTTATCTTTATAGGCAAGCCGCCATTTTCTCTCATCTGTAAGCTTAGTCAACCTATTGTAAATATTTTTTTCCGGTGAAACCAAAGCCACATCATATTTTGATTCATTAATATCTTTATTATTTTGCTCATATCCATAGTAATCTTCAAACCCACTATATCCTGATTTATCTGTCCAAAGATGCATTCTTCCATCAATAGTAGGTTTTATTTGTGGAAAATTCCAAATAATAAAGCCTCCCCAATCATAAATAGTGAATAAATTATCAGTTAATTTATTTGTTAAAACATATTCTAAAGCCTTGCTTGAACAACCACTATCCATGCAGTAGCGATCCCAGGTTAAATTATTAAAAAAATTTAATGGGTTTTTATAAATCAATATTTGAAGAGAGAAAATAACCAGGATAAAAAAGGCATAGATGTAATTTACCTTAGTACTTGTAGACCTAATTAAATCAGTTATAGTTTTTAATATAGGAATTAAAAAATAATATGCTGACCAAGCGTAGCGTCTAATTTGAAAAGACATTATAAGAAGTAAAGATATAGTTATTGATGGAAAAAAGTACTCGAGTAATTTTTTAGATAGATAAAGATAGGTAAGGAGAGACGTTACTACTACAAAAATTATCATATTATTCCACCACAATGTAGTTTGGGGATCAAAAGGAAGCCACTCAACCACATACTTCAATTTTGGATCACCCAAATGTCCTAGTGGTTCGCTGTAAATAAATATTCCAAAAGGGTTTAGCAAAGTTAGCAAAACTGAAAAGGCGAAAAGAAAAAAATAGTATAGGTTGTTTTTTAGTGTTAAAAAAACATCTAATTTAGTTTTTATAAAATCAATTATTGATTTTGAGAAAATCCATAAAGAAAAAATGGATAGACCAAAAATAAATTGACCATGGATATTCGGCCAGAGAATAAATAATGGTAAGATTAACAGGAGCTTTTTTGATTTATTTTCTCCATATTTTTGCACTAAAAAAAATAAAATAGAGATAAAAAGTAAGCTTAGCTGTTGACCTCTAAAAGATACTCCATTAATTGGATGCTCCAAGTAAAAAACAATAGGAAAAATAAAAGCCTTATCCCAAAAATTTAAGTTTGCGGCTTTAGCAAAAAAGAAAAAAGTAGCTGTCACAATTAAAGCGGATAAAACCATTAAGCCAAGAAAGCCAAAATTATTAAAAATAATAAAGGATATTAAATCCACACCCACTGAAGGATTTGCCCACTTATAATCAGCCATAAGCTTTGAAAAAATATTATCCCTTAAAATAGTTCCATTTCTGAAAAAATACTCTCCATATTTTAAGTGCCAACCCAAGTCTTTATCCGTTGGAAAAAACAAAGATCCATAAAAAATTATCAGAAAAGGAAAGGCTTCCAAAAAAAACTCAATTAATTTAGATTTCATTATCAATTAGCCTTGGAGTATATCATTTTGATGATATAATTTTAAACCAGCGCGGTGGTAGTTCAGTGGTAGAATGTCTCCTTCCCAAGGAGAAGGTCGCCGGTTCAAATCCGGTCCACCGCTCATAAATTAGAGGTGCGAGCCACGGTACTAAAGCGAAGCGTAGTATTCGATTCTCGTATCCTGCTCCAAACACTATGAAACAAAATATTTACAATAATAAAAAATTTTTTGAAAAATACGGCAAGATGAATAGGTCCATTAAAGGTCTTGCGGGCGCAGATAAGTGGAAAACGCTTGAAAAGATGTTGATTATCTCTGCCAGAAAAAAAGATAAAGTTTAAAAAGCCGATGTAGTTTAATGGTAGAACGCTACTTTCGTAAAGTAAGGATATGGGTTCGATTCCCATCTTCGGCTCCAAGGTGTAAAATATTTTATATGAGAAGATATTCCAGATCTTATACTCCCCGTTCAATTAGAAAAAGAGAGGGCAAAGTTAAGAAAAAGTTTATTTTTACAACTGTTTTTGCTTTTTTTCTATTCTCACTGGTAGTTTTATGGGGGCTTCCTACACTTATCAGCGGTTTATCTGTTTTTAACATACTAAAACCTAAAACAGAAGCCTTAAATGAGGTAGATGTTGCCCTTGCTCCTCCAGTCTTAAATATTCCCTTTGATGCAACAAATTCAGCCAATATTAAATTTAGCGGTTTTACTCAACCTGAGGGCAAGGTTAATATTTATTTGGATGATAAAAAAGTGGAAACTGTAGTAGCCAATCTTGATGGAAGATTTGAAACAGGATTTATTGAACTATCCCTTGGAACAAACAATATTATCGGAAAAACCGTTAATGAAGAAGGTCAAGAAAGCCTTCCTTCAAAAACAATTCAAGTTATTTATCAAGATGAGAAACCAAAATTAGAAGTTTTGGAGCCCGCTGATGGGATTGAGATTGAGGGTGAGGGGAAAAAAGTAAAAGTAAGTGGGGTAACAGATTTAGATAATGAACTAACTATTAATGGAAATAAAGTAATTATCAATTTTGCAGGCAACTTTAGTCTTGATATTAACCTAAACGATGGAGAAAATACTATTATTATCAATGCGACGAATGGTTTCGGTAATTCCACTCAAATCCAAAGAAAAGTTACTTATACCCCTTAAAACTTTTCTAGTCATCTTTTGCCAAAATAGAACCGAGCAATACGTAAAGAGTTAGCATAATTGGTGGATAAAAAAGACTATTAATAAATTGAGAGCTAATTAATAATCCCAAGACTAAAAATAAGAAAATTAAATATTCACTTTTTTCCCTTATTAAGACAAAAATTATGCTTATCCAAAAACCAAGGTAAATAAAAAATCCCAAAATTCCTGTTGTCGCCAATACAAAAATAAAACTTGAATCAATCCCAGCTCCCGAGTTTCCTCCATCTTCTAAATATTTATCAAATAGATTGTATTTTTCCAAATTAAACCTCAAATTATTAAAACCTACTCCTAAGTAAGGATTATTATTAAAAATAAAAACTCCATTTTCCCAAGACTGAATTCTTTTCTTTGCGGTTTCATCTAAATTTATGGCACCCTGTAGCCTATCAAGAACCCTGGGGATTAGTAAAGCACCAATTAGTAATACTAAGATTAAGAAAAAAAATATAACTTTTTCTTTGAAAAAAGAGTAGATCGCTAACCCTAAGAATGTCATAAGGTACGCTGAACGAGAAAAAGTAAGGAATATCCCAACTGAAAAAAAAATGATTAAAAATAGATAGATTATCTTTTTTTTAAGTTTAAAGAGGAAAAAAGTCAAAAATAAAGAAATAGCTATATATATGCCGGCAAAATTAGGATCCAAAAACGTTGAAGCTAATCTGTTTTTATGCGGATCATATCCTAAGTATTCCAAGTACTTAAAATCAGGGTAGAAAATTAATTGTAGAAAACCTCCCAAAGTAAAAATAAATCCGGTTAAAATCACTAAATAAAAAATTCTAATAATATCAATAGTTTTTGTTTTTACCAATT
Organism: Candidatus Daviesbacteria bacterium; assembly: GCA_016176465.1. GTDB lineage: Bacteria > Patescibacteriota > Microgenomatia > Daviesbacterales > UBA10151 > JACOXD01. The sequence goes on along the minus strand of JACOXD010000008.1, from coordinate 63,855 downwards.
GATAACCAATAAAAAAAGCAAAGCTGTACGATATAAATCTTAACAGGTATAATCCTCCCCCTAAATTCAAAGAAAAAATAAGTGAAAATACTCCTACCACCCAAAAAGCTATTACCAAAATAAAGGATCTTGGTAATTCCTCATAATATTTTCTACGCTTTAAAATCATAAATAAAAAAAAGATTATAGTTATGGATAAGAAAAGATCAGCTAGACTAATAGACAAATTAGAAGCAAATGGAAATTGACCAAACTCTCCTAAGAAACTAGCAAAAAAAGTAATCATCAGTAGCAACCATACTATGTTCATTTTTAAATCCCTTTTTTAAAGATTCCAAAAAGAGTCAACTTTCTTCTTCTTATATTTTCGATGATATATTTATCAGAAACAACTTTACTTTTTTGAATAATGGATCGTTTTTTTAAAATTTTTCTTAAATTAGTTAATATGTAATATTCAGCTTTTATTGCCTCCCATAGATAACTTTGAGTTGCGAAATATCTAACAGTGTTGATATTTACCCAAAAAATTCTTAACCAATTCATTCTTTGTAAGATTAATCCTTTAGGAAAATCTTTTAAAATTGTCATGGTCATATTTCTAAATTGAAGATATTCAACAAAGGGCTTAATCCTGTTAGCAGAGGCTTTATTTATATGATAAATTATAGCTTTTGGCTCATACCAACCTTTTAAACCCAAAAGCTGAGCCCGAAAGCACCAATCAACATCTTCAAAATACATAAAATAATCCTCATCAAGTAGACCCACTTTTTTGAAAGCCTCTTTTTTTATCAAACACCCCCCAGCGGTGGCCAAAAAAATAGGGCCAGCAATTGAGTATTTTTTACTATCCTTTTCTCCCCTCCCAATATTATCAGCATGTCCTACTTCATCAATATAATCTCCTGTTGAATCCAAAATATTTCTCTTGTAGTAATTTAAAATTTTGGCAGCGATAAAACTTACCTGGGGATACTTTTTTGCAATTTCAACTAACTTTCCAATACAAAATTTGTCAACTTCAGTATCATTATTTAGCAAAATAACATACTCTCCCCGAGATTTCTCAATTCCTCGATTAACTGCAAAAGCAAACCCTGTATTTTTTTTTAGCTCAATAATTATTATATAAGGATAATTTTTTTTGATAAAATCAACCGACCCATCTGTTGACCCATTATCAACAACTATTATTTCAAATGTTTTAAAGGTTTGAGTTTTGAGCGAATTCAAGCAATTTTTAATAAATTCTAAACCGTTCCAATTAGGGATAATCACTGAAGCATCTTGTTTAGTCATTTTTTAATTATAAATATGTAACGATAAAAGGGGGGAATATTTAAAAATTTTCCAAATAAAAATATTGGTTTTTTAAAAACCGAGGTAATTTTTAATATCCTTCTATCTTCATCTAAAACCGTAAAAAATAAATGGATTAAAAACCATATGAAAATATTTAAATTATTTACTATTTTAAAGCTAGAAACTTTTGAAACTTTTAAATAATTTGAAACTTCCTCTCTTCCTGGAAGACCATACATCTTATGTTCCAATAACCAAGGATTGTCTTTTTTGTTATGTCTAATTTTAAACAATTTATTGATAATCGTTTCAAATTGTTGGCTTAGAAAGCCACTGGGAAATCCCAAATATAGTGTCCCATCTTTTTTAGTAACCCGCAGTAGCTCATTAAGTGCATTTTGGCGATTTTCCTTATTTATATGCTCGAGCGTATCCAAACAAACTACTTTTAAAAAAGATTCTTTTTTAAAAGGAATTTTAAATATCGTTCCTTTTTTATGAATAATATTAGGATTTTTACAGGTGTTAGTTTTAGAAAAATCATTGTCTACTCCATAAACGTAACCGTCGTAGTAATCACTAATTCCATTGGTGCCTGAGCCCACCTCCAATATTGGTTCTTTTATTTTGTTTTTCATTATTGCATCCGCTATAGGTAAATACCTTAAAGCTGCGTCAATATTCATATGGAAGATGTGGTAAATTTATTTCTAATATAAACAAAAAAGATGCAAAAACCAACAACGTCTGAAATTAAAGTCACCCAAGCAGCACCTAAATAACTATACCTCGGGATTAAAATCAAATTTAAACTTAAATTAAAAAATAGATTAAATATTGATATCTTTATTAAGGGAGTTAGAAATCTTTTTTGTGAAAGTAAAACTATTGATTGAGGAGAAATCATAAATAAAAAAGGAATTGTTAACGCTAATATTTTTATCGTTGCGATTGCCGGTATATATTGTTTAACTTGAGGCAAGTAACTTGGCAATATGTCTTTAATCAATATTGGGAGTATTGTTAGATAAAAACCGCTAATAACCAAAGATAGGGCGAGCATAAATATTGTAGCCTTAATATAAAACTCATAAACTTTTTGGGGATTTTTGATAGATAGTTTTGAAAAAAAAGGAAACATCCAAGCGTTAATTGCTGAAGGAATAAATACTACGACTTCTAAGAACTTATAAGAGGCTCCATATAAACCCGTATCATACGAACCCTTAATATAACCTAAAAGAAAGATATCATTTTTAAAATATACTAGCCCTAAAATTATCAAAAATCCATATGGGAGTGAGTTTCTTATAATATTTGCTACCTCACCTAAATTTATCGAAAAGGAAAAGTGTATCTTTAATTTTTTCAAAAAGATCACGTTTAATATTAAATAACCAATTTGGCCCAAGATCAAGCTGAAAATAATTCCCTTAACTGAAAATCCAAGTATAATTAGCACTGTGCCAATTCCTGTTGTCAAAAGACTTAATACTAATAGTCCAAAAGCAGAAAAGGATAATTTTTTAAATGCTACAAATATAGTGTCTATTACTAGTGCGACTGTTTGGGGAATAATAGCTAAGATTGCTAAAATCGAAAGGGTCTTCCTTGAAATATTTGGATCAAAAATTAACATAGATATAGAAATTAAACTAAAAAGTATTAAAGCAAAAACAACTCTTATAAAGACAGCATTAAAGAGTAAATCTTTTACCCTTACCTTATTTACTGAGAGTTCTCTAATTAAATATTGACTTATTCCAAAATCGGCCACACTCGAAGTCAAAGAAAAATAGGAAAGAGCAATAGTGTAAAGTCCAAAATTTTCAACTCCCAAGTTAATGGCCAAAAAAATACTATAAAAAAAGGAAATAATTTTGGTTAAAACCTGGGCAATTAATAAAAAAGAAACACTTTTTAAAATATTAGTGATCACAGGTAAATTTTAACAAAATGTATGAGTGGACACTGTAGGATTTGAACCTACGACTTCTTGCGTGTGATGCAAGCGCTCTACCGCTGAGCTAAGTGTCCATAAATATGGATAATTATATTATCACTAGACCTTTTGAGTCTACTAAATTAAAATAAACATTATGGACCCTATCACTTTTAAAGATTATTCAGGACATCCCGACCAGTCAATTCGTTCCAAAATTATTGAGTTTATCCAAACATTAGTGGTTTTTTTAGCTATTGGTACAGCGGTTTATCTTTTTATAGCTCAACCTCATAAAGTTTCTGGAAGTTCAATGTTTCAAACCTTACATGATGGTGACTATATAATCACCAATAAAATAAGTTATCGTTTTAGTGAACCAAAAAAAGGGGAAATAATTGTTTTTAAAGATCCAGGAAATTCAGATGAAGATTATATAAAAAGAATTATTGGCAAAGAAGGTGATGTAGTTAAACTAAGCACTGGTAAGGTATTTGTCAATGGAGAGGCTATCAGAGAGCCTTATTTAGGACGCGATGCTTACAGCGAACCAGGAGCTTTTTTAGCTGAAGACCAAGAGGTCATAGTTCCGCAGAATCATTTTTTTGTACTCGGGGATAATAGGATTGCCTCATCTGATTCAAGGCAATGGGGATTTATAGGCCGCGACGAGATTATAGGAAAAGCTTTGATAAGATATTGGCCGATAAACTATGTGGGGTTGATTAAGGCTGCGGAGTATTAAAAAATTCCCTAATTGCTCGGTAAACTTTTTCTATCGTTTCATTTGTTATATCAGGCGCTCCCTCTAAACGGATTTCCAACCTGGCATTCGTTCCAGTTAAAATATATTTAATTCTGGGCGTTTTGCCATTACCTACTGACGTTGAGAGTGCTTGAGTTAAACCTTCTTCAATCCGATCAATTTCCTCATTTATTATTCTCATATTTTGTTGGACAGTTCCCTTTTTGGGTATAATATTGTGTTTAGCGCGCATTCTCCTAACTAATTCTTCTACTCCTCGCACAGAGAGGTTTCTCCTTAAAACCTCTTTATAGCCTTCAATTATTAAATGAGGATCATCAAGCCCAGAAAGTGCTCTGGCATGACCTTCTGTTGTTGCTCCGGACATTAAAGCATCTTTTAGGGCATCCGGTAAAGTTAACAATCGGATAGTATTGGAAATATAAGAGGGGCTTTTAGCGACTCTTTGGGCGATCTCTGAATTGGTTAAGTTAAATTCATCCATTAATCTTTTATAAGCTTGTGCACGCTCCAGCGGATTAAGGTCAATCCTTTGGACATTTTCAACAATTGCCATTTCTAACATACCTTGAGGAGAAGTTTCTTTAATAACAACAGGAACTTTGCTCATTCCTACTAGCCTTGCTGCTCTCCATCTTCTCTCGCCAGCAATAATTTGATACCCAGCGGGAGTTTTTGCAACTACAATAGGCTCTAAAATTCCATGCTCTCTAATCGATTCTGCTAGTTCTGCTAAAGATTCAGGTGTAATTAATCCACGGGGTTGAAGAGGATTAGCTTGTAAAAGATTTATTTCCAGTTCAAATATACGATCTTCCAAAATCGGCTGATTATCCATTAATTTGTTACACTAACTATTTTTTTACCTAATTTGTCCTTAAATTTAACAACTCCATCCTCCATTGCAAAAATAGTGTAATCGTTTCCTGCTTTAGTATTTTCACCTGCGTAAAATTTATTTCCTTTTTGGCGAACAATAATATTACCTTTAAAAACCTTTTGTCCACCATAAATTTTTATCCCCAATCTCTTGGAGATTGAATCTCTATTTGTCTTAGCTGTAGCGCCTGCTTTCTTATGTGCCATAATTTTTTTCGATCAATTTGGTCATAACTTGGCGTTTTCAATTAATTCTTTACTGCCAAATTATCGATTACGACCTTTTTATAAATCCATCCTTTCTAAATATTGTAAATTCCTAACTCAAAATATTACCCTTTGTGAAAAATAATGTCAACACTACACTCCTACTCATTCTAGCTCAAAGTAGGACAAAATTTGTTTATATTTTCACGGTTTTTTTAGTTAGAGTTTTCTTTGTTTTTGGCCTTTTTCTCTATTTTTATCCCTATTTTGGAAGATAAAACTTTTGCTCCTTTAACCCTTCTGGTATTTGACTTAGCTTTGTAAGTAGCTACTCGAATTTTCTCTTTATTTGTCCCTAAAACCTCAAATTCGATAGAATCTTTTAAGTAAGGACTTCCTAACTTCAATTCACCATCTATTGATTTAGCCAAAACTTTATCACAAATAAATTTTTCAACATTGCCTAAAAAGTTAACCCTTAGAACTTGATTTTCCTTAACTAAATATTGTTTACCTGATATTTCTACAACTGCATAATTTAACATAGCTAGTAATTTTAACTTCTTGAGATTAGAGTGTCAACCTATTTGAGCAGCGCTCAAGGTTGATACTGAGCGATGTCGAATGTATCAATCCATATCAAAAGATTTACTTTTGGTTCCGAATTTTCCAACCGATGATACCAAACCTAATGCAATCATAGTTGTAAGAATCGAACTTCCGCCATAGGAAAGCAAAGGTAAGGTGATCCCTGTAATTGGTAAAATCCCAATGTTCATACCTATATTGATTAGAAATTGAAAAAGAATCATTCCTAAAACTCCTACAATAATTAGTTCTCCAAATCTATCTTTGGATTTTTGTAACATTCTAAACAAAAAGAAAAAAATGACTGCAAACAAACCCAATAAAATTAAAGAACCCAGAAACCCTAATTCTTCAGCCATAAATGCAAAAATAAAATCAGTTCTAAATTCAGGCAAAAATTGTAAATGGGACTGAGTTCCCCCTCCAATTCCTTTACCCCAAAACATTCCTGATCCAACAGCTATGGTTGACTGAATTACATTATAGCCACTTCCCAATGGATCTTGAGCTGGGAAAATAAAACTTAAAATTCTTTGTTTTTGGTAATCTCTTAAGAAAATCCAAGTTAGGGGAATAATAATAAATCCTATCAATGAGATAACAGCAATTTTTAGCCAATCTATATTTGCAGCAAAAAGTGTTACTAACCAAATAAAAATTATGGTTAAAGCCGTTCCTAAGTCAGGCTGTATAAAAACAATTAATGCAAAAGGTAATGTAATAAGCAGACTCTTACAAGTATTTTTCCAAGTTGGGAAATTAGATGACCAAAATAAAGCTAAACTGAGTATTAAAGAGATTTTAGCAAATTCGGATGGTTGCATGTTAATTGGTCCAAAGCTGATCCACCTGGTTGAACCTCGGGTTTCAATACCAATAAGTAGCGTAATAAGAAGTAACACCAAAACAACTACATAAAAATATATAATTAGAGGTTTTAAAGATCTATAATCAAGCGAACGAATCGAAAAATAAGATGTGATTCCAATCAGAGCAAAAATTCCTTGTTGAATAGCTAAAACCGCACTAGATGTATATATTACCGCTATGCTAAGAATAAGCAGGAGGACCAGTGGAATTATCATTAAGCTTAAATTAAATTTTTTCTATTCTTAAAGAATCTGATTTTTCAATTTTTTCTGCAGCAGTGGATTTTAAAATAAGCTCTTCAAATTCCTTTGGCCAATCCGGAGAATGTACTTTAATCTTATCTGCCAATGTAAGGTTGCCTTCTTTGCGCAACTGCTGTATAGATCTGATGAGTTCTCTAGCCTCCCCTTCTTTTTTTAGCTCTGGAGTAATATTTGTATCCAAATCTAGTTTGTAAATGCCAGATGAGGATTTAATGTATTCAACTTCTTTAACATTTAATTCATCAGCGATAATTTGCTCCAGCTCTTTATCAAATGGAATATTTGCAGTATACGCTGTTTTCGCCAAAGGTTGGCGCAGCTTGATGTTTGCTTCTTTTCTCTTGGCGTGCCCCAGTTCAACAATCAACCTAACATTTTTCATCTCAGCAATTAATTGATCGTTGAGCAAACTTTTATCTCCCTGTGGGTAATTACTTAAATGAACTGACTCTTCATCAACTAAATTTTTAAAGATTTCCTCACTAATAAAAGGCATGAAAGGAGCTAATAGTTTTGATAATATGACTAGATTTCCATAAAGAATGGATAAAACAGTATTTCTATCTTCCTCACTTGCATTTGGACCAACTCTATCCCTTATCCTTCTAACATACCAAGTGGATAAATCATTTATTACATATTCCTCTATTGTTCTTGAGGCGCTGGAAGAGTCATATTTTTCTAATGATTGATTTACCTTTATAACTACTTCTGTTAACCTTGCAAGAATCCATTTATCTAAAACTTTTAATTCCCCTCTTTTAATTTCACAGCTCCAATTGACTAAGTTGGCTTTATCTACAAAAAACTTATAGACATTCCAAAGTATTAAATAAAATCTTCTCCTAATTTCATCAATTACGTTATAACCAAATTTCAGATTTTCTTCTGGGTTGGCAGTTACATATAACCAGCGCATTACATCTACCCCTGCTTTATCGGCCGCTTCATTAAACTCAATGGCGTTTCCCTTTGATTTATGCATCTCTTCCCCTTTCTCATCCACTACATTTGCAAACCCGAGCAAATTTTCAAAAGGATTAGTATTTTTCAAAGCAGTACTCATAGCAATTAAAGAATAAAACCAATTTTTAAACTGTCCCGGGAATCCCTCTGTTACAAAATCAGCCGGGAACCACTCGGGAGGCATAGTTGAAAATGGAACAATGCCAGCATCCAACCAGGGATTACCAACATCAGGAACTCTGGATGTCAGTTCATTACACTTCAAACATTTAATTTTCACCTGATCAATCCAAGGACGGTGGGGAGAATGCCCTTCAAATCTTTCCCAACCCGTTATTGCTTTTTCTTTTAATTCTTCTTTGCCCCCAATTACTTCAAAATTTCCACAATTTTTACATTCCCAAATTGGAAGAGTCAGTCCCCAAAATCTTTTTTTAGAAATTAACCAATCATGCATATTTTTAAGCCAGTCAAGCTCCCGATCTATTCCCCAGCTGGGCATCCAGTTTATTTTCTTTGCGATCTCTATCATCATTTCTCGATAAGTTTTCCCTTTTGATTTTTGACTTTTGACTTTTGACTTATCTTCTATATCCATGCCTATATACCATTCATCTACTACTCTCCAAACCAGTTCAGTCTTACATCTCCAACAACGGGGGTAACGATGTTTAATAACTTCTGTTTTGAGTAAAAATTTACCTCCATCTTTTTCTCTTAAGAAATTAATTATTAACTCAGGCTGTAATTTAGCATTCTGTGCACTAAATTTTCCCATTCCATCTAAATAGAAAGCAGATTCATCTATTGCTTCTATTACTGGAAAACCTAATTTTTTGCCTATCTTAAAGTCTTCCGTCCCAGCTCCTGTAGCAACATGAACCAGACCTGTGCCTTCTTCTTCACTGATAGGTAAAATTAGTGGATCTGTCTCAAAAACGCGATGTCTATAATCACCCAGAGCTTTCTTAACTCTGTCTAAATCATCAAAAGGGGCTTCATAGTTTAGTCCAATTAACTGGCTTCCTAATACTTTTTCTCCTTTTTCATAGCCCATGGCTTTAGCTCTTGCTTCAACTAGATAAATATATTCATTATTCAATTTAATTTTCAGGTAGGTTTTTTCTGGATCAACGGCCACAGCCACATTAGCCGGAATTGTCCAAGGAGTGGTGGTCCAAACCACTAAATATTCACTATCTTTGCCTACAATAGGTAGCTTTAAGTAGACAGATTCATGTTCTAACTCTTTATAATCTTCAGTTAATATTTCATGCTGGGAAATTGCGGTTCCACAGCGGGGACACCAAGGGACGCTGTCATGACCCTTATATAACCAACCTTTCTCATTAACAACCTTTAAAAAATTCCAGATTGCATAGTTATTTTCATCTGATGAAGTGTGATAAGAGTTATCCCAATCCATGAAATAACCTAAGCGTTTGGATTGTTCGGTCTGAATACCCGAGTATTTTTTTACTCTTTCTTTGCATAAATTAACAAATTTTTCTAAAGAAGCTACTTCATCTCCAGGAACTAGATTTAAAATATCTTTTTTACTTTTTAAGCCTAGCTCTTTCTCTACTTCTACTTCGACCCACAAACCTTGTTCATCAAATCCATTTTGAAATCTTTGTCTAAAACCCCTCATGTTATAGAATCTTTGCCATAAATCTTTATAAGTCCTTCCCCATCCATGATGAACTCCCATAGGACCATTAGCAGTAATTGGTCCATCCAAAAAGGAGAATTTTTTACTCTGCATAAAAGAGGAGCTTTGCTCATCAGATTTATCATTCCTGTGTAAATATTTCTCCACAATCCCCTCTTTACCTTCGCCAGAAGGCAAGCTTTGCTTATACCATATCTTTAGCCACTCTCGCTCAAGATCTGGAAAATCAACAGTAGAGGAAACTGGCTTAAACATGCTTAGTATTGTAACTAACTTGATAGTTTGACTGCAACAATATGATTAGAGAAAAATTTCAGATGACAGTTTCGTGCTATAGCTTAACTTTATTACCAATCCTCTTCCAATAGGTTAAGGAGCAGTTTTAGTATTACTAGCTGAGTGTAAAACCACCTTTGCGAACCAAAAAAAAGATATTCCCCTGCTGGTCCATAGGAAAACGCTCTCCTAGTTCTAGATTCAGGGTTAACCTGTGGATCTGTAATAACAACCTCTAGCATTCAGCAATTATACTACAAATAATTATAGGATAGAATTTAGCGTGCGTACACCTGAAAGGTGGGAAGCTAAACTCACTTATTTTGAAAGGAAAATTAAAGCTATGACTATGAATACACTTATATGCTTAGCTTGTTAATGTATCACCTTATGGAAAAAATCTTACTTTAATTTCCAATCCGGGTTTGGAAATGAATTTACAATCCGGGATTGTAGGTTCAATCAACAGCTAAGTTGGAGAGTCAAGTTTGCTCTATGAGTTTCATTGTTGACAACCCTACCTATATTGATTATACTATAAGCTATGGAAAATAAGTCTGTTAGGGTACAGCGACTAGAATTTTACAAAAGCATTCGCCAAAGAAAGAAGCTCCAAAAACCGAGAATTAAAAGATCATTTAATTCTAATAACCCACTAATGGAATTACCTCCAAGGGAAATACCATTATTTGATCCTTCTATATATTATGACACTTATGCTCCTACTTATGATCACGATAGATATAACAAAGCATTAGTGTTTGTTAGCGGATTGTTTTTTGCACAAGGCCTTTCAGTTAAACCGGCACTTTCTCTTGCAAGAAGTATAGTTCAAAATAACTTTCCACCCATTCGGACTATAAGTGATTTAGTGCATGTAGCTGATAATGAATTAACAAGTATTCGAAATATTGGACCCAAACATTTTGAGGAAATAAGACGAGTATTCCCTTACTCCCCTTAAATATTACTTTATTTTACCTATTTTGTCTTAAAAATGCGGGGATTTCTAGCTCATCATCTTCAGGTCTTTCTGTTTCAGGCTCCTCAACCGCACCATCAGGCTGAGAGGAAGTTGTGGTTGTGGTAGTTGATGTATCATCTGCTGCACTTTTTTGCATACTAGATACTTGAGAAAAGGCACTAACAGGAGTTGGAATGCCCATCCCTGCATATTCCCTTAATCTACCTCTTGTTTCATCAAAACCTGTGGCAATTACTGAAATTTTGACCATATCTACCAAATCTTCTTTGATTGTTGCTCCAAAAATTATGTTTGCATCAGGCTCTGCAGCTTGAGAGATAATTTGGGCTGCCTCATTTACTTCATTCATAGAAAGATCAGGGCCTCCAACAATGTTAAAGAGTACTCCCTTAGCACCCTCAATTGAAACCTCAAGTAATGGGGATGCAACAGCCATTCTGGCTGCAGTTGAAGCACGATTTTCTCCACCTGCCTGTCCAATTCCCATTAAAGCTGATCCAGCACTACTCATGATCGCTCTAACATCTGCAAAATCTACATTAATTAAACCAGGCATAGTTATTAAATCTGAAATCCCCTGGACTCCTTGACCCAAAACAGAATCTGCTAATTTAAACGCATCTTGCAAGCTCATATTTTTTTCAACAACCTCAAGCAACCTTTGATTTGGAATAACAATTAATGCATCAACTTTATCTTTCAATCTTTCAATCCCCTCTTCCGCAACCTGCATTCTCCTACTCCCCTCAAATATAAAAGGTTTAGTGACAACAGCCACAGTTAAAGCTCCCATCTGTTTAGCAACTCCTGCAGCTGTGGGTATTGCTCCTGTCCCAGTTCCCCCACCCATTCCAGCTGTTAAAAAAACCATATCTGCATCTCCCATTACATCTTCTATTTTTTGGACTGATTCTTCAGCTGCGGCTTGACCAATCTCCCAACTTCCTCCACTTCCCAAGCCTTTAGTCAAAGCCTCACCAATTTGGACTTTGGTAGGAGCTTGATTGCCAAGTAAGGCTTGGGCATCTGTATTAACTGCTACAAATTCCACACCTTGGATTTGTTGGAGACTAATCATTGAAGTTAAGGCATTATTGCCGGCACCACCAATACCTACAACTTTAATCTTTGCAAAACGCTCTACATCAGGTTTGATTAACATGATACTCTTTCTTTTGGGCTGATTGTAACAACATTACTCCGTTTTGTCGAGTATTTTTTGTAAAGGAAAATTAAGGAAGAAAGGATTTAACCAAATCTGTTAATTTTTGGGTAAATGCTTTAAAAGGCAAACCCTTACCCAATACTGGAAGATTAATCTCACTACCAATTGATTGCCTAGCTCCATAAAGAACTAATCCCGCAACTGTGGCAAAGGATGGAGAATCTATTTCATCAGTTAAACCAGTAAAACCTTCTATTTTCCCCACTCTAGCAGGATAGCCTAATACATATTTAGCTTGATCAAGTAACCCAATTGTTAGCGCTCCTCCACCACAGAGTACTAAACCCGATGGAATTTGGGCACCAAATCCACTCTTTTTTATCTCTTTACCCACATATTTAAATATTTCCTGCAATCTTGGTTTAATTATTCCATCCTTAACAGCTTTTTGAGACACTTTTTCAATATCATCACTAATCCCAATAGCTTTAATATCCAAAGTATCTTCTTCTTTCTTTTTACTCAAAGAGGAACTTCGTTCATTTAGTGGGGTCACTTTATCAGTAATTTTTTGCAACTTTTCTATTTCTGGCATAACTGGTACGCGCGGAGTTTTTCCCAAATATTGTTTAATTTTTTCGGCTGACTCAAGGGAAATTCGTAAACCCACAGCAATATCAGATGTAATATGTCTTCCTCCCAAAGGAATTACTGCGGAGTAAGCAATTGCACCATCAACAAAAATTACTACATCAGTAGTCTCACCACCAATATCAACTAAAATTACACCTAATTCTTTTTCCGTTTCTGTTAAAACTGCTGAAGCGGCGGCTAATCCTGAAAAAACCAACTCCTCTACCTCAACTCTGACCATTCCAATACACTTTGCCAGATTTCTCATAGCTGTTGTAGCACCAGTAATAATGTGAGTATCTGTTTCTAGTCTTACCCCTGTCATGCCAATAGGATCTCTAATTCCTTCTTGGCCGTCAACAGTAAAGGTACGAGGAATTACATGCAAGATTTCTCTTGATGAGGGTAACGCTATTGCCCTTGCAGCATCATTAACTCTTAAAATATCACTTTCTCTAATTTCTCCTTCCGGCTGGGCAACAGCTACAACCGCATGGGAGTTAATACTCTCAATTTGGGGTCCACCTAAAGAAACAAAAGCGGAGGAAATGGAATAACCAGCCATTCGTTCTGAGGATTCAACACTTTCTGTAATTGCAGTAACTGCTTCTTCAATATCAACTACTTGTCCTTTTTTTACCCCCCGGGAATTAGTCGCAGATACGCCAATTAGATTAATTCGCTCATCATCACCAACCGAGGCAATCAGAGTTGCTATTTTTGATGAACCAACATCTATTCCGCAAACTATTTTATCTTTCATTTTTTATTAATGGGGGAGTAAGTAACGATTGGATTTTCAAATCTTAGATCAACTATATCCATCTTCCTAAAATTAATTCTACTTTTTTGCAAGATTAATTGTAAAGAGGCTAGTTGCGCCTCGTAATCTTTTTTTAAATCAAAGATTATTTTTTCTTCCATCTCAATAATTAAATTTTTTCCACCAACTATCTTTATGTTTTTCAAATTTAAATTTTCTGATTTTATTTTTTGAATTATTGAAGTAGCATTTATTACTTCAATTGGCGCTTTTTGACCTAATTTTAAATTACCATCAGTTTTGATAATGGGTAGATTTTGGTTTGCTAATTTTGCAAAAATATATCCCTCTTCATCTATTAAGAGTTTATCTTTACCATTAATATTAGTGAAAGAGTAATTAAGTAGTGCCGCTTGAGATGAAGGGGTTGCTTCTAAATCGTTTAAGTAAATTTTATTTTGCCTGGGAGGATACAATTCTAAAATTGCAACAGGTATTCTTCCACTAATATGAATTGCCAAATTATTAGGGAAATTTTTTTTAAATTCAATATCTTTGATGCATAAATATTTTTTTTGTAAAGTATTTAAAATTGAATTTTTATTTATTAAAAGCAAATTAACTCCCATCAGGTTAATTTCCCCTTTTATTTGAGTTTGTTTTAAACAATTTGTATTTGATGAGGAAATATTGATATTTTTAACAATTAAGAATTTATATCCCAGCACAAAAAGAAAAAGGGAAAGTATACTTAAACTTATTAAAATAAATGTTTTTTTATTAAAAAAAGATTTATTTCTAAACTCGGTTCTTTTTTTGTATGTCTCGGCCATTTTAAGTTATACACTATTTTTCAACAAAATCATAACTTCCAAAGCTAATTTTTTTGCACCATCTTTAGCGATGAATCTTTTTGCATCTTTTGCATCTTTTTTAATTTTATTTAAATTCTTTTTCATTAAAGATAGCTCCTGCATTAATTTTGAAGAGTGCAGGAATTTTTGTTCAATTATTTTTACAAAGTGAAATTTGGCAAAAAACACTGCATTTTTTAATTGCTCATTTTTATAAAGAAATGGTATGGGAACTACAAGTGTTGGTATACCAAAATAAGCAAACTCACATAAAGTATTAATTCCTCCTCGAGATAGCGCTATATCAGTATTTTTTAAAATATGGGAGTAAACTTTATCATCAAACCATTTAGATACAAAATATCTCTTAGAGTAATTTAGTTTAGATTTTATATCTAGTAGAGTTTCAAAATCCCTAAACTTTGACTCTCCTGTTTGGTGAACAATATAGAAATTTCCTAAAAGTTTATCTAAAATTTCCTCAATCGTCTTATTTAATAAGTGAGATCCTTGGTTTCCTCCAACTATTAAAAGTATGGGTAAGTTTTCGATCTTTGCATTTTGAAAAAAAATCTTTAAAGCTTTTGGAGGACTTAAAGAGGGAGTTAAGATTTCAGTTCTTAAAGGATTGCCAGTAATTACTACCTTTTTTTCAGGAAAATTTTTAGCAGTTTCGGTAAAGGCAAGTGCGATTTTACTGGCAAATAAACTACTAATGGAGTTTGCTAGACCAGAAACTAAAGTTTGCTCATGAATTATTATAGGAATGGATAAAAACCACCCAGCAATAACCATTGGTAATCCTACGTATCCTCCAAAGGATAAAATAATATCGGGCTTTTCTTTTAAAAGAATATAAAAAGCATGAATAAAACCTATGGGTATCTTAAGAGTGGAAGTGAAAAAATAGGCTGAATTTGTTGTTTGGAATCTACCAGCAATGATTGAGTAAAATTTAACTCCTTTTTGTGGAAACACCACTGACTCAACTGATCTTACTTGATCGCCCTCACGAGTTTTACTTCTTCCAACATAAACTATCTCTACATCAGAGAAACTACTTAATTCTTCAATTACTGCTTGGGCAGGAGTAAAGTGAGCACCAGTTAGTAAAATTTTCATCTTTATTTTAGATCAGAAATTTTAACAGTAATGTATGGAATTTTCATCTCATCTTTACTTAAACCTCCATGCATACCTAGATGATAAATTCCTCTGTCCTTAAGTTTTTTTAAAAAAGGTATTTTAGATAAGTGTTTGATAAAAACATTATCTCCAAATCTATCTAGCAAAAGTAGAACTATTTTTTCACACTCCCTTATGCTTTGATAATAATACTTTGGAAGGGCCTTTTTTAGTGGGGTTACACCAAAAAGCTTAAAGATTGTTGAAGGTATATTAAGCAGTGATCTTCCATCATATTCCGGAAAAACTATTTCATCCATTAAAATTTATTATACCTTGTGTGTATATTTGGAGATATGGAAATACGGAAACCCCCGGGGTTGATTGAGCGGTAACCTGCGGATACTAATTAAATGTTAAGCTTTAGAGGATCTGGAGATATTTAAAAGTATACCTACTGCTACCAGGTTTGTTAAAAGGGCTGACCCCCCATAGGAGATAAAAGGGAGTGGAACTCCAGTTAGAGGAATTAATGAAACCATTGCTGCTAAGTTAATTGCCAACTGAACCCCAAGCCAGCAAGTTAAACCAAATGCTAAAAGTTTTCCAAAGCGGTCTTCAATATTTTCCGATATTTTGAAAGCCCGATAAATTAAATAGCAAAAAATTAAAATTAAAACTAGGGCACCTAAAAATCCAAATTCCTCCCCGACTATGGCAAAAATAGAGTCTGTTGTTACCTCTGGAATATATTCAAATTTTTGTCTGGATTGACCAAGGCCCAACCCAAACAAAGAACCTGAACCTAAAGCAATTAATATTTGAGAGATGTGATAAGAATATCCTTGGGGATCATAAAATGGGTCTAAGAAAGCAATTACTCGCTGCCTTCTATAGTGAGAAGATAAAATAAAGTATACTAAACCCGCTAGAGCAAAAGGAGCTAAAAAAAGAAAATACATTAAAGAAGCACCGGATGCTACATAGATTGCTAAAGCGATTACAAAAAAAACTATAGTTGATCCTAAATCCCGCTGAAATACCCCCAGGATTAAACTAACAGCAATCAGAGAAAGTATAAAGGGGACTGTTCTTACTCTTTTCTCAAACAACGCGGCCAAAAAAACAATCATGGAGAGTTTAATTATTTCTGCTGGTTGAACAGTGATGGGACCTAATTTTAACCACCGATGCGCCCCCCCTGCAGCAATTCCCAAACCCGGAATCAAAACTAAAATCAGTAATAAAAAAGAAAAGATAAACAGTGGCAGTGCAACTTTCTTATAATTTTGATAAGGAAAAATACTGCAAAAAACTAAACCCGAAAAACCAAGCAATGCCCACAAAAGCTGTTGTTTAATATAATAATATTTATCTCCAAAATCCTTGTAAGCTTGAACAACAGAGGCATCATAAACCATGATTAAACCAAACCCTACCAGTAAAAAAAGCGGTACAACGATTGAGTAATCTAATCCACTAAAATGCTTAAAAATTTTGTAGTTTTTTTTAGAATAAGCAGAGCTTTCTTTCAGATAAGCAGAGCTTTTCTTCGAATAAATTTTAACCTTGGCAGATTTCATTACAAATTTAGTTTGAAAGAAGAGCCAGCCAAAGTCCTAAGATAGCAAAAATCACTCCAGCTAGCCAAAACCTCATCACAATTTTTGGTTCTTCCCACCCGGCATATTTAAAATACATATGGACCGGGGCAATCGGAAAGAGTTTTCTTTTAAAATATCTTTTGGAAACAATTTGTAAAAAAGATGAGGCAACAATGATAATAAACACTCCACCAATTACACCTAAACCAATAATTTTCCCCGTAAGTAATCCTACAACAGCCAAGGTGGCTCCAAATCCATATGCTCCACCGTCCCCTAAATAAACTCTGGCTGGAAAAACATTGAAGTAAAGATAAGCAATTAAAGCTCCTATCCAAATTCCTACAAAAATACTTAAAGTCTGATTAAAAACTGCACTTGCTAAAACTAAAAATGCAAACAAACAAATTAAAAGAAGTCCTGAAGATAAACCATCCAACCCATCTGAAATATTAAAAGCATTGGCAAAAGAGACAATAGGGATTAAAGCAAGTGGAATATATAAATAACCTAAAACTATATTTCCAAAAAAAGGAATAAAAAGATTATTAAAACCAAGATGGAAGTATAAAATAAAAGCTATTACAGTTGCAAAAATTAGTTGGAGTAAAAAAATATAGCGTGCCCGAAGCCCCGCATACTTGCCGCTAAAATGCTTGAATATTTTATGTGAATCATCTAGGAGACCAATCAGTCCAAAAGAAATTAAGGTAAAAAATAAAAGATATAGTTGGCTATTTAAGCTGTAATCTGTCCATAAAACAAAAAATAAACTCATTAAAATAATTAGGGGGATTAAAAGTAAACCCCCACCAACAGGGGTGGCAAGATCCTTTCCTTGTAGAAGTTTGTTGTGAAGTGGAGTGTTTAAATCGACCGCGACACTTTTTTGATACTTTCTCCTTAAAAAGTAAAGAAAGTCTATAAATGGAACTAAAGATAAACTGGTTATTAAAAATGAGATTAAGACAAGTCCTAAAAGTTGAATCATTTCTTTGAAATTCTGCTTACTACTTCATCAAGCTTATTGGCTCTGGCGCCTTTGACTAATACTACATCACCTTTTGCCAACATCTTTAGAACTTGGTTTACTATTTGGGAATTATTGACAAAAGTTTGCAACCGCTCTGGAATAAATCCTTGCTTTTGTAACTCATCCTGAATATATTTGGTATCTCCACCTAATAGAAAAACTAAGTCAATCTTATCATTGTAAATCTTTTGAGCTATTGATCGATGCATTTTTTCAGAGTATTGCCCCAGTTCTCTCATCTCCCCTAAAATTACAACTCTCCTTCTGGCAGGTAAAATATTTAAGGTATTAATAGCTTCCTCAACAGAGATGGGAGCAGCGTTATAGGTATCATCAATAATAAGTGATCCATTGTACCCACTATGTATTTGCATCCTATGAGTAGGAGATTCTATTTTTTCTAAAGCCCTTTTAATAGATGTTAGTTGTATCTCTTGAGAAATTCCTAAAGCCGCTGCTGCTAAAAGTGGATAAATTTGATGAATCCCTAAAAGCTTGGAGTGAATTTGGATTCGCTCCACTCCATAATTTAGCTCAAAAACAGTTTGGAAATTTTCTATCTTTATGTTTCCTGCCCAAATGTGACAATTTTTAGGATCCGATCCAAAAAAAATCACTTGAGCTTTAGTTTTATCTGCCATTTTTCTTACAATAGGATCATCATAATTTAAAATAGCAAAACCTTTGATTGGAAGCTGTTCAATAAGCAAAGCTTTTTCCTTTGCAATCTCTTCTACCCCTCCTAAAAATTCGCTATGTTGCAAGCTAACACCAGTAATAATTCCAATTGATGGATGAACTAAACTTAAATAAAAATCCATATCTTGTGGGTATTCAATTCCCATTTCTAAAATTACTTTTTTAATATTGGGTCTTATTTTCAAAATTGTAATAGGAATATTTAAAACCGGATCTAAATCAGAAGATGTAGAAATAGCCTTGAACTTTTCCGATAAAACAGCCAAAGATGCAGCTACTGTAGTTGTTTTTCCAACTGTCCCAGTTACCCCCACAAAAAGATCTTTAGGCAATAATTTAGTATATTGTTTGGCTAAAAAAATTCTAAGCAGGTGTCCTCTTTTTTTTATGGGAGTAATTTGTCCCCAAATGGGGCTTCCCTTCCAAATTGGGTGTCTACCTATGTCTATCATAACCTCATTATACTATTAACTCTTTGCTTTAATTTTTAATGTTACTGATAAAACAACATGTGTAGAAATTTTAAGTTTAGAAATGTCAATATCTAAAAGTTGTGTATCATCCCAAACTTTAACTTTTTGAGTAATATCACGCAAGCTTGAATCCACAAAAATCGCGCCCCCGATCGTTGCTTGTATTGAACTTTCTCCAATAAATGCCGTTAAACCCTGCATCTTTAAAAAATCATTAAGTTTTTTTATACTGACTCCTGAATTAGCTTCAACTAACGCCTCTTCAACTCCAATTCCAGAAGTTGTCACTTTACCTTTAACAGCTGCTACTTTTATATAAGCGCTTCTGTTTTTAATTGCCAATCCTTTAAATCCTCTACTTGAAACAACCAGTTTTGTCCCTGATCCAAAGACAAAGAAAGGAATTTTAAGTTGGATTGCTAAATCTAATATATTAGTAAGTTCACGAGTTGAAGTTGCTATATAGAACCCAAAAGCGATTCCACCTTGCCCAAAGTAGGTATGATTACTTAAATCTTCGTTAATTTTTACTCTTTCCTCTCCAAAACTAGCTCTTAAAAGCTTAATTTTTTCATCCATTATCTTTAATTGCATTTAAAACAGCTTTTTGATCCGACCAGGGTAATTCTACCCCTCCTATATTCATTGATAACTCATGCCCCTTGCCAAAAATTCCAATGGTGTCACCTCTTTTTGCTAAGCTTAGAGCAAGTTCAATTGCTTTTTGCCTATCCGTTTCTTCAAACAGAGTTTCTCCCATTTTTGCATCTTCCACACCTGATGCAATTTCATCCATAATCTTTTGAGGATCTTCCCTTCTTGGATCTTCAGTTGTTAAAACTGTAATATCGGCCAAACGCCCTGAGATTTCACCCATAATAGGACGTTTTTTAAAATCCCTTTCGCTGGCACTACCAAAAACACTAATCAGTTTTCCTTTGGTTTTTTTTCTTAAAGTCTTTAAAACTTGTTCCAAACCATTTGGGGTATGAGCAAAATCAACTACAATTTTAATTCCCAAATCATTTTTTATCTCTTCCATCCTTCCTTTCAATGATAAGAAATTTGCTAAGGCTTTCTTAATATTTGAGGAACTAACTCCTAAATTATGAGCTACTGCAGATGCGCCAAGAGCATTTAAGTAGTTAAATTCTCCAGGGACTTTTAAATATAGCGCAAATTTAATAGGATTAAAGTCGGAATTTTTGCTACTCCCAAATGAAATAACTTTACCCTTTGTTAACTTAGATAACCTTTCAAAGTGATCTTCATCGTGATTTAAAATTGCAAACTTGGTGTTTTTAATAAGCTTGGCTTTTGAATTTAGGTAATTTTCAAAACTCTTATGATAATCTAGATGTTCATGAGTAATATTTGTAATAACACCCACTAAAAAGTTAATCCCCCAAAAACGATATTGATCTAGGGCATGAGAGGTAACTTCCAATACCATATATTCACTTCTCATCTCTACTCCTTCCTTTAGAAATTTTTGAACGGCAAATGAACTGGGGCTGGTAGTGTGAAATCCGGTTTCATATTTTTTGTTTCCAATAATGGCATTAATTGTTGATATTAGTGAAACTTTTTTCCCATCCATCTTTAAAATTTGATAAATCATATTAGAAGTAGTGGTTTTGCCATCAGTTCCAGTTACACCAATCACTTTTAACTTGCGGGATGGAAATCCATACTTTAAATTTGCTAAAAAAGCCATTGGTAGGTGCCAAAAAATATTAATAATTTTTTGAGATAAGAATTTTCTTAGCAATCTTTTCATTTTGAGCTTATTATAGCTTGTAGAAGCTCTAAACTAAAGTAAGCTTATTTAATTTTCAGACCTTTGACTATAGGGTAGGTTTAACCCCCTCCCACACCCGGTGTGGGTTAGCTAGACACCTAAGGAATTATTTTAATTTCAAGGGATATGAACCTACAATCCCGGATTGGAAGTAGGTTTACAAACCGGGATTGGAAGGCTGGAAAGCTATTCATGGGGGGGGATGCCATAGTAGAGAAATAGTTCTTTAGCAATATCAAAAAAAGTAGGAGCAGCTGTTTCTGAACCAAAAACAGATGAAGAAGGTTCAGTGTATCTAACTAGCATAATAAATTTAGGATCATCTGCGGGTGCAAATCCAATAAAAGAAGCAATCGTTTTATTTGGATCGTAGTGACCTGATACCGGAATTTGAGCAGTTCCTGTTTTACCGGCTATTTTGTACCCATCCGGCTTGACAAATTTAGCCTCACCTTCATTAACTGCTCTAACCATCATATTGGTTATGACTTTAGCTGTTTCTTTAGTTATTGGCTTTCCCAACTCTTTAGGTTTAATATCAATACTTTTACCCTCATCAGTGATTGCTTTTACAACATGCGGCTCCATTAATTTCCCCCCATTAGCAATTACTCCAACTGCTTTAACCATTTGCAAAGCAGAAACAGCAATTCCTTGTCCAAAGGAAGCAGTTGCTACGTCTATCTCTTTCCACTCACTCTTAGAGCGAAGCGATGGAGAGTCCTCATCTTGTAAGTCTACATTTGTTGATTTGCCAAACCCAAATCTTTCAATGTAGGATAGAAGTTTTTCCTTCCCTAATTTTTTGGAGACAAAGACCATCCCAATATTGTTTGAATGAATTATGGTCTCAGTCATATTAATCCCATCAGTATATTTATTATTCCAGGTTCTTATATCAAATCCTCCCAAGCGGATTGGACCGCCGCAGTTATCACATTTAGTATCCTCTTTTATTACTTTCTCGTTAATTGCTGCTGCCATTACTAAAACTTTAAAGGTAGAGCCAGGTTCATAACTATCAGCTATAGGTGGATTTTTAAAAAATTCTCTAGGATAACCTGATGGATTTTGTGGATCGTAACTAGGCAGTGAAGCCATTGCTAAAATATTGCCTGTTTTAGGATCCATTACAATTGCTGATGCACCTTTGGCCCCATATTTTTCTACTCCTTTTTTTAGTTTTTCCTCAACAATAAATTGGATTGTCCTGTTTATATTTAAAGATAATGTTTTACCTACCTTCGGTTCCCTGGATAAAAAGTTTCCAATTAAAATAGGTAATCCCAGAGCATCTCGCTCAGTCCTAAAAAGGCCGCTTTTGCCCTTTAACTCCCCATTATAATAACCCTCTAACCCAAAATAGCCGGTGTCACTGCCATAAATATCTGATCCTACAAAGCCTAGAAGATGTGCAGATGAGGAACCTTCAGGATAAAACCTTGCTGAGGATTCTTCAAAACCAATTCCCTCAATATTAAACTTTTCAACCTGATCTTTAATATAAACATCAACTTTGTATCCTAAACTAACCCAATACAAATCTTTAGAAAGCTTATCCAGAAAATCTTTTTTTAATTTATCCAGCTCCTTAAATTTACTCTCTTCATCCAAAGTTTCATCTTTAAATTTTAAATCAAAAATTACTCCAGCTAGTTTGCTTGATGCTCCTTCTTTATCTTTTACTACTTTAGGTTGGGCATAAATTAAAAACATCGGCTGGGAAGAGGCAAGAGTGGACTGATCGGAAAATAAAATTGAACCCCTTGAGGCTAATACTTCTCTTTCATTTAACCTTTGGTTTTCACCTTTGGCAGTTAAATAATCCGCCCTAATAATTTGCCAATAGCCCAACCTTAAAATTATTAGCAGGATAAATAAAAAATAAAAGTATTTGATAATTTTAATTCTCAACATAAGGAGGCAACTAAATTATATCTTGATCGAAGTTATTTGTTTAAGGCAATGCCTATATCTTGAAGATATTCTATCTTTTTGATGCTCTCAAACCCTAAATTTCTGGCAAGAATGTTAATTTCCTTTAGTGATGAGGCTTTATCTAGCTTATTTCTTAAAACTTTATTTTCCAGCTCCAAAACATTGGCAGATTTTTCTAAAGAGATTATTTGCTCGCCATAAGTTGATAATCTGTTTACCACCCAGATTTGGATTAAGGCTGCTACAATTGTAACCACTATTAAAGATAAAATTATTTTCCTACTAAGGAAAGGGTAACTTCTAAATTTATATAAAAGGTTCATATTTTTAAAATCCTTTTCATTTTTTGCCAGTTTCCTTCGTTCCAAATTTCGAAATGATCCCCTGCTCCCACCAAAACTATTCCATTATTTAAAGTTGCATAGTCTATAAATTCCTGGGGTAGGATAAATCTTCCCTGGGAATCTAAGTTGCATTGAAGCGCTTGTGGAAAGAATTCCCTTCTTTGGACCCGTCCTAAATGTTTTCCAAGCCGTATTTTCAACCTTTCCTCAGCCTCTTTTAGCCATTGATTTGAATTAAATCCCCATAATTCACCATCTTGACCCAAAACAATATAGATTACACTCTCATTACCTAATTCTTGTCTGAATTTTTTAGGCAAAATCAACCTGTTCTTTCCACTAAAATATAATTTATAAGTGCCCAAAAACATCTTTTCTGGGCAGATTTACCATCTATATCCATTTTCAGCCAATTGAAAATGCTTGTCAAGAGTTATTTTTACTTTTGTGTGGAACTTGAAAATAAATTTCTACGTAGTGCAGTTAGGTTTTTACAGCCAAGATATCCTATTAATGTATCAAATTAGATCAATAAATACAAGAAAATCTTAAAAAGGGATTATTTATCATCCGATAAAACACTAAATATACCAGACTGAGGAGCTTTAGCAGTCAGTTTTTTACCATTTACAGTTGTATCTAGTAACTCCCAATTATTTTTTGCCTCCATAAATAAGGCAATATTTACTAAAGGAGGAGGATCATCAGTCAAACTAATAGTTATATCACCCGCAGGGAATTTTTTGGCAATAGGAATTGCAAAGTTATAAACTTTTCCAACCACTTTTTTCCCTTCAGGTAATTTAGGAGCTGCTGAGATTTCATGAACTAAAGTATAGGCAATATTAACAAGATCAGTTCTTGGTACATCTGTCTCATACATAAACCTCTCATCATTTGATGTTATTTTTCCCAAAGCCACATCAGGTGCTTGCAGATGCCATAAAGTAGTATATTTATAAACTTTAGCAATATTTTCTTTATTTTTTGGCTCTTTAAATCTAACCACTAAAGTTCCATTTTCTACATTTTCATCAAACACACAGTGTGCTTTACCTGAGGTAAATCCTTGAGAGCAGCTACCCAGTAAATTTTCCTGTTTAAATTCACTCTGTCCTTTTTTAATTTCTATCCAAGTTTCCAAATCACCTGCAGCTCTTTGAATTCCTCCTTTATCAAAGTAAGGTAAATTATAAGAGATAGCGTTATATTGGGAAATCCGCCTCGCTGATAGATCAATTGCCACTCCATCCTTACGAGGAGTTAAAATAGCATACACACCTTCTGGGTTAAAAGTTAAAGGAACTTCTTGGATTATCTCAGGGACTTCTTTGTAAAAAAACTTAAAATAAGCAGCTACTCCCCCACTTAAAATAAGTAGGATTGCTAAAACTAATGCAAGAGTAATTTTATTACGAAGTAAAACATTTTTCAGTATTTATAAAAGATAGTAAGTAATTTTTCAATTCTTGGATTTTAACTCTTTCTTGTTTAGTGCTATCTCTATCCCTAACAGTTACTGCGCCATCTTCTAGTGAATCAAAATCAACAGTTATGCAGTAGGGTGTTCCTATTTCATCCTGGCTTGCATAACGCTTTCCTATATTTCCCCTGTCATCCCAGGCTACCATAAATTCTTTTCTTAAATCCAGATAAATTTTTCTAGCAACCTCAATTAGTTCTGGTTTATTGCCTAAAAGTGGAAATATAGCGGCTTTATAGGGAGCCAATTTGGCCGGAAGTTTAAGATACACCCTTCCTTCATCTTCTCGATATGAATCGACCAGTACAACCAGAACTGATCTCTCTACCCCCAACGCTGGTTCTATTACATGCGGCCAAAACTCCTCACCTGCCTCTGGATCTCTATACTTTAGATTTTGGCCACTGAATTCTTGATGATTCTTTAAGTCAAAATCAGTTCTATATGCTAACCCATAAAGTTCTTTTCTACCAAAAGGAAAATCATATTCAAAATCTATGGTGCGTTTGGAATAATGGGCACGCTCTGCATCCGGCACTTCTAGTTCATGAACTTTAGTTTTATCAATTCCCAGATCATTCACAATCCAACTCCACATCATTTCTTTCCATTTTTCAAACTCTTTTTGCCATTCCTTATCTGATTTTGGAACTCTTATAAAATATTCAATTTCCATCAGCTCAAACTCTCTAGTCCTAAAAATAAAATTCCCTGGGGTTATTTCATTTCTAAAAGCTTTTCCAATTTGAGCAATCCCAAAGGGAAGTCTAACTCTAGTTGAATCAATCACATTTTTAAAATCCACAAACATAGCCTGAGCTGTTTCTGGTCTAAAATAAGCAACATTTGAAGTTTCTTGGGCAGGACCAACGAAAGTTTTGAACATCAAATTAAAAACCTTCGTCTCTGTAAAAGAATTTTTCTCTCCGCAATTCGGGCAAGCATCTTCTATCTCATCAGCCCTGAAACGTTGATGACAAACTTTACACTCAACCAAAGGGTCAGTAAAATTTTCTAGATGTCCACTCGCTTCCCAAACTTTTGGATTCATTATTAAAGAAGCATCAATTCCAACAATATCATCTCTGCCTTGTACAAACTTTTTCCACCAAAGGTTTTTAATATTATTTTTTAGTTCCACTCCTAAAGGTCCATAGTCCCAAGAATTTGCTAAACCACCATAAATTTCAGATCCAGGATAAATAAATCCCCTTCTCTTACATAAAGCTACAATTTTTTCCATTAAATCTTGCTTGTTATCATCCATATTTTATATTGTCATCCTGAGGCTCTGGCCGAAGGATCTAATTAGATTCTTCACTTACGTGTCAGAATGACATTCCTTTCATTCTAGCATTTTTTAGCACAAATTATGAGAGATATTGTCGAAGATTAATAAGTTCCAGTGACAAAATAAGTTAAATTTTTAGGCACATTCATTAATATTGGTTTTTTAAAGCCCATTTTTTGTGCTTTTTCCCAAGCTTCTTTTGCATTTTTCCCAGAGGAAACTACAGTTATCTCATCTTCTCTTAATGCCACCCAAAGGCCCTTATATTTTTTATAAATGTTTGTCCAATCAATTGCCATAAAAGTATTATAATATGTACTCATCCAAAACAGCCTCAAAAAATTCTTAAATCCCTAGGTGTCAAGCTAATCCACCTCCCAGGTGGAATTTGGGGTTACACAGGTGGAATTTGGGGTTACATAAAATTATTTAAAAATAGAATCAAAAATATTGGAAAATTATCTAATCTCTCTATGAATTCTTTGGAGCAATGTATCCATAAAAGTATGTGCTCTTATAGGACCAAAGTTTGCCTGTCTAGGGAATAACCATCTCCAAAATGTATAATCTTGTGAAGTTTTATCGCTTTTTTGCCTATTACATCCTGAACAAATTAGTTCAAGTTTCCCTTGTAGAAAATCTAACAGAAATGACTCTGTTTTAATTTTAGGATCCATATGATCCCATTCAAAATCACTTTTTCCTCCCACCCAACCGCAATAACGACATTTTAGTAAGCTATTCATACTTCCACCATAACATATACCACCGTTAATAAGTCAAGATACAATATATTGTATCCTTAATCAATTAAAGTTTTTCCACTTCAGGATAAAATTTATCAATTCTCTTCTGAATATTTATTGTCTCAGATAAAGCAGTAATCATTTTCCTATAATGTAATTGATCTTCAAGTGATAAAATTCGTCCGACTCTATCTTTTAACCACTTATCCAATACTTGGTATCCACCAATGTAATAGTTCCAAACCTCTGGACTAACCTTGTCAAAAAATTGTGAATCGTTTATATAAACACGGGATGACCCATTATAGTTTCTTTTTCCTATCCTATTATCCCCCTTGCCTTCGTAGTGGGATACTGGTTTAACTAGTAACTTTGATTTCAGTAAGTGAAGTTCAACTAACTGCTCTCCCAGAATTGCTAAAGATCGGAAAAGTTCATTGTCCTTTGTAAAAGGAATCCTTGGAAAATCAGACTTCAGAAATTCCTGATATTTTTTGCGATAAACATTCGAATATAAAACAGCATAAATATAATAAAAGATGGCTTCTGGAACTTGAATAAAGTTGTTTGTTGCGTGAGAAGTAAAAGGCTGTATCATTGCCATCCATTCTGGCAATGAGTTCCAGTTTATATTCTGCCTTCTATCGCTATCTTCGAGTAAAAGGCTTTGTTGACCTTTGTCACTATAAATATACAATGGGAAGACGTAACCTCTTTCCTTAGATTTATTTGAAATAAAACTATCATCAACTAATTTATCAACCGCAAAGGAATGCTGGAAATTACTACCAGTTAGTTGTCTACAAGTAACCAATGCCAAGTTTGGTCTCAATAATTGAAACATAATTCTCTTAACTGTCCTCCAAACTAAAGAATCGTGGTAGAAAATCCATCTTTCATCGTTGAGTCTATATTGAATTTTAACGACTAAATCATTAATTTCCTCATCGTTTACTTTTTGCAACATTTCCCAAGCTCTCCTGATAGACCAACCCTTCTTTTTGCTAATTTGAAATAGGAGGTGCAATTGTTCGTCATTTTCCTTAGAATATTTAAATAATCTAATCCTATTTACTAACGCATTTTTATCAAGATCAATTACAAACTGGTCACGAGCTGTTATAATTCCTATTCCACTCAAAGGAAAAACATCCCTAATTGAAGTAAACTTCTCATAAGTAATAAACTCCTTTTCATTTCTTTCTATAAATAGATAAGTTGAACTCTTTGGAGTAATAAGTTTCCAATCTGTAAGTTCAACGTCGTGACTGTCAAGCCATTCAAATTTCTTACTTCTCAGTCCCCATTGTCCAGAATAATAAACTTTGGACTTACCCTTCGATTGATTTCTCTTTACTGCTAATGTAATAGCGGTTCCTGGACGAATACCAAAAACCCCCTCATCTCTCTCACCAATTTTTTCTTTATCTTGTACCTCTTCTGGAACTTTTTCTTTTTTCAGTGCGCTACCGTGAAGATTTAGAATGTATATCTCATCAAAGGACTTCATCAACGAGTTTCTCATTCCTCTAAAAGTTGGATTATCAAGCCAAGCATGGTTGGTGATAAATCCCAAAATACCCTGGCCAGTCTTTTCTATTTTCCACTGGGCAAAACGTATAAACTTTACATAATCATCATTCAACCACTTGGGATTTCTTTCTCCTAATGGTTTGCCGTCAACTTTTTTATATTCCTCTATTTGATTTTCTATCCACACACCTTTATTTGATGAGTGTCCAGAATAAGGGGGATTACCCATAACAATGAGGACTGGTACTTTATCTTTTATCTCAAATGCCTTCTCAGATTCCTCTGATATCTCTTCAGCCAACATTTCCTGTTGGAGTTTCAATTTGGACATATCAAGAGTATTCGTAAGGTATAACTCAAACCGCTCATCTTCACTCATTTCGTAACCTAGCTCCTTAAGAAGTAAAGAAATTTTTAGATGTCCAATTGCATACGGGGCCATTAAAATTTCAAAAGCATAAAAGTTTTTGAGAATATGTTCTTTCACCAAGCTATTCCATCCTCCCCTCCCATGAGAGGCTTCAAATTCTTGCTTTGCAATTGCTATAGCTTCTGCAGGGAAAGTAAGCGTACCAGCAGCCGGATCAAGAGATATTACTGATGTGTCAGCAAAACCTTCACTTTTTCCAAAATTATTTTTTAAAATTTTATTTAGTGATCTCGTTATGTAAGAAACTACTGGTTGTGGAGTGTAATAAACCCCTAACTGCTCCCTTTGACTTGAATCATATTCTGACAGAAAAGTTTCGTAAAAATGTATGATGGGATCCCTACCTTTTCCATGACTGAAAAATTCCTCAGTTATTTTTTCGATTTTGGTATTTGCTAAAATCTCAGCGATTTCATCAATTTGCCATTCAATGTGCTGTGGTACGTCTTGGCCTGATAAAATCCAGAATATTTTTTTCAAAAGGGGAATTGTATGAGGTATCAATGAATGAGCACTATGACGAGTAAACTCTTGGTGATCTGAATTGATTCTGGCTACAAACAGTCCGAATGTAATTGTCTGGGCGTACATGTCTGCAAAAACATCTGGACTCATATCGGGCTTAAGAGTCTGTTTGAAAGTCTTTAGTAACTTTTCTGTTTCTGTTTCTTCTTGATCAGTTAGATCAATCTCTTCTCTGGTTAAATCCCTCAACACTCGTGTTTTATGCGCTAAGAGCTCAGACAATCTTTTTGCAGAATGAACCTCTTGTATTGTGGTTGAAAAAAATCTTTCAAATAAACCATTAATCCTAGCTTCGTTATCTAATGCTGGAATTCCAATTTGACGAGTTATTGGTTGAGTAATAAAGACAGAATCAACTAATTCACCATTTTCATATAGCTTAAACTCAATAAAATTAGTCACTATAAGTTTTGGGTATTCTTTCTTATATTTCTCTATTTGTTCTTTATCTACATTGTCAAGTTTATCTAAATCGTTGCTTAAATCTTTAGCTTCAATATAACCAACTAAAAGGTTTTTTTCAGTCTTCACTTTAAAGTCAGGAATTCCAACTCTCGACTTCTTTGCTTCAACAATTGTTTGTGTATCTTTTTGGAAACTCTTAAGCAACTCCTCAAGTAATGAATAATAACTCCGTTCACTAGCCTCACCGGTGTTATATTTCTCAAAAACTGCGTTTAAATATCTCTTGAACATATCTGCATTTTATTACTAAGACACTTGTAACACAATTAATCTGCTTGCTATCTGGGATTATTTGGACTAATTCAACCAAAGATAAAATAAAAAAAGTATAATAAGAATTTTTACAACTCGATGCCAATTCCTTTCCCACCACAAAGTCATTTTTTCTAATATGATTCAGACTCTTTGGTTAGCTACATAGAAATCAATTAACCTTCTTATCATTGCCTGATAAGAAGCACCATGTTTTTTAGCAGCTTTTTTAAAGAAGTCTAAACTTTTATCAGTTAAAGTTATTGTGACTCTCTTCTTTTTTTCTTTGAGCACTAAATTTTCAGGGCTTGGTAAAAAATCAGTTATTACTCTTGCCTCAATTGGTTCATCGCTATATTGAATTTTGTTTTTCACGAATTTATTTAATTCTATGCGCTATAGAAGAAGTAGGTATACTAAACCAACTTTTTTTAAGATTACTGGGAATAGTTTTACTTAAATCTTTTAACATCTTACTGGCATCAAGAATCTCTATATAAACTGCTTCATTATCTTTACTAAAGTGGACAATTACATCACCATTTTGCTCAGCGTAATCAATAGGCTCCCTTGACAGCCAAATATTTAACACATCATCTTTTGGTTCGTAACTAATTTTTTGACTACTTTTCATATCTTCCTTTCCTTGCGGGATAAAACGTAACTATGGTAATTATACCACGCTCTTTTTTATAGACTACTCTCAAAATGAGCTTATCAATTAACTCCTTACTAACTATAATCTTTGGTTTATCTGATTCAATATCCTTAAAATCAGGACTTTTTACAGTCTCTAGAACATTCTCTTTATTTATAACAACTTTTCCAGATGAAAAAATTTGGAATTTTGACTCAGCATGTTTTGTAAAGATTATCTTCACAAAGATATAATATCAAAAATAAAGTTACTTCTTTAAATCCTTTAAAACCTTTACACTTTTAAGAGAACTTTCTAGGATTTTTTCTAGGTAAAACCTTAATATTTTTTCTAAATTATCACTTTGCTCGGGGCCAATATCTATCTCCCCTATTTTTTCCCAACTCTGATATTCTAACTTTTCCAAAATATTTTTCTGCTCCTCATTTAATTCTTTAATAGCATTAATAGACCAAAACCCAAGTAAAGATAAAATTTTAACCTCAAAACCTCTAATAAAAATTTGCCTGGGGTTTTGTTCTAAAATTCTAAAAATTGAGATACTAAGTTCATATAACTTTGGACTTTTTTGCTCTTCTGCTGTTAATCTATCTATTAACTCTAAAATATGGAAAGCTGTTGTAGATAGAGTTAAGTTCTCTTTTAATTTAGGAAAAGTTTCTATAGATTCTGCCTCAGTTAGGTTATAATTTTTAGCTTTAAATAAATGTAGCTTAACTCTATTTAGTAACTCCACATTCCCAGCTCTTCGGGAGGTAATCCTTCTAACTCCCTTAGCAATAACAGAAATTTTGCCATACCTATCTGTAAGTACAGTTAAAACCCTATCCGCCTCTCCAAAATTAGACCTTTTTAAAATTAACCCCTCTGTGGTAACCGCCGGCATATATTGGAAGTTTAAACATGGTTAGAGTCTAATTCAAGTTTGGAGCTGATACAAAACTATGCTATAGCTATTTTTGTATCAAAAGTCTAAGATGACACTTTTAAGGTGTCAGGATAAATTTTACCAATTTGCCTAACTGAAGTGAACAAGATTAACTAGTAACTTCAATAGAGGATAAATGCTTGGGTGAAGATGGAGTTTTTACCAATTGTAATATGCCTGGATTCAATAACTGAAATTCTTTGTATTTTGCACAAATTCTATCAGTATTTAACCTCTCAGACCAAGAATTAACCAAGCCAGGATCAATTTTGGGCACCTCAGTTAACAGTAATCCATACTCTGGATTTAGTAAACCCCACATAAATTGCACTAAGTAAAAAGCTGTATTCACATCTTTTGGAACCAAACTTATAGCTCCAAGAGGACGACAAGTAATTAAATCAAAACCAGGAATCTCATTATCCTTGATATACCTTCGAATCCTCCTTCTTGTTCTTCCGGAGAAAATATCGGAAAGCTCAATAATTTTCTTAGCTTCTGGATCAAATTTTGTTCCTATTATTGTAATACCTCTTTCATTGTCCTCCAGTTTTGTTGCCCTACTTCTATCATCAATCACAGTTACTCCCAAACCTCTAACATTTAAATCTCTCAAATGTTCCGCTTCACCCATTAAATCCAAACCATATATTTGTTCACCGGGGGCTTTAAACATTTCTAAATGAGTTTTTATGGGTAAAGATAATACACCCATAAAAAAAACTTGAATGCTAATTAAGCTACTCCTCCGTGCTCCCCAGTACCCGCCTTCTCCTGCAAATCCATCCTCAACAATTCTACGAGTTGCTATAGAGGCCTTTTTAAGTTCTTGCATAATACTTCTAGCCATCTCTCTATCAAACATAGGAGTAGATAATACACCAAGATGATAATTAGATCAAACTATGGGACTAAATTTTTGTGATTTCCAGGTTTCCACCCCCGGGGTTGATTGAGCGGTAACCTGCGGATTTTTAACTGCAATTTGGAGCAAAGTTTAAATTTTTGCATAATGAATCTATAATGCATTATGAACCTATAATCCCGGATTGGAAAGCTAAAGTTTTCCCTATCCGCTTCCCCAAAATTAGATCTTTTTAAAATAAGTCCTTCTGTAGTTATCGCAGGCATGAGGTAAGTTTAGCTTATGCATATCTTTGCTTCAATAGAGGAAATGACCTATAACTTGAATTATAATCGATCATACGATAAAATATTGAGAATATGGCATATGAACTCGTAGAACAAATGTTAACTGGAAATCCTACTATTTCAACAGCTAGATCTGTCATAGGAGATATAATGGTAACCGCTCCAGACCAAAACGGACAACTCCGCAGGATATCAGTTGTTGAAAAACCAAAGCATCTACTTCTGTCCATATCAGGGCAACCAGAAGAAAGAGGATATATTTACATGGAAGTAACACTTAGAGAAGGAGGAGGATTATTAATAGATGTTAGAAATCCAGACCTTTCTTTGGATCCCCCAACTGTAGTAGAACAAGCCAAAATTGGCATGCAACTATTGACAGCTTATATAGAAACTCCCCATTATTCCAGGCACCCAATGTGGAATCTTAGGGTTTATGATTTTAGCGACGGAGGATTCACACAATATGATCATCGCCCTATAGCTGAATTTCTTTCCCGGCCAGTAAGGGAATATGTTGCTCACTGGCCAAAGCCAGCTACCAGATAAATTAGATTGGGAGAATTAGTTCTTTATCAGCATTTAGCTCAAATTTTTCCTTACTCTTTCCATTAATTTTAATCTCATACTTAAAATCTTTAGTCCCTGGTTGTTTTTGAATTAAAATAGGATATTCTTTATCTGAAAAAGTACTTGGTAGCTCATATTCAAAGCTTAAAACTCTGGAGTTTTGTGGGCGGATTTCTATAAAGGATTCAAAAACAGTTTTTCCCAGTTCTTTCTCTATAGTTGTTACAGGCACATCAGAACCCTTGGAATCAAGCAATTTTGCCCCTTGAGGAACATAAATCCTCACATAATCCCTGTTTCTCCCATTTAGCCAAGTGCTATATTTTTGAGGATTTTTATAGTTTATAGTTAATTTGTTTTTAACCTTCCCTTTTTCTAGATTAATATCTAAACTAACTTCCTCAGTTACATAAAGATTAGATTTACCCCCTGCAAAATTAGAATCATTAATGTGTAAGTAATCCCCTTTGAAGCCCTTAATCTCCCCTGTCCAATTTAGCTTAGAGAAAGCATCCTGAGCTTTGCTGTCATGAAGGTAAAACATTACATTTTTAGCAATTGCTAATTTAACACCAGAATTAATAAACTCAGGCATTTTATCTGTGGATGAACCAAGTGAGCGCGCAAGAATTTGTTGCATTAAGGTTCCTAAGATAGCTTTCCTATCTTTTTCTCCTTTTTGGACAATTTGGGCATAATTTTCCAGCTCATAAATTACATTTGGACAATTACACCTTTTATCTAACTCTGCAGAATAAGTTGTACCAAAAACTTCAACAGGGCCTGTGATTTTAATTAATTCCTCAACAACATGTGTATCAATCATTATTATTCCATCAAAAGGTAATCCTTCTCCAAGCATCTGGTACATTTTTTCAAAATCTCTCATTGAGGTTGGCAGATCTGGTGAAAGGTTAGAATCTCTCATACTCCATGCCTCTCTTTGTTTACCTGTAGCTTCAGGCAAATATTTAACAATAGGTAAGGGTGGATCCAGCGGGCAAATTTTACTCAAACAAACACTTAGTAATTTCTCATCCAATCTATAAATATCATCAGAGGAAGAAGATGAAACCCTTCCTTTATCTAACTTAAGATATGCATAAGCTGTCATAAAACCTCCTGTTGCCCTAAGTTCCTTATCATTTTGGAAAATTATTAAATAGTTTTTAGCGATGGGTTCACCTAAAGCCGAGGGAGCAATTTCCAAGGCAGGCTTTGCCTCAGTAACTGCATAGTGGGCTCCAATTATAAAATTTCTGGCAGTATCTATCCTGGATTTTAACCTAATCCCACCTAAAGTTTGCGGATATTTATTAACATCAATACTTTTTACTTCTTCCCTAGCTTTTTTAAGTTGTGGTTCAACTTTATCTATTTGGGGCAAAACTTTATCTAAAATTTTAACAAGTTGAGCAACTCTATCTTGTCCAGGTGTGGGCTGTCCCGTAAACCCAAGTTCATTTTTATAAGGATCTAGAGAATCAGCTATTACTTTGGCAGCATCTAGCTCATACTCAGCAGCTTTAGCAAAATGTTTAGCATCTGCGTAGTAACCTCCCACAAAGGGAATAATTCTTAACCAAAATAAAAAGTTCAAAGACATGTTCATCCCACCTGCTGATTTCTTCATCTCCTCCAAATTTTTCCTGATATCATCTAAATTTTCATTTTTAGCTGCTGCCTGGATAGCTTTAGCAGAGGCGACCATTGATCTAGAACCAGAATAAACACCACGAATGGGTAAATAAATAGCCACAAAAAGAAAAGATAAGATAATGAAAACCCTTAGAAAAATAAGTTTGCGGCTTCTTTTTCTTCCCATGTTAATATTACTTTTATTATAACGTGCTTTAGAATCCATCATTTCTATTCGTTTGTTTAAGTTCATAAATTTCATTTAATCCTCCCTATAATAGCTTAAAGGTGGCACTGGCTTTTCGCTACTCTTACCCAGCTCTCAGAACCTGCTTGGTGCGAAAATGCCAAAACTATATAGCGCCACTTCCACTCAAAACTGCAGGAATAGTTTTAAAAATGAGATAAATATCATAAAAAATAGATCTTTTGCGAACGTATTTGGCATCCATTTCTACCCTCTTATCAAAGTTTATATTAGATCTACCGGATACTTGCCAAATACCTGTTAAACCTGGTTTTGCTGATAAAATTATTTTAACAAATTCTCTGGAATTTGGGTATTTTTCTTGTTGTTCTTCCAGCTCAAAAGGGTAATAAGCTCTTGGGCCAACGATGCTCATCTCTCCCCTTAGTATATTAATAAACTGAGGAAATTCATCTATTGAGTATTTTCTAATAATCTTTCCAACTTGAGTAATTCTTGGATCATTTTGAATTTTATAGCTGTTTTTTTTATACTCCTCCATTAACTTTGGGTTTTTTATTAAAATATCTTGAGCATTTATTACCATTGATCTAAATTTATACATTTTAAAAAGCCCTCCACTCCTTCCAACTCTCATTGGAGTATCGGCAAAAATGGGGCCTTTTGAGTCAAGCTTTATAGCAATTGCGGTAACTAGAAAAATTGGAGATAAAATTGTGATTGCTAAAGTTGAGCCGAAAAGATCCACTAATCTTTTTAGAGCGTCATAAAACATAATGATTATTATCAGCTAAATTTAAAGTTTAAGTCAATTTTAATACTATTTCTAAAAATTGACTTTTAAAATTTTCAAAAGAAAATTTAGATGCATTCTTTATACATTTTTCTTTATCAAACTCTAAAGATTCAAATTTTTGAATAGCTTCTTTTAGGGAAGTTTTCGTTTGTTCCCTGAAAAAAAGACCTGTTTGGGAATCTATAACCGTTTCCAATACTCCTCCTTTTTGGAAAGCTATTACCGGCTTTCCCATTGCTTGGGATTCCAAAGAACTCAGTCCAAAATCTTCTTCACCTAAAATGAGTAATGCCTTAGTACCTGATAAGAGTTTTATTAAAAACTCATCAGTTATATTTTCAATAAATTCAATATTTGAGTTTGCTTTGTTTTTAAGCAAACTTAGCATTGGTCCACTGCCAACAATAATTAATCTTTTACCCAAATCATTAAATACATCTACTGCTAAGTCAACTTTTTTATATTTATTTAATCTAGAAACAATTAAATAATAATCTCCCTCAAAGTTTTCCCCAGAATTAAAAAATTTATCATCGACAAATGGAACAATAACATCAGAGTCCTTTTTATAAATATCTTTAATCCTTAAAGAGGCGTTTTTTGAACCTGCTACAAAATAATCAACTCTATTTGCACTTATTTGATCATATTTTTTTAGAAAATGAAGATATGATGGAAAAAATTGAAGGCTTTTACTCGCAGAGAAGCTTTGCTTATCTGAAAGAAAGCTTTGCTTATCTTCAGAAAAATTCCATAAAAATCTAGGAGGGGTGTGACAATAACTTATATGAATAGTTTGAGGTTTGCTTATTATTACTTTAGCAAAGCGGGTAGTGTTGGAAATTACGCAATCATACTTTGAAAAATCAAACTGTTCAAATGCTATTGGATATAGTGGCAAAAAGGATTTATAAAAATTTTTCCAATAAGGAATTTTTTGAATAAAGGAAGTAAGTATTTTTTTATTTTTAAATTTTTTGTTTAAAATTGGATGAGAAAAATCAACAACTGAGGTATAAATTGGAGCATCTTCGAATATCTCACAAAGACCCAATAATACTCTCTCCGCTCCCCCCCATTGAACTAAGTCATCATGAACTAGCGCAACTTTCATTTCATCTAATTCTACCAAAATATAATATAATACACTGGATGAGCGACTTTCATATTTCGGTAATGGTAGATGAGGTTTTGCAACTTTTGGATATTAAAAAGAAAAGTTGGTATATAGATTGTAATTTAGGGGGTGGAGGACATACTAAAGGAATACTAGATAAAGGAGGAAGCGTAGTGGGGATAGATTTGGACAAAGATGCAATTAATGAAGTATCTAAAAGTTTAAAGGAGTACATAGATACTAAAAAACTCATTTTAATTCAAGATAATTTCTCTCATTTGAAAGAGATTGTTAAGAGGTTAGATAAAAAACCAATTTCCGGAATTTTGTTTGATTTAGGAGTTTCTTCCCATCAGCTGGAAACTCCTAATCGGGGTTTTAGTTTTAATTCTGATGGGCCGCTGGATATGAGAATGGATCAGAGTGCGCAGCAAGCAACAGCTGCTGATTTGATAAACGGGTTAAATGAAACGGAACTTTTAGAACTTTTTTGGAAATTAGGGGAGGAGCGATTCGCCAAAAGAATTGCCGAAAGGATTGTTGAGGCAAGAAGATTTAAAAAAATTGAAGACACAAATCAATTGGCTCAAATTATTACTTCTGTTCGGCCAAGGCTTAGAACTGATAGAACTCATCCAGCAACAAGGGTTTTCCAAGCACTGCGAATTGCTGTTAATGATGAACTAAACAGTTTAAAAGAAACTTTACCTCAAGCACTTGAGGTTTTAGAACAAAGGGGTAGATTGGTAGTAATCAGTTTTCATTCCCTTGAGGATAGAATTGTCAAAAAATTTTTTGATGAGGAGGAAGATAGAGGGAATTTAAAAATATTAACTGATAAACCTCTTACCCCGGAAATTGAAGAGATTGACCTTAACCCTCGCTCCAGAAGTGGCAAATTAAGAGCAGCAGAAAAAATTTAAACTGAATTATAAATCTCTAAAGTTTTTTTTGCTAATTTTTCAAAGCTAAATTGTTTTACTCTTTTCTTCCCTTTTTCTATTAACTTTTTTACTAGATTCTCATCATGTAGAGGCTGGCTAATCTTATCTACCATATCTTCCTGATTTTTTGGATCAAAATAAAGACAAGCATCTCCTCCAACCTCAGTAAGAGATCCAGCATTAGAGGATATTACTGGACAAGAGCATGCAAAAGCCTCAAGTATTGGAATTCCAAATCCTTCCTCAAAAGATGGCATTACAAAAGTTTTTGCACTTTTATAAAGTGCAACCAACTCTTCATCGTTTATAGACCCAGTGTAAATTATTCCATTATTTTTAAATTCTTTTTTTATTCTCTGCCAGAAGTAGTGATCACTGCCAGATAAAACAAGTTGTAAGTTATTATTTTTTTTCTTAAGTTCTTGAAAGGCTTTTATAAGTCCCTCTACATTTTTATGAGGATGGGCATTTCCAATATAAAAGATGAAAGGAGGCCTTATGTTAAATCTGTTTAAAACAGTTTG
Organism: Candidatus Daviesbacteria bacterium; assembly: GCA_016176465.1. Classification (GTDB taxonomy): domain Bacteria; phylum Patescibacteriota; class Microgenomatia; order Daviesbacterales; family UBA10151; genus JACOXD01. The sequence continues at coordinate 25,444 of JACOXD010000008.1, read as the reverse complement.
TGATTTGCTTAAATTCCATTTCTTCATAGCGGTGAGGATCTGGTCTGCAACTGCTTCAGGAGTTACTTCAATCCTTTCTTTTGAAATATTCCATTCACTTATTAATTGACTTTTTATAAAATTGGAAACTGCAATAATTTTTTCACTTTTTAAAACTGCGTGGGAAAATACTTTTTTATAACCAAATTGTTTGATTCTAAAAATTATTGGATCATGGGCAGTTGCTCGCTTCATTGCAAAATGCTGATGAATTAAATCATGAATTGTGACTACAAATTTGCCCTTGTAAAAAAATGGCACGTTAAAGTGAGGAAAATGTACTAAATCCAGATTATATTTATTTAAAAGCGGGGGAAACTTAATTTGTTCTACTAAAGAATACCACCTAAAGTCTGCAACAATTTTTTTAAAATTGTTATGATACACTAATTTTTTAGAATCTTTCATTAAGTGGAAAATAAAATAGTCATTTTTGTTATCTAGTTTTTGTAGATTAGATAACAAATTTCTGATATAACGCCCAACTCCTGACTGCGAATACAACCTGGCATCTATTCCAATTCTCATTTTAGCTTCTACCCAGCTCTTTATAGATATTACTTAACCTTAAAGCAATTGGATTCCAATCATACATTTGCGAAACCATCCTCCTGGCATTTTGGGCAATATGACCGTATAATTTTTTATCATTTATTAAAGCAACAACAGCTTTAGCTATATCTTTCGGTGAATCTCTAATAACTACTTCCTTACCATCATGTGCATCTGTTCCTCTTATTCCAATTGAGGTAGTAACAACAGGTAACCCTGAGGCAAAGGCCTCAAAATTTTTATATCGTGTTCCTCCACCACCATAAATAGGCGCCACGAGTAAAGTTGCCTTTTGATAAGCCTCTCTAATATCTTTAACCTCTTCTACTTTTATACTTTCACTTTCTATATTTGGGAAAAAATTTTTGGCTGATTTTCCCACAATCCAAAGTTTAGCCTTGGAAAGTTTTTCTTTAATAAGAGGCCAGACATCATTTACTAAAACTTGCACCGCCTCTCTATTTTGTAACCAAGTAAAATTTCCTACATATAAAATTATTGGATCACTTGATCTATCTGTAACTTTTTTTGAAAAGTATTTACTATCTACTCCATTTGGTACAATATCAACCTTGAGATTAGGATTTTGAGACAACATTATCTTCTTATCATCCAAAGACATAGCAGCAACTAAAGATGCAATACTCCAATATTTTAATTCCCAATATTTCATTTTAGAAACATCAAGTAAAAGTAGCGGTTTAAGGAAAAAATATTTAAAATCTTCAGCAAAATGCCGATAGACTAGATATTCTATAGTTTGTTCCACTAAAAGAATCGGGATAGTAGTCTTTGGAATATGAGGCATGACATAAAAAGTTTCGGCATGAATTAAATCAAATTTTTCTTTTTTTAATTTTTCCTCTATTGCTTTTTTTTCTCCATCAGCCCAATTTCTAATCACTAAAAAAGGAAAAAAACTTAGGCCTGTTCCTAAAATATTACCAATAGTCCAGGGTTTTTCTGGTCTTCTGAAAATTTTAACTTCTTGGCAGTACTTTTCTAATTCATTTACATAATTTTTTTCCTCAGCGTTTTTTACCAAACAAAATAGAGTAATTTCGTGACCTAAACTGGAAAGTCTTTTTATTAAGTTGAATGAACGGGTTTGACCACCAGTTAATAAAGGAAAAGGCAGGTAGGGAGTAAGCATTAGGATTTTCATCTATTTAAGATCCTCATATCGGACATCTACAATTACAAACTTAGGATTATCCTCTAAGACTTTATATTTTTGCATAATCTTAACAGTATTTTCATCTCTGGTTGTTGAAATATAATGAGTTACGCCATAATTTTTAATTAAATCCTCAATTGGGAAAGATAAATTGGGCCAGCCGGGTCTGTTAACTTGATATAAAAATGCGCTATCCCCATTATAGGGGGCTACCACAATTGCCTCTTTTGGTAATATTTTATCTGCAAATTTTCCAGTTTCTACAATTACAGGATTGTTTATTTGATATAAACCTTTTACTTCTACCCAACTTAAATAAATCATCAAGAAAAACAAGGATAGACCAATTGGAATTGATATTAACCGGGGAATTAAAAAAGGTGCTCCTTTGAACAAAAGACCAAAACCTTTTGCAGAAAAGATTATTAAAGCGGGGGTAATTAAGTACTGATAATAATCGTGTTGCACATTTCCTCTGGCAAAAATAATTAAATATAAAAAACTGAAGGTAGCTAAAATATATAAAAAAGTATTTCTTAAAGAAGATTTAGTCAAAATTCCTAAAAGAAAAACACCTAAACCAATGGGAGATAATATTTCTCTACTTAACCGATCAGAGATAATCCATCTCCAAAAAGCAGGTCTAAATCTGATAGTTTTTCCGCTTGAATCAGCTCCGTTAAGCAACCAGTTGGAGGCTGGTATACCTTCTGGATGCTGACTAATCCACAATCTCCAAGCAAGTAGTGGCAACAAGGAAGGAATAATCCAAACTAAATAACGAGTTGGATTAAAGTTAAGTTTGCCTTCTTTTTTATAGATTAAGAAAAATAAAGGTATCAGATAAAAAATGGCCATTGGCTTGGTTAAGAAAGCAGCGGAAGTAAAAAAAATGCTTAAAAGTAATAGGTTGCGTTTATCTTCATAAATCCACCGATCTGTAAAATAAACCATGCCCAAACAAAAAAATAGTAGGGATGATTCAGGTAAAATCGCTCTGGAAAAAAAGACCACAAAAGGAGTAATGGCAAAAAGTATTGCGGCTAGATAAGCACTAAATTTATCTAAATACCTTTTGGTAATTAAGTACAAAAAAACGATTGAACCCAAAGAAAAAAGTATTGAGACAAATCTAGCAATTTTTTCATCTACTCCTCCATTAATTAAATACCCCAAATAAATTAAACTGGGATAAATTGGAAATTCTACAAATCTAAATCGATTAGGGTTAGGGTAAGGTTTTTCCGCAACGCCTGACATATCATCATATTTAGGTAAAAACGGATTAAAACCCTCCTTAAAAAAATTTCTAGCTACAGCTGCTGTATCAGCTTGTCTCCAAGAGTGCCAGTCAGCAATAGGATTATCAATTTTATAAAGCCTTAAATAAAAGCCTAGTAAAACTATAAGAATAAGTAAAAAAAATTCAAGCTTAAAAAATTTCACAATAACTCCAAAATAAAAAGTTTACGATAAGTTGGATGAAAGTTTAAATGGCGTAAAATGGGAAATAAAATTAGGAATCTTTTATACAGACTTGATTTAAAACGATGATTAGACATCCCTAATTTCAATAGATTTTTCCAAATAAATATATTTGTATTTCCTTTTACCTTAAGTTTAATATTTTTATGCAATCTTATAAAGTCTACAATCTCATCAAAGTTAGGCAATCCTAAGTTTATATGCTCCATTAAATAAGGATAATCAAATCCTATTTTTTTAAAATACAAATAAAGATCAAGATCTACTTTTTCTGAGTGCAATCCAGTAGGAAACGAAAGAAAGATTTTCTTTTTGGCAACTCTTAGCATCTCTTTTATTGCCTTAATCCTTAATTTTGGATTTAGATGTTCCAACATATCAACAGATAAAATATATTCTATTGAGTTATTTTTAAAAGGAAGGTTGATAGCAGATGCTTTGATGGGTTTTAAGTATTTGTTTTGTTTGCTGTAATCAAAATTAATGTCAACTCCATAAACTTTTTTTTTAAGATAGGGCGTGATACCAGAAATCTCAGAACCTACTTCCAAAATCTTTTCCCCATCTTGATAGATCTTTTTTAGATCCGAAACAATAGGAAAGTAGCGCAAAGCAATGGTTATATCCCAACTTGGATATTTTTTGTTGATATATCTTTTAAAAAAATTTCTCAAAACTATAAATGGATTTTTGATTTTAAACATTAAGGTATAAACTCTATTTTGGTATAAGCTTCAATCCGGCAAGTCCTATCCCCAAAAACATCCAAAAAAGTGATGCAATTTTCGATGCCTCAAAAACATCTATAAATATAGCATTAATTAAGAAAGTAAGAATCAAAGCCACCATTCCAGCGGAGAGAAATTTAAAAAATCTATCATTATAAGTAAAGAGTATTTTAAACCTTTTAATAATTTCAAATAAAATGAGCGCCAAGGCAAAACTACCAAGAAGGCCAACCTCCCCTAAAGATCTAAGATAATCATTATCGCTGGCAAGACCTAGTGATGAATAACCACTACCCAGTAAAGGGTTTTTTAGAAATCCTCTTATGGCTTTTGGCCACTCAGCATTTAGCCTTATTTGAAAGGATCTAAAAACCCCCAGTTGGGTGGGGTCAGTTGGCTCATTAAATGCAATATCAGTTGGAATTCCTCGTTCCCTTTTACTCTGTGCGGTTTCAGAGGAATCAGTAGAAGTTCTGGTGGGTAAAGTTGAGATATTAAGTCTCGCCCTACTTCTTTCATCCTCAGTCCCCTGATATCTTTCACCTCCTTGATTAATATTTACAACTATAGTTGAAATAAATCTATCCCTTAATTTAGAAGGATAAACTAAGGCAACTAGCGTTAGAGAAAGTAAAAGAAGAATAAATAATCTTTTTTTAATTAAAAACAAAGAAGCTATGATTCCAATTATTGCTGCAACAAATGAAAGTCTGGCAGCAGTCATCACTAATACTGCAAAAGATGATCCGAAAACTACGAAAATCCAAATCCGATAGGTGATTTTTTTAAAGTAAAAAAATAAAGCTGTTAGGATCGCTAAAGCCCCAGAGAGGAAAATTGCCAGATCATAGTGTCCAGCAAAAGTTGAATTAACTCTTGCATCATTTGTTAAACTTAGGATTTGGCCCTTGGCAAATTCAGAATTAGTTGTAGAAATTACAGGCCAACCCAAATATTGCTGGCCGATGGCATATAAATTAATAAGCAAAATAACCCCGGAAAATATCAACAGACTAATAAATAACTGACTTCTTGAGTTTATAGAATAAAAAGCCAAGGGTAATAAAAGCATAAGCTCGACCCGGCGCAGAAGGTGTAAAATTCCCAGATGAGGTATGACCGTAAAGGTTAAAAAAATTGCTGAAAAAGTAGAGATTATTCCTATAAAGAAAAAAACCAGAAAGGCTTGAATGAGTTTGTCTGCCAAAAATTCCTTTACTTTGTGGCCTAAAATTATTTTCATGGAAAAAATTATCAAAGCAAGGGTAATAAAAATATCCTCCAATCTTACTGCTGCAAACGTTCCGGTAACTTTTAAAAGCGGAAATTTAGGATAAAGAGGAATAAAAATAAGTAAAAATAAAAAAAGTAAAAATTGCGCTTTGGTAATATTCTCCAATAAATTCCTCATATTTTGTTAAATACTATTTTTTTAGTAATGTTCCAAAGAAGAATTATTGAAGTGATAATTCCTAACCACACAACTAACCTTGCCCAAATAGTTGAAGGATAAAACCTAAGAGTGGTCTTAGTATTAAAAAAAATATCCTCAACAACTATATTGGTAGCCCCCTCAAATTTTGGGGTCCCATCTTTATAGTAGGGTTCGAACCCATTGATAAAAATGGAGTCTCTAAAGGGATAAAAAAGTTCTTCCAAATAAGTACTGCGAGTTTGGTCTTTGATCGCGCTGTAAGCAAATTCCGGTGGATGATTGAGTCTAAATGGATAGAAAGGAAAAAGAGTGTTTTTTTTATATGAAGCCAAATAGTAAGGAATTACACTCTCTCTATATTCATAAGAAAAATAAGCAGCTATATTTGGAATTTGGATAGTGTCCCCTTCTTCGGTTGATTTCAAGGAGTTGGGCAGGGATGGAAAGTCATTAATGCTCTCTGGACCAGGTAGTAATAGATAAACTAAAAAAAGATAAGCCAAAACAGCAAAAGTGATCTTTAAAATCATATTGAAAATTTAATAGTTTATTGAAAGAGTCTAGCTCTTCCTAATTTATATTGGGGGTTTTTAAGTTTTCTCTCGCCAATTATATGAGCAGGCACCCCCCCAACTATAGAAAATTCTCCAACATTTTTTACAACCACTGCACCCGCTGCTACTACTGCGCCTTTCCCTATTTTAACACCTGGTAAAATGATTGCCCGGGGACCAATGAAAACATAGTCACCAATTTCAACATCCTCTACTTTAGCTTTGAAGTCTTCTGAGTTAATATCATGCTCACTGTTGTAGATCATTACATCTGATGCAATGTCTACATGGTCTCCTATTTTAAGATTAGCTCTTCCATCTAAAAAGGCATTTGCTCCAATTATTGTCCCTTTTCCAATCTGCACATTAGCTGGATTAAAAAATTGAACTCCCATATGGATATGTGAGTTACTTCCTATTTTCACACCTGCAAGCTTAAAAAAAAATTTCCTTATAAAAAAAATTGGGATGAAACCAATAACTCGCAGTAGCAATAATTCCATATCTAAAAAATAATTATAAACCCTATTTACTGCTTTTTTAATTGCCACTTTTAGAGAAAGAGGACGACCCATTTTATCCTTTACCCCTAAAACAGGAGCGCCACTACTCCAGTTCAAAGATATGTGCTCTAAATAAAGCATATTTAATATTATTAAACAATTATACTGTTTCTAGTACTTCTTTTACTTTCTTTGCCATTTTTTTCCAGGAAAATTTTTGCGCTTGCTTAATTCCTGCCTTAGATAATTTTAGATTTATTTTTTTATCCCAAGCAAGTGTTCTAATTGCCTGCTCTATTTGATCGCTTGAGTAAGGATCCACTAATAACCCAGCATTCCCAACAATTTCTGGGAGCGAGGAGACATTAGAAACAATAACAGGGATACCGCAGGCCATAGCATCAACAACTGGAATTCCAAACCCTTCATATAACGAAGGCAGAATAAATGCCTTGGCTCCATTTAATAAAAGTGCTAACTCCTCATCAGGGATAAAACCAGTAAAAATTATTTTTCCCTCAATTAAAAGTTGCCTTGGTTTATTTAAAATATCTTCAAACATCCACCCTTCTCTTCCTTCCCCAAAACTTTTACCTACAATCACAAGTTTTAGATTATCAATATTTTTAAAGCTTTCTATTAAACGAATTAAATTTTTTCGGGGTTGAATTGTCCCAATAAAAATAATGAAGTCTCCTGACACTTTATATTTATTTTTAATTTGCAAAATTTTATTTTGATCTTTGATAACTTTAAAAATTGAAAAATTATGCCCAGGATAAGCAACTGTGATTTTCTCTTTTGGAAAGTTGTAATTTTTTATAATATCTTTTTTTGAAAAATTAGAAATGGTTATTAGATGGTTACTATTTTGAATTGAGTACTTTGTCCAAGTGGTTAATTTTATAAGGTCAGTTTTTGTAAAAAGTTTAGGAAAATGTAAAAAGGCCAAATCAAAAATAGTTGCAACTTTTTTTACTTTGGAAAACCTGGGCAAATAGTGAGAAGGGGAAAAATAAACATCAGGTTTTATTTTAGTAAGTTTAAGCTCAAGCGGAATTCCTAATATATTTTTTAATTTTTTTATTTTTAAAATTTTATATTGCCAACCTTCTCTTTCTTTAGGTAAGTCAGAAAAGGGTTCATTGGCAAGAATAATTGTATAGGAGTTTTTTTTGTCAATTTCTGCTAAATTTTTTAGCAACTCAAAAGCAACTTGATTAGAACCTAATCTATCTTTAACATTAGCCTCAATTCCATCAATCCAGATATTTTTCATAAATTCATCAGTTTAGAGTAAACTTTAGCTGTTTCCTGCGCGCATTTTTGCCAAGAGAATAATTTTACTCTCTCAAAGCCCCTGTTTATTAACTCTTTCCTTTTACTATCATCTTCAACTATTAATTTAATTTTTTTTGCCAGCTCTTCTGTATTTTCAGGATCAACATAAATAGCTGCTTCTCCTGCTACCTCAGGCATGCTAGAAATATTTGAGGTAATTACTGGTATGCCACAAGCAAAAGCTTCTAAAATTGGCAAACCAAAACCTTCATAGAAGGAAGGATAGATTAATGCTTTTGCTGATGCATATAAAAGAGGCAACTCGTAGTACTTTAAGTTTTTTATAGTCTCTCCCATAATAACTAAATTAAAATCTTTTGAGGCTTGCTTAATCCTTTCTAAATTTCTTCTTTTTCCAACTCCCCCAATACTTAATAGAAACTCTTTTGGAAGATTATTTTTTTTCCTAAAGTCTTCAATGTCTTCATCAGATTGCGGTTTAAAAATTTCTGAAACTCCCTCATAAATAACAACAATTTTCTCAGCAGGTATTTTTGAGATCTCTAATAAATCTTTTTTAGTAGACTTTGAAACAGCAATAACCATGTCAATTTCTTTTTCAACAATTTCTAGTCTTTTTTTGTGTACAGCAACTATTTTAGGGTGAGACCACTGTGGGTATTTAAGAGGTATTACATCATGATAGGTAGTTACCTTCTTTGCTCTTGTTGGTGGTTGGATCCAGTCAGAGCTATGGAAAATATCAACCTCTCCTATAAAAGATTCAATAGGCAAAACTCTTATTCTGTTAAATAAAATTTCAAATAAAGTTGGTGGCAAAAAAAATTGTTTTACATTTTTAAGAGTTCCATGATATGGCTTCCGTAAAGAAGAATAAAAAAATACTAAGTCCAAATCTTTAAGTTTTGAAAGTTCCATTGTAAGATTTTCAGTGTATACTGAAACTCCACCGATGTGCGCTGTTTGGGAAATATCAAATCCAACTTTCATAACTTTATGATAACAAATTTAAGCCTTCTTAATCGGCAATTCTTTTTTGAACTCTTAATAATCCAAAATACTTCTCTTCTATTAATTTTGTTTTGCCTAAATCAGCAATCCATTTATTTTCCCAGATGGGATAAACATTTTTTTCTATCACAATGTAGGTAAATTTTCCTTTCTTTTTTGCCTCATTTGGATAGTAGTATTTGTGTAAGTATTCCCATCCTTCTGGATGAAGAGAAGGAATGGTAAATGCCAAGAATTTATAAGGCTCACCATTTGAGTCAGAATTGAGAAAATGTAATACTTTTCTTTGATCAGCTAAATTTAGATCTTCTTGAATAGTTACAAAAAAGAAGTTTTTATTTTGAATTAAGTTATTAATTGTGTTTTTGAAGCTAAATATAATTGTGAAAATTAATATAAAACCTATTATTTTAAACCTTGAATTTTCGATCCATCCCTTTACTGAGGCCACTATCAAAAAAATCCAACCAATTCCAACAGGTACATAGTTTTGGGGATTTCCTGGACCAATAAAAATTAATGGCAAGCCCGATATTGCCCAGATTAAGATAAATTTCCCAAAACTTCTATTTTTTGTAAAGAATAAAATAAAACCTACTAGAGTTAAAAGTAAAGAAATTGCAATTATCAAATCATTTTCAATATTTATTAAGGAGCGCTGCAAATGTAGTTTTGATTGAAAAATAAAACTAGCTATTGGATTAAATGTCTTTGCATTTTCATCTATTTTTGGATTAAGGATAAAGTCAGTTAAAGAATTAATCGAGATATGTTGATTTCTAAAATCAAAAAGTATTAGAGGGAAAAAAACTATAATAAATACTAGTAATGAGATATGTAACGCCTTAAGACTTGGTATTTTTATTACTTTAAATAAAAGCATCGCAATTACAATAAATACAATAATGGGAAAAATTATCATTTCAAATTGCGAAGCTAGGGAAGAAAAAAGGATAAACAATATAAAATTTATTTGTTTTAAAGAGTTTGAATATTTATATAGAAATAAAAAAGAAAGTATTATAAAAAGCACGCTTGGTGAAACATTAGAAAGCCAGCGAGAATAAGATATATATTCAAAACTAAAGACAAAAAGTAAAGATGTTAGAAGAGCATAAATTTTACTTCTAAAAAATTGCTTAGAAAAGATATAAATTAATATACTGGAAATTGATCCAAGTAAAATCAGAAAAAAGGATGCACTAAGCGGGTCTCCTTTTCCCAAAAAGTAAGGTATCGCCAATAAATAATAATAGTATGGTCCATGGAATATTCCCCCAATGCTTGTGCTTGGTCCAACAAGAGTAAAGTCTTTTAAAGAGATAATATTTTCTACAATAATTGCATCTCTTCCCTGCTCATAACCAAAAAACAAATAATCTTCTATTTTATAAGTTCGTAAGAATAACGTTAATAAAAAAATCAGTACAACCAAAAGTAACTCACTTTTTGTAAGTTTCATAAATTAAATATTTGGTATTACCACTCTTGGATCAGAATTAATTAATCCTAATATAAAAATAGAAAATAGGATAGTTAATATAATAAAAAACCCTTTTTTTAGTTTGGATGGAAGATTTATAAGTAGCAAAAAAATAAAAACTGCAATTAGGATATGTAGCAGTGGGTTTATTACTAGGGAAAATATAGAATCACCATACAATTTATTAGAATCTAGACGAAGTAGGGCAGCAGCTTGATAAGCAGGAAGATCCAAATTGAGAAATTTTATCTCTAAATTTTTTGAAAAGATAACTCCAATAAATCTTAAGCTATCGAGCGCAATTCCCAAATAATAAAATCCAGAAATATAGCTATATCTTAGAGAATATATTATTAAATCCATACCAAAAGAAAGTGGCAAAATAACAATAAATAAATCTTTTAGTTTTTGATCTATCTTTTTTAAATTATAAATTGCAAAAAAAGATATAAAGACAGCTATGGTCAATATTATTTGCCAAATTTCTAGGGACTCAATAGTTGGTCCATAAAAAACTTTCCATCCATATAAATAATGTGATTTTAAAATCAGTCCAAAAGATGCAAAAAGGAAGGCGAGTGCAAATATCCAAAGTTTTACTTTTCTTTTTAAAAGTGCATAAACTCCAAATACTAAAATTATTAGAAGATACCAGGGGAAATATTCTTTGAGTTCAGCTTTAATTGATTCTTCCTCTAAAACCCGGTTAAGAAAACTTGATTTATCAGCTATAAAGTAGTCAGAGAAACCTTCCTTATTATTATAGATAATACTTTCACCAAACTTTTTATTTTCCCTTCCTTTTTCACTCATTACCCATTTGGAGTCTCCTAAACTAACTTCAACGGTAGATATTGGAGGATAAATTTTTGAGTATTTACTTGAAAAATCACTCATTGTAAGCGTTTTTAAGTTTGTATAGTTTTTCAAAACTTCTAGTTGTTTTTCATATTCAGTAATATTCCCTACACTCTCTATCCCTGTTTCTAAACCAACTGTAATTTGACCTATCTTTTGATTACAACTTAAATAAACATCAATTAACTTCTTAAAATAGTTTGTATCTAAATTTTGGCGTAAATAATCATTTGCTTGGAGAGAAAAATTTGATTTATTTAAAGTTTCTCCAAATGCTCTTAGCGGATCCCTTTGTGCCCACTGTAAAATTAAAACATCTTGTTTAGAATCTATACTATTTGCAGGAGTTAAAATATTGGCTAATGATGGATAGTAGGGAACTCCCCACCACTGCCCCCAAACGCCATAATTATCAGTAGTTTTTTGATCGGCTACTATTAAAGCGCTACTTATTCCATACTTATCTCTCATATAATCAAGAGAATAAGAATCTATCCACCAAGCTCCAGTGGACTTAGGATATTTTCCGAATGTCTCTTTATATCTTGCAAAAAGCTTATCAATTAATTTCCTCCTTTCAGATTGACTATACGCTGATAGAAAAACTACTCCTGGGTCAAACCAAGTTTTATTAATTGGATAAAGAACTCTTGAATCAGTTGCAAATCTTTCAGATACTTCTAAGAAAACTCCTACTTCTTGTTTTTCATCAAATTTTTTAATTTCTTCTAAAATACCCTTGTCAACTAAAGCATCATATTGTAATAGCCACGTTGCAGAAAAATCTTTTTGTTTAATGGTTTGATACTGATTTTTTAAAGGGATTGGGGTTTTATCTCTCCACAAATCTCTACCTCTAACAGGGTTAACTAAAGTTACATATCTATCTGAACAAAATCCTTCCCCCGCCGCATAAGATATTCTAGGAAAAATAATAAAAGGGGTTATGAAAAATGCAATTACTATGAGTATTTTACTCGCATGATTCATTGAAAACCTTCCATGTATTTATATTGATAGATAAATCCAACTCCTCTAAAATCATAAGTATTAATTTTTCTATAGCCATTTGCTTCAAGTTGTTTCATAAGTAGCTTTTTTGGATCAGTTACATCAATTAAATATTCAAAAAGTAGAATTTCCTTGCCTTGGCGCGCTAGATTAGAAAAATCATAAACATTATCAACATTTAAAGCTGGTACTGATTTTAATCCTGCAAGCAAGGTTTGATTGCTACCCTTTTTCATAAAATAATAAATAAAAGGGGCAAGTGTTTCATTATTTTCAAAAACCACTGTCGTATTTTTAAACTCTCTTTTGGTTACAAAATCAACCGCTTCTTTCCAATCTTCCCTATGGAAAAGGGGATTTAGTAAATATGTAAAACTTAAGTAAACCTCAGTTAAAATCATAAAACCAATAAGGACTTTTTTTAAAGTCTCTTTTAATTGAAATAGTCCAAGGGCCAAAAGTAAATAAAGAAGAGGGAGTATAAATACAAATCTAAAATAGGAAAAAACTGGGACAAAAAAAGAAATAAGTATCGCCCCAATAATCGGAAGAAATACACTCATAAATAGCAGAAAAGTCTTTTCATTTTTTCTTCCTATTGCATTATATAAACCAAAAACAAAAGGTACTGAAAATATCAAACCAAAAAATATATAAAGTGAAAAATTATCTATACCTACTCTTCCAAAAATAATTTTAATTGGTAAAAGTAAAATTTGTTTTAAAGTAACTCCACCAACAATATTAGACCAACCCTCTACATTAGTCGCTGTTTGTAATCCACTCTTTAATTGGGTAGGTAATATCAATAACCAGGGTATAAACAGTAAGAAAGCGATTAAATAAGAAAGAAGAACCGTTTTAATTGCCTTTTTTCGATAAAAGAAGATATATATAAAATGTGCTGGCAAAATTAAATAAGCTAGGTAGTCTGAATATAAAACTAAGCTCAAGGATAGTCCGTAAAGAACAAAAAAATATTTTTTAAATTGCACTAGTTTAATTAAAAGGTATGTGGATAATATCGCTGCAAATGCTGCAAAAGCATACATTCTTGCCTCCTGGGAGTAATAAACATGTAGTGGGGCTAAACTTAGAAAAATTGAGGCAACTAATGCAACTTTTTTACTAAATAGTTCCTTTCCAACTAAAAAAGTTAGTAAAATTGTCAGCACTCCAAATACTAGTGAAGGAAATCTCACTGAAATCTCCGAGTCGCCAAAGGTCTTAATCCAAATCCAAAGTATTGCAAAATATCCAGGTGGGTGAAAATCACCAATAGGATACTCAGTCACAAAATATTTAAAAGATGAGTTTGTTGCATAAACAACACTGATTGCCTCATCTAACCATAAACTCTGGTCTATACTAATTAATCTTATAATCAAAGAAAAGATTAATATTAATATAATCATAGCTAGACACTATCATATAATAGTAACAATATTTTAGGTATTGACGACCTTGCTTAAATTACTAAACTTTCATTTAATATTTATACTCATTTTTCTCTTAGCCTTAGTACTAAGAGTCTATCGAATTGATGTATTAACAACTTTTGGGCGGGATCAAGGGATAGATTTTTTAGTTGTTTTAGATATTATTGAAAATCATAACTTAACTCTAATAGGTATTAAAACTTCCATTGGTGAATTTTTCCAAGGCCCAAATTATATCTATATGTTAGTTCCTGCATTTTTTATTTTTGGACTTCATCCAATCGCTGGGGCATATACTGCAGTATTTGTTTCACTACTCTCATTAATTTTACTTATATTTTTTTGTCTAAATTTTATCGGTAAAAGGGCGGCAATATTTAGTGGTTTAATTTTCGCACTCTCTCCTGAACTTGTGGTTTTTGGAAATACTCCTCTTTATCAAAATTTTCTGCCATTACCCTTATTACTATCTCTTATTTTTTTATTTAAATCACTTAATTCAAATCGGTTAATTCACTTTTTTGCTTTAGGCTTCATGATAGGTTTTGCGATAGAAATTCATTTTTTAGCAATAACATATGCTTTATCTTTATTTATTTTTTTAATTTTTAAGATTAAAAATTATTTTAAAATCGGAATTTTTATTCTCGGTTGCTTTTTTGGGTTTTTGCCAACAATCACGTTTGAATTAAGAAACCAATTCTTTAATACAAATGCTTATTTTTCCTACATAAAGCAAAGTGGCACAAAACAATTTAACTTAGACAATTTAGATGCCTGGATTAAAGGAGCTTCAGATTTTTTAGCTGGGAATAATGAAGTCATTGGGATTTTACTTTTACTCTCTATGATTTTTATTTTAACTGTTAATAAATTTAAAGATACTAATTTATTAAATCTGAGATCTTTCACATTTATTTACCTATTTATCTCTATAGTTGCATCCCTAAAATTAAATTCCTTTCAAGACCATTATTTATTACCCCTTTGGATTATTTTAATAATTCTAATTCCCACTTTACTGTTTATAAACTTTAAGAGGCTTGGTTATTTTTTGATATCTACTTTAATTGCTATTAATCTAGTGTCCACCCTCTCAAACTTAAATAACAATCATGGCTATGATATGCCCAAAGGGTGGAGCTTACAAAAGATTCAATCAACTGCCAAATTAATTCAATCAGATCTCTTCTAGATGGTGATACAAGAACTTATCCCCTAAGATACTCGTTAAGTTTACTGGATACAAAGCCTCTGGACGTGCAAGCATATCCTAAAGCTAAAATAATTTATGTTCTTGCAAATAATACTAACCAAATTTTAAATGCTAAGGCTTGGGAGATCCAATCATTTCAACCATTTAAAATAGATAAAATTTGGGATTTAAAGGATAATATATTTCTCTATCGTCTTATCAAATTAAGAATCGAGATTTAATCAAAACTTAAGCTACAAAATATCCTCTTGAGAAAAACATTAATAAAATAAATAAAACTATGGTGGAAATCGAAATATACATGACTTTAAATATTTTTTTTTCTATCAGAGCAAGTGTAATAAAAAGAGGAAAAAGTATAATTACATATCTAGGTAAACCACTAAATGTGCCTGTCAAAGAAGGTATTAAAAAACCAAAAATAGAAAATAAAAGATACGAGGTTTTGATTTTCTTTCTCCATCCAAGATACAAAATAATTGCGCTAAAAACAAAGATTCCAAGTTCAAGAAGTGCAATCCACCACTCATATTGGACTAAAGGAACACTAGTCAATATTTTGAAGTACCGAAATAATGTTTGTAGAGGAAAAACTATTGAATCAACTGTTCTATTATTTAAAAGATTACCTTGGGAATGAATAAAGTAAAAGTAATCCCCCCACATTTGATAATTAAATATTGAATAACCAATAATTCCTAAAGGAGTAAGAAAAAATGGCCAAGCTTTTAGTATAGCTTTTCCATTGAATGGTTTTTCCTGCAAAAAAAATTCATAAAAAAGTATAGGAATAACTGCGATACCAATAAATCTTGTAATGGTAAGGAACAAGGCAAAGATACTCGCCCACAACCATTTTTTTAATCTTAAAAAATAAAATGTTAATAAAAGAAGTAATAAAAAAAGACTTTCAGAATAGATGCTTGCAAAAAAGAAGGAGGTGGGAAAAAGAGTTATATATATAATCGCCCAAAAAGCAATATTTTTCTTATAATCCATTCTTACTAACTTGTAAAAAACAATTAGGCTTAAAAAGAATGCAGTATTAGCAATAGAGAACCCTACAAAAAATTGGATCAGACCAAAGGAGGCTCCTGTGCCAAATATTTCAGAGACTATATTGATTAAGATTGGGAAAAAGGGAAAAAATCTTCCTTCATCAATATATCCGTTTCCAGCTATAGAAAGATAATGTACCCCATCAAAGTTTGCCCAAGGATATATTAGAAAATGGCTAACTGGGGAGTAGAGGGCAGTGCGATACCATATAGTTGCAAATTGGAACCCATCTCTAAAGGGGAGAAAATTGTATCCAATAAAAATCGGAAGAAATAAAAAAAGTCGCCAAAGCAAAAAAGTTGGCACAAGAAATTTAAGAAGTGTCTTCATTCTCTTAAAGCCACGCTGTATATATTACATTGATCGTAACAACCTTTTATAACTATCTCCGTTTTAAATTTCGATACTATGTCATTAAAATCTCTATTTGTATAACTTTCATTACCCAAACCCGCTCTAGATACATAAACTTTAAATCCCTCCTTTAAATACTTGCTATATAACTTTGACAGATCCGAGTAATCATTTGGCCCCCATACTACTTCCTTTATATCCCTGAATTCTTGCTCATAAGATAGTGGCAATAATGTATAGTTTCCATTTGAATAGTAATCTATAAGAAACGGTGGCAGTGCCGAAATCAGAACTGGCTTTTTACCGTCTATGATTTTATTCATGGTAAAAAATTCATTCATTTTTAAAACAGCTATATAATTCCAAGGCGTTTCTGCATATCTTAGATTCAAGCTAATTTGGCTTTTAATTCTGATAAAACTTGTCAGAAGATAAATTCCCATAAAAATAACAATTAATATATGTAAGAGTTTCCTTCTTTGAGTAAAAATTCTATTTTCAAGGGTGCTTAAGAAAAGTCCAAACCCAATTAACAAACTGGGGATTGCGATATAGATATAGCGAGCATCAAATGAATAAAAAGTGGACATAAAGATCACTGTAGAAGATATAAGGGATAAAAGTATAAATGATATAAATCTAAACTTCCTAACAAATATATTCATTAAAATTCCAATAATTCCACCTATTGCTATAAAATTTGGAACAAGCGGCGTATTATCCCATAAAAACCTATTTGGCAAACCAAGTAAGGATCTAAAATACATTGGTAAATTTATGTTTACATACTGGGTTCCAAACCATTTCGGAATATTTGCTTTTTTTGCCTCCAAAGCGCTATAGGATGAACTTTTGTAAATTGAAGAAATATGTTCATAAAATTGTCCGATAGTGGAGCGACCTTTGGTATTTTGTTCATAAATCTGCAACGTAAGATAAGCTAAAATGAAAGTTGCAGATATAATTAAAGCTAGTTTTATCTTTTGCTTTAAGGTTATTTTAATAAAAAACGCTTTTGCAAAAGATAGAAGGATTACGGTAGTAGTTAGCGGAATATTTGCATATTTTGTTGCATAAAGCCCCACTGCGCAAGCAATAGTTAAAACAGAATTTAAAACGGTTGTTTTTGATATGAAAAAAAATAAAACAGTAAGATATAGGGTTAGGGTTAGATTTTCTGCCAATATGATTGAAGGAACAAAGTAAATAAAGTAATTGCTAATATATAAAATTAATAAGCTATACAAAATTAATTTATTGATAAATAATTTTTTAAGAATTGCCCAAAATAAAAATAGCGAAATAAAAGCTAAAAATAAATTTGCGTAATAGGCCATTCTGGGATCAGGCTTAATCAAAAACGCAGGAATTAAACTGAGGGAATACATTGGTGGTACATTTACTTTAATTTCTCTACCTTCTCTCCCCATTTTAAAACCCTCTCCCTTTACAAAACTTAAAGCTGGATTAATATAATGAAAAGTATCTGGATAGGGTTCAAAATTAGGGATAAGAGTACGCTTTGAGAATGGATTTTTAAAAGTAAGGAGTAAAAACAAAAAAAGGCATAAAAAAAAGATTAGATTTGTTTTTTTTGATGGGAAACCTTTCATTTTTTTAAATGTTAACAAAAGCTCTAACTTTTAAAAAGATACATATTTCCAAGAAAACTTTAATATGATATACAAACCATATGAAAACTCTTTCTATTATCATACCAGTCTATAACGAGGAAAAGTTCATCGAGCAAACACTACTTAAAGTAGCAAAAGCAAATTCTTTAAATTTAAAAAAAGAAATTATTATTATCGATGATGGATCGACAGATAAAACTAGATTAAAAGTTAAAGAAGCTATCAAAAAAATAAAAAAGAAAAAGAATTTAAAGTTTAAGACAATTTTTAAAAACAAAAATTTTGGTAAAGGCACCTCATGCAAGGAAGGTATTCTTCACTCTCGTGGAGATATTGTGCTTATTCAAGATGGGGACCTAGAATATAATCCAGAAGACTATCCACTTTTGATGGAGCCATTTATTAAAAATGATGCAGATGTTGTTTATGGATCACGCTTCATTTCCAATAGACCTCATAGGGTGCTTTATTTCTGGCATTACTGTGTAAATGTAGTCTTAACAACTTTCTCTAATATGTTAACCAACCTTAATCTAACAGATATGGAGACAGGTTTTAAAGCTTTCAAGGGAGATTTAATAAGGAGCATCGCCAAAAATTTGCAAAGTCAAAGATTTGGATTTGAGCCAGAAATAACAGCAAGACTTTCTAAGGTAAGAGGCATTAAATTTTATGAGGTTGGTATATCTTATTCAGGTAGAACGTATAATGAGGGCAAAAAAATTGGTTGGGTAGATGGAGTAAGAGCAATCTTTCAAATTATTAAATATAATCTACTTTAGGGTTGCTAAAAGAGTTAGGAAATTATTTTTAAATGCTTCTAAGGAATAGTGCTTACTCAATTGTTTGAAAATAATTGGCCAGTTGAGTTTTTGATTCTCTTTTTTCTGATAATAAATGGTATTTTCTACTAAATCTTCCGCAGTATTAAAAAGGTTTTTTTCTGTATCCAAATTAGCCACCCTGATAATTTCTCGTAAACCTCCGCCGTTAAATAAAATAGGAATACATTTAGCACTTAAGGCTTCAACAGGAGATATCCCAAAATGTTCAAATCTAATTGGGTATAACTGTTCATCCTCTCCGAAACCAGTAGCATGCCAATATATTTTAGATCTTAAATAAACCTCTTCAACCTCCTTCCTTGAGGCATTAAGGTGAAAAAAAACGGGATATCCTTTAGCCTTCTCCTTAAGATATGTAAAAAACTCAATACTGGAAGGTTCATCGCCTAGTCCCCCCACCAAATGCAGCTCCCAGTTTGTTCTATTTCGATTGGAAATTCTCTTTTTATCATAAAGCTTCTTAAAAGTTTCAATTAGTATTTCTTGCTTCTTACCGTGGCCTAATGTAAAAAACCTACCTACTGAACAAATCCAATTATTTTTCTTAAACTTATTTAGTTGATATTTTTTATAAAGTAGATCAACTGGTGGAGCAATCACCTTTGCATCAATCTGCCAATATTTTCTTATCCATTTCCAAGCAAAATATGAATAAGTAACTACACTCTGATAAGTGTTTAATCTTTCAGTAAGATTAACAAAAATCCCAGCTCTTAACCTACTAATAACTCTCTGTAGAAAATTATTGAATAAAAAGTTAGGCAACTTACTTAAATATATTTTGGGATAAAATAGATATACATTTTCTTCTTGAAGAGAATGATAATCTACCAGATTTTCAAAATTGAGATTCAAATAAACAGTCAAAGATTTTGGGATAAATTTAATTTTAAAATCAATAGTATTAGTTCCGTGATTAATCATTATAATTTTATCTAAAATTTCCGCATTATCAAAAGATAATGTGAGATTTTCTAAAAAGCTTTTATAAAAGTTTGATAAATGAATTTTGAAGGAGGCTTCTTGAGACTGATTAGGAGTCAAATTAGCGAGGGCGAATTTGTTATCATTTCCAAGTAAGTAGGCTGGTCTTCCGGCAATAACTATGGGTGCTTCAATTCTACTTAAGAATTCTATAGGTTTTATTAGACGAGAAAGTATTGGTATTAAAATTTTAGTAAATACCATACCATTGAAGTTGTTGTATATTTTTGTGGGGAAATTTGCATAATAAATATTTTTTTTGGCAAAACCGATTGAATAATCAAGGAAAGAAATATTTATAAACAAATCTTTGTTTTGTACTAATTTTTTTAAAGCAATTTCATCATTCCATACTTGCTTGAACTTAATCCCTTTTAAATCAATTTTAAATTTATCATAGATACTACCAACAGGAATCTCCTTCCCAGAGATTAAAAGCACCTCATGACCTTGATCCTTTAAAATCCTGGCTATATTACAAGCAACAACTTCCCCTCCGCCCAAAGAATGCAACCATTTATCATAAATTACCACCTTCATGATAAATACCAATCTCCTTTTAGAATTTTTAAATAGTTTTGAGTTACAACTTCTTTATTTCTTGCTTGATTATATTTAAATTTTCTTATAAATAAAAAGGGGGAGTAAACGACAAAATAAAGTAGTGCCCTAATCATCTGGATTCTTCTTAAAAAATTAGGTTCTCCGCTTTCACTCTTTTTGGATTTTAGTCTGTAAATAAAGGTCTTAAACTTAAATAAGATCAAAAATACGGTAAAAATGCTGTCAATGACAAGATTATAGTAAGCCAAGAGAAAAACTCTTAATGGAAAATTATAATACAAATGCAATAATCTACCTTTCTCAACATGATAAATAAAAAAGGGGGACCACTCCTTACTGAATAATGCATGGTGATGCCTGACTACTGCCTTGGGCGTATAAACAGATTTAAATCCGGCAAACCTGGCCCTCTCTGAAATTTCTACATCTTCATAGTACATAAAGAAAGATTCATCCAAATATCCTATTTTATCCAGAATTTTTTTACTATACAAAACCGCAGCTCCGCAAGCTGCATAAACCTCTTTTTCCTTGTTATATTGCGCTACGTCATACTCATGAAATTGCTTGTTACCACTAACTATTGCCCCAATATCCCTCCCGTATCCATCCTGGAAAACCATAATGCCTGCATTCTGAACTTTATTTAAAGCTTTTTTTAATATATTTTTATTAGATGTATTAATGACTATTTGGAATTCAATATCATCCCCATGACTTATTATATTTGTGATATCAAGTAGGTTATTTTCAAATATGATAGAATTTCTTAAATCTGTTGTATCTTCAAATTTAATCCCTCGAGAATTAAATAATATCGTAAATTCAATGTAATCGTCTTTATATGGTTCAAAAGGCACTTCTATTCGGAAATAATTGGATATCCTCCATAGTGGCAGATAATATAATTTTGATGCTGATCCATTGTATAACTTAGATTTAGATAGCCAGCTATAAACAGGTATGAGCTTGGGGCTAATATTAAATTTGATATTGATAAACTTTTGATAAAGTAATATTTTTGAATTAACAGCAAATATTTTTTTATCTTTACTTGCAATCTTAACAAGTTCTTTAAGCCAATTTTTCTCAACCACACAATCATTATTAAGTAACGCTACAAATTCTCCTTTGGCTTTTTTTATTCCAACATTATTCCCTCTTGAAAAACCTAAATTTTTATTTAAGAATATAAGTTTTATATTTTTATAATTATTTGCATATTTATTTAAAATTTCTTTGCTTTTATCCTTTGAATTATTATCCACAACAATAATTTCATAATTTTTTTTAGGATAATTAAGATTTAATAAGGAATCTAAGGTATCCCTAATTACTTTTTCACCATAATAATTTAAAACTATAATAGAACAAATTGGGCTCATTTATTTTTTAAACTTGCTACAAAAAAATCCTTGTCTTCATAAACAACATCTATTTTGTTTGATTTCTTCATCCATTCTAAAATCACCATATCTTTTTCCTCAAATAAATTTTTTCTATTCAATTTAAAGATATTTACCTTTTTTTCATCCAGTAACTTCCAAAAGAGATCTTGATCTTTATTTTCAACAGCCCAAAAAAGACTATCTTCATACCTTGTATAGTCAGTAGGAATATAGCCACTATACCCATTAATAAGAATACATTTATGGTTAGTAGATGCAAGTAACATTTGTGTTCTGTAAGAAAGATTACTTATTATATTAGCACCTAAAACAAATTGAGTCATTGGAAATTCCAATAATACTTTAGGGGATTTTTTACATTCTTTAGCGATATTTTGATAAGCGCCTGGGTAATAATCTTTAGCTTGGGTTTCAATCTTTACAGGAAAAATCTCTGCTACAAAAAGTAAAGAAAAAATAAGTAGTAATAGATAGAAAGGATACTTTAAAGATAATTTTTTAAAGCCCAAAATCGAGAAATAGATTAAACCAAGGTAAAAAAGAAGGGACCATCTGGCAGTCGCCCTTACTGGCTCCACTAGCGGCATAATTTTAAGAATTAAATCATAAGGAAGAGGTATTCCTATAAGGGTACCACTCACATTAAGTCTTGGACCTAGTGAAAAGATAAATCCACAAAAAGTTAAGATAAAAAAGAATAAATGATTAAAGGATAAAGGTAATCTAATATAAAAAAAGTCTTTATTTTTTTTATATATAAAAATTCCCAAAACAGAAAGCATTAATAGAGTGATTCCTGGGAAACCTGCTGATTCCCCAACTTTGTGCATGTCAAAGCGATTCCATAAAGTAAATGGTCTAGCGGAATAAATTAAACTAGGGTAGTGTGTAGTAAACAAATAATCGCTAATATGTGCTGAATATAGAACATATTCTCCGTAATCTCTTGTTATTATATAAGATGTTTTTACTTGAAGATACCTAAAAATAAATGGACCAGAGAGAGATATGAAAATAATGCTAAAAAAAGTAGCCAATTTGATAAACCTTAATAATTCGTTAGTATTCCTCCTTTCAAAAATAAATCTTAAAAGGAACCAAATAAAGATAGAAAAAAGCAAGAATATACAAAGGTAAACGCTAGTTAAAAATAAAATAGTTGCAAGTAAACTTATAAAAAAAGTTCCTTTAACAGTAAGTTTTTTTCCAAACAAAATCCCTAAGCTAAAAAGATATGGCCAAAGGTTTATCATTTGGAAATGATTACTATTTAGAAAAAAAAAGGGAGAAAAAGAAGTTAACAGTGATCCAAAAAAAATAAACCTTTTATCTTCAGTAAGCTTTCTCCATAAAAATAAACTAGCAACAATATTTAAAAAAATGGTTACAAAAAAGAGGAAGTTAAAAGTTACAATTGGGTTTTGCGAAATTAAGTAAGGTAAAAGGGCTATTAAACTTTGCGGAAGTAAAAGATCTGAGAAAAGAAGAGTCCCTTTATGGGGATAGAAGCTATTAGTATCAAAAAAATTGTCCAAGCGTAAATCAGAAATATTATCTAAAGATTGGTAAATAGTCCAGGTTACATATGGGTAGTCGTTCCAGTCATAAAGATTTGTGGAAAAATTAAAGAGGATTGATCTAAATAAAAAAAGAGTAAGTAAGACTTGAATCAAAAAAGATATTAGAAAATGTTTTTTTAGCATAAATTTCTCTAAACTTAAAAGATAATAGAGTATAATCAAAAATAAAACAATTCTCCTTTATTTATTCAAGAATAATTACTTGTTGATTAGGGGAAAATGCAATAAGATATTTTAAGATGCTAAGACAATTTCTTATTCCTCTTTTATATTATAAATATTTGTCATCACAGTTAATCTTAAGGGATATCAAAGGAAGATATAAACAGTCAATTTTGGGCTATGCCTGGATAGTATTTAATCCTTTGGTGCAACTTCTAGTCTACTCTTTTGTTTTCTCCGTGATTTTTAAATTCGAAACTAACGAAGTTCCCTACTCCATCTTTTTATTCGTGGGACTGCTACCTTGGATATACTTCCAAACGTCTTTAACAGCATCTGCCTTGGTTTTGGTAGATAACTCAAACCTTTTAAAAAAGGTTAGTTTCCCCAGAGAGGTACTTCCTTATTCAATCGTTTTTTCCAAAAGTGTAGATTTATTTTTCTCCTTATTCCTTTTAGCCATCTTTTTAATGTTCTTTAAGTTGCCTATTCCATTAAGCGTTTTCTATATTATCCCTTTATTTAT
Organism: Candidatus Daviesbacteria bacterium; assembly: GCA_016176465.1. Lineage (GTDB taxonomy): Bacteria > Patescibacteriota > Microgenomatia > Daviesbacterales > UBA10151 > JACOXD01. The sequence continues at coordinate 1,534 of JACOXD010000008.1, read as the reverse complement.
TCTTCAAGTTATATTAATGTTAGGGTTATCACTTTTTCTTTCAGCAGCTAATTTATTTTATAGAGATATACAATATGTAACAAATCTGATGTTACTTATGTGGATGTATCTAACCCCCGTGGTTTATCCAATTTCTCTGGTACCTGAAAATTATTTATGGCTTTATAAACTTAATCCAATGGTAGGAATTATAGAGGGCTATCGGTCTGCAGTATTTAATACCTCATTTGACAGCTCATCAATTCTACTGTCTGTATTAATCTCAATTAGTGTCTTTTTAATTGGCTTTTTTATATTTAAAAAGGGTGAGAGAGTTTTTGCCGATATTGTTTAAGATGAGTAACTTCGTAATTCAACTAAGTAAGGTAACAAAGAAGTTTTATTTACAAGAAGATAAAACTTTTAAGGAGTTTTTACCAAACTTTTTGCTTGGTAAATCATGGGCCAAAGAGCTTACAGCGCTGGATAATTTATCTTTTGTTATAGAAAAAGGAGAAACTATTGGAATAATTGGTAAGAATGGTTCCGGTAAATCAACTTTACTAAAACTAATGGCCGGCGTAACTGCTCCCAGCAGTGGAGAAATAAAAGTATCTGAGAGGGTTGCTCCTTTAATTGAGGTGGGAGCAGGGTTTCATCATGAATTAACCGGTTATGAGAATATTTTTCTTAATGCTGCAATCCTAGGAATGCATAAAAAGGAAATTGAAGAAGTAGTGGATAACATTATAGATTTTAGCGAACTTAGAGAATTTATACATGTTCCTGTTAAAAGGTATTCCTCAGGGATGTATATGAGATTAGGATTTGCTGTTGCAATACATGTCAACGCTCAAATTCTACTAGTAGATGAGGTTTTAGCAGTTGGTGATTCTGCTTTTCAAAAAAAATGTCTTGATTACTTAAGAGGAATAAAAAAAGATAAAGATAAAACAATTGTCTTTGTTAGTCACAGTGAGGAATCTGTAAAAAGTTTTTGCGATCGAGTGATTTTACTAGATCATGGAAAAATTATTAAAGATGGGGAACCTGAAATCGTATTTAAGACCTACCATCAAATTTTGAAAATTTAATTTGTGATAGATTTATAGGTTTTATATCCAAAGATTATTGATTGTAATACCATACTAAGAAAAAGTAGAATTAGCGGCGTTTTAGGTATATCCCAATAATATAAATTTCTAATCCACCAAAAATCTGGTAATCTCTCGTATGTTTGACTATGAATGTCCCAAAATCTCCAAGGGTCAATAATTTCTTCTCCATAAATGTTATATTTGATACCCATCATAGTAGGACCAAGAGCAGATACATAAGGAAAATCCAAAGTTTCTTTATTAATTGCCTTATTGTTAATAAAAATGGAAATCAAGCCTAAAATTTGAGAAATATATTTTTTGGGCACTACATTTTTATTTTCATATAAGGAAGGGTCGTCTTTATACTGACCTGTCTCCACGATTGCATCATCCGTTAAAGATACAAATTTAACGTTAATATTGAGTATGTTTTCTTTTGCTTGAAGTAAATTCTC
>JACOXD010000014.1 GCA_016176465.1 Candidatus Daviesbacteria bacterium | reverse complement strand
GGTAAAGTAGTTCATTATTACGATAAACTGGGAGTGGCAATAATTGATCTTGTGTCCGGTGGATTAAAGGTGGGCAGTGAAGTCAAGTTTAAAAGAGGAGATGAAGAATTCAGTCAAAAGATAGAGTCTTTGCAAGTTGATCACCAATCTGTTGATGAAGTTAAGAAAGGAGACTCTTTTGGAGTAAAAGTTAATCAACCCACTAAAGTAGGAACCGAAGTCTATCTGATTTAAGATTTAGGCATAAAGAATCTAAGAATTTAGTTAATATTGCGGGATCGTCCTTGCCCCGCTGAGCGGGGTAAAGTAGGACGACAGATTTTTGAATATGCCATATGTATATATTTTAAGAAGCATGAAGGATAATGGCTACTATATTGGAATTTGTAAGGATATAGTCAAACGTTTAGAGAAACATAATAAAGGGGGTGTTAGATCCACTAAGAATAGAAAACCTTTTAAAGTAATCTATTCAGAAGAATTTGATAATTACTCATTAGCAAGAATTAGAGAAAAGGAATTGAAATCTTATAAAGGAGGCAATAAATTTAGATCCTTAATTAGTTAATATTGCGGGATCGTCTAATGGTAGGACGACAGACTTTGGATCTGTCTATCATGGTTCGAATCCATGTCCCGCAGCTGACGCTAACATCTGGGTTGTCGAATTGCTGAACGACCTTATATAACGGGCTAATCTCGCAATTCGAATAGCCCGGATATTGCCATGCGAAACCCGATAAAAATATCGAACCGAGGAAGCTTCTCAAGGCTGCAAGCATCTCAACTGACTCCTCGTAGGTTACTGATAAATCACTTAATTTGTCTTCCAAGAACTTGATTCCAGCCTCAACATTAAATTTACTGATCAGTTCATTATCATTCGAGGAATAAGCAGAAGCTAGTTTTTCTTCGATAAGAGCATTCTGTTCTTTAAAAATTTCATCTGAGAAAATACCTGCTAAGTTCTTTTCTACCAAAGTTTGCCTAAGAGCTTTGAGTTTGCCAATTTCATCTTCAGCATTACCTTGTCTTTTACTAACTTCTTTGAGTTTTTTCTGAAAGGTATTTAGAAAAGCCTTAATAAAAAGCTTTAATCCTTGTTCAGTAGGACTCATCTCTTTTAGGTAAGCCTTCATAGCCTCATCGAGTTTGCCCATAGGGATAGACTGTCCAGTACATCTTTTTCGGCAGAAATAATAGCCATATCGACCATTACGCCCCTTACTCCAAGCAGCAGTGAGAGGGATCCCACATTTGCCACAACGAACAATTCTTCTTAAAGGAAACTCTATTCTGTCACGGTGTCGCATTGGTAAGACTGTTTTATTGGGATTTCTACCGTCTAGTATTGCCTGAACTTTATAAAATAACTCTTCTGAAACCATAGGGATATGCTGACCTTTTACTTGTTCTGGATAGCTTTTTGAAGTCAATATTCCCATGTAGAACTTATTTCTAAACATGTGCTGCACTTTTTGAATACTGATTTTTACACCCCACTCCTCCATAATGTCTCGCATCTCTCGAAGACTCTTAGTGCCAGTCGCCATTAACTCCCAAGCTTTCTCATAGATATCCCAAGTTTTAGGGTCTTTCAGCGCATAACCTTTTTCGTTTATATATCCATACGGGACTGTGTTAGTTACTTTACCTGCCAAGAATCTTGCTCTGAGGCCATTTTTAGTCCGCTCACTTCTAACATCATTGTCGTGTTGTGCAAAGCCTGCAAGAACTGTTTCTAGCAGTTTTTCTGAGGGTGAGTTTCCAGTTGGTTCGTTTGCAGAAATAATGCTAATGCCATACTCATTTAGTTTTCTCCTAATAGCTAAGAAATCTTCTGTCTGTCTTGATAATCTATCCAGTCTATAAACAATAACTGCCCCAATCTCCTTTTTATTCCTTCGAGAATGCTCAAGAAGTCTTAAAAGTTCTGGTCTGCCAATAATTGTCTTTGCCGATCGTCCTTCTTCTCTAAAGACCTCAGCGACTTCATATCCTTTAAACTTTGCAGCCCTTCGGCAAATTTCTTCTTGAGTACCCAAAGAATAATTTTCTACTTGTTCCTCAGAAGAAACACGGATATAAACAAGAGCTTTTGTTTTAACATTTGATTGATGTGGTATGTAATTCATAGTTTATTAATTCCTAATAACTCGTTTAATGTCTTACCACCAAAGACCTCTTTCTCAAATTCTTCTTCCCAAATATCAACTAAGAATTGAACATTACTGGCAAGCTCAAATACTTGGTCGTCAGTTAAATCCTTTGCCGAATCTCCTAAAATCTCTCTCGCCTCCTGAACTCTTCTTTGTTGTGAATTTTGATCCTCAAACAATTCATTTAGCTTTTCGTAAGTTCCTTGCTTTTCCATTGAATAGCCCTCTTGTAAGGAAGGAGATTGAGGAGGCGTTCTAAACCCAGTAGATTCTAGAGTGTTAGAGACACCAGGAATAAAGACATTTTTCTTAAACTCTTCTATGGTTTCATTCCTGTTCATCATATCCTAATACTAAATAATTATGTAAATATATATGTTTAGTATATAAACAAATATATTTACTTGTCAAGGGGTAAGTGCGGTAAAATATAGTCTACAGCTAGAGTAGTTTTTGTCCCATCCTTCTGGGACAATTTATAGAGTATTTTAGCCTTGGACTTCAGGATCTTGATGTGCTATTATCCTTTTTATATATATAATCCTCTGTCACTAATCCTATCATCTAAATAATAAATAACAATTCAATAAAAAATAAAGTAATAAATTAAATAAATCTTCCTATGTCTAAAAAAATAATAACCAAAAAACAACAAACAATACTAATACTTATCTACATATTCAGATTCTTAAATAGTAAACAAATACAACAATTCTTAAATCATAAAGACCATAGAAGAATAAATGGATGGCTAAAAGATTTAAGAGAGAAAGAATATGTGGAGAGAGATTTTAAAGCAATATATGGAATACTTACTAAACCAGCTATATATTTTTTGACAGCAAAAGGGAGAAAACATCTAAAAGATAGTTATACTTACTTTCTACCTAAGTACTTAAAGAAAATCTCAAGAGATAATAAAGCATCTAAGGGATTCCGTATTAAATGCCAGATTATTGGTGACTGGTGTTTAATGCTCTTTCCTCCAGAAAAAAACAAAAGTATACCGCTTGTAGACACTCTAGCAAATCTCCTTACTACCGGAGATGAGGAAAAGAAAATACCTTTAAACACTTGGCAATTCTTTACCTCAGCTACTTATCCTTCATTTATCTTACTTGAGAAAATTAAGCCTGACGCATATGTAAGGAGAAAAACAACAGCAGGCATAACACACAGTCTTCTCTTTGTCTTAGATGCCTATGTCCCAAGAGTAATGCTCCAGAACTTCATTAAAAGAATATTTAGTATCTTAGATGAAGAATACTGGGAGACTGATGATATGGATACTCTTCATATATATGTACTTTGTCCCAACAATATGGTTATTATCTACCTTAGGAGACTTCTGAAATCTTTTCTTGAAAGATATTATGGCGGGAAAGAATTAATCTTTCATTTTGCTACAAGAAATCAGCTATATAAACAACTACAAAACCCAGCAGAGAAAATTAAGTGGAGAAGTATATCTTCACAGGATGAATTTGATGACTAAGACTATCTTTGGGGAATTACTCCCATCGCCATTAACTTTTTGGCAGTTATTTTACCTTTGATGTTAAGTTGCATATGGAGGAAAAAGTCATAAGCTAAAAGCTTTTTCATAAACTCCTTAGCATATTCCTCGCTTGAATCCTTATGATGAATCCATTTTAAAATCTTTACTACATCTTTGACCGATATAATGTCATACTTATTTGCAAGAGCTACTGAATAGCCATGTACAACTGGATCATACTCTAACGGTTGTGTTCTCATGGCTGGAGTATACAGAGTGGTAAACAAAATATCAACTAATATATGAATATTCATATATATTCTGTGCAATCTGATTTCAAAGGAGGTGAAATAATGGACAATCATGCATATGATCTCATAAAGGCATGGGAGCCAAAGATTTTACCTGGGGAGGGTTGGTTTTAGATATGATATCCTAGTAACAACACTTAAAAGAAATGGGGGTGAATAAATGAAACAGTCATATTTAATTATAGGCATCTTAGTATTAGCTGTAATAGGTATCCTCTGGTACACAAATAGCAATAAAAGTACTCAAAACACAATTGTGAATTCAACTCCTCAACCCACGACTACTTCCGAGGTTGTGAATAAGGAGCAAAAAGCAGAACTAAAAGCTGTAGGAAATTACAGTGGTAGCGGGACAGCTTCTAGAAATTTTGAGAATGGAGTATTTACTCATACAGTTACAGCAAATCTAGCTGATCCGGCACAAGGAAAGTTTTACGAAGGATGGTTAGTTGATAAGGAGCCAACTTTAAGATTTTTCTCAACCGGAAAATTAAATAAGGAGGGAGGAGTTTATAAGCTGACCTTTACAGCTAACCAAGATTATCCTGAGCATAATGATGTGGTCATTACTGAGGAGACAGAAAGTTTAGGCCTGGATGGCAAACCAGAAGCCCATGTTTTGGAAGGAAACTTTTAGACTACCTTCTTTGCTTAAATCTATTTAATGCTTCTAACTGAGTCTCCCTGATATGAATCTCAGGTCTTTTGGAACGGATTTTCTCTATAGCTTCATTTACTTCTATTCCCTGTGAGATAAAATAAGCAGCTATAAGAGTAGGTGATCTGCCATGTCCATTTTTGCAATGGATATAAATTTTCTTTTGGTTTTTAACTAAACTATCAATTACAGCTACACCTGTATCAAGTTGTTCGAGGGTAGGCGCATAATGGTCTTTTACAGGTAACCAAAGATAAGTATCAATATTAGGCGTTTGCTCCTGCCTTTCTTCTTCAAGATCAATATCTGCCTTGATTCCTAAATCTAATAAAACTTTAACGTGCGGAATAGCTGTACAACAAAGATTTGTGCCTAGATAAATTAAATCAGTTATTTGATTAAATTGGACAAGTTGATGGTTGTTATTCATACTTTAATATTAGAAACTTTTCCTTGAACCAGTTGTTTTAACTCTTCCAGATTCTTGGCCTGATTTATTTCCTGAGTAGAGATAATTTTACCCAAAGAACCATTTTCCTGAATAAATGCAATAGGAAATGTAATGCTTTTTTGATCAGGGAAACGTCTGAAAAATTCATCCTTGTGCAGAAACTCTGTTTGAATGGGTAACGAGTCGACAAACTGTTTCCAGTCACTTTTCATTCTAGTACCAGAATAGGTTAAACCGCACAAGTTACATTGGTAAGTCTTTGGAGAAAGGGTTTTATGAATTAAATCCCCAAGCTGGTTAAATAGTGAGGAGTCAGCATTATAGACAAACAAAAGTTTTTTGCTCATGTAAGTTTCTTTTCTCCTGCTTTGATAGCCACTGGTAAAATGTTTTCTTCAGGAGTAATCGGGCAATCCCAATTATTGTTATATGAACTGTATGGATTATAAGCGTAGTTGAAATCTACGATTAACTTATCTCCCTTTTTAGGAATCTGTAACATCCTACCATTTTCATAGCTTTCTTTGCCTGTGGTCTGGTCTCTAAATAAAAGGTAGTATTGAAACTGCTCTTGTTCAGGATCTTCAAATACAAGTGCTTCAACCTCTTTACCTTCAACATTAAATTTAACCTTGCCAGCTCTTAAATATACCTGTTCATCTCCACCAGTGGTTTTAATAATCACTTTCTCATCCACACCAGGAATATTTTTATCCAGATTAAGCTCAAAACTTAAATTAGGATTTGTTGGGAAATAATTTAATCCTCTAAAGCTTTTCTTTTGCTCCTCAGTTAAAGGAGACTCCTTATCACTCTTCCAGGCCCCATCTTTTTGTTTTCTAAATTCAAATAACTTTTTTTCGTCGTACATAATTATTCAATAGCAAAAAATGCTCTTTGCAACCATTCCGGTAAAGCAGGATGGATATAAACAGATTGAGTAATAGCGTTAACTGTACCATTTCCTTTCATAGCAACTATTGCCTCATGGATTAAAACTGAAGCCTGTGGGCCGACAATATGACAACCCAAAATCTTTTGTCCTGTTTCATCAGTTAGAACTTTTGCTAAACCATTCTCTTGCAAGGCTCCTCCCATACCTGTATCTTTTAATTCTGCCCTCCCAACTTTGTAAGGAATACCTTCTTTTTTAAGCTGTTGTTCTGTCTTACCAACTCCACCTATTTGTGGGGAGGAAAAAACTGCATGGCCAATACCAAAAGGATCAAAAGGCACTTTTTTATCTGTAAAGGCATTCCTTAGGGAATACCCCACTTGATCATTGGCAGTATGCCTAAAAGGCAAAATTCCAATAATATCTCCAAATGCCCAAATCCCTTCTACATTAGTCTCAAGATATTCATTTACTTTAATATATCCTTTATCATCCATTTCAACCCCTGTTTTAGCGACATCTAAAATATCAGTGTTTGGTCTTCTTCCTGTCGCCACCAGAAGTTGGTCGGCAGTAATTTTACCTCCATCATCTTTAAGTTTTATGGTAAATGTGTTCTCACTATATGAAAATGCTTCTGCTTCAGTTTTAAATAAAACTTCATATTTTTTAGAAAATTCTTTGGTAAACCAATCGGCTATTTCTTCATCCTCGTTATCAAGCATTTTTTCTCCTCTAACTAAAACAGTAATTTTAGTTCCTAATGCTCCATAGAAGTGGGCAAGTTCTGCAGCAATATATCCACCACCTATAACTACTAGATGCTCTGGTTGTTTTTCTAGTTTTAAAGCCTTTGTACTGTCAAGAAAAGGCGTAGTTGCAAGTCCTGGAAGTGGTGGAATAGAAGGTCTTGTACCACCTACAATAAATACCTTATCTGCCTCAATCTGTTCATCACCCACCTGCATCTGTTTAGGGCCAATAAATTTCCCATGCATTTTGTAGAGGGTTGGATTCCCAGCTTCTCTAAGAGATTTCTCTATACCAGCAGAATCTGTATCTACCGCCCCTGAAACTCTTTTAACAATTGAAGCAAAGTCAATATTTTCAATCTTGGACTTTATCCCAAACTTTTCTGAAGATCTAATTGTTTCAGCAACATCCGCTGAGTGGATTAGCATCTTTGAAGGAATACAACCTCTGTTAAGACACGTTCCGCCCAGCGGACCCTCTTCCACTAAAGCTACAGATAGGCCTTTTTCGGAAGCATTTGATGCCACCTCAAGACCAGCTCCTGATCCTACAACTAAAACATCGAACTTTTTCATAATTTTATCCAACAAAATTTCAAGCTTTGCTTATATTACTTTTCATTTATACCACAGCTTATAAGTCAATGTTAATTACATCTGTTGACCACTGGTGCTGTGATTAGGATCTGTTACAGTTTCCTTTTTATGCTCTTCCATCTGTTCAGGTTCTTTTGCTTTGAACCCACACTTTGAACAAGTTATTGAGTGTTCTTGCTCATTGGCTTGATTACTGTGCATCTGTTGAGCATGTGAATCTAACTCCTGTTTAGAATTAAATGTGCCACCGCACATAGGACATTTAAATTGATCATTTTGCATTTTGTTCACCTCCTTCCGCAAGTTTTACGACCTCCTCTTTAGTAGGACCTCTGTCTTCATAAGAAATTACTTGCTTTGATACTGGGTTTATTAAGGTAGGTGTATAGATAAAATTAACGTCATAGCCCTGACTCATGTTGTACTTATTGATTACATCCAAATATTCTTGCCATACTTTTTCGCCTTCTTCCTCTTCAACATTGAATCTATCGATTTGATAGCCCTCCTTTTCAAGCTCGTCAAGAATAGGTTTTGTAGCCTCACAGTGTTCACAATCATTTTTCCAAAGCTCAATTAACTTCTGCATATTATTTTTAATAATGTTCATGTTGGACATTTTTTAAATTCTTAGATTCATCTGGCTCAAGATAATCATCATCTGCATAGCACCAAATAAATGAATGTTCATCGGCCGGATACGAAGCCATTACTTCGTGACCAGTTTCTTTAGCATGAATTCTTTCGTGCTGTGCGCAAGAATCGCAACAACCAACATATCCACAAGTCAAACAAACCCTTTGACCAAATGGACAAAAATGATTTTCTTCGCATTTTGTGTCTCTTGGGCCCACAAATTTTTTAGGTAAATGTTTACAATCAGCAATTTTCATATATTACTTATATAGTTCTGTATCTGGATGGAACGATGTCCAGGCAAACCAGAACAATCTAATTGGAATAATCTTCTCATTCGTTTGTAAATTTAAAGCTTCAATCTCTCCTGATTCTTTTCTCTCCAGTCTAATCGGGACACCACCAATTTTGTCATCAATAACCTGTCTTTTTTCAAAAGTGTTTTCAGGGTAGGCTTTAGATTTTCCGTCTAGTTCTACTCCATAAACTACTGTTTTTATCTGAAGACTTTTATTCGAAGAAGAGGTTTGCTCATTGAGTCCCTTTACCCCAAACAATAACTGGTCATCCTGCTCATACGTACCATAAGGATATTGATCATAATCTCTGTTGTGGCCGGTATCTCTGGATAAAACTTGTGTATTTGGATGCTCCTTCTTCCACTCTCTCCATGTGGTAGTAATTATTGGGACTTGTTTCAGGATCTCATCTCTTCTTGCGGCTGGACCTACTATTCCTTCACCTGTAATTTGTTGCCATAAGTTACCTTCATACCTGTCATACATTACCAAATCAGAGTTGTGCAGTTTACCTGATACACCAAATTCTGTAATTACTCCATCTACTTTTCTTTCAAATGCAAGGGCACTACCACAAAGAGGGCAAAAGGTAACAGCAATTGGGTCACTGGCAATCGTGTCGTTTACAATCTCATGCCAATTAAGGATCCTCTGTGGATATGCTTTTTGAGTTCCTTTATAGTCAATTGCAAAAACGATATCCTCATCCCTTAACCAACTAGCATCCTGAACAGATTCAAATTTAGGACTATCAATAGAAGGAATACAGTCCTGCCCAAAACATCCTTCCAAAAGATCTTCCTTTTTAACCTTTGCTCCATTGAAATCACTTTGTAGAGATACTTTTCTAACTATTGTTTCCCCAGGACTCACCTTTTGTACTTCTTGACCACTTCCTTTTAACTGATTCAGTTGCGTATCTACTTGAACGTTTTTTTCAAAAGTGGTTGCAATCTGTGTCCATGATGCTGGTAGGGTTGTCAACGTCCATGCCTGTAATACTCTATCTGCGCCTGTCCAGATAAACAATGCAGTTACTAAGATAATAATCCCAAAAACTTGTCTGATTTTTTGGTTCTCAGTTTTAAAAAAAGTCAATTTCTGCGAGGCTTTAGCTCCACCCTTTGCAATGAAATATAAAGGTATTCCTGTGCCTAAAGCATAAGATAAAGCTATAAGAACTGTTGTAAGAGAAAAGTTGCTTACTGCAGCAAGGGTTGCCACTGCTGCCACAACAGGACCAATACACGGAGTCCAGACAATACCTAAACTTGTGCCTGTCAAAAATCCTCCCCAAAAACTACCACTTTGACTACGCACCGGTTGAAAATGCCAGTACTTTTCAATCCAATACTGAACTTTATCCCACAGAGTTGGAAATACAAGTCCAATTCCAAAGATAACAAGTAATGCAACAGCAAAGATTCTTATAGTATCAGCTGGAATACCTAGAACACGAACTATCGTTACCAAAAGCAAAGAGGCAATAGTAAAACTTATAACAAGGCCTGTAATGATACCCTTGATCCTTTTAGTATTGCCATCTATACCGCTTGCTAAAACGACAGGTAAGATTGGTAACACACAGGGTGAAAATACTGTCAATATTCCAGATATAAAAGCGATTGGTATTAAAAGCAACATTTTTAAGTCTCCTTTAGTTCATTCAAAATTAAGTCAAAGTTCCCACCGATCCATCTTTTTATTTCATTTCCATTTTTATCTAACACTACAAGAGTATGCTGCTGGGTTACGATATATCTTGTTTTCATTTCGCGATCATTGTCATAATCAACCTTTAGTATTGTGACATCTGGTGGGATATCGCCAATTCGCTCTTTTATTTCTTTATCTAATTCTGAGCAAGTCTGACACCACAAAGTGGCTGCAAAAAACAAAACAGTTTCACCGTGTTTTTGAGCAAGCACTTTATTACTTTCGGAATAATCTAGATAATTCATCCTGTTCATTAGAATTTCTGATTGAGGAAAGGTAGAGGTATTTGATTGGGCTACTTTAAAGCTATCCTTAAAGAATAGAAATCCCCCAAAGATAATAATCAAGGACATAGCAATAATAATATTGAATGGTTTCATAGTCATAGATTTAATATAATTTACTAACCTGGTATTAGGAGCAAGCATTACTAGGCTTTATATGCTCCTAATACCAGATTAACTCATTTTAAGTTAGCAAGTAAGGTTTTAAGTCCCTCACCGCCACTATTCCATTTAGTAATCTCCTTACCCTCTCTATCTACTTGTACCCAAGTATCTTGCATAGTAATGCCATACTTTGCTTTTAACTCTGAAGATGTATCATAATCAGTCTTAAGTATGGTTACGTCCTGCGGTACCTCACCCCATTTCTCTTTTAACTCCTTTTCAGCAGCTGCACACATAGGGCACCACCCGGCATGGAAAAACACTACTGCCTTTCCATTATTTTCTGTAGCTTTTTTTAAGTTCTCTTCTGAATAAGCTACAAATCTTTGAGAAAGGCTTGAATCTTGGTTTTGAGTATTTTCCTCACCTACACCCTGAACACCTTGATTGTTAACAGTTGCCTGCTGTGTATTTTGAGCTGTTTGCTGATTATTTGAAGAGTTTCGAGTTGAAGCAAATAATACTCCTCCCAAAATTAGGACAGCAATAACTGTTACTAAGATATATATATTTTTTCCGCTCATATATTTTTCACCCCCTTCTACTTAAATCGCTCAAAGAAATTTAAGAATTTACTCTTTTTCTTTCCGTTGCTTAGTGAATAACAAATTAATTGACCGCATCTATGAGATTCAACCAATCCTAAGTTTTTAAGGTCAGAAAGGGCATGGGAAACAGCAGATTGGGAAACTAAAAGAATATTAGTAATATCAGTAACTGGAATTTCTTCCACCTTATGGAGTAAGAGGTAAATTTTAAGTTTTGTTGGATCTGAAAGATTCTTAATAATTTGCAACAGTTCTTCTTCGTCTCCGGAGAAATTAATACTTTTTTGTAATGAAACTACTTTAGCATCTGAAATATAATGAGGATGTCCTTTATGGGCTTGAATATGTGAACGATTGAACATATACTAAATATAGTCTACGTTCTCTTTCTTGTCAACAGACCCATAGTTTATTTATTGCTGGGAAAGTGATATACTTTCAGGTATGAGAAGTAAATTAAATACTCCTGCTGCTAAAGATTTAAGCAAATTGCTAATAGAAGCTAGAGAGAGACTTGGTTTAACACAGCTTCAGGTAGCGGAGAAAAGCGGAATACACGTTCAAACTTATGCTGGCTTTGAGCAAGGGAGATTAAATCCTTCTTGGGAGAAATTGTATCCAGTCTTTAAGGTTTTGAAAATAAAACTATCTTTCTAACTTCTTCTTCAAATTCTCTCTTCTTAGTTTATCAAATAGTTGCAGCATTTTATAAAAGGGTTCAACATATTCTTTTGTTGCATGTTCAGGATCAACTGTTTTAAGCAATTTTAGCGCAGTATCTTTGGAATTAATATCATACTGTTTTAACTTTGCTAGGGTGTATGCTCTCACAAGCTGCTTGCTGTTTTGAGATAGCCAGTCTGGCTTAATAGTTTTACTCATTGGTCATCCTCCTGATTTTCTTGATATACTAGCATCATATCAGAAATCCAGCGAATGACTGATTCGAACTGCGCCTGCGTCAGGCAGCTCGTCTTTGGTTTTTTGGTAGTTTTTGATTGCTTCAAAGATCAATTGGAAGCTAAATTGTAGGTTTTTGTTCATTAAAGAGAGGTTCGAAAATACAAAATTAGCAAGGTACTGCTTTTCCTCCGGCTTTCGAACCTTGTATATTTGCCCTGCCCTCTGCGCCACATCCAGCACTAAACAGCCGAAATCCTTATAAATATCATCAGCTTTGCCATGACTTTTGATTTGCTTCTCAATATCCTCTCTTTCTGTAAGAAATTGCTTTCTTTTTCTAAAGTAGGTGGCCTCATCTATAACCCCATCCAGTTTATCGTCATAGACTTCATCAAGCCTTTTTATGACTCTATCCAGGCTTTGTCTTAAGCTGCTGATGGCATTATTCCTAAATTCAACTTCATCCTGATGGTCTTCTTTGAGCTTATTTTTCAGCCATTCAACAGTATTTGGGCCTAATTTCAGGCCGCCAAGAAGCGAAATAACGTCCCCTTCGATCTTTTCTTCCCTAACAGCGCCTCTTTGGGCGCAGGGTTTAAAATGGGTGCAGTGGTAGTAAACCCATCTATGAACAAAGCCGTTGCCTTTATTAGTCTTAGTTTTTTCATCAGCGGTGATTTTACAAGAGCACTCCCCGCAACTGAGCAATCCCCTGTAAGTGACGTTGTGTTTAGCATAAACCGGTATTAATTCCCCGTTTTTGGTTCTTCTTAACATTCCCTGCACCCTGTCAAACAGTTGTTGATCAATCAAGGCCTGGTGGATCCCGGGATAAAGCTCGTTATTCCACCTCATCATGCCGTAATAGATGGGGTTGGTTAAAACAATAAAATAATTGCTTTTAGTCAAAGGCTTGCCGTTTTGGGTCCTGAAACCTTCTTCATCCAGTTTTTTCTTAAGAGAACTCAAAAAGCTCTGACAACATAGCTATCCCTTGGTATGTCGGGCACTAAAAGTTTATCAATTTTCTTATAACCGGTCGGTGTTGCTCCGCCCGGCCATTTTCCCTCCTCTAGCATGCCACGTTGACCCTTTTTCACCTCATCCGAGAGGTTATCTATGTAGTTCTTGGCTAAGACTGCTTTTATATCAAATTGGAATTTTGCATGGGAATTTGATTGTTTATTTAAAATAAAATTATCACGGGTAAAAACAAAAGAAACGTCAAAATTGTTAACCAAGTCATACGCCAGAACAGTATCCTTTAAATTCCTGGTTAATCTGTCAGTTTTCTCAATGTAGATGTATTTAATGTTGTGGTGTTTTTTAATGTAATCAACTGCCTCATAAAAATCATCCCGTTTATCAGAAGATTTAGCTGATTCTATAATGTTAAACTCTTTAACAACTTTCCGGCAGTCTTTTTCAACCACCTCGTGGTTTAGTTTAGATTGTTGTGGCAATGAATACCCCTCATCCTGCCTTTGAGAAGAAATCCTGTTAATAACAATACATTCCTCAATTTTTACATTCTCCATTTTGCTTTCAATTGTGCAGGATGTATCCATAATCGTCAAGAAACCGGCATGGACGCGTTTCGAACCTTATCCTCCTTATCAAACTTAACCAGCGCTTCAATAAACTTAAGCAAATTAAAAGCTTCCTTATAAAGTACCTCATCAGGCAGCATGACGCCATAGTCTTTGTAAACTGCCTGCTGGAATGCTTTTAGGTCTGCCTCCGTTAACCTTGCCATGTTCGACCTCCCCCACTTCTTAGTCGGGCAACCACTTTTTCTAAATCCTGATAGCTTTTTGTTTTTAAAACATCTTTAACGTTATTCTTATCTTCTTTTTCTAATTCATTTTCTTCTAATTGCCGGTAACCATTGTTAACCGAGGTGGGGTGATTGTTGTTAACAGAGGTCGGATAATTATTATTAACCGAGGGGGTCAAAAGAAACCATTGGTTAGAAAGGTTTATTTTTTCGTTAACTTTTCTATTTTTCTTCTTCAGGACTCCAATCTTTATAAATTGGTTGGAGTAACTTTTAATTGTCGGGATTGATTTACCGGAAAGCTTGGCAATTTGAGAAAAGTAAGCTGTAAATTTTTCAGAACTGTTATTGCTTGCAAGTTCTGTTAAAGATAAATAAATTGCAAGAGAAGTGGTTAATCTTTGACCTTTAAAATTCTCCCTTATCAGGCTTAGGATATCTTTATCCTGCCAACACCAGCGCCTGGATGTCTTATTACTTCTTAATACCCCCATGCCTGTTCCTTTCATTTCTCATCTCTGCAACCTGTTTCCAAAAGGTTTCTATGGCCTCAAAAAGGTCTTTAGAAGGGATTGTTGGTTCAGTCTTGGCTCTAAACTGCTCCAGGAGAAACTTCACTTTATCTTCAGGGTAAAAATGCCAGTATAAAATACCATTATCTATATGGCATTAAACTTATCATTCTCAATATGTACATTCTTAAATTTTTCCATCCTAAAACTATTTTAAGGATGGAAACCAGAAAACTTATATATTTTTAATTTTTCGGGAAAAGCCGGTTTTTAAGCTTGAAGTTCACTCGCAAAATTAATTTTAAAATGATTCTTTTTTACTGGAGAAACTCATTGTTTTTAATATAATTTAGCAAAAATGGAATTATTAATTAGGTCTTTGTAACAATCTAATCTTGATATATTTGTTTTAAAAAAGTCATAATTAATTTCTCCAGTCTAATTTTGCGACTGCAGAAATTTAGTTTTGTTGATTGGTCTACAATACAAGCAGGTTTTTTGGTAAAATTGACTGAATATGTATATTGCTACTAAATCTATTATAGATAAGGATAAAACTAAGGTAGTTGCGGATGTAATAATGCCCAAGTTTCCCCAAGACTTCCTAAATAAAATTATATGTGGTGATGCTGTTGAGATAATGAAACAAATTCCTGATGGTAGAGTAGATTTAATTATTACTTCACCACCATACAACCTCAAGAATTCTACAGGAAATGGAATGAAAGATGGCCGAGGGGGTAAATGGGCAAACGCTGCTTTGCAAAATGGTTACAGTCATCATAACGATAGCATGCCTCATGAAGAGTATGTAAAATGGCAGAGAGATTGTCTGAAAGAGATGATGCGGCTTATTCCTGAGGAGGGTGCTATTTTTTATAATCACAAATGGCGGGTACAGGACGGCTTATTACAGGATCGTCAAGACATTATAGGTAGTTTCCCTCTTCGTCAAATCATAATATGGAAGCGAAAAGGAGGTTTAAATTTTAATCCTGGTTATTTCTTACCTACTTATGAAGTGATCTATCTAATAGCGAAGCCAAAATTCAAGCTTGCTCCTAAAGCTAATGCATACGGTGATGTTTGGGAATTTACACAAGAGATGAGGAATGAGCACCCCGCTGCTTTCCCTGTAAGTTTAATTGACCGTATTATTTCTTCGACTAATTCAAAAATTATTCTAGATCCATTTATGGGTTCAGGTACAACAGCTATTTCTGCAATAAATTTTAAAAGAGATTACATTGGAATTGACATTTCACCAGAATATTGTGAGATGGCTGAGAACAGGATTAAACAGCGTCAATCTAAGATGACGCTTTGGTAATACAATGACAGACAGACCGATTATTTATACGAAACAGGCGCTAATTGATAAACTTAAGAGAATAGCTGAATTAGGTTGGATCATAAATGCAAGACAAGGTAATGCTGGCGGCATAGGTAACACGCTAGAAGATTTACTTGGAATTAAAGAAAACAATTTACCAATACCAAACGCTGCTGAATGGGAGCTGAAAGCACAGCGTATTAATTCATCTTCGCTTACAACTCTTTTCCACATTGAACCTTCACCACGAGCTATCCGTTTTGTACCACAAGTCCTTCTACCAAAATATGGTTGGGCCCATCAAGAAGATGGGAAGAAATATCCGAAAGGCGAGATGAGTTTCCGTCAAACAATTCATGGACAATCAAGAAGCGATCGTGGTTTTATGGTCGTAATTGATCGGAAAGAAAAGAAAATCCTAATATCCTTTGATTCAGAAAGTGTTGATATAAGGCATAAAAAATGGCTTGAATCAGTTAAAAAACGAATTGGTTTAGATGAGATTAACCCACAACCATATTGGGGTTTTGATGACCTAGGGCATAAAGCTGGTACAAAATTACCTAATACTTTCTATGTTCAAGCCGATATAAAAACTGTGCGCGGGAAAGAATATTACAAGTAAAGGAAAAATTCTTATTGATTTTGATGCGCGTAGCGGACATAATCATGGTACTAAATTTAGGTTAAGACAAGACTGCCTGCCCATGCTTTATGAAAAAGTAACAGTCATTCTTTAACTTCACCCTATATTAAAAATATGAAAATTCAGGATGACATATTATCCTACAGAGAGATGTGTGATATTGAAGGAGTTCAGACCCTCCAAAGAGGAATGAATTATAGATTGAATCCTCGCTACACTGTGATTCTAATGTCCCAAAGATCAAATGCACCATACCAGGATAAAATTCACGAAGATGGAATAACAATCGAATACGAAGGACATGACGTATCAAGACAGAGTTATCAACATAATCCTAAAGATGAAAATCAACCTTCTAAACTACCATCCGGAAGATTAACTCAAAATGGCTTGTTTATAAAAGCAGTTGAGGAATATAAAAACGAGAAGAGAGAACCGGAGTTAGTAAAAGCCTATGAAAAAATTATGGATGGGGTTTGGTCATTAAAAGGGATCTTTGAATTAATTGATTACAAAATTGTAAACGATGGTAAAAGAAATGTCTTTAGATTTATTTTGAAGTTAACCTACAAAAATGTTTTAGGTAACAAGGATTATAAACAAGTAGAAATTTCTCACACAAGAATTATCCCCTCTGAGGTTAAAAAAGAAGTTTGGAAAAGAGATAAAGGAAGGTGTGTAATTTGTGGAGAAACAAAAAATCTCCATTTTGATCATGATTTGCCATTTTCAAAAGGAGGGACTAGTTTAACTGTAAAAAACGTCAGACTTTTGTGTATGAAACACAATCTCCAAAAATCAGGGAGGATAGAATGAGAATGGATAAATTACTTTATAAACTCTACAGCCTAACGCCGGAAGAAGTTGAAATTGTTGTAAATTATGGATAAGACTCAACTTAAATGTGATATTTCTGGTAGTTACTACGAGCCTAATTCTTTTTCTGATCGGGTTCATAGATATGTTGCAAGCGAGACAGATGAGGAATTAATACAAAACTTGAATGGTGTAGTTGAACCGCTAGAGGATTTCATCTCATGGTTCGAAGGCTTGCTTTGGGAACTAGAGATGCACTCCAAAGACAAGATCAAGATAAACCCTTCCAACTTTTCTGTCGAAGACGAAACCCCAGAATATCAACTTCTATATAACATGTGGAATGTAATCGGTCTTTTCTTGCTTCAAAAATTGCCTCAACAATCTACGCTGACATTAAAATTGCAACAAAGTTTTCTCCAAGTCGTGCGAAATATACAGAAGCCAAAGAAAGGAAATCTATGGATTCGGAAAAACAAGGGAGGTATTTATCATCACATAGGATTATCTTTGCTCTACTTGGGAGAGTCTGATAAAGCCAAGAGTTACTTTGCTCTTGCAACCATAGAGGATCTGATGAATCAACAAGATATAAACTCTGATGACTTTAAGAAAGCACCTGCATACCAAGCAATGAAGCAGCTACAAGTTTTCTCTGATGAGAGCGAATCACTTGCAGCACTTAAACAAATGATTACTGATAGAAGAGCCAACCAGAAATACCTCGAACTATCAAATACAGAGTTAATCTTTCTTGAGTTTTTAAGTTTAGGTAGTAGGAAAATGAGAGTTTTGCAATTTTTACTTTGGGATAACCTGTTTTTTAATACTTTAATTAGAGAAATTAAAAGTAAGAATATAGCTAAAGACGCCGGTAAGTATTTAGAATTTCTTTCAGCTTACCTTTTTTCCATTTCTGGGAGGTTTGAAGTTTTTATCAACAGTATTTCTCTCCATGCAGAACATGATTTAAAGATAAGAAATCTTATTAAGGATGATCCTATATTGGAATTATTAGGAAGGTATCTCTTGGTGGAATGTAAGAATTGGGAAAATAAGCCAGATTCTTCTATCCTCAAGAAATTTATTAGTAACGTGCGATTTGCTCGTTGTGATACCGGAATACTTATCACTAAGAAGGAAATTACAGGAACAATGAGAAGAGACTCTGCTTGGTATGTTATCAGGGCAGAGTATCATAAAGATAATGTGATTATAATAGTTATTACCTTAAATGACTTGGAGCAAATAGCGCAAGAGAAAATAAGTTTTTTGGAATTACTAAAGAAAAAGTACGAACAAATTAGATTTGATGAGAATTGTTGAAAATAAGTGATGGATGAGAGCATAAAAGATTTAATTGGGTGGTGGAAACTGAAAGGTCAGGGAGAAAGAGACCCTTTTATTAGATTCTTTTTCTTTTACGTCTGCTTTGACGCATGGATCACTGCGGAGTCTGGTAAAGATTCAGACAGAGATAAGATCAGGTGGTTTTTAGAAAATGACAACTGTCTTAAAGAACAGAGGTTTGGTTTTTGGAATGCCTCTCGTGCTCAATCTTTATTGAAAAACTTGCGAAATCTCTCTCCAGTCGAAGACATGAGACCTGGGCGCAAAGGGAAGTATAAGGAGCTTAAAGATATTAATAATTTGGAAGAAGTTGTTTGGTTTATCTACCAGATACGATGCAACCTATTCCATGGCTCGAAAGATCCCATAAACTCGAGAGACGCAAGTCTTGTAGAACTTTCCGGTGAGCTATTAGAGAAGTGGATTACCTGGGCATATCTAAAATGCTAAGTGAAATATGAGCGAAAAAATTACAATTGTGGAAATAAAAGATTTGATGGATAAGTTGCTTAAGGCTACACGGTCTCTTGCAGAGACCCATCCAAAAGTAGATAAAAAATATCATTATGTGAGAGTTATTGAGGGTTTTTACAGAAGGAATCACTTCACTCTTTTAGCAATCCGTTATCTTGCCGATGCGCCAGCTTTAGCGGATAGCGCAGGGGTGTTAGCGCGAAAAATGACAGAAGATGTTATTTCGATCGAATACATGTTGCTAAAAGGTAAAGAGGAGATGGCTAAACGTTTCCAAGATTTTTTCTACATTCAGGCTTACCAAGAAATTGAACATCGAAAAAGACTTGGGTATGAAATTCCATCTGAAGAGGAATTGGCTAAGCTTATGGAGCGGGTTGAAAAACTTAAACCTCATTTCTGGCACAAAAAAAGCAATAATTTTATGCATTCGTGGTCAGGAAAATCCGCTGAACAAATGTGGGTTGAGTTAGCTAAGAAAAAAGTTTTCGGAAAGCATGATATACACTCGGTTTTGCTTGGATATACTTATGGATCCTGGAAGAACCATCCAAATCCTGTAGACGTTCTAACATATATGACCAATGAGCTTAGAAATACTTTTTCCGATTGGGCACTTAAACAAGCAACAATTTTAAGTATGATGGATTATATAAGATTAACAACACGCTATATTGATGAAATAAGACAAATTAAACAAAAAAATGTTTATGAAGATATTAATAAAGTCGTTAAAGAAGTATTTGGTTATATGGATGACGAACGGTTTGCCCTAGAAAAGACTAATTAGCCAACAAAAGATCAGGAGGAGTTGCAGAAAGAGCAATTGCAAGAATTGAAACGTTTAAAACAGTCCGTCCTCCACCAAGCTTTCGTAGGGTAAATTGTCATGGCGCCGTGACAATTGAGGCTGGGATTTAGGGGTTAAGTAAGACAATAGATGAATTAAGGATAGTGGCAAAGCTCACCCAGAGAAGATAAGGGATTAAAAGATATGCGGCAACTTTTGATAATTTATGGAATTTAATAATGGTAATTAAAATCAGGACCCAAAGGGTCAGTATATCTATTAGTCCCAGTATTGGAGAATGAAGCCCAAAAAACAGTATTGACCACAAAAAATTAAATACCAGTTGGGCTATAAAAAAACTTAGAGCTTTTTTAACTGCCTTTTTCTCCAAGTCTTTTATCCAGACAAGATAAGCCGCCACTCCCATTAAAAAATAAAGGATTGTCCAGGCAGGCCCAAATACCCAGTTTGGGGGAGAAAAGGAAGGTTTGTTGAGTGTTTGATACCAGGTTGGTATGCTGGAAATAGTAAAAGGTGTAGCGGCGAGTCCCACCAGTTCACAGCCAATTGTTGAAATCAAGAATTTTGAAAGTTTCTTCACTGCTATTTAGTATATTCATAAAATAACCGTATGTTCAAGAAGCGAAGCACAAAAGTTGACAAGTGAGGGATGGTTTTGGTATATTATAGATGCTTGAAAACGTCCGTATGGTCGCTGTTGCCGTAAGGTAAATAGAGCCAGCCAGCCGCTTAACAATGCTGGGTTGCCAGGTCTAGACAGCCTGGTTTTTTTATGCTAGCAACTCGTTGACCACATTTAGGTTTACCGGTTGAGGATAGAGAATCTGCTGCATATATTTAAAACTGTAATCTAGCGGTTGGTAAGGTTTTGTCCACTCATAGGTTCTGAATGTATCAAGCAGAGCCAGCCATTCGACTACATTCGTTTCACTCACTTCGCTCATGGCTATAGCCACCTAAAATTTAATATACTATGATCATGATAAGGTCGAATGTCCTGAGCGACCAAAAGGAGTCGAAGGAACTGAAATACGTAGTTTATATTTTGAGAACTTCTTCGAACACTCTTTATATTGGTCAAACAAATAATTTGGAAAAAAGATTAAATGAGCATAAAAACAAAACTAATAAAACTGCAAAATACCTGAGGTATTTTGAATCTTTTCAGCTAGTTTATTCAGAACAATATCCCACTAGACAGGATGCTATGAGAAGAGAATTCCAGCTAAAGAAATGGACACGATTTAAAAAGGAGGCTTTAATAAAAGGCAGTTTAGAAATATTTAAAAAATTCTAGGTGGTAACGCGTGAACGTAACTCAGTTAGAGAGAAGTAATATTTTTGCATTCTAAAATACGATTGGTATATATTTGATCAAGTAATATAATCAGTATATTTCCTCGCAGCTTGCTGCGGGGGGTGATGGACAGTTAGGGTAAAATGGTTTTGTGAGTAGTTCTCATATACTCAAGAGACACAACAAAAATCTAATGCTCTACCATCTAGTTTGCCCGGTTAAATACAGGAGGAAGGTATTTACCAAAGAGGTAGAGGAAACACTTAAGGCAGTATGCCTTGAAATATCACACAGGTATGAAATGCACTTTGTGGAGATTGGTTAATAGTTGGAAGAAAAGGTTCAGCCGGAGAAGTTACCAGAATTTCTGGAAAGTTCTGGCCCTCTGATGTGACATATTATGTACTTGGTAATAAAGAAATTGACATAGATTTTCTATTTTATCTTGATTCCTTGAATGAAAAAGTGCAAGCCTTACAGAAGTTACAGGAAGATCAACTTCAAGAATTAGAAGGTTTAAAACAGTCAGTTTTACACCAAGCCTTTCAAGGAGAGCTATAAAATGAAAAACGATAGCTAAATTATTATTTATCAAACAAAAGATGGTAAAACTAAACTTCAAGTGAAGTTTGAAGGTGAAACAGCCTCTATTCCTACAGTTAAAGCGTCTCAAACAGCTCTTTCCTATCTATATCATCATCGGTGATACCCCAAACCCAGGGAGATGCAATAAACTATTTTCCACGTTATCAGTAACAAGGACTAGGGGTGTTCATTATATGGGGATAGGGTAAAATTATAGAGTGGATTCTTATATTAATAGGTTAAAAAGGAAAAGAAGGAAAAAAAGAGCTTTTAAATTTTTGGTT
>JACOXD010000007.1 GCA_016176465.1 Candidatus Daviesbacteria bacterium | reverse complement strand
TTTTGGATGCAGCTAATCTTAAATGCAGCATGGTCAATAATATTTTTTGGTCTTAAAAATCCTACCTTAGCATTAGTAGATATTTTAGCTTTATGGGTAGGAATTGTTTTAACAATAAAATCTTTTTCTAAAATTAACAAATTAGCAGCTTATCTTTTGTATCCTTATTTTGCTTGGGTCACTTTTGCCACTATCCTTAATTTAGCAGTAGTTTTACTTAACTCTTAGGAAGAGATAAAGCTTAAAATTTAGGACTTGCAGAGGGTGCTTTGGAGACCAGATTTGGAATCGCCTGGAGGAAGGGATTTAACTCTGGCTGAATCAGAAGCAGGTAAAAGATCAAACCAACAAACAGCATTTTCTTGTGGGTTTGAAAATAGTTTACCTCTCATATCATAAACCCCAAAATCTACTGAGGTATTATTATTTTGTCTAAACCCAACTGCAGTAGCTATAACCTCCCCAGTTGTTACTTTAATATTCCCACTTACCCTGGTAGTTGTTGAATCATTCTCTTTAGGCTCTGGCAAATTTTGAGCAATTTCTGCAAATTTTGGGGAAAGAACTAACAGATGATCAAATCTATACCTAATCCCACAATCATTTTGAAAATCAAACATATATTGCACCTCTCCTATCTCAATATATTTTGCAGCATCAGTGACATAAATAACTATCTTAGGCAGCATAATTTAAGCTTAACATATTTTGTGAAGAATCTAATTTATTTAACCCTTAATAACCACAATAGGTTTAAGTCTTGCAACCTTTTTGGCAATTTGCGCATTATTAACTATATCTATTACCTCATGAATATCCTTATAAGCTAGTGGGGCTTCTTCAGCTAAACCTTTTATAGAACCTGTTTGGATGAAAATACCTTGGGTTTCTAAATCTATTTTTAACTTTTTACCTTGAACCTCTCTTAAAGCAGCATGTCTAGACATTCTTCTACCTGCACCGTGACAACTTGAACCAAAAGCTTCTTTCATACCTTCAATTGTCCCAACTAATATATATGAAGATGAACCCATACTTCCTGGAATTATTACAGGTTGGCCAGTTTCCTTATATTCATCAATTACCTCAGGATGGTTTGGACCAAAAGATCTGGTTGCGCCTTTCCGATGGACAATAACTTTTTTGACTTGCCCCTCTATTTCATGTTCTTCAATTTTGGCAATGTTGTGAGCCACATCATAAAGAATATTTAGATCTTCATTAAACATCTCTTTAAAAACTAACCTTATTCCCCAAGAAATTAACTGCCTGTTTGCCCAGGCAAAGTTAGCAGCGGAGGCCATGGCATTAAAGTAGTTTGTCCCTTCTTCAGAGGAAAATGGAGCGCAAGCAAGTTCTCTATCTAGAAGAGTAATGTTATATTTGTGCAGGGAACTTTGCATTACTCTAATATAATCAGTTGCAATCTGATGTCCCAGTCCTCTTGAGCCGGTATGAATTAAAATTACTATTTGATTTTTAAACAAGCCTAACTTCGAGGCAACTTCGTTATCAAAAATTTCTTCAATTTGGTCAACTTCTACGAAGTGATTACCAGCTCCCATTGTACCGAGTTGATCTCTACCTCTATCTTTAGCGTGCTTTGAGACTAAATTTGGGTCAGCGTTAGATAGTTTTCCAAACGATTCAAGAAAATGTGCATCCTTAGCTTCGCCGTAACCCTCATTTATAAGAAACTGCGCACCTTGGGATAGAACTTGATCAAGTTTCTTATCTTCTAACTTTAGCCTTCCACCTCTGCCAACCCCTGAGGGAATCTCTTCATAAAGTCTTTTTGCCAACAACCCTTGGTTATGATTTATATCGCTAAATTCTAAATTGGATTTTAAAAGTCTTACTCCACAGTTAATATCATAACCAATTCCTCCTGGAGATATTACTCCATTTGGGTAAATTGTTGCTGCAACTGCACCAATAGGGAAACCATACCCTTCATGGGCATCTGGCATACAATAAGCAGCTTTCTGGATTCCTGGCAAAGTAGCAACATTTATAAGTTGTTCTAGGGAGCTATCTTTAAACAAATCATCAAGCAAATTTTCTGATGCTAAAATTCTAGCAGGTACTCTCATATCAACTCTAAATGTTTTAGGTATCTCCCAGATAAATGGTGTAATTTTCTTAAAGTCTTTTTTGGTAATCATATGTCAAAGATAATATTTGTTTTATAATTTCCCTTTTTGTCTTTAACTATATCTGCTTCGTGATATGAAACGGCTTTTATATCTTCGTCAAAATTTTCTACCGCGCTACCTTTTATTTTGGCTGTTAAATTTTTTTCATTAAATTCTGTGAACTTAACTTTGCAAAATATCGCCTTTTGAATATGGGAAAATGTTAAAACATCAGATAAAAAATCAACTAAAAGTGAACTAGTATCAAAAGAGTATATTTTTATCTCAAAAGTTTTTGAGTACTTAGTCTTTTTTTGGCAAAAACCCTTCTTTAAAATTTCATCCATTCCCTGCAAAGCCACCTCAAATAAGTGCTTTAAACCATCCGCCTTTAGTTGTAACCTGATATCTGCAATATGAGGAACAATTTTATATTTTTTCTTAACTTTACTTTTCATATTCTCTAAATGCCTCTTTAAAATTATGGCTTAAATATTTTTTGAACCAATATTATTTCTTGGGCTATGTCTGCCACTTCCAGTTCCATGAGCAAATAAAACTATCCCGCTTGGATTATGAGGCAATCTGAAAATACCTTTAACAGACCAACTGTTTATAGGGATTGCTACATTGTATCTTTTATCTTTATTATCTTTTGGAAGATCCAAGTTTTTCATGCAAACTCATTCACGCTATATTCCCTTAAATGAAATTTTGCTACACAGCAAGCAAATTGCTTCACAAATTAACACAAGATTGATAAAAAGAAAAGAATTGATTTAAAAAGAACTTAACAGGTATAATACTTTTCTTATTGTAGAATGCTTACAAATCTCTTATAGTCTAATGATTCAAAAGTACTAAGATAGATTTTCAAATTAACTTTAGGGGAGGTGAGAAAATGAATATAAAAAAATTTTTAATTGGTGCATCTGCAAGTGTAGTTATGCTTGGTGCTATTTATAAACCATATAAACCACCTTCCATTTGCACTAGGTTGACACCTTTCCTTTTTGATGATAATTTAAGGTTATGCCTTCAAACAGAAAAATAGTTTTTGCAAGTGGTGAATACTACCATGTTTTTAACCGCGGTGTTGAAAAAAGACTTACCTTTACTAATAAACATGAGTTTTTAAGGGCCATAGATTCTATTAACTTTTACAGATTTGGGAATCTACCTATTAGATACTCAAAATACTTATCCCTAGAAAAGGACAAAAAGGCTAAATTTCTTGAAAAATTGTATCAAAATTCCCCCCACCAAATTGAAATCCTAGCTTATTGTCTAATGGGAAATCACTTTCATTTTTTATTAAAGCAACTAATGGATAGTGGTGTTGTCAAGTTTTTGGCAAAGTTTACCAATAGTTATACTAAATATTTTAATACTAAGCACAACAGGGTAGGTCCACTTTTCCAGGGAGTTTTTAAGGCAGTTCATGTAGAGAGTGATGAGCAATTACTTCACCTATCCAGATATATCCACTTAAATCCTGTTATGGGTTTTAAAATTCAGGCTGAAGAGTTAAGCAGTTATCAGTGGTCATCCTATCCGCAGTATTTAGGTATAACAAAAACTCAGTTGATAAACCCTACTGAAATTTTAAATTTTTTTAAGAGCTCAACTGAATATGAAAAATTTGTCTTAGATCAGGTAGATTATGCAAAAAAGCTAAAAAATATTGAACACCTATTGATTGACTGAAAAGTAGAAGGTGTGAACGTAAGTCAAATGAAAGGTGGATACCTCTGTGGACATTATGGCTTTGGCCCAAGGGACTATCCCTCTTGTTACAGGATTTGGTTCAGGACTTTTAGGGATTAAACTTCCCTTTATTGCTGGAGCGTTACTTGTACTATCTTCCTGGGGAGCCCTTTTTTTAAGAAAATCTAGAAACTAAAAAACTTGCAATATTAAAGCCAGACTTCTTCTTATAGATACCTTTTCATAACTTTTTACCCTCTTTCTTTAAATACATTAATGAAGCTGTTATTAGGCTTAAGGAGATTAAAACTGGCACAAAAACTGGTCCAACCCAAGGAACAGGCAGTAAAAAGAAAATGTCCAAATCAGAAAAACTTGTTGGCCAACCTATTGTTAATCTCAAAAAGACATAATAGAAAATATCCCATACGCCAAAAGCGAAAAGGAAAAAAGCTAATATTTTTTTAAAATCCTTGGCCACTAATGCGGCAACAATTGCCAGCATTACCAAAGTTGCAGCTTCCCTTGCCATCTCCACATTTAAAAGCGCGCTATCTTGAATAATCTTTAAAGCTTCCTGTGGTTGCAAAAATGCAATCCCGGGCAAGAGCAGTAGTATTTGTCCCTTACCAATTTCTGAATAAGAAGCACCTAGCAAGTGACGAAGGTAAACAACCACTGAAGCCTCAACAAAAGCAAAAGCTATAGCAAAAACAACAACTTTTAAGATGACAGATTTAGTTTCTAATTTAAACATACTTTTTCAGGATATTAATACTTTATTATTCTACACCTCTTCTTGACAGCCTGTATGGGGTGGAGTATATAGTGTGGTGTGGGTAATCTAAAAAAACAAGTTGCCCTGTTAGTATTTACACTATTTTTCTTTTTCAGTTCCTCTGTTGCCCCTGTTTTGGCTGTAGTCACTTATCTTTATGATGCTAATGGTAACTTAACCTCTGATGGGACAAAATGTTATGAATATAATGAGGCAAACCAACTCAAGAAAGTTAAAAATTGTAGTAATAATCAAACAATTGCTGAATATGTCTATGACTATGAAGGTACTCGTTTGGTCAAAAAAGAGTTCAAAGATGGTGCGCTCCAAAAAACCATTTATTCACCAAGTGATGACTATGAAACAGCAAAGCCAGTAAGTGGGCCAAACCAGAATACAACCTATTACTTTGCCAATGATGAACTGCTTGCCAAGAAAAACCCTGATGGAACCAAAAATTTCTATCATAATGATCATTTAGGCTCAACAAATATACTAACAAGTGAGTCAGGAGCTTTAGTTGAGGAGACAAAATATGATCCTTGGGGGGAGCTCCTGGAGGGAGGAGTAAAAAGTAAATTTTTATACACAGGTCAGGAAAAAGACCTAGAGACAGGCCTCAACTATTATAATGCTCGCTACTACAACTCCCACATCCGCCGCTTCACCCAACCAGATGACATAATTCAAAATATTTATGACCCTCAATCTCTTAATAGATACTCTTATGTAAATAATAATCCAATCAAGTACACAGATCCTTCGGGACACATTCTTGGATTAGTTTTACGTCTCGCTACATTTATAGCAAGAGCAGCCCCTTTTGTCTCTTTAGCGAATAAGGTAATGGCAAATCCTAATACGCAAAAGACTATACAATCTATTAATAAGGTGCAGTCAAAGCCTGTCGTAATCAACATTGAAAATAATTCAGGTAAAACAGTAAATAATTCTGCATTAGATAAAGTAATATCTAATGTTGGCAATGCAGCGGCTCAGGTACCTAAAGTAACCAATCAAAAACTTAATAATTATGTCGACCAATTCTATAAAGGAGTATCCAACCCTAATCGTATTGGATCTGGAACTACTGCCGACGCAATCAGATTTGAAAATAATACTGGCTTAGAAGTATTTGGCAGTAGGCATATCCAAAAGGGAGAAGATCTGATTAGAGGGATTAATAAGTGGCTAAATGCAAATCCAAATGCTTCAGAGGAAGATATTAAAATAGCCAAGACCATAAAAGATGATTTAGTAAACGCCTTACGAGGTAAATAATGTAGATGGTTCTAATTCATTAATCATATATGACAAAAGAAGAAGTAAAAGAGTTCTTAATTAAATTATTTCCTGGCTTTTCAGAAGTATGGAATAGTGAAGACAACTATCAAAAAGAAGAAGATGGTAGCTATACTTATCACGGGCTCTTTATTGAATTCAGCCCCTTCTTTATTGACAATATTAATAATTTTTCAGACGAGCAATTGAAAGAATTGTTTTCCAGTATTGAAAAATGGGAAGTACAAGAGACTGCAACCTTTGAAGAGTGGCGATCTGGAAAAGTTGACGAGGCACAATTATTATCTAATGCCATATTTACCTGTTTCCTTGAAAATATTGCAGGTGAAGGATTCACAGAAAGAATTCAGCTTTTTATGGGAAAAAGATCATTTGAATATTACTCTCATTACGATCATTAATTTATGAAAAAAATAATTATTGTAAGTACTTTTATCCTGTTAGCTCTTTTTTTGAGCAGTGTTTCTTCTGTTTCTGCTGCAATGCAGGTGATACCGCAGAAGAGTGCACCGCTAAGTCAAAGGGATAGATTCCAGACAGATTTATTTACAGGAGCAGCTACATATAATTATCCCATTAAACTTCCTAAAGGCACTAATGATCTTACCCCGCAAATCAGTCTTTCTTACAACAGCCTAGCAGCACATGATCCATCTTTGCAAAGTGGTTTAGGATGGCAACTTAATCGTGACTATATAGAGCGGGATGTAAATTACACGCCTTGGATAACATCAGATGATAAATATAAATTACACTTTCAAGGCAGTACCTATGATCTAGTCTTTAATTCTACAGACAGCCTTTTCCATACTAAACAGGAATCGTTTTTGAAAATACAACAATTCTTAAGCGACGGACAAAATACCCAAGGTATGTATTGGCAAGTCACAACTAAAGATGGAACTTCCTATCGTTTTGGATATGTAAATAATTCAGAGCTTTTATGTAATGGTCAAACATATATTAGTCATTGGAATGTTGATGAGGTCAAAGATACCCATAATAATCACATCTACTTTACTTACACCCAAAATAATGGAGTAGCATATTTAAGCCAAATTAAATACAACAATGACCAGCTTAGGGAAGTTAATTTTACTTACGATACAAACCCCTACCAAAAACCAGTCTCCATCCAGGGGTGCAGTATTAATGAAACACAAAGACTTGCCAATATTTTGGTAAAAGCAAATGGAAGTTTGGTTAATCAGTATGATTTGGCATTTACTCAGGCAACAAGTGGTCAACCGCTTCTAACTTCAATAGCTGAAAAAGGGTCTGACGGGTCGCCGCTGCCTGCAACTACCTTTACCTATAACCCTGAAAGTGTTGGCAATGGGAGCCCCATTGATTTCACAGGAGGTACCAATATCGATGCAGAGCTAAATCATTCAGATGTTGGTCTTTGCGAGATGAATGGGGATGGGTATGCTGATTTAGTAAAGGTAGTGGGAACAGGAGGAGGGAATTATAACTGGAATGTTAAACAAAACAGTGGTACCTCATTTGCTGCAAACTGGGTAACCATGGCCTCAATTCCTGTTCAATTGGGCGCTACAAATATGAGACTAACTGATGTAACCGGGGATGGGAAATGTGACGCCGTTCAGACTATCTATCGAGGCGGGCCAAATCCTAATTATGACTGGTTTGTCTGGCCTAATACTTCTTCGGGGAGTGCGTTTTCATTTGGGGGACAGCAAAAATGGGAGGATAATATTAACTTTGACCAGGCAGCAGGTCTTGGTGATTCCAGTTTGGCTTTGATAGATATGAATGGTGACGGGCTTTCAGATATTGTCCATGTGGGACAAGGCAATAACTGGCAAGTCTATCTTAATATGCAGGGACAAAATACCTGGAATAATGATAATCATACATGGGCGAGTGGTGTTTCATCGTTTAACAATCCCAACATCCGGCTTGCTGATGTAAATGGAGATGGACTCCCGGATCTAGTTGAATCAAATAGTCAAGGTGGGCCATATGAAACCTATAACGTTTATATTAATACAGGAAGTTTCCTTCTTCCTCCCAAGAAATGGATTGACAATGCAAATGTTGATGCAATTGATTTGACTAACCACAACGTTGTGATTGTTGATGTGAATGGAGACGGACTCTTAGACATTGTAAAAGGAAGTGGTTTTGATTCCAGCAATACTAGTGCTCACTGGCAGGTACTAATGAATATGGGTGATCACTTCTCAACAACTGTAACAACTTGGTTTGATGCGAAAATGGACGGGAGTAGTGACTTTAATTTAGTTAAAGTAATTGATTTGAATGGAGACGGACAAGCTGATGTTTTGAATCAGGCTTTTGGCAAATGGGATGGTTTTCTAACTTCAAGTAACGCACCTCATACTCTTTCAACAATTCATACAGCTGTGGGAGGAGATTATAGTTTTGAGTATACGCCTTCCACTCGCTATGGGAATGGAAGTAATCTCCCTTTTGCTTTGTGGCTTGTTAGTAAATTGACTGTAAATAACGGGGTAGCTGGTGTGCAAAATACAACAGACGTCACAACATATAACTATGGCAATGGTTTATATAACAGAGAGCAGAGAGAATTTAGAGGCTTTGGTAATGTCACTGAGAAGCTTCCTACTGGCACTAAAAAACAATACATCTTTAATCAAGATGATGCTTTAAAGGGAATGCTTGCTTCTTTACTAACAACTGATAGCAGCGATGCCCCATTTGCAAAAGTTGAAAATACATGGACCAATTCACAAAGCAATAACATATTTACTGTTTTACTGTTATCTTCGAAAAAAAATACATATGACGGGGTGGTGGAAAGTCCCAAGGTAGTACAAACTGATTACCAGTATGATACTTATGGAAATATAACCAAAGTATCAGAACAGGGAGATACAGGTATTAGTGGCGATGAGCGGTTTACCTATAATGAATATGTTGTAAATCCAGCACTTTGGATTGTAAACACCCTTAAGCATACTTTTAAGCATGGAGCTGATGATTCCACTAAATTCTCTGAAAGTTGGTTTTATTACGACAGCCACCCAGGAGTAGATGATGCGCCTAGCAAAGGTGATATCACCAAGGAAGAAAGATGGCTTGATATGACAGGTGCTACTAACCCCATAATTTTGTATGAGTATGATAGTTTTGGTAATCAAACAAAGGTTACAGATCCTAATAGTCATGTAACTTCAAGTGTTTATGGGATAACGGACACTACTGGAACCTATCCTGATAGTACAACCAATGCCAAAAATCAGGTTACAACAATGCAATATGATTTAGGTACTGGGAATCTTCTTTCCAAAGCTGATCCTAACGGACTGACTACCTCATATCAGTATGACGTCTTTGGAAGAATCATTAAAGAAATCAAACCATATGATAGTAGTGCTTTTCCAACAACAAGTTATCAATATCTAATAGATGGTACTGCTCCGGAAGGAACACTTGTTATGAGACGCACAACGAGCGGGAGTACGGATACACTCAATACTTATACCTGGTTTGACGGGCTGGGAAGAACTATTCAAGTGAGAGCTCCCGCAGAAAATATAAGTCAAAACATTGTTAGTGATACCTTCTATGATCCAAATGGTGAAGTTTCAAAACAATCAGTACCTTATTTTGCAGATAGTAGCGTAATTTACGTTACGCCAGTATCAGGTATCAAAGCTACAACAACCAGCTATGATCCAGTTGGGCGAGTCACAACTGTTACCAATCCAAAGGGTGCAATTAAAAACACCAGCTATGATCACTGGCAAGAAACTAATATTGATGAAAATATTCATATTAAAAGAAAAGTCCTTAATGCGTATGACAAGATTATCCAGGTTGAAGAAGTAGAAGGTAGCCAAACCCAAACTACCAATTATTCCTACAATGGGAAAGATGATCTGACAGGTGTAACTGATGCAATGGATAACAAGATTAGCTTTATCTATGATTCTTTAGGGAGAAGAATATCACAGACTGATCCAGACTTGGGAACCTGGCATTACGAGTATGATAATGCAGGGAATCTGTTGAAACGTACTGACAATCGAAATATCGCTATCCAGAGAAATTATGATGAATTAGATAGACTAGTCAAGATTGATTACCCCTCTGATACGGATATTCTCTATACTTATGATGGTGGTAGCAAGATTGGGACACTTACCTCGGTTACTGATGCTGCGGGAACTATAAACTACTCTTATGATGATCGTCTCAGAAAGATTGGAGAAGTTCGAACGATCGATGGTTTGAGCTGGACCACTCAGTTTGCCTATGATGCGCTTGATAGGGTAACAAGTCAAACAAACCCTGACGGTGAAGGCATAACGTATAAGTTTAACCCACAATCAGAAGTTGATAGCGTCAGTGGGATTTTAAGTAATATTGATTATAATGCATTGGGGAAAATAACAAAAAAGGATTTTGCAAATGGCCTCGCTACTAATTATTCCTATAACAGTGATGACTTCCGCTTGAATAAAATTCAAACAGGTATATTGCAAGATCTTGACTATGCATATGACAATATAGGCAATATCTTAAGCATACAAAATAATGTAACCGCTAAGACGCAAAATTTTGCTTATGATGATTTGGATCGGCTAAATAGTGCATCAGAGACCTCAGGTTCTAACTTTTTATATACTTATAATCCTATTGGTAATTTAACAAAGTTTACAAGTGATGGGGTAAATATAGATTATACCTATGGTCAAGGTGCTGGGATTCATGCGCTAACTACATCAACAGAAGAAGCAGCTCCCACTCCTACAGCTTCGCCTTCTCCATCCCCGAGCCCGACAGTTACACCATCCCCCACACCCTCACCAGCAGTAACGGCACCTGTTGTGAAAGGATCAAATTTTGGAAACAGTAATTCTACACTAACTCTTGCCAAACCTGCAGGGACAGTTGATGGTGATCTGCTTATCTTAACAGCAAGTGCTGATCTATCATCAAATGAAAACGTCACTTACAAAGTATCTTCTGGCTGGACTCAACTTTTACCATTGACCCGTTCTCACCCAACTAACGCTGGTAACAACTTGCAAGCGTGGTACAAGATAGCAAACTCAGAACCATCAAGTTATACAATCACCCCTGATCATAATAATCTAATTGGAGGTTCTATCATTCGGATAGATGGATATGATCAAAATAATCCAATTGGTGCAAGTGCAATAACTGTAAAAAGCAGCGGAGAGGCTAGTACACCTTCGGTTACAACGACTACTGGCAATTCTTTAGTGTTGGGAATTGTTACCTGGGATGCCTCAAAAACTTTAAAATCTCTTCCCTCAGGTCATACACAAATCTATTATGTTGATGTTAGTGGACATGACAGCTTAGGGATATACAAGACACAATCTACTCCTGGGAGTACAGGCATAGCACAATTTGATTTATCTGGTGGTTCTCCTTATGTAGGGTATACAGTTGCTATTAAACCAATACAGGGTGGTGGAACACCTTCGCCAACCCCTAGTCCAACTCCATCTCCAACTCCGACTCCTACACCATCACCTACAGCTAGCCCCTCTCCTACACCTACCCCAACTCCTACCCCTTCACCATCAGGAGCTGTACCGGCAGTGAGAGGATCAAGCTCTGGAAACAGTAAATCTGCACTCACTCTTGCCAAACCAACAGGGACTGTTGATGGTGATCTGCTTATTTTAACAGCAAGTGCTGATCTATCCTCAGGTGAGAATGTAACTTATACAATACCTTCTGGATGGACAGGTCTGCTTCCTAATACACGTTCTCATCCAACCAATGCTGGTAATAATTTACAAATTTGGTACAAGATAGCAAGCTCAGAACCAGCAAGTTATACAATTACCCCAGATCATGGCAACCTTATTGGTGGTAGTATAATACGCATTGATGGTCAAGCTTCTAGTAGTTTCATTGATATAGATGGTGTGATAGCCAGTACTCAAGGTGAGGCATCTGCGCCTGCAGTTATAACAACTTCTAACAACGCCCTGATAGTGAGAATTGTTACTTGGGATGCCTCAAAAACTTTAAAATCTCTTCCCTCAGGTCATACACAAATCTATTATGTTGATGTTGATGGACACGATAGCTGGGGAGGATACAAAAACCAAACAACAGCAGGAAGTAGCGGTGTAGCACAATTTGATCTATCTGGGAGTTCTCCATACGTAGGATATACAGTTGCTATTAAACCACAATAAATTCTCAATTTTATTCAGATGTTTGTTATAATCTCAAAATATGGTCAAAGCTGGAATTATTGGACTCCCTAATGTTGGGAAATCTACACTTTTTAATGCTTTATTAAAAAAGAGGGTGGCTTTATCTGCAAATTACCCTTTTGCAACAATTGAACCTAATATTGGAGTTGTAGCAGTACCTGATGCTCGTCTTGAAAGACTCGCAAAGCTTATTGCTAAAGAGGAGGGTATGTTTCCACAGGAGATCTTGAGTCAAGTCCGTCCTGAACTAGGCCCAAGAGTTCAGGATGTAACCCCCGGGGTTGCCGCTCAAATTGAGGTTCAAAAATATCTCCCCCCAATTATCCCTGCTGTTGTGGAATTTGTAGATATTGCTGGATTAGTTAAAGGAGCCAGTACTGGTGCAGGATTGGGCAATCAATTTTTATCTCATATTAGAGAAGTAGATGCAATTATCTTGTGTTTAAGGGATTTTGATGATGAAAATATTATTAGAGAGGGAAGTATTTCTCCCCAAGAAGATAGGTTAACAATTGAAACAGAGTTAGCGTTATCAGATCTACAGGTTATAGAGAAACTTATTGCTGGGCAAGAAAAATTACTACGGGCTCAAGGGTCCGACCTTTTAGAGAAGCAGAAGATGGAAGTACTCAGTCAGATCCAAATTGAGCTAGAACAGGGTCGGACCCTTGGAGAATACAATATTGGAGATGCAAGATTAAAGGGATGGTTTGCAACACTGCCACTGCTTTCAATAAAACCAATTTTATATGTTTTTAATGTTTCAGAAGAACGTTATCCTGTCATTCTGAACGAAGTGAAGAATCTAAAAGAAAATGCTGATCTTGAGATCCTTCGCTACGCTCAGGATGACACTCTAGCAATTAGTGCCAAGTTAGAAGAAGAGCTAGCTGATTTGTCTGAGGAAGAGAGAATGGGTTATCTAGGTGAGCTGGAAATAGAAGAGACAGGACTGGAGAGGTTAATTAAAAAAGCATATAAATTATTAGGCTTAATTTCTTTTTTGACTGCTGGGAAAAAAGAAGTAAGAGCCTGGACTATTAAAAAAGGCACTAAAGCACCTCAGGCTGCTGGGGTAATCCACACTGATTTTGAAAAAGGTTTTATTAGGGCTCAAGTTATAGAGTATGATGAGTTATTAGTTCATGGTTCATTGTCAAAAGCAAAAGAAGCAGGAAAAGTTAGGACAGAAGGAAAAGATTATATAGTTAAAGATGGTGATGTGGTTGAGTTTTTAGTAAGCGGCTAATAAATATTGTTGCTAGTAGCGAAAGTAAGTAAAAACTCCCTATGTTAAGCAAAGGTTGTGGCCATAAAATTTGGGTGGGTTCTTCGAAGGCATTAGGAGCACACTTTAACCTATAAGGATATGGTGGATCACGCCAACTCTTATCAACTATTAAGTAAGGTAATGGCCAACCACATCTGACAGTTTTTAAATCTGCTTTGCTATAAATAGTTGTCATAGGTAAAATTGTGGAAAAATAGAAAAAAATAATAGTTAATAATAAGGGAAGTAAGTAGGTTCTCATTATTATCAGATCACCTCATAATACACTCCTTTAGTAGTTCCTCTTTTTCTAATTAATCCAGCATCCTGGAGTTTTTTAAGATCATATCTTAGCGTTCTTTCATTAACACTCATAAATCTTCTTCTAATAGTATCAAAATTAACTAACTTTTGATCTTTAATAATGTTTAAGATCTCAGCTCTTCTTGGAAGCAAAAAATCCTCAGGTTTAACTTTTTCTTTTTCCAAAACCTGCTCTTTTGCGTCTTTGGCGGTTTTAGTAATAGCCTCCAACATAAACTCTAAATAATCCGTTAAATCTCTTTCTGAATTTTCCAGTGACCTATAATATTCACTTCTGTGGTTATCCAAATACTCCTCAATGGGTAAAAGCCCCTTCATTCCATAGCCATCTCTATGCAAAATTAATTGTAATAATAATCTTCCAACTCTGCCATTTCCATCCAAAAAAGGATGAATTTTCTCAAAAGTAAAGTGGACAATGCAAGCCTTGAGAGGGACAAGCTGCTCTTTAGTACTGTTGGCAAACCTAATTAACCTTTTAGTCAAGGGTAAAACTTGCCGATTGGGAGGAGGAAGATATATTGCGATTCCTGCTGAGTTAAAAATGGCACCCTGTTGTGTTCTCAAAGATCCCAAATTTTCCTCAGGGCTAAGTCCACTTAAAACTATTCTATGTAGCTCAAAAATATCTTTCAAAGATAAATCTCTAAATCTTCTCTCAAAAATCCAGTTAATAGCTTTTAAGATATTAAAAACTTCCTGTTTTTTTTGACTTTTAGAGGGATTATTTAAAACTTCGTCTAATGTGAGAGTATTTCCTTCAATCCGGGCTGAAAAAAGAGAGCTTTTAATAGTTGATCTTCTTCTAATATTCGCTTCGATTTCCGGAGGGATAGTTATTGAGTTAATCACTTCTTTGCTTGATTCTATAGAAGATAAAAGCTGAGATATTTTTGGGGTAAGTATATACTTCGGTGGAATCAGCATAAATCACCTAATATTACCTAATTTTGCCTAATATTGCCAGATATCACCTAATATTACGCTATATTTTGCAATTTTACTCTGAGTCTATATAATGGTTGGCTATGCCTATAGAACATTTAAGAGTACCTATGGATCCTGCCAATCTCCCTAAGTTTTTAGAAACAGCTCAAAGAAGAAATAAGTTAATACCCCAACTTATGGATGGTAGGGTTTTTGAAGCTGCCTCAATAGATAGAGGAATACTGGCAGAGTTTTTAGCTTATTACCATATGCGAAATATTAGACCCCATGGAAGAGATAATTTAATCTTAGGATTAAAAACAGCTAGAAAATTAGGCCTTCCTATTACACTTCATCTTCATCATGAATCTGATGCTGATTCCCCAGCGCTTTTGCATGCCTTAAGAGTTTTAGGTTTTGAAGAGTTGGCAAGTAAAGTTGCTATTCCTGCAGGCATAAAAATGGATGAAAGATTTTATATCAGGCCTTGGGTAAAGATGGCCAGCGTTTTAAGGGTTATAACACCATATGATATTAGAGATATTAAAGATGTGGTAACAAACAGGAATGGATTATATAACCTGGATCCACATAATTTAGAGCTAGCTTTAAATTATGAGAAAAAAGCCAATGCATTAAATCTTCAATCCATGAGGGAGATGATAAATATCTGGCAGCGAGGTTGGGTAGTAGGTGCTTATTTACATGCCTCCAGATCTCGTTCAGGCTTGGTAGGAGAAAATCCATCTGAGATGGAAGTATATTGTAAGAGAGGAATTATTATTCCTATATTAAACACTGGGATGGCTTCTGTATTACCAGTAGAGAAACCCCCAAGACTATTTATAAGCAGAGTGCCGCAGTATCTTTTAATAGTAGGTCAGCCTTATTTTGCAACAGATCTTACAAATAAAAATACAAGAGCAATTTTAAAAGAAGAAGGAGCAACCATAATAGATTTGGCTACAGCCAGAATAGCTCAGTTAGCAGATTACACAAAGGTAGAACCAACGTGGAAGGAACCCTATAGATTGTTAAATGAAAGGATGCCTAATAGAGGTTTAGTATATGCAGCTTAGTATTACTAACCAGGGGTGAAATGTTCTCTGGTAATAACTATCTCGCTTACTGATCCAAGATTTCTATCTATGACTCCTCTTAATTTTTCCTCAAATCCAGAAGCTAATAGGGCTGCTCTTTATTGAAGTTCTACTGCACTCATTTTATGCAATATATCTTTGCATCTCCTCTGGAGTTAGGTCACACATCTGCTGCATTGCAATTTCATGAACTCCAAGAGAAATACGTCCGGAAATTGTTCCAAGTAACACCGTTTCAACTCCTGCTACAGTAGCTAATAGCGGATCATTGTTTTGGGAAGCTTCGAGTGCAATTCTAAAAGTATTTAATCCATATAAAAATGTAAACCCAATTGCACTACCATTTAAAATAGCATCCAATATCTCACCACGATCTTGGGTTATCCTGTTAAAAACTCTCCTTGGCGTTTCCTTTAAAGAAGTTAAAGATTCGTTACTCATAAGTTATAAATTTTAGCCTATAAATCTATAGCAGTCAAACCCATGGATTGAAAAAAGATAAATTAACCTGTACAATTAGCCTCAGATGAATTACCAGTTAACACTTTTAGTTAAAGAAAGTTTAGATGAAAAGGAGCGAAAGGTCCTTTTGGACGCTATTGTTAAAAATTTTGTTAAAACTATAAAAGAGGATCTTTGGGGAATTAAAGATATGGCTTTTTCCATAAAAAGAGCAAATAAAGCTTACTTTGCACACTTCGAGTTTGAGGCAGAACCTAACACAATTTCCTCACTTGACAAAGATTTGAAATTAAACGAAGATATTATCCGCTACCTATTGATTCGTAAATGATTTAATTTGTAATGGAGGAAAAAAAGTTACGTGCTGGACGATTCAGTAACGTGACTTTATAGCAGAGAAAGGTAGGTAGAATCGTCCAAAAGAAATGGCCACGAGATCTTGGAACAGAGTTGAATTAATTGGAAATTTAACCAGAGACCCGGAACTAAGATACACCCCTTCAGGCGCAGCTGTTGCTACTTTTTCTATTGCTACAAATAGGACTTTTATCTCAGATGGAGAAAGAAAAGAGGAAGCAGATTTTCATAGAATTGTTTGTTGGAATAAATTAGCTGAGCTTTGCTCTCAACTATTGAAAAAAGGCTCAAGAGTTTTTGTTTCAGGAAGGTTACAAAACAGGTCTTGGGAAGGTCAAGATGGAGCTCAAAGGCAAGTAACAGAGATTGTAATAGAGGATATGATTTTACTTACCTCTAAAAGTGGGGCGGGTAGTTATGAAGCTAATACAGCAGATGTTGATGTAACTCCTAAAGCTGCCGCTAAGGATGCTGTAGAGGATGTTACGGTAACAGAGGAAAAACCAGAAGTGGAGGCAGCTCCTGAGGCTAAAGAAGAAACTGAGGAAGAGAAAAAAGAAAAATCCGCTCCAAAAGCTAGCGAAGATCCGGGTAACCTGGATGACCTTCCATTTTGATCTTAGATAAGATATAATTCCCCACAATATGCCACTTAGAAAATCTAAAAAAGATAGAAATAGCGAGGTAAAAGTTGAGCAACCTTTAAGGATTAGAACGAAAAAGGTTTGTTTATTTTGCCAAAATTCAACGCAACCTTCATATACTGATACGGCAACGCTGCGCAGATTTATTTCAGATCGATCTAAAATCTATCCTAAATCCAGATCAGGCGCTTGCAGCAAGCATCAAAGAGCCATTACGAAGCAAATTAAATATGCCCGCCACTTAAGCTTACTTCCTTTTGTCACCCGGGTTTATTAGAGATTTGGTTTTTCGCGACGAGTGATAGTCTCTCTATTTAGTTAGATGGAGCGAAAAACCACTACAACCTTATTCTGTTAAAATAGATAAATAGATATTTATCTGCCTTATGAGTAAACTTACAGGGGTTTTTGATTTATTTAAAAACTTAGATAAAATTTCAATAGAGGATGTAAATGCTAATTTAACTATCAAACAATCTCCGGAATTTTTACAAAACTACATCGCAAATAGAGTGATTTATCCTCAAACTATCCCTAGTAAAGTGTTGGAAATGGATATTGATCTTATCTTTCTAAAGGAGGTAGTTAAATTAAATAAAGATAAATTTATTGATCAAAAAAATAAAAGGATTCTAATCCCGGAAATCTTTTTTCTAAGATTTACCCCAGCCCCTAAAATGGTAATGGCTATACTTGATGGTTTAAATGTTAAAGATATCTATTTAATCGTTAAAAAAGGTTCCAGCGCAACTAAAACCTTGGGTACTTACATTGCTGGGATTAACTTTACTGCAAAAGCTTTGCAAGTTAGTGTTGAAGGTTATAAACGTAAAATCAGCATAGGCAAAGCTTACCTTTTCCCTGTAAATAAAGCGGATGTCAAAGTAATGGGGCTTAAAGATAAACAGTTAAATGTTTCAGGGGGAGAACTGGGGATAATATTGGATTTAAGAAAATAGTTTATGTTGCAAGCAAATTTTAGAATCAGAATTAGAGCAAATAAACCAACTTTAATAAATAGAGCCCTTCCTGGTAAGGGGGAATTAATGGTAACTAAAGGAGAAGAAGTTAAACCTCAAGATACGCTTGGAAAATATGAAGTGAGCGGAGGATTTAGTTTAATTCATCTGGCCAAGGAAATTGGTGCAACTGCTTCTTTGGCTAATAAATTTTTGCAAAGAAAAATTGGAGAGAGAATTTTTAAAGGTGAACTCTTAGCTTTTAAAAAAGGTTTTTTCCGTAAAAAAATTTTAACTTCCCCTACAGATGGAGTTTTGGAAAATTATAATCCTAAAACAGGAGATTTACTGATACGTTTACTTCCAAAGCAGCAATTTTTGACATCAGGTGTTTATGGGATCGTAGAGGATGTGGACTCATCCACCAATAAAGCAGTAATTAAATCTTTGGTTACAGAGGTTTTTGGGGTGATTGGCTCAGGTAAGGAAAGAAGCGGACTTCTACATGTACTGCAAGGTAGAGGGAATTTATTTACAAAGCAGCAAGTTTCAACTTTATTAAGAGGAAGCATTATTGTTGGGGGAGCGCTACTTTACTCAGATACGCTCAAAAAGTGCATCCAGCATGGAGTTGGAGGAATAATTATTGGTGGAGTCAATTCTAAAGATTTATTATCTTTGGGGAGAAGTTTATATTGGAATGAAAGAATCGGAACTGATCTTGGAATTTCAGTTATTGCAACAGAAGGTTTTGGAGCAATCCCGATAGGGGATGATATTTACAATTTGCTCCAAACTTATAACCAAAAATATGTTTTTATTAATGGAAACATTGCAGCAATGCAGCTACCAAGCTTAGATTCAGATAGCATAATGTATCTAAGAAAGGTTAGTTTGCCAAAAACTAATATTCCCTCCCATCAACCTGATTTGGAAAGAAAAGATATGGAAATAGGGGATAGGGTAAGAATAATTTGGCCCCCCTTTATGGGAGCTTTGGGAGAGATAATTGGTATTGATAAAAGTTTAACTAAACTAGAGTCTGGGATTTCTACTTTTTTGGTAACAATTGAACTAGCTAGTCGTAAAATTAAAGTCCCATTTCCTAACTTAGAATTAATTTAGCGGGCACTTGTTAAAAACTTTAAGTTGTGTCAAAATTTCCAAGTATTAAAATGCTTTTTTTTAAAAGAGTCAGTTTTGTAACAGTTCTAATTGCAACTTTAACTTTTATCATTGGTTGGCAACTTGGACAGCGGGACGTTGATTTAGCGTGGCAAAATTACACACCGACACTACAAGTTAAGAATTTGCAACCTCAAAGTAGCAAAGATATAGATTTTAAGCTTTTTTGGCAAACATGGGATTTAGTATCTAAAGAATTTGTAGATAAAAAAGCAATAGATCCGCAAAAAATGTATTATGGGGCGATTTCCGGGATGGTAGCTGCTTTGGGTGATCCCTATACTGTTTTCTTACCCCCTGAATCACAAAAAGCTACTCAAGAAGAATTAGGTGGAACTTTTGAGGGGGTAGGTATTGAACTTGGGTTTAATAAGGAAAAAAGACTGGCTGTGATTGCACCACTTCCTAAAACTCCAGCTGAAAAAGCAGGAATTAAACCAGGGGATATAATAGTGAAAATTAATGATAAAGATACATCTGGGATAGCTTTAAGGGAAGCGGTAAATTTAATTCGAGGTCCTAAAAATTCCAAAGTTAAATTAGAGATCTATCATGATGGGGATACAGACAGCAAAAAAATTGAGTTAGTAAGGGATACAATAGTAGTTAAAAGTGTTGAGTTTAAGGCTTTGAAATCAAACGATGGGAGAAATATTGCCTATATTAAACTTACTAGGTTTGGTGATAAAACATCAAATGAATGGGAAAGTGCAATCAGAGAGACTTTGGAGTTAAATCCTGATGGGGTAATTTTAGACCTGCGTAATAACCCGGGAGGATATTTGGAAGGATCAG
This sequence comes from Candidatus Daviesbacteria bacterium, assembly GCA_016176465.1. Lineage (GTDB taxonomy): Bacteria > Patescibacteriota > Microgenomatia > Daviesbacterales > UBA10151 > JACOXD01. Next base: position 35,350 of record JACOXD010000007.1, on the reverse strand, counting down.
TTTCTATTGCTTCAGAATTTCTAAAAGATGGAGTTGTAACGATTCAGGAAAATGCTAAGGGTGAACAAAACGAACTTAAAGTGACTAAAGGTGGAAGGCTAACTGAGATTCCTTTGATTGTTTTAATTAACCAAGGCTCTGCTTCTGCTTCAGAGATTGTGGCTGGAGCAATCCAAGATTATAAAAGAGGTAAATTGGTGGGGGAGATATCTTTTGGGAAGGGGACAATCCAGGAAGCTCAGGACCTTCCGGAGCGTACTGGAATTCATATAACGACCGCTAAGTGGTTGACTCCTAACGGCCGCTCTGTGCATAATAGTGGTCTAAAACCTGATGTGGAGGTAAAAGAACCAGAGAAGCTAGAAGAAAATGAGGATCCACAGCTTGATAAGGCACTAGAACTTTTTTAAATGAAACCAATTAATATTATTTTCGCAGTGATTGTTGTTTCTCTGATTGTAGTTGTAGGTTCCAGATTGATAAATGAAGGAAAACTTCCTTTACAACTAAATTTACCCACACCTTCCCAAATTGCCAGTAACGAGAGAAGGGTAATTGTTGAAGAGGAAAACACAGTTATAGAAACTGTAGAAAAAACATCTCCTTCGGTTGTAGCAATTGGTGTAACTTCAAGGACCATTAACCCCTTTAGTGGCCAATCCCTGGGATCAGTGCAAAACACTATTGGAACAGGTTTTGTTGTTTCTGAAAAAGGGGTAATAGTCACTAATCGTCATGTAGTATCGGATATAGGTCAGGATTACTCTGTTGCTACCAAAGATGGTAAAAAGCTAGACATAACTAAAATTTATAGGGATCCGGTTTTAGATTTGGCATTACTTCAAGTTTCAGGTTCCAATCTTAAAGCTTTGGAGCTTGGGGATTCATCAAAGCTAAAAGCCGGTCAAATAGTAATAGCTATTGGTAATGCCTTGGGTAGATTTTCCAATACTGTAACTACTGGAGTGGTATCAGGTTTGGGAAGAGATGTTACTATTTTAGAAAGTCCTTTCTCCGGAGCTTTGGAAACTTTAGATGACCTAATACAAACTGATGCGGCAATTAACCCTGGAAATTCAGGTGGCCCGCTACTTAATAGCGCTGGTCAAGTTATTGGGGTCAATGTAGCCACAACTGAGGGTGCACAAAATATTGGTTTCGCAATCCCAATTGACTCTATAAAGCCTTTGATAGATGAATTTCTAAGGACTGGATCAGTCTCCCGTGGATATTTGGGAATTAGATATATGATTGTTACTAAAGATGCAGCAATTTTAAACGAAGTTCCCCAAGGTGCGTATATTCAAGATGTGCTTGAGGATTCACCTGCAGAAAAGGTAGGACTTAAGCCTGGAGACATTATTACTAAAATCGATGGCAAAGCTATCAATACGGAAAATCCAGTGGCAAATATTGTCAGAAATAAAAAATCAGGAGAGAAAGTTAATTTAGAAGTTTGGAGAGATGGCAAAACTCTTAATTTAACCACCTCCTTAGAACAAGCCCCCAGCCAATAAAAAATCACTGGATTATTTGTGGTATGCTCTATATATAAACTTAATGGGGGGTGAGAAAATGGATAAAATGATGAAGGAGTGTATGAAGCCACATGGTGTGCTCCATCTTTTAACAGGTGCAGGGTTGGGATTGCTGCTTGCATCATACGTACCGGCATTATCTAGCAATTTAGTCATGGTTGGATTGGCACTAGTAGTGGTTGGAATAGCAGGAGAATTTATTTTCCTTAAACGCTAAATTTAATTAAAAGGATCCGATCTTTTTTAGCTAAATCCTTTTTTACTTCCCAAGAACAACTTGGGAAGTATTTTTTTGCCTCAAGCAAAGCTATTTCTCCTTGATCCTCATCAATTTCTGCAATTAAATATTTAGGGAAAAAGTTTTTATCTCTCATTTGGGCAAATAATCTTCTATATACTTCAAATCCATCTTTTCCTCCATCTAAAGCTACTCTTGGTTCTTGCTCAGAAACCATGGGGTCTATTAATAGTAATCTAGCTGTTGGGATATAGGGAAGATTTGCCACTATAATATCAGGTTTTGTGTGGAAACCCCGGGGGTTGAAAGCTAATAATAAATCACTTTGCAGAAAAATAATTTGGTCTTCAACATTGTGAAATTTAGCATTTTTCATAGCTACTTCTAATGCTTTAGGGGAGATATCTGTAGCAATAATTCTTGCCTCAGGGAGGCTTTTTGCTATGGAAATGGCGATACAACCTGCGCCAGTCCCAATATCTAGAATAGTAAGCAAGTCATTCCCGCGAAAGCGGGAATCTACTAGGGTGTTGGATCCTCCAATCAAGTTGGAGGATGACAAGTGTAGTACCTCATCAACTAAAAGTTCTGTCTCAGGGCGGGGGACTAAAACATCAGGAGTTAATTTAAATCTTAATTTGTACCACTCAGTCCAGCCTTGTTGGTATTGCTTAGGTACTCCCTGCAGTCTTTGAATCTCACCTCGGAGCGTTGTACCTTTTTTCATTATTGTTCGAGCGTTCTAGTCGAGAACTTCTCCATGCGCAGCGCCTGGTCGAAGAGAATTATTCACCTTCTATATTTTGGAAACTTCTTTCGGCTCCTTGGAGAGTTTTTGTGATGGGTTCTAAATTTCCCTCCAAAATATCTTCTAAATTATGCCAAGATTTTCCTATTCTATGATCTGTGACTCTATTTTGAGGAAAATTATAAGTTCTAATTTTTTCGTTTCGCTCACCTGTTCCCACCATAGCTGAGCGGACCTCAGTTATGTTTTTAGCAGATTCTTGTTGCTTTTTTTCCCAAAGCCTAGCTCTAAGTAAGGCAAAGGCATTTTCCCTATTTTGTAGCTGAGATCTTTCAGTTTGAGCTGTTACTACTAAACCTGTAGGTATATGTTTTAACCTAACAGCCGTATTTACTTTATTAACATTTTGTCCACCAGCTCCACCTGATCTAAAGGATTCAAACTCTACGTCTGATGGGTTAATAAAAATATCTTTTTCCCAAACTTCTGGTAAAACTGCAATTGTAGCAGTTGAGGTATGAATCCTTCCTGAGGATTCTGTTTTAGGAACTCTTTGTACCCGGTGAACACCTGATTCGTATCTTAAAAGAGTGAAAGCATTTTTCCCTTTAATTTTTAAAACTATTTGTTTTAATTGTCCTAACCCCCCCTCGGATCTATCTAGCTCTTCAACACTCCACTTATTTTTTTCTGCATATCTTAAATACATTCGAAGTAAGTCTCCTGCAAAAAGTCCTGCCTCATCTCCTCCAGCAGCTGCTCGGATTTCTAGAATTGCTATATTGGGATTAATCCTTTCGACTTCGCTTTGGGCAGTTGCATCCTCTGATTGATTCATTGGAGTTTGAGCTGATTGTTCAAGTTCTTGTTTTTGTTTTTCCAATTCTTCAATTTCTAATTGAGCAAGGTCTTTTAGCTCTGGATCAGTCAAGAGTTCTCTATTTTTTTGAATTCTTTTGTCTAAATCTTCAAGTTGTTGTTTAAGGTAATCATCCATATGGATATTATATGTCATTCTGAGGCAAAAACCTCTGTCATTCTGAGGCCGGGTCCCCAAAAGGGAGGAAGAATCTAAATCTTGAGATCCTTCTCAGGCTTTGCCTGATCAGGATGACAATACTGGAGAATAGCTAAGAAACTGCGCTTTTGCGAGCTTGCATTAAAAGATCTTTAAGTGAGGGTTTTTCTTTTTTCTCTTGGGTAACTTTAGCAGACCTAGCGTCTAAAATTTTCTTTCGCTCAATTACTTTAATGCTAGATTTTTCAGACTTTTTTTGGAATCTCTCAACTTGTCCTAGAGTATCTACTAATTTTTGCTGGCCTGTAAATAGAGGATGACAGTTGGAACAAATATCTACTTTAATAGTTTGCATTGTTGAGCCCGTGATAAAAGTATTCCCGCAAGCGCAGGTAACTTTAGCCTCAGCAAACCATTGTGGATGAATATCAGCTTTCATTTTTTAGCCCTTCTAGCGCTTAATAGTATATCAGGATTGAGTATTAGGATCAAGTTAGTTTATCTTACTTTGTCTTGTTATGGCATTTTTAGTTCCTCGCGCAAATCTTAAGAACGGATTTCCTTTGGAACCTCTAACTGAGAGCCAGATGTTTTTAATTCTGCTTCTGATGGAGTATATCCTTCTGGAGTCCCTAATCCTTCGGCCATATTTTATTTTTACAGATAAATACTCCTAAAGTCAAACTCTATTCATACTCTATAGTTCCCGGAGGCTTTTGAGTAATATCATAAACTACTCTATTAACTCCTTTAACTTCATTTATAATTCTGCTTGAGATTTTTTCCAAAATAGGGAGTGGGATTTTTGCCCAATCAGCAGTCATACCATCTTTACTTGTAACAGCACGCAGGGAAATAATGTACTCATATGTGCGTAAATCGCCCATAACCCCAACTGTTTTAACAGGAATTAGTGCTGCAAATGCTTGCCAAATTTTACTTAAAAGTCTGGCTTTTTTTAACTCTTCAATATAAATTGCATCAGCTTCTCTTAATAAGTCTAGCTTATCCTCAGTTATCTCTCCTAAAACCCGAATAGCCAGTCCAGGACCGGGGAAGGGATGTCTATTTAAGAACTCTGGCGCTACTCCCAATTTTTTACCCAAAATTCTTACTTCATCCTTATAAAATTCTCTTAATGGCTCTATAATTTGAAAGTTTAATTTTTTAGGGAGAGTTAAATTATGGTGGCTTTTAATTTTTTGAGAAGTTTTAGAAGTGGAGGCGGACTCGACCCGATCTGGATAAATTGTTCCCTGGGCTAAAAATTTAATCCTTTTTTGTTTTTTTAAGTTAGAAGCTACCTTCTCAAAAACTCTAATAAAAGTGTGCCCAATAACCTTTCTTTTTCCCTCAGGGTCCGATATTTCTTTTAAAGCGCTTAAGAATTCGTTCTTAGCATCTATTGAAATAAAATTTTTAAAATTTAGCTTTGAGTAAATTCTTTCTACATCTTCTGCCTCATTCTTTCTCATTAAACCTGTATCAATAAACACTGAGTAAAGTTTTTGTCCAATAGCTTTATGTAAAAGTAAAGAAGCAACCAGTGAATCTATTCCTCCGGAGACTCCAATGAGACAATGCTCATTTTGAATACTGTCCTTTATTTCTTTGATTAATCCTTTAATTTGATCTTCAATTTTCCAATTTGATTTGGATTCAGAGATCTTTAAGAAATTTTTTAATATTTTGCTACCATTTTGGGTATGGGCTACTTCAGGGTGGAATTGAACGGCAAAAATTTTTTTATCGCTAGATTGATGTTCAAAGCCTGCTATCTCATTACCCGAATAGGCATTGGATTTAAATCCTTGCGGTAGCTCTTTGACAGTATCTCCATGAGAATACCAAACAGTTTCTTTTTTAGCTAAGCCTTTATATAAAGCTCCACCTTTGATTTTAACTACTTTTTTGCCATATTCTCTAGATTTGGCGGGTATAATTTTGCCTCCCAAAAGATAAGCTAATAATTGCTGACCGTAACAAATTCCTAAGATTGGAATATTAGATTCTAAAATTTCTTTTTTTAAACTAGGGGAGTCTTTTTCATAGACGCTAGCTGGTCCTCCAGATAAAATAATTCCTTTTATATTTACTGGTAAATCTTTGGTAGAAATATCATGGGGGAAAATTTCTGCGTAAGTTCCAAGCTCTCTTAAACGTCTGGTAATTAAATGGGTATACTGTGATCCAAAATCCAGTACAGCAATCATAAACTTCTGGATATTTTACCCTTTTATTTTATAGATTAATAGTACAAACTTAGTAGTGGCTTTTCGCTACACTTACGCAATTAATAATGTTAGCTTGGTGCGAAAATGCCAAACTAAATTCTATGATGTCTGTGTTGTAACTGTTGATGATGGGGTTTTCCTAAAGTTCCCCAGTAAACTCCTAAAACTATTAAAATAGTACCAATAATAAAAGAGAATGAAATTCTCTCGCTCAAAATAAAAACAGCCAGAGTAGCTGCCACAGCCGGCTCGATATAGACAAAAAGATTAGCTTTAACTATACCCTTGCGGACTAAGCCCCAATTGTAAAGAAAAAATGCCACGATGGTAGAGAGAATTGTTATATAAAGTAAACTTAAGAAACCTAAAATTGTTACAGCAGATATCCAGCCAGGGTTATATAAATAATCTTTGGTAGCAGGAATTAAAAAAGTGAGTACTCCCACCAAAAATGCTACTCCTGTTGCAACTACCACTGTATATTTTTTTAAAACCCTGATAGAAAAAATACCTCCTATTACTCCAAAAATTCCTGCCATTAAAATTAATAAGTCTCCCACTAAAGTATTTGTTGAAAAACTGCCTAAAAATATTAAAGGGAGTCCTAAAATTACTACTCCACCTAAAAGTCCAAAAAAAATACCAAATAAATTTACAATAAAAACTTTTTCTTTAAAAAACCACCAGCCTGCTAAAACAGAAAAAACTGGAACAATTAAGCTTAAAACAGAGGCATTAATAGCTGTAGTTCTTTGTAAACCTTCATAAAAAAAGACCAATGATAAAGTAATCGATGTAATTCCAAAGACAAAAAGTAGTGGTACATCTTTATACCTTATAAAAGTTTCTCTTGATTTTAAGTTAATTAAAAATGGAGCTATTAGTAAACATGCTAGAGAAAATCTTAAGAAAGATAAACTCATAATAGGAAATTCATTTAAAGCAAATTTAGCCACAACAAAATTTGCTCCCCAAATAAGATGGGCCAGTAGCAAAGCTAAATAGGGAAGTAGGGTAGCAAAATGTTTTCCTAACTTCATCTAATAATTTATTGTAGAGTGTTTAGCTAATCGCATCAAGAAGATTAGGTTGGGAGATAGATTCCTGGGTTTTCTTTTTTAAATCTTTTACCATTACTTTTTTATTTTTTATTTCCTCAGGACCAATAATTATTACATAAGGAATCCCTTTAGTATCAGCGTACTTTAATTGTTTTTCCAATTTTGCCCCTGGGTCTAGCCAAATCTCAGTTGTAATATCTTCTTTGCGCAAATTTGAAGTAACCTCCAGTGATTTTTGAATTAACTCTGGAGAAAATAGGGTAACCAATACTTTGGTATTAGTAGGTGGGGTATCTAATAAGCCTTGTTTTGCCATAGCATTCATTGTTCGCTCCAGTCCAATAGAAAACCCATTGGCCGGTAAATCTACTCCAGAAAACTTGCCAATCATTTCATCATATCTACCACCTCCACAAAGGGATAGAGATAATGGATCTGATTTTAAAACAACTTCCATGATTATCCCTGTATAATAGTCTAAACCTCTAATTAGTGTAGGATCAAATTTTAGCGAATCCTTAGGATATCCCATTTTAAAATATAAGATTTGAGTTTCTTTTAAATTTGCAGTAGGTTTTAAGTTTTTTACTTTATTTAACAATTCAAGTGCTTTGTCTTTGCTTAATCCCTTTTCTTCTAATTCTTTTAAAACACCAGTATCATTAATTTTATTTAATTTATCTATAGTAGATAAAAATTTTGGCTCAATACCTTTAAGTAAACTTCTATCATTTATTTTTATCACCACATCCAATCCTAAATTCAGGTAAATTTCATACATTAAAGATAAAAGCTCAGCATCAACCAAGGAGTTGGAAACTCCAACTATATCAGCGTCACATTGCAAAAACTCTCGATACCTTCCAGCTTGAGGATTTTCCCCTCTGTAAGCTGCTTGAATTTGATATCTCTTAAAAGGAATAGGTAAAACTTGTTGCCCATTTGGACCATATTGAGCTACAACTCTAGCTAAAGGAACTGTTTGGTCATACTTTAGGGCTACTTTATCTCCGCCTCGTGTTTCAAATTTATAAATTAATTTTTCCTCCTCACCATATTTACCAGCTAAAGTTTCTTCAAACTCTAAAGTGGGAGTCTCTAAAGGATCAAAGCCAAACCTCTCAAAAACCTCTATAATTTTATCCAACAAAAACTTACGCTTAAGAGCGTCTTTTGGTAAAAAATCTCTAAATCCCTTAGGTGTTTGTGTTTTCATAAATTTTCCTCAGTGTATCACTTTTTGTTATTACCAACTATCTTATTTCCGCTGGGATCATGATGCAATCTCTCTTTCCATGAACAGGAAAGTTTTCTGTACAAGTTGCTAAAATATCACCTAATCTCCATGTTGAGTTATCAAAAAAGTAGTATCCTTCGACTCTTGGAAAGAATGCTAATTCCTCGAAATTGCCATTTTTTCTTCTAACATAGAACCATTGTTCGGATGGCTCTATGAACTGTTGAGCTATTAGTTGAGGGGTGGTTTCTATTGCAAATTTCCACTGACTTTGGGTTGTTCTAAATCCAAATATTACTCCTTTGCTCCATTTCCCGCTTATTGGTTTTAACATCCAGTTATCCTTATTGGAACGTACATTTTTTCTATTTGGATTTGTAACTCTTGGGACAAATTCCATTAAGTCCAGTTTTAAAGAGGTGAAAGGTGCAGACCAAATATCTAAAAGCAAACTTTTATCAATTGGTGTTTGAAAAAAAATGGGAAGTGTAGAAAGAGAGTTGGAAAAATCCCATACCAAGTCTGGTTCGCAAATCTTTTCAGTTCCCTCTATTTCTAAAGCTATGGTAATTTCTTTATTTGAAAAAACTTTAATTCTAGATGAGGGGCTGACTTCAATTTCCACGCTAGGGTCATAAGGCCAAGCTAGTCTTGCAAAGTCGTAAAATCCGGCATAATAAAAATAATCTTGGTCCGGATAAACAATTGTAACTCTAGGTGATGGTTTATTAGTTATTTGCTTCAAACTTGATAGGAAAGAAGTAATCACCCCTGGAAGTAACTCAGGTTGAGCTAAGCCTCGTGCATTCCTTGCCAAGGCAACCGCTGGTAACCCTCTGTCGTCTGTTTGAATTTCAGCAATCCATGGTTTCCCTGACTGGTCTAAAATAAAGTCTACTCTAAACTCTGCAAAAGTTGATTGAGGCAAACTTTGGGTTAAATAACTTCCTACTAATTGACCGGCCTTCCTTAGAAGCTTTAGTTGTGTCAAATTTAAGGGAAAATTATCAGGAGAATATCTATGTCTCATTTTAGCCATCCAAGACTGTCCTTGAGCAATATAAGGAAATTCTTGTTGATATCTTTCTTCTTTTTGAGCAAAAAATGCCCTGCCATTAGTTATACATTCTGGTCTCATAATGATTCCTCCTCATAGAAATTTAATAATCTTTCTTCCATAAAAAAACTCCCGTTCTTTACCCACCATGGATTTCTAGTCACGCACCTTTTTGGTACATGAATCATGATGAGTAAGGAACGAGAGCTTTGGGTCTTTTAAAAAATGAGCTAAGCTCTTGCTTTGCAATAAAAAACCGCTCCCGCGGTCCCATCCTTGTTGTCCGATATGTTTCTCATCGGACCTCTCAGTCGGCTCCGCTAGTTTAGTGACACCGTTGTAAGTCTTTTTACAGCCTCTACTTTCTGTAGGGTATTTGGCCCTCAGCGTATCCAGTTAGACTGGAATTTTGGATCGTGACTCCAATACAAACGCTTTTAAATATTAAATTGTAAATAATAGTATAGCAGAATTTTTCTAATTGTCAACTATGGGTTATTTAGATAAACCGATAAAGCATTAAAAAAGACCCTTGCGGGTCTTAAAATTTTTCAAAAGGTAATAATTATTATATCACATCCAAAACTTTTGTCAAATTTTTTAAAGAAATTTAACTTTTTTTTAACTTCCAACCCTTTTTTTTAACTTCCAACCCCGAGTTGTCAAGCTAAATTACTTTTACTTTGGCAATGAAGAAAAAGAAGAAGTTGCAACAGGGGATGGGACTTTAGGTTTGTTGCTTTTTAAAATCCCTCCCGAGGGAATAATATAAATAAATCCTGCCCTTATAGATTGATCCTCATTTAACTGCCCTGTTAGCGCAGCAAAAGTTTTACTGTTAATTTGGGAATAAGTTATCTCATCTGGCCCGAGATAATAACTTGTGTTTCTATTTATTAAGATGTTTAAATCCTTATGATCTTTATTTCTTAATATTAAACTTAAAGGGGAAAGAGATTGTATCTGTCCCCAAACAATCTCTTTAGGAGAGTAATCCTCCTCATCCAGCTTAATAACCTTTTTAGCTACCAAGTTTTCTTTATCGTCAAAATCTCCCAATGCCACAATATATTCTTCCTCCTTAAAGTCTTCTAAATCTACATCCCTTTCATTTATTTCAAAAATTGTGTACTCGTTTAAAACTATGGTTTTATTGCCATTTTTAGTGGCAAGATTTATTTGATCATCAGTAATACTATCTATAACCCCTGCAATTGCTTTATTTTCTAATTTTTTGTTGACCTCTTTTTTTAATTGGGAGGCCTTGGAGGCTATTTCTGCTTTAAGCTGATTTAACTTTTCTATTAAGGAACTGGAAGGAGAAGCAGATTTAGTCGCCTCTTGGGCAAAAACAGGGAAAGAAAGAAAAACCAAGACACCTATATACAAGATACTAAATACTATATACTTGTTCCTCATATCTCTTCCTTAGAGTAATAAATACTCCTAGTTAAAGATTTGGCATTTCCATCTTTATCAAAGGAAGCTACAGTTATTAGATTTAACCCCTCAGTAAGTTCAAAAGAGTTAGAAAACTCACCCTGGGAATTAGCCTCCAGCCCTACATCATTATTGCTTGAGGTAATAATAACAGTAGAAAAAGGGGAGGTTTTACCGGCAATTAAAATAGTCTTTTCAAACGTTAACAACTCATCCTCAGGGCTATTAAGATCCAGAGTGAAACTAAGAGGCCTTGTTGTAACAGGCAAGTAGTCCTCTATGGCGCTTTTTAAAAAATTGTCTTGATTTAAAAAATAATATAGTGTACCTAAAAATACCAAGCTAACTATTAAAATTCCCAGCTGAGATAAAACAAAAGATTTTGCAGAGAGTCTATTTACCATGAATAAGCGAATTAGCTAATTAGCGAATTAGAATATAATCCAGTTAGCCAGTTCTCTAGTCCGCTTTATAGCTATATTAGTTTCTAACTATAATCTATATCTTGTGAGTATTTCAACCATTTGTTAGAATCTTTAAGCTATATGGATATCTATTGGTATGGACAAGCTTGTTTTAAACTAAAGGGAAAACAAGCCAGTGTTATTATTGACCCCTTTGATCTGGAATTTACGGGGTTGAAACTACCGAAGGATATGGAGGCTAATATTGCTATAAAAACTCATGACCACCTTGATCATTCCAATTTAGGTGCAGTGACGGGAGATCCCATTAAGATTGCAGGTCCTGGGGAGTATGAGATTTCCGCAGTTACAGTAAATGGAGTTTCCGTCTTTCATGATAAATCTAAAGGTTCTGAAAGAGGATTAAATACCGTCTACAATATAGAAATTGATGGATTAAATGTAGTTCATCTGGGAGATTTGGGACATGTTTTAGAAGAAGAGCAGGTGGCGCAAATTGGCCTGACAGATATCTTACTTATTCCTGTTGGCTCTATTTACACTATTTCTGCAGAGGAGGCAACTCAAGTTGTTTCTCAACTGGAACCTAAAATAATTATTCCCATGCATTATTGGATTGATGGTTTAAAATTTCCCTTAGATAAAGTAGAGTTGTTTTTAAAACAGATGGGAAAAGAAGGGATAGAGCCCATAAGCAAATTTTCCATTACCAAAGAGAAACTACCAGATGAGCCCCAGGTAGTAGTGCTGAATAAATCCTGAGCCCAAAATATGGAAGCTATTACTTTTAACAGGAGAGTTATAAACCCTAAACTTCCTCCCCAAAACATAGAGGCGGAACAATCCTTGCTTGGGGCATTACTCATTGATAAAGATGCAATCATTAATGTTGCTGAATTTTTATCCCCGGAACATTTTTACAGGAGCGAACAGCACGGTCAAATCTTTAATGCTATTTTAGAGCTGTTTGAGAAAAGAGAGCCCATTGATTTGGTGACAGTAACAGAAAAATTAAAACAAAGAGGGTTCTTAGATAAAATAGGCGGCTCTGCTTACCTTGCAGAGTTGGTGAATATGGTTCCAACCAGTGCTCATCTTCTAACATATGCCAGGATAATTAAAGAGCATGCTATCAGAAGAAAATTAATCTCTGAGGCTAGCGGGTTTGTAGAAAGTGCATTTAATGAGTCCATAGATTTAGAGGAGATTATTGAAAAGTCTGAACAGTCTATTTTTGCACTCTCCCAACAACATATAAAAAGAGATTTTATTCAGCTAAAGGATGCGCTAGCTGCAAGCTTTGACAGGTTAGATGAGTTGCAAAAATCATCAGGCAAGCTTCGGGGGGTACCCTCGGGTTTTAAGGATTTGGATAATAAATTAGCAGGGTTTCAGGATTCTAACCTTATAATTTTTGCAGCCAGACCGGGTCAGGGAAAAACAAGTTTTGTCTTAAATGTTGCACAGCATGTAGCAGTTGGTAGTGGGCTACCTGTGGGAATTTTCTCTTTGGAAATGTCCCAAGAGGAGTTGGTAGATAGGTTGCTTGTAGCTCAGGCAGATATAGATGCTTGGAAGCTAAAAACAGGCAGGTTAGATGATAAAGATTATGATAGATTGTCTCATGCAATGGGGCAGTTAGCTGAGGCTCCTTTGTTTATTGATGATACGCCAGGGCTATCTTTATCTGAAATTAGAACCAAGGCGAGGAGACTGCAAGTAGAGAATGGTCTAAAACTTCTAATTGTGGATTATTTACAGCTTATTCATGGGAGAAATTTAGAAAATAGGGTGCAGGAAGTGTCAGAAATCTCCCAAGGTTTAAAAAATTTGGCAAGGGAGCTAAAAGTGCCTGTATTGGCAGTTTCTCAGCTATCCAGGGCAGTTGAGGCAAGGGGATCTAAAAAGCCCCAGTTAGCAGACCTAAGGGAGTCTGGTGCGATTGAGCAGGATGCAGACGTTGTGATGTTTATTTATAGGGAAGATGCCCAAAATATGGAGGATGTTACTTTGGCTATTGAAAAACACAGAAACGGTCCAACTGGGGAGATTAAACTAATGTTTAGACCAGATAGAGTTAAGTTTTATGGAATGGAGCGAACCAGAAAAGCTCCTGCTGCTTCTAAGGAAGAGCTAGATAAAGCTGCAGTTGCAGCCTAAGTTACATGTTTTTTAGAAAAGGTTTTAACCTGTTCAATAAACTCATCTAGTGGCCCATCATTATTTATTGTAAAATCTGCTTTCTCACCAATCTTAGGGATATAAACTTCTGTTTCTGCACTTTCTTGTTCCATAAACTGCTCAAAGGTAGCATCTTTTTCTCCTGCTTTTTGACCTCTGGATTTGGTGCGCTCATACCTAATTTTTGGAACTGCAGTGATATATAAAACTACATTTTTAGGAAAACTTCTAATTAAAACCTCATCAGCAGGCCATCTCATACCGTCTATCACCACAATCTCTCCCGGTAGTTTTTCCACCCTAGCTTTAATTGCATTTGCTAAAACATCTCCTCCAAAAGTATTCTTCATAGAAACCATCATCTTTATATAATTTTCCCTGCTAGGGGGTAGTGCCCAAACATTCAAAGAATCAGTTAAGACATCGGAGAAAGTTATCTGGTCAATTGCTTTTTCAGGCAAAGTCTCTTTTAAAATAGAGGTAAAAGTGCCTTTGCCAGATCCTTTTTCACCAACAAGTCCAATAATTAATCTTTTCACTTTAATTATTCTACTATAAAGTGCCGAAGAGAGGAGTCGAACCTCCATGAGATTACTCTCAAAGGTTTTTGAGACCTTCGTGTCTACCATTCCACCACTTCGGCTCTGTGTAATTATATCAACTTCTTATTCTTTCAGATAGCTAAAACGATCTTAACAGAGGAGATTAGATAACAAAATTAACCATATGGACAAAAATGTTATTAAAGATATATATTTAATAAATGAGCAGGAAACAAGAAATAGCAAAGAATATTCTAATAGCATTAGGCATGATTGGCCTTTTTTCTGCGGTAATGATAGCACCAGGTCTGGCTAAGGTTTTACCACTACTATCAAAAATTGATGTTGGAAGAATCAATCAGGAAATTAAGAGATTACAAAAAAGAGGACTGATTGAAGTTATTAAAAGAAGAAATGGATTAACAAGTTTAAAACTTACTAGCAAAGGGAAAGAAAAATTAAAAAGGTATGAAATAGATAATTTAAAAATAGAAAGACCTCAACACTGGGACAAGAAATGGAGAATGGTTATCTTTGATATCCCTGTTGATAAAAATAGTTCCAGATTGTTTCTTAGACGAAAAATGAATAATTTAGGCTTTTATAAATTACAAAAAAGTGTCTTTGTACATCCCTATCCCTGCTATGAAATAGTTATTTTTCTAAGAAATCACTTTGGGGTAAGTAACGAAGTAGAATATATAGAGGCAACTAACCTAGAAAGCCAGGATAAGTTGGTAAAACATTTTTTCACTTAACAATTTAAAATTTATATAATCTTGACTTATTAGGTGGGTTAAAATATAGTTTTTAACATGCAAATTGCTATTTCAGATAAGCAAAGCTTTTCTACGAATAAAAAATTAGAGGAAATTAAGGATGGTTACTTGGTTTTACCCATCTTTGAAGGAGAAAAAGCAAAGTTTAGTAGCGAATTAGTAAGTTCCTTTTTAAAAGAAAATCCAAAGTTTGGCAAGCTTTATGAAGTGCAACTTTTATATTCCCCAAACTTAAAAATAGTTTTAATAGGACTTGGGAAAAAAGATAAGTTTGATTTTGGCAAACTGCAAAACTTTGCTGGAGCTGCAACTAAATATTTACTTGCCAAAACCGAAGAAGCAAATTTAGCTTTACCTAAAGGTTTAAGTCTTTCAGGAGAACAGATTGGGCAAGCTTTATCTATTGGTATTCAATTAATGGATCATGATCCATCTCTGGATTATAAATCTAAAAAAGAGCCACATAAATTAAAAAAGATAAATTTATTATCAAGTGATCCAAAATTAAGACAAGGTTTGGAAAGAGGAAATCTTTTGTCAGGGTCTATCAATTTAGCCAGGAAATTAGCAGATATGCCTGCCAACGAACTTAGCCCAACTGTATTTTTAAATCATGCTAAGGATTTAGCAAAGGCGAATAACTTAGAAATAACTGTTTTAGATGAGGCCCATGCAAAGAAAAAAGGGATGGGTGCATTTGTTGGTGTTGCACAGGGTTCAGATGAACCCTCTTACTTAATAGCGCTTGAATATACTGGTAATTCTTCCTCAAAAGAAAAATGGGGACTTTTAGGCAAGGGCATTACTTTTGATTCGGGTGGAATTTCTATTAAACCTTCCTCCAATATGCATGAGATGAAATATGACATGTGCGGAGCTGCTGCTGTTTTAGCTACGATGCAGGTTTTAGCCAAACTTAAAGTAAAGAATAATATAGTTGGTATTATGGCAGTTACAGAAAACTTGCCAGGAGGCAAAGCCCAAAGACCAGGCGATATTGTCAGAACATATTCTGGCAAAACTGCTGAGGTTCTAAATACTGATGCTGAAGGAAGACTGGTTTTAATAGATGCAATAGCTTGGGCCCAAAAAGATTTTAAGGCCAATAAATTGATAGATTTAGCAACTCTAACAGGAGCAATAGTTATATCTTTAGGAGATTTTAATACTGGAGTTTTTACTAATAATGTGCAGTTTGCAAAGCAGTTAATTAATGCTGGGGGGCAGGTAGGGGAAAAATATTGGCTAATGCCCATGGATGAGGACTATGATGAAATGATAAAAGGGGAAATAGGGGATATAACCAATATTGGCCATGGGGGATCAATGCCTGGAGCAGCTGGATCTATCACAGGAGCAAAATTTATAGAAGCAGGAGTAAAAGAAAATATTCCTTGGATCCATTTAGATATTGCAGGAACAGCCTGGGATAGCAAGCCTAAACCTTATAGAGGGGCAGGTGCAACAGGAGTGGGGATAAAAACTCTAGTAAAGCTTATTGAAGGAGATAAGTGATAGGAGATACGAGATACGCATTTCGTATTACGTTGTACTTATCACGAACATGTTAAATGTTAATGATTTAAGAAATGGTGCGGTGTTTAAAGAAAGTGGAAATTTATTCCAGGTTTTAACCTATGAGCATATTAAAATGGGTAGGGGATCAGGCACTATTAAAGTTAAGGTTAAAAATTTAAAAACTAATTCTATAACTGAGAAATCTTTTATCACTGGTGCCAAGGTAGAGGAAGCAGATGTAGAAAAAAGAAAAGCTCAATTTTTATATAAGCAAAGCTTGCCAGCTGAGGCTGGTAGAGATGGGGAAAATTTTTATTTTATGGATAATGAAAACTTTGAGCAATTTCCACTAAGTCAGGGAACTTTGGGGGATGATTTTAAATATCTAAAAGAAGGTCTAGAGGTGGCGCTAATTACAGGAGAGGGACAAGCCCTAGCTTTAGAGCTTCCTAATAGCATAGTCTATACAATCTCTGAGACAGGTCCAGAGGAAAAAGGTAACAGCGTTTCTAATGTCTATAAAGAAGCAGTTATGGATAATGGGCTAATTGTCAAAGTTCCTATGTTTATGAAAATAGGAGAAAAGGTAAAGGTAGATACAAGAACAGGTAGTTATGTAGAAAGGGTTAAGTAAACTAGCTTTCCAACTCCGAGTTGTCAAGCTAAATCTTTATCAAACAGTTTGTGTTTAATTTCCTCTAAATGCTTCCCATAATCAACCTGATCTAAAACAAATTGTTGATAATCTCTAGGAGATGGGAAAAAACTTAAAATATCTTTCTTAGAGCAAATACCGTCATTCCTATTAAAATATTCATGGGATGAGGACCAATCAAATTTATCCAGACTCTTAGTTAATAATGAGACGATAGGATTTAGATGAATATATCTGGAAACATGTAATAGCTGTTCATCTGATTCTATGAGGACTGCTTTGAATTGTCCTTGGAATAATGGGCCAACACGATCATATTTAGTGTTATAGTATTTTGTATAACTTAAGCTAAGCTTTGTAATCATTTCAGAAATACCTCCTTCCTTTACCTGTTTTAATAAAAGATGAAAATGGTTAGACATCAAACAGTAAGCTAGGATATCCACAATCTTCTTAGCTTTTAAGGGATTAAAATTTTTATATTTAAAGAAATGAGAAAGCTTGGGTTTTGGTCCTTCAAGTTGATAATAGGTAAGGGTTTTTAAAAATCTTTGGTAGTCCCTACGATCCTCAAAAATTCTACGTTTCTCACTACCTCGGTTATATACGTGATAAAAATGTTGATTTACAAAAGGAGTAGTACGATATGGCATAATTCATCTTATGATCTCAGATCCCGACTTGTCAATCCACTTCCAACTCCGAGTTGTCAAGCTAGCCTATACCTTAGTGCCATTGCTAGGGCAAAAGAGGCATGAGGACTAAAGACTCTCTCGCTGACCAAACGAGCAATATTATCTCTACTAAATTCCTCTGCCATTATTTGAAACCTTTCCCAAGGCTCTTCCATTCACCACTCTTTGACCTCTTTCTCTAAGTTCTCTAACTGTTGACACGCTCATTATTTGTAAGTCATCTGGTAGGGTTTGTTCTTCATCAAAAAATTTTGCTAAATATTTAGGAGGGTCTTTTTTGGTAAAATCAACAACAGCAGTCATAGGAATTACAACTCCATTAATTTTGGGGGAATAGGGACTCTCAAACTCGCCGGACTTCATGGTACCCATTATAGCAAAATTGAAGCTAAGACTTCAGGTTATAGGTTATTTATTTAATTTGCTAATCACCTAACTTTTGTGATATACATGAAACTTAAGGGCAAGATTAGTAAAAAACTTAATGAAAAAAATTACCAAAGCTTTAATTCCTGCTGCTGGGTTTGGGACCAGGTTTTTACCGCAGACCAAGGCCATGCCCAAAGAGATGCTCCCCATAGTTGACAAGCCTGTTATCCAATATATTGTTGAAGAAATTGTAGCATCTGGGATAGAAAATATCATTATTGTTACAGGCGCTAATAAGAGGGCCATAGAAGATCATTTTGATGTCCCGAACCAAGATTTGGTCCAAGCATTAATTAATGGTCAAAAAGAAAAAATCTTAGATGAAATTAGACATATCTCTGAGATGGCTAACTTCATCTATGTCCGCCAAAAAGGCCCTTATGGCAATGGGACCCCAGTGTTAACAGGAGAGGCTGTTATTGAAGATGAACCATTCGCTGTTTTATGGGGAGATGAGTTTATTCATTCCACTCCTCCGCGGCTCAAGCAAATGATTGATATCCATGAGGAACATGGAGGGGTAGTAATTTCTGGTGTCAAAATTGAAAATAAAGATGATTTAAAAAGGTATGGAATTGCAGATTTAGAACCAGTTAAGAGCAATTTGTTTAAAATTAAAAAAATAATAGAAAAACCAACCCCTGAGGAAGCGCCATCAAATATTGCTACCCATGGAGCATATATTTTACCCCCAGAGATATTTAAAGCGCTAAAACAATTAACTCCAGGTAAGGGAGGGGAAATTTGGTTGGTTGATGCAATTAATTTATTGCAGTTAGAGGGGGTGCCTGTTTTTGCCCTGGTTATAGAAAATGGTAAATATTATGACACTGGGAATAAATTTGAATACTTACGGACAGTGGTTGATTGGGCTTGTAAGCACCCTGAGATTGGCGAAAAATTTAAAGCTTACTTGAAAACCCTCAAAGATTAATAAAAGACCTGTAAAGCTAAAATCAATCCAATGATTACTGCTATCTGAGTAAAAATTCCCCAAGGTAATTTAGCCCTACCGCCTATGGTTGACTGGACATGATAGGCCGTAGAAAAAGGAGGAAAACGCCAACTAAAAAACCAGTAAGGAACCTGTAAAAAATCCCAAAGTTCTGATACAAAGATACAAGCTAAGAAGTACCAAAGATTGGTATATTGACCAAAAAGTAAATAAGCTAAAATAACTCCTGCCCCCAAATCCAAGCTGGCTTGGAGGAAAAGTTTAACTTTACTTTTTTGTTTCCAGCCTCTACCAAAGTCCCAATGAGGAATTAAATCCAAAAGTGGATGGGAAAGTGCAGAAAGAGTTAGACCAAGTGCTGGGTTAGAAACAGAGGAAGCAATAGCTCCTCCAACTAAAGCATGTGCAGTTGCAGTCATTTTTTTGGACAAATCCGGACAAAGTGTTTTAGATTTAAAAGGCTATACTGCCGGATTGTCCAGTACAGCCGTTTCAATTCTATTGTAATACCTGCATTCAAAATTAGTCAAATCAAGCATATTTTGCTATCATATCAAACTAAATGAACCCTACTTTATTTCAAATTAATAATTTCACATTTACAACTTTTGGATTATTCGTAGCACTGGGTTTACTTACAGGTACTTATTTTATTTGGAGGCTATCTCGAATTTATGAGATAGAAAAAGAAGCCACGCTTGATTTAATTTTTTACACCTTTGTCGTTTCAATTATTGGTGCCAGGCTTTTTTTTGTAATTTTTCATCTTTCTTTTTTTGACTCTTTAAGTAAAGTGGTTTTATTTAATCTTTATCCTGGATTATCTTTATGGGGTGGATTAGTGGCTGGTTTTTTAACACTCTTACTTTTAACCAAACAAAAAAATTTAAGTTTTTATCTTATAGCAGATATTGCGGTCGTTGGATTATTTATAGGATTAAGCTTAGGAAGCATAGGTTGTTTACTAGGCAGCTGCCAGTATGGGGTTGTATCAAATTTACCAATCAGTGTAAACCAAGTAGGTTTGCTTGACAAAAGATTCCCTGTTCAGATTTTTTATAGCTTGTTTTATTTCTTAAGTTTTCTTTACCTTTGGAAAATGTGTTTGCGCTTTCATTTTGAAGGTAAAATAGCCTCAATTGGACTCATTATTTTGGGACTCTCAAACTTTTTTCTCTACTTTTACAGAGGAGACACTTTTAGGATCAATAGCTTTATTACTGTAGAACAGGTAATTTCTTTATTGATTTTAGTATCAGGTACAACTTTTTTTTACCAAAGAAGTAAAAGATCCATATCAAAAGATGTTAGCTACTTTCTTAAAATATTTTATGATCCAAAAATTAGGCAAAGAACTCTATTGAAAATCGCCAAAAGTTGGTATAATCAGAAAGTTTTCTTAAGAGTTTCCATCATAAGGTGGAGGAGAAAGCTAGGTAAAAAATTGCATGTTAAAGCTAACCCGAGTGAATTTTAACTTAATAAAAAATAAACTCCTGCGGCAGCAAAAAAAAGTTGAGGAAGATCTAAAATCACTGAAAGATCCAGTGATGACTGATGGTCTAGCAGAAAGTTCTGAGCCAGGGACTGAGTCTTGGATGGCAGATGTTCACAATCAAGCAGTAGCTTTAAAGTCAACGCTTCAAGACCTACTTGAAAAGATTAAAAAATCACTTATATATCTTAAATCAGGCAAGTATGGAAAATGTGAAAGATGTGGAAAGGCTATAGAAGCTCAAAGATTAGAAGCTGTTCCTATAGCTACTCTTTGCTTAAGCTGCTCCAAAAAATAGTTTTGACTTTTATCTCAAGTAGTGGTATACCAAAATAAGAGGAGTTAATTGCTAAAAAATAAGTTAGCGATTGGCTAGCATGAATCCTACTTATCCTGGAAAGATTTTGCTCATAGATGATGACCAGGATACAAGAGATATTTATAGTGAGTTTTTAACTAACGGCGGGTTTAGTGTGGATTTAGCTGCTGATGGGGAAGAAGGACTCGCAAAAATTCTTCAAGGTGGGTATGATTTAATTTTATTAGATATTATGATGCCTAAAATAGATGGTATTACCATTTTAAAAAAATTAAAAGAAAATCCTCCGGATGTCTACAATGGGCCAATTGTTATCCTTTCCGCATTGGATCAAGAGTATGTTGTTAAATCTGCGATGGAGCTTGGTGCAAAAGGTTTTTTAGCAAAATCCTCGATGAATCCAGATGAAGCTTTAAAAAAAATATCAGAGTTTATGCAAACTCCCAAAACACCTGCATAATTATCCTATAGCCTAAATTCATGATATAATATACTTTATGGTTATTAGAGTAGTCAAAGGGATTGGGATTGGTCAAACAACACTTTCAGCATTTGATGGAGCGCTAAAAGTGGCTGGAGTTTACAATTACAATTTAATTCCACTATCTTCAATTATTCCACCAGGCTCCAAAGTTGTAAGAGCAAAAAAATATGAAACTCCGAAGGAGGAATTTGGTCATAAATTATATGTAATTAAAGCTGAAATGCGCTCTCAAGAAACAGGTAAATATATAGCGGCAGGGTTAGGTTGGTATCAGATTGAGGATGGAAGGGGAGTTTTTGTTGAACATGAAATAATTGGAGAAACAAAAGTTGCTGTTCAATCTGAGATTAAACTTAGAATTTATAATTCTTTAAGGGATCTTTGTGAGTACAGAGGGATAGAATTCAAGGAGAAAAAAGCTAAGTCCTATATAGCAGTGACTCAAATTAAATATCATCCAACTTCTGTTTTAGTTCTAGCTGTTTACCAATCCCAAGGCTGGTCTTGACGGCCAAATAAAGTTATACTAAGATTGTCTGGTCAGGACATGTTAATGGAGAAAATGACCAAAATCTACAAGTACTTCTCGGATAGATTAAGATTTTACTTAATTATGATTGTGGTCCTTTTGGGTTTTCCCCTTTACTTTGCTCCCAAGGTGGGAGCATTTTTTTTAGAAGACTTATTTAACTTTACCTTAGAAAAGATTCAAGAGGTTTTAACACCAGAGTCTGCTCCAGCTAATAATTTAACACTTGATTCTGATATTTCTCTGACACCAAATGGTGACCTGGATAAAAATGGAGAGATAGACTCAGGTGAGGTTATTAGATTTAAGTATAAAATCAATAACAACACAAATAATGAGTATTCCTTTATTACTTTAGAAACCAATATTCCAAGGAATTTACTCAATTATATTCATAACCTTCAAGGAAGCGCTAATTTATCCTCTGATAAAAATACCATAGTTATTCCCAACTTAAGAATTAACCCAGGAGAGGATTTAACAATACAATTTGATGCCAGAGTTAACTATTTTACACAAAGCGATGAAACAATCTTTACAGAACCTAAATTGGTAAACAAGGATAAAAGTAAGCTTATGGGCTCAATTAAAAAGGAGTTAAAAGTAAAAAAACTTAAAAGTGATCAAAAACTGCCTTCAGTTGTAAAAAGTAAGGAGAAACCTTAATTGTTTCATAAGCTAATTGCTCTATTTTTAAGTGTGCTTTTAATTTTAATACCTAGCTTACCTCTAGTATCCCTACCATTTAGTCCAAGATCCGTCCACGCCGCAGATAACATCTGCCAAGCACAATCTTTAGATGAATTAAAAGCTTATATCTCTACAAGAGTTGGAGGGGTAGCACTTGATGAGGCAGCAACATTTTTGGCTGATATGTCAGATATAAGGGGAGCTTACTATGATAACACTCAAGATAAGATTGTTTTTGTAGGAGTGAAAAATACCTCACTACCAAAATTTGACAAAGATGATCTGGCAGTAGCAATCAGAGCAGTTGTTTTTAATAACTCAACTCCTACTGTAAGCATAGAATTCAAGGATAACAATAATGCTTTTGGTGATCCTAATATGAATGTGATTTTCGGAGGTGGTGTAGAGGATACCCAATTTGGAAAAGATCTACTGGATGCGGATTATATGATGAAACAATATGTCCAAGGGTATTTTGCCAATGGTCAAAAAATAAGTTCTTCTGTTCCTGGTTATAAATCTGTTTTGGATATGTTTACTGCCAATAATCCTGATCCTAATAAAAAAAGCGGTTCCCGCTGGTGGATTTCTCCTCAACTAGTAACTTTAAAAAAAGATGACCCAAATACTACTTTTGTGTTTGATCAAGTTAAAATGCAAGTGGAAACAGAAGGAATTTTGTCCAGTAATGATCCGGCATGGAATAAAGCAGCAATTGATTTTGCCAATCATCAAACACAAAACTATGATTTATTTGCAAATGAGATTCCTTCCTATCAAGAGGTAAAACAGCTAGCAAAGGTTGTAGCAGTGGTTAAATGGATTAAAGATAACGGTATTTTAAATAACTTCGAATGGGCTAAAGATCACCAACCTAAGTTTGTTGATACTCCAAATGAAATACCAAGACTAACATCTCCTTTCCAGAGTGCGCCAAATGGGACACAATGGCGGATAACCGGTGGAGTTGATTATTTTACTCCTAATGAGTATAAAATCGATGATGGTTCTGCCACCTCCACAAAAACTGCTTCTGAAGCTGTTCCTGAATCGAATAGCGAAATACACTGGTCTTTCTCACAAGGTGGACAAACTTATGAATCAGTAGCACTGGATGCTAATTTGTTTAGAAGTATTGGTGCCTATTCAACCTCATCGGTTGATATGAGTTTTCCGACCCCTGGCGATTTGAGCTTAGCTTTTGGAAGAGACTACTCATCATTTTCCAGTAGCCAGCAAGGCATAGGTAAAGGATGGACTTTTATTCCAGCAAAATTAACAGATCTAAAGCCTGGTTATAAAGTAGGAAATTGTTCTTCAGGACCTATCTCTGGCTGGTATCCCAAATATATGGCTCTTGAGACACCTTCTGGAAGAGAAACCTTTAATCTATCATCGTGTACAACTGGGTATGTACCTGATGATGAGGCTTATAACTCATCACTTTTCCCAAATAATGATGGTACGTTCACAGCTACCCTCAAGAATCAGGTTCAGCTAATCTTCGGGGTAGATCTTAAATTAGTTAAACAAGTAGACAAAAATGGCAATTCAATAAACTATAGCTATGATCCATCAGGTAAATTAACTACTATTTCTGATAATCAAGGACACAATTTAGTCCTATCTTACAACTCATTAAACCTAGTAAGTGCTGTTTCTGATTGGACTAACAGAGCTGTTAATTATGGATATGATTCCATTGGTAATCTAATTTCAGTCACTGATCCAAATGGGGGAGTGACCAAATATACTTATACTGAAGACAACAAACTCTCCACAGTTATCAATAAATTAGGCCAAACAATAATTACAAATACCTATACAGAGGAGGGCAAGGTCGCCACTCAAAAAGATGCTTCAGGTAAAGTTTCTTCCTTTAACTATGATGAAACAAATAAAGCTATAAATATAACTGATAGTAATGGGAGAACTTCCAAGATGGTTTACGATGATAAAGCAAGAGTATTGGAAAGTTATGATCCTTTGGGTGGAGTTACTAAATATAGCTATGACAAAGAGTACTCACCCATAACTGTTACTGATCCGAAATTAAATAAAACAACCTTTACTTATGATGCAAATGGAAATGTGCTATCCCGAACAGACCCTTCTAATATAAAAATTACCTATGAATATGATAATAAAAATAATATTACTAGAATCTTGGATGATGGATATAAAAACGTTAATGGAAACTTAGCTAAAGAAACAAAGTTTATCTACGATCCTAAAGGTAACCTTTCTCAAATAGATGAGGCAGGAAGATTAACTAAATTTTCCTATGACAGCTTAGGTGAGATTAGCTCATCGACAAATCACTTAAACAAAGTTACTTCTTTTACAAGAAATGGTTTTGGGGAAATTATAAAAGAGGAGGAGCCTCTTGGGCATCAAATAATATATGAGTACGACTCATTGGGGAGATTAGTTAAAAAAACTGATCAAGAAAGTAAGCAAGTAACGTTTAGCTATGATAACAGTGGTAATCTTTTATCAGAAACAACTGCAGCTGGAACTATAAATAACACATATGATTTAGAGGGTCGTTTAATTAAGGTTCGACTGCCAAATGGCGGAGAGACATTGTACACATATAACACTCTGGGAAGTTTAGTTTCTGTTACGGATGCGCTAGGTCAGGGGACTAGCTATGATTATGATAATTATCAAAACTTAGAGATTATCACCGATGCGCTTGGGAGGAAAACAAGACATAGCTTTGATGTGCTCAACAGACAAAAGGATTCAGTTACTCCACAAAGTAAAACTACAAAATGGGAATATGATGCAAACGGAAATATTAGCAAAAGAATTGATGCAAAGCAGATAACTACTCAGTATAGCTATGACTCATTAAATAGATTAGGCAAAATTACTTACCCTAACAGTACTAGTGTCACTTATACTTATGATCCGAGGGGAAATCTAACTCAGATAGTTGATCCATCAGGCACCACAACTTATACCTACAATAAATATGATCAGCTTTTATCTGCTAAAAATCCATATGCTCAAACCATTAGTTATCTTTATGATTTACTTGGAAATCTGACACAGGTGACATATCCTGGTAGTAAGGTAGTTAAATATACCTTTGATGACAAAAATAGGTTGACTACAGTTTCTGATTGGAACAACCAAGTTACAACATACTCTTACAATAAAAATAATCTTTTGCAGGCTAAAAACTTGCCTAATGGAATCAGTAGCCAATATGGATACGATAGCGCAAATAGATTAGCCAGCCTAGCTTATCTTAATTCCCAAAATCAGATTTTGGCTAAATACACTTACGAAAGAGACTCACTTGGTAATGTCACTCAATCCACTGAGGAGGGAGCTTTTGTAATAGCAGCGCCCTCACCAAGTCCATCACCAAGTCCATCGATTAGTCCTACGCCGTCCCCAAGTCCTAGCATCAGCCCTTCTCCTTCACCGAGTTCTACTCCCACTCCATCACCTTCAGCTTCACCCAGCCCATCACCCTCACCTTCTCCAAGCCCTAGTGCAAGTCCATCTCCTTCTCCTAGCCCTACACCCGCTGATAAGCCTGATTTAATTGTTACAGGAATATCTTTAACTATTCCCAACCCAGCTCCAAATCAGGATTTTGACATTAAGGTAACTATTAAAAACCAAGGGACAACTTCTGTGCCAAGCGGTACATATATTAGAGTAGGTATTTACTATGATCGTTCGACAGCGCCAGACTTTGGATCATACAATGATAGTGTTTCATATACTAATGGTTTGGCTGCAGGTTCGGAAACTACAGTTACTGAGACTTATGAGGACTTCTCCACCGCTGGTACCCACAATATTTGGGCTGTTGTTGATAGATCTAGGAGTATAACTGAGAGCAATGAGGATAATAATGTTTTTGGTCCTTTCAACGTTCAAGTGGGTTCCTCTGCTTCACTCGATCAACAGTTAAAAACTTTTGCTAAATTAATTCAAGGGGCAGTAGATCAAATTAAGGATATATTTTCTCCTCAAATTGCTTTTGCTCAAGAATCTAGCACAGCGCTAATAACCCAATATAGCTATGACTTGTTAGGTAGATTAGCCCAAGCTATTTATCCAAATAACCAAAAATACTCATATAATTTTGATAAAGTAGATAATAGGAAACTTCAAAAAATAAATGAGACTGAGATAATTTATGAGTACGACGAAGATAGTCAGTTAATTAAAACAGGGGGTAGCACTATTTCATATGATGGAAACGGCAACTTAAGTTCTCAAACAGGAGATTTAGGTACTAAAGACTTAAGTTATGATTTTGAGGATCGCTTAGTTTCAGCATCAACAACCCTGCCTAATCCAGAACCATCATTTACTATTTCAAGTAGTAAATTTTCCAATATTGATGTTGGGAGTTATTCTAGCCCAACTTTTGTAGATATAGATGGAGACTCTGATTTGGATTTATTTATTGGAGATAGTGATGGTTATATTGAGTTTTATCAAAATAATGGAACAAACACATCACCATCTTATACAAAGGTGAGTGATAGATACTTAAATATTGACGTAGGCTCAAGGAGTGCCCCTTCATTTGTGGATATTGATGGGGATACTGATCTAGATTTGTTTATTGGAAACAGCAGCGGGGTTTTTTACCTTTATAAAAACAACGGCGATAAAAATTCACCATCATTTGTCCAGGAGTCAACGAAATATGGAGGATTAGATATAGGATCATACAGCAACCCAAGTTTTGTGGATATCGACAGTGATGGAGACTTTGATCTAGTCAGCGGCGAGTATAGTGGAACTGTCAAATTCTATAGGAACACAGGCTCCTCAACTAACCCAAGTTTTAGTGTGGATACAACACTTTTTGCAGGAATTGATATAGGCACATCAAGCAAACCAGCATTTGTTGACTTTGATAAAGATTTAGATTTGGATATGTTTGTTGGAAAGTCTGATGGGAAAGTAAGCTTTTATAGAAATATAGGAAACAAATCTTCCCCATCATTCCAGCTTGTAAGCGCCACCTACTCCAATTTAGATATTGGCAGCAATAGCACTCCATCTTTTATCAATATAGATGGAGATTCTTATATTGATTTATTTTTAGGAGAATATGATGGGGTAATTAATTATTATAAGGGTGGTCCAAACCAATCAGGAGCAAATACTACTACCTTTACTTATGATGGATTAGGGAATAGGTTGCAAAAAGTTAAAGGGACAACTACAACCAGGTTTGTAAATGATATTTCAGGATCTTTATCTAAAGTATTAATAGAAACCAATGGTAGTAACAGTGCCCAAAATTACTATACCTATGGGTTAGGCTTAATCAGC
This sequence comes from Candidatus Daviesbacteria bacterium, assembly GCA_016176465.1. Taxonomy (GTDB): domain Bacteria; phylum Patescibacteriota; class Microgenomatia; order Daviesbacterales; family UBA10151; genus JACOXD01. The sequence continues at coordinate 7,764 of JACOXD010000007.1, read as the reverse complement.
CAAGGTCCTTCTGGATCTAGCTCAAGGATTTATCCTTTAGTTGATGGATTAGGAAATACCAGATTTTTGGTCAATTCTTCAGGATCTAAAACTGCCAGTTTTGATTATGATCCATTTGGAAATATTAGAACAAATTCAGGATCAGGGAGTAATTACTTATTCAAAGGGGAACAGCTAGACCCAGAATCAAACCTCTACTTCCTAAGAGCAAGGTATTATGACCCTGTAACAGGAAGATTTATAACTAGGGATCCAATTAAAGGAATACTGCAAAATCCCCAAACCTTGAATCCTTATAGTTATGTTGTCAATAATCCTGTTAATTTATCTGACCCTGCAGGAGAAATAGCTCCATTAATAATAGCAGGAATTCTTCTAACCGCTGCTGATTTGGCTATCTTAGCTAATGATATTAGGAATTGTGATAGCAATGCAGTAGTTTGGGATTTGATCGGAGTACTGACTCCTTTACCCGCCGGTTTGACCAAGGTAAATAAAACTGGTAAGATCCTTGATGAGACCTTAAGTTTTACTGAAAACCAAGTTAGGCAGTTCGAAAAACAATTAATCACTAACGGTTCAGACTCGCTTCAAAAAGCTCGAGCAAGTCTACAGAAGCTGATTATTGAGCACCTTCAAAAAATTAAAGAAGCTCAATCGGTAGGGGGTTTTACAAGCTCTATGGAAAAAGAAATTCGCAATTTTCAACAACAAATAAATGCAATTGATGAAATTTTAAGAAGGAGTTAATTATATCTACATACGCCAGAAAGTACAAACAAATTGCAGAACGACTTTCAAAACTTCCTGAAGTTACACGGTACGATGAGGATGAAAGCAAAGAAGCTTGGACACTTGCACACGCTTTTCTAGACCTAGAAGAATCTTTTAATAAATTTATACAAGAGCAATTACCAAAATTAACCCAACAAAATTTAAGTAATAAGGAAATATACGATTTACTTCTAGAAACTGGGGAAGAATTTAGGCATATTCTATACCATATTAAAGATCCAAAGTTTTTTCGCTATTTACTCGATAATTCAACTAAAGAATAGTTTTTATCTTGATTGATAAAAAATCGGGTTTACCAACTGATCAAAGAAGGCATAGAATGGGAGAAAACTTGAAGAGATAAAACATCTAACTTTAGAAGAAAGTGTATATAAAGTTGGCAGGTGACCATCCTGTTACACCTTCCAGGTGTAATAAGCTTTCACTTAATAAGCTTTCACTTTTGTAAGTAGAATTATAGAGGTCGGTGGAAAGAAAATAGAATATCGTCCATGGACATTAAAAGATGGTACTGTTAGTGTAGGTACTTATTATTTGAAAAAATGATTAAAAAAACTTATAGAAAATTAAATGAATTTGAAGTACAAGTTTTACAAAAGTTATTGGAATGTCCATTTCCTGGTAGAGACGAGCTAAGGCAACAAATAAAAAATTGTAAGGTTAGAACATTAACAGAATATAAAGACAATTATGGAAGTATAGAGTTTGAAGACGTTTTAGGAGAAGAAGCTATAGTAAAGGAACGGGTGCCGGTAGAGGGAAGGACAAAAGATGGTGGCGGAGGGCCAATATTAATTTTATTACATATTATAAAAGGGAAAATAGATGAGTTAGAGTTTGTAAGAATGGATGGAGCACCAATGCAGGGATCACCGAATATAGATACAATGGAAGTCATCATTAGATAAGAAACATATTAAAATCTAAACTCAAATTGTGAATTCCCGCCCATCAAGTGGGAAGGTAATTTATTACAGATGGTTCTGGCCCTGGAGAGCCAATCGGTTATAATATTAAAGATTTTAAATGAGTAACACAGTAACACCTGAAAGGTGAAACAGATACAGGTAGATTTATAACTAGGGATCCTGTGAGTGGATTAAACTCTATGCCACAAACTCAAAATCCCTAATCATATGCTCTAAATAATCCAGTTAATCTCTCTGATCCATCAGGGGAATTCGTGTGGCTCATCGCATTATATGGTGCAGCTGCCTTTTTAAGTAATCCAGTGGTGACACAATACTTAATGGCTCAATATATGACTATAGATAATGATCTGAGAAACTGTGATCCTGGTAGCGCAGTATTTAATGTGATTTCAGGATTACCTTTTGCTGGGCCTATAGGGAAAGTTGGAAGAACAACTAGTCAAGTCGTCGCAAAGAGTTGGTATAAAAGTACTTTTAAAACAGCAGAAGAATCATTAGAATATCATTTTAAGCAACATGGAGTCGGGAAAACCATAGAGGAATATTCGCGCGATGCTATAGAATTTTTCTCTAAGAATAAAGATAAAGCCCAAGAGGTTATACTCAACGATGATTCATCCGGCTTCTTAATTAGGGATCCGGGAAATCCAGGAGGGTACTTTAAAATTATTGATGGAGCAATTAAGGCTGTAAGTTTCTGGTATAACTAAAACATGTACGACAAAGAAAGTATTAATAAGAGGAAATTAAAAAAACTATTTGAGGAAGCGGAACAAAACCCTTTGCCTGATTCTTCTGGAGGAGAGAATCGTTCATTAAGTGATTATTTTTTTTTAATCGTAGGTTGGGATACTACTTTAGCAGGTTTAGTAAGTTCTTATGTCTATCATAATGATGAAGATATAGATCTTAGTTTAGTAGATAAAGGACATAGAGAACTAACGCATATCTTAAAAAGGATAAAAGAAATAAAAACTAAAAATAGCACCGAGTCAAAGTATAAGAAAAGTTATTCAGATTGGACAGAAAATCTTTTGCAGATGACAACTTTATTAAAGGAAAAGAGCACTCGGTAGCTACTTAAGGTGTGATTAATAACATAATAACACCTGAAAGGTGAAACAGATATGTTATCTAAAGTATTACTAGAAACTAATGGTAGCAATAGTGCCCAAAATTACTATGCCTATGGGTTAGATTTAATCAGCCAAGGACCTTCTGGATCTAGCTCAAGGATTTATCCTTTGGTTGATGGATTAGGAAATACAAGATTTCTAACAAACTCATCTGGTTCTAAAACTGCCAATTTTGACTATGATCCTTTTGGGAATATTAGGTCTGGTTCTACTTCAGGTAGTAATTATCTCTTCCAAGGTGAACAGCTAGATCCAGAATCTAGTTTATATTTCCTAAGAGCCAGATACTATGATCCAAGCACAGGCAGGTTTATAACTAAAGACCCAGTAAAGGGTGTACTGTCTTATCCTCAAACATTAAGTCCATACGCTTATGTTGGCAATAATCCCATAAATAGAAGTGATCCTTCTGGTGAGGCTTGGTTTTTGTATCTGCTAGATGCAGCAGGAACTACCTTAGATGTGGTAGCTTTGCAAGAGGATTTATCTAATTGCAATTGGGGTGGAGCTGCACTAGATGTTGTTAGTATAGGTATACCTTTTGTTTCAATAGGAGCAATCAAGCAGGTAGGAAGAGTTGCTAAAGTAGCTGATGAAGTACTTGATACTTCTAAACAATTCACAAAATTGTCTGAAGGAGAAATAAAAATGCTGCAAAAGGGCGGTGAAAATATACATCAAATTAAAGGTAAAGGAAGCAGCAAGTACGATCTCTTCAAAGATAAAGATGGAAATATCTATCAGAAGCCAAGAGATGGACAAGGCCCTGGAGAGCCAACTGGCCTTAATATTAAAGATTTCTGATATACTCTTAGAATATGGAAAATGCGAAAGATAAGACGTATGTATGGTTTGCGATATACGATTTTACATCTTCCCCTGAACACCTAACACAAAAGATTGGACTTAAGCCAACTGAAGCGTGGGTAAAAGGAAGCACTAAGCCCTTTGGAAAGGGAAAAGTAATTATTAGAGAGAATACATGGAAATTAACGTCATCATTACCAATCACAGAGTCAGTAGAAAAACATTTAAGCTTTTTACTTGAAACGCTACGTCCTTACAAGGCAGCGATACTCGATGTTGCGGAAAAATGCCTCATCGAGTTTGGATGCGCTATATATATGAAAGACTACAATTCTGGGCTTCATATTGATAAAAAAATCTTAAAAGAAATTGCAGAATACAATGCTGAGTTAGATGTAGACATATATAGTCATCGAGTAAGCTAATTTTCCCTGATCCAACAACTGGTATGTTTATAACCAAAGACCCAGTTAGTGGTCTGCTTACAAGTGCCCAAACTCAAAATCCATATGCTTATACCTTAAATAACCCTATTAATTTCTCAGATCCTTCAGGCAAAATAGCTCCCGCTCTTATCCTAGCTTTTTATACCTGGGCTACTGCGGTTACTTCTTCTCCGGATCTACAGCAGGATATTTTTTTCTTGTCACAAGATTTAAATAACTGTGATCCTGGGGGGACAGCTATTGATTTAGTAGGACTAGCAATACCTGGTATTTCGTTAGGTACTTTGAAATTTACTAATAAAGTAGTCGACGCGGCGAAGGATCTAAAAATCATCATTAAACATGAACATGCTGCACAACACTTAGCAGGGACTGGGTTAACTGCAGATATGGTTGAGGCAGCAATAAAAGGAGATCTCTCTCAGGTAGGTCAACTCAAGCCCAATGAGTTTATAGAAAGGACAATACAGATAGGAGGCCAAACGTGGATATACAGAGCTTATGGACTCTCTGATGGTACAATTAGCAACATAGTCATCCACCTGAAAGGAACATAGTCATCCACCTGAAAGGTGAAACAGATAGGGCACCTATTGACAAACCACAACCATACTGATATTTTGGCAATATGGCAGACAAAAGAGTGCCACTTGCAACAGGAGAGTATTATCATGTTTACAACCGAGGTGTAGCAAGGCAACCAATATTTCACCATCAATCCGATTACGCGCAAGCGTTACTTGCTTTATCCTACTATCGTTTTGAAAAACCACCTGTGAGATTGTCCAGATTTAAAGAGCTTTCAAAAAAAGACAGAGAGACACTTTTAGATCAGCTTACTATTAAAAATAAAGTACTGGTTAAAATAGTGAGCTTTGTCCTTATGCCCAATCATTTTCACTTCCTACTACAACAAACAATAGATAATGGCATTACTATTTTTCTAAGTAAACTTAGCAATAGCTATACTAAATATATTAATACTAAAAATAAGAGGGTTGGCCCAATCTTACAAGGAGTGTTTAAAGCTGTACATATTGAGAGTAATGAGCAGCTTATCCATCTCTCAAGATATATTCACTTAAATCCAGTAGTATCTTTTGTGATTAAAGAGGTGGAGCTTTTATCTTACCCTTGGTCCTCTTTACCAGATTACATAAAAGGTCAGTCAGAGTTGGTAGATTCAGAACCTGTTTTAAGTTTCTTTAAATCTGGGAAAGATTATGAAAAGTTTGTTTTAGACCAAATAGATTATGGAAAAAAGTTGGAAGAAATTAAACATCTAACTATGGAATAAAGTGTATATAAAGTTGGCAGGTGACCATCCTGTTACACCTTCCAGGTGTAATAGCCTCGCTACATTAGTACTTCTTAACTCTAACAAATTTAACAAAGGGGTTATCCTAGCTTGTTAAACCCATAGTTATTTGGTAAAATAAGCATATATGGAGAGGTTTGAAGTAAAATTTACTCCACGCATTGGAAATATTCCTGTATCTTTACCCGAAACTCAAAGTCAGGCTCTTGAGAGAGTATTTCAAGACCCACTACTTGTAGCTGAGTCATCTGGTGTACTTAGTAGAATTTTAAGAACAATTGAGCCTGTAGATGTTAGTGGAAGCTCTTTTGAATTAGGTGTTGAGCAATTTAAGACTTCGGCTATGAAAAGATTAGCTCAGGCAAGGAGAATTAGAAGAAGGAGAAAAGAAGATCCAGTTTTGTACGTCACTAGAGATGAGGATTCAGGTGAAACAGTAAAGTTTTCTGATGCTCAAAGGGAAGTTATACATTATTGGTTAGCAAATTTTGATAGATTGCCATTAAATTCAGAAATTGAGCAGCCCGCAACTTTAGAACCATCATTAAACTTAAGTTCTTGGGTAAGAAGTCATTTAACAGATGAACGGATAGGTTACCATCTAGGAAAACTGATTGCTAGAAGTACGCCTATTGATCTTAAACCAAAAGTGTACTCAACAATTGAAAGTATGGGTGGGACGCCTCTTATATTGCCAAATCAACAAAAAAGTCAACTTGGAATTCACTTTAGCGACCATGCTCTTGAAGATGCTTCAGAAAAAATTCAGTCAGCAGTTATAGAAATACAAGATCCGGATTCTCGATTAGGAAACAGATTTTTAGATCCTACTCTTTTTAGAAGCCAATTGGCAAAGAAATTGAATAGGAAAAGACACTTGTATAAAGCTCAAAAGGATGTAATTGATCAGTGGTTAGAGGATTTTGAAAATACATCACCCGACCAACCTACATTGGGCAAAGCCTGGGGTTTTGCGGTGGAAGATCGATTAGGCAATTTAGGAAGTCTATCTAAGTTATTAATGTTGAGCGTAGGATTAGGGCTAAGAAACCTAGGTGATAGGAGTAACATAAGAGGCATTTCTAAGGTAGGTGAAAAGATTATCGCTATGCCTGCAAACCTACAAGTAATGTCAGATAGCAATCAAATAGGTGAGTTTGCTTTTAGCGAGAAAAATAGAAAAAAACTTATTAAAGAGGTGACTGCAAGGTATGATTTGGACGAGCTTAAAGCTAGAAATCTTCAACATCCTGATTTTTATCGTAGGGTAGCAAAATCACTGGGATTAAGTTTTACTATTTATACCTTACCAAGATATGTCCTAGGATACGCTGCTTTATATGGGTTACTTAATTCACCAGAATTTAGGTCTATTGTAGATTCTAATCCTGCTCCTCTAGTAGCAGCTGCAACAACAAGTGCGCTTGCATGCGGCATGGGAGCTAGGGCAGTGATTGATAGTAATATACTTAAAAAAAGACAATATAACCCCGATATATGGGAGACACCATTGGCAAATATGACAGGAAAAATAGACGAGAATGGTTTGCTTGCAGCAAATCCTTCTTGGGGTAAATTTGGAGCAGCTTTTGATATTTTTGTAAGTGGATTTACACCTATGTTTGCTTGGGGATGGTATATAGATGAACCATATTCAAGGTATGCATATGGGCTAGCTTGTTATGTTGATCAAGTAGTATTTGCAACTACCAATGTTGCTTGGGCAACTACTTCAGCTATACTGGAAAAGAATAAAAGTAATAAGCAAAATGAATAAGAAAAAGAAATTAGAGAAAGATTTTAGTGCTTTTGATTCTAAAGCATATTTAAATGAATATTACTCTAAGTTAGGTTTAGAGAATATTGATGCTTGAGTTTAGTGGAGGACCTACAATCTACCAGCTTATAACAGCATCAGGAAAGGTAAAGGAAATTCACTTCTCTGATTACCTAAAAAACAACCTTAAAGAAGTTAAGAAATGGGTGAAAGGACACAATGAAAGATTTAACTGGCAAACTTTTTTTGAAAATGCTCTAGCTTTAGAAGGAATAGAGAATATAAATGAGGAGTTAACGATTAGGGAAGAAATTTTGAAGAAAAAAATTAAGAAATTTCTTTCTTGTGATGCTTTTCAAGAGGATCCTATCCACCCTAAGTATAGGGGATATTATGATGTTATTAGTTCAAACTTTGTTAGTGAGTCTATTACTAATTCAAAAAAGGCATGGAAGAATATAATGAAAAATATAACTTCTATGCTAAAAGAGGGCGGGATTTTGGTAATTACCTTTTTAAAGGATGCAGAATACTACAAAATAGGAGATAAGGT
>JACOXD010000012.1 GCA_016176465.1 Candidatus Daviesbacteria bacterium | reverse complement strand
GGATCGGAAGGAATTTAATCAAATGGTTCAACGTTTTTGACGAAGTCAAAAAGGAAAGATCTTTGCAAAGCAAAGTAGACTTATTCCCTGGTCCCCGACTTGAAGGGATTGTAGCTTGTTTTATGAACCTATCAAATGGTTGATTAAGCTGATAGAAAGCCACAATCTTATCCTTAATTGTAAAGTTCAAGAATATTTTTCTTATCATAAAGTCCAGCTCTCTTAAAACCTTCGTTTTTCTTATTCTGACAGGCAGTTCACTAAATAGTTCAAGGAATTGTGAGTAACTAAGTATTGCCTTTTTATTTAACTCCATCTCCTTTTTAATGGCTTCTAACTGATCATCAGTTTCTTTTAATCTCTTATCCAAGTCTTTTAGATCAGTGCTAAACACTCCCTTTATGTAACTGTCAGTCTCACTTCTTAACAAATCCTTTGTTTTCTCAATCTTATTATCCAAACTTCTTCTAATTTGTTGTAAGGATCTTCTTCTACTCTCAAGCTCCAACTCTTTATCTCTAATTACAGTTTTCATTTCCTCCACATAATGTCCATAAACTGCTTTAGAGGTGAACTTATGATCTTCTAAGAATTGACAAACAAAATCTACTATTACATGGGCTCTTATGGATTTGCCATAAAACTTACAGTCTGGATTGTCACATCTGTAATAAAAATAATTAGTCAAACCTTTTTTATTTTGCTTTGGGGTTATGCCTGCTATCATATTTTCTTCACAATCCCCACAAATTACAGCCCCTCTTAATAAGTCAGCCTGGATGGTGCCTTCTGCATTGGCCCTAAGCCGATTCCTAAATGCTCTCTCCATATTGGAGAATTTATTTATCTTTAAGAAGTCATCTACTGTAATCATTGGCACAAAATCATAAATCTCAGTTAAATCCACGAACTGATCGCCATATTTGAGCACTCCTGTATAAAAAGGATCCTTAAACATCTCAGAGATTCTACTTCTACCCCATTTGTAGACTTCATGCTTATCTCCTGTTGAGTCAACTGCTCTGGTAAAACCATTATCATTTAGGTATTTCATAACAATCTCTTGGGTTAATCCATCTAATCTCATCTTCCAACCTGTTTTTAGAAGAGTGAAATTGTCTCCGTCTGGCCTTAAAAACTTATTTATGTCTTTGTAATAGCCATATTTTGCTCTACTTAAATATTTCCCTTCCTCAATGCTTCTTCTAATACCTCTTTTGACATTGTCACTTAACTGGTCTGAATACTGTTTAGATAAAACAAAAGCAATTCCTAAAAGCATTTTCCCTGCTGTATTGTTTTGGAAAGTAAAGCTCACAAAATGGAGGTCTTTTATAATTTGTTTATCCAGTAAGTCAATAATTTCCCCTGCATCTTTCATGTTCCTAGCCAATCTATCAGGGTGCCAAGCAATAATGCCCTCATATTTCCCTTTTTTAATTTCCTCAATCATTTCCCTAAATTTCGGTCTTATATCAGGTTCCTTAGCAGATTCAGCCTCCTTAATAACTTTTATTACCTTTAAGCCCATTTTCTGAGCTAATTCAGTACATTCAACGACTTGGTCGCCTAAAGACCTTACTTGTCTCTCTTCACTTTCAGTAGTAGATTTTCTGGCATAAATTACATACCTTAGCTGAGTAGTATCCTGAGTTGAATCTTGCCCTTGTAAGCCTTGAAGGAGTTTAAGAAAATCCTGAGTAGTGAGCATAAGTTAGGATTTTATTATACCTTAACAAATTTATCTAAAATCTAATGCCTAACTTCATGTTTTCCTTCTCACGCTCTTCTGCTGGCATAACAGGTATATCTTTTCTGCCATACTCATCCTTTGTAGCTCTACCATTTAATGCCACCCATTGGACAAATTTAATATCATCGGCCGATAGATTCTCACCTTTATTCTGTTTCTTAACTATTCTTTCTAATTCTTTGGTGAACACATCTCCAATCAAAAGTGAATGGTAATTTTTACAAGCATCAATTCTTTCCGCAAACTCATCATATTCCTGGTATAAATCATAGGCTGTTGACTTAGGGATTTGAGCTTCAAGACAAGCCTTATGTAAGCTTAGACCTTTTTTTAAGTAAGGCTCTAATTTGCGGAATATTAAATCAACCTCTTCATCAACTAAAGGCTTTTTACCAGCTTTAGAATTTGCCATAGTAAAGTAATCTTATACCCAAAGAGAAAATAATTTATACAATCTAGGATTTTCTCAATATTAGTTGTAAGATTTAATATGTGATGTCAAAGTTGACACTGACCAGAATTATATCCTTTTTGGTTGTCCCAATCTTTCTTCTCATAACTCTACAATTTATAGTTAGTAATATCAAATTATTAAGATATCCTGCACAAGACTTTGAAGTTTTTTATTTATCAGCTCAACAAGCAATACAAAAACAAAATCCTTATCTAATGCTGGGCAAGGATATAGTACGAAACCCACCTCCAGCGTTACTATTTTTTACACTACTACCGCTTTTTCCAATCCAGCTTAGCCAAATTGTCTGGTTTATTTTTTCTCTGATAATATTTATTATTGGCTCCTATTTTCTTTTTAAGACATTAGCTGAGTTAGATAAGGATAAATTTCTTAATCCATTAAATTGGAAGCTTTGGTTACCTTACTTATCATTAGCTTTCATTTTTTTCCCATTTAGATACAATTTAGGATCTGGACAGGTAAATAATATTTTATTCTTACTCATTGTCTTAACATTTTATCTATCAGTTCACAAAAGATGGGGGTTATCCGCCTTCTCATTAGCACTAGCCATAGTACTAAAAATTACTCCAATTTTCCTCTTGTATACTCTTTTAATTGAAAAGAAAGTTCAAATAGTATTATGGACTGTTGTTTATGTAGTGGTTATTGGTTTAATCACTGGGCTGATCCTAGACTTTAGAGTGTATGGAAATTATTTATCTATTCCTGGTTCATTTCTTGATTTCGGAGTCTTAACCTATTACAACCAATCACTAGCTGGCTTTTTAGCTAGGGTCTCGAATAATTTTGAATTAAACAAATGGTTAATTTTGGCGATCTTGACAATAACTTCAATATCGTTGTTTTTTATCCAGAAAAGATTAGCCAAGAGTCATTTATTGTCAAA
>JACOXD010000017.1 GCA_016176465.1 Candidatus Daviesbacteria bacterium | reverse complement strand
ATCTATTGGTGGGTTGACTCACCCTTTTTGTATTAGAAGATATGGATTAGATGGGTTGTGGAGTTTAGGAATTTATCAAGATCCTCTAAAAAGAGCAATTCAAAAAATTAAATATAGGTGGATTAAGGAGTTAGCAGGAGATTTAGTTGATATTTTAATTGAGTATTGGGCTAGAAATCCTCCCATTTTACTGGATCAAATTAAAAAATCTCAAGGTAAAGATTGGGTAATAACTTCTATTCCTTTGCATTGGTCCAGAAAAAACTGGAGAGGATTTAACCAAGCTGAACTTTTAGCTAAATTACTAGCAAAAAAATTAGGATTAAAGTATCAAGAGTTACTAAAAAGAAAAATTAATACTAAAACTCAAGTAGGATTAGATTCGTACTCTAGAAGAAAAAATATAAAAGGTGCTTTCTCCCTAACTAAACCCTATACCCTAAACGCTAATATCTTATTAATTGATGATGTTTGGACAACAGGAGCTACATTAAAAGAGTGTGCTAAGGTTTTAAAAAGAGCAAGAGCAAAATCAGTCTGGGCATTAACTTTAGCTAGATAAAAAGCGGTGGGGGTGAGATTCGAACTCACGAGAGGCTTGCGCCTCTGATAGTTTTCAAGACTATTTCCATAAACCACTCGGACACCCCACCAATAAGCGGAGGAGGTGGGATTCGAACCCACGATACCCTTGCGGGTATAGCGCATTAGCACTGCGCGGCACTCGGCCTCTATGCGACTCCTCCATAGGATGTAAATTTTAACAAAAGTACTAGATTTAATCTAGCAAACATAAACTTTAATTAGCTTATAATGGAATCATGGCTGTTAGAAGTTTAGAGCTGGCTCCAGTACCGCTTCCTAAAGCGATCTTCCCTGAAATTAAAACCCCTTCATTATCAATTTTTCGTAGGGAAAACAAAGAAACAGAAACTGCTTTAGATGATGAGTTTCGAGGTTCAGGTGTTAAAATTTTAAGGCCTCTTCGACCAGTAACTATAACTAAGATAAATGAAAAATTGCCTCCCGATGACCCAGGTAGAGCTGTGATAGTAGATGTAACAGGTAAGTTGGAAGAGGAATTTGAATATTTATCGAGGACTAGAAGTTTAGAAATGGGTACCCCTAGAACAATACTTCTTGAAAAAATAGTAGCAAAAATGACAGAAGATACAGGTATTAAAGCTAGAGTAGTAATTATAAATAAAGGGGAAGATCCTGAAGCTTTTGTAATGCCTGATGAAACAATTTTTATCTCTCAAACCTTACTCAATAAATTAGATACTTTGGATGAAATTGCAGCTGTATTAGGTCATGAGATTGGACATATTGTTAATAAAACTTTTGAAATGAAAGAGCAAGCAGATATAACTAAAGAGTTAGGAGTAGGGTGGATTCATGAGGCTGCTAGCGATCATACAATTGCTGTACCTTATTTAGTTAAAGCAGGTTTTAACTCTTTAGCTTTTTCTTCAGCAATTTATAAAATCTCTCATTCTCATAGAGGAGTAATACACCAAACTGGTTTAGCTAGAGCTTCTCAAAGCATTGGTGCACATCAAGCAGTCCATTATGAGACTAGCCATATAAAACCTACTGCAAAACCGGCAATTTTACAATTGGAAGCAAAAAGTACAAATTTGGAGATAATGAGAAAAATCCTAGATGAGCCTGTTCCTGAACTTACACCCAAATTAAAAGAGTTCTTAGGATATTTACACCCGCAAGATTTGGCTGAAGTTTATCAGCTAATTTTAAATAAAAGTCCAAGAAGTTTATCTAAGTACCAACCGCTTCTTTCTGTTGCTAATGAATTAATTAGTGAAAGATTAATCAATGCTGGATACAACCAGGCTGAAATGACTCTATTCTTAGCTTGTTGGGGAGAAACCTATAGTGGTTATAGTGCAAATCTATATTTATTTAAGTCTCCCCAGACTCTTCTTGATATAGCAGAAATTTTAGAGCAATTTGACCAAGCAAACAAAACGGATGCTATGGCTAAACTAATCTTTGAAGGGAGGAGTAAAGCAGAACCATTATCACAACTTTTAAGTTTTCTAGAACATCATATTTGGGATATTTCTTTTTATGATGTACTTAAGAAAAAACCTAAATACCCTATTCTTACCACTGATGACTCATTGTTAGAAATCTTAGCCAAAATTACTAGTGTTCAGTCAAAAAAACCTCTTCTAAACAACTTAGGTTCAGGTCCAACTAAAGTTTTAACTAGATATATAAATTTGACACATCTTTTAATGGCAAGAGAAGCAGAGCAGGAAGTAGATGAGGATCAAATCAGAGATCTTTTTACTCAAGCTAAAGAAATGGGTATAACTATGGATGAAAGTTACCTAAGATATTCCTATGTTGACGGGCCTAAGAAAGGAGAGCAAGTTGATAAAACTAGGCAATTATATATTAAAAATCAAGAAACAGTTAAAAGAGTGATTTATGAGGTTTATGGTTTTACAATACCAATTGAGGAAGCTAGGGAAGTTAATTTTGGAACAGTAGATGCTATTTTTGAAGATTTTAATAACCCAACCTTAGATAGTTCTCAAAGAGGAAGAGCTCTAGATACTTTTTTATATAAACTTGGACAATATTTTTACAGTGAGAATATAAGTAATGGAGAGAGATTAAAATATCTCAGGTATATAGACTCCCATATTGAAAGGTTAACTATAACAACAAGGATACCTATTCTACAAGCTTTAGATGATCTACGACCCTTCGCTTTTGAAAAAATATATACTGAAACCCCAGTTGATGATCCAGAACTAAATAATAGGCTATTTAAATTTAATTTAAAATCTTTTTTTGCTTTAAGTTTAATCAGCGAAGATAGTGATCAGTTTTTTGATTATTTAAAAAATATTATGGAGCAATCTGGAATAGATTTAAAAAAACTAAGCAGGTGGCAACTTATTAATTTATGTCATGGTTATCTAATAGGCGAGCCAAATGCATCATCAATGTATGGTTTATATGGAATTGATAGATTGGATTGGAAACAATTTGAATGGGTCAAAATTCGCGATTTTGAAAGATTTTCATCATTACCATTTATCAGAGAAATATTAAGTAGAGAAGCAGTTTTAAGTGTTGGTAGTTTTGAAGAGTTAAATCAATATGCTCAGGAAATGCTGAGGCGATCCCATTTCCGTTTTATGGGGTTTGGTGGAGATAATAAATATTATGATTTCTTTTCAGATTCATTACATAGCATATTCTTAGGTCAAGATATTAGGTTAGCAGTAACTAATCTTGTGCAGAGAGGCTTAAGAGAAGAGGATTTATCACACCTTTATGGATTTATAGATAATTACTATCCTAAAGGTATTTCCAGAGATTCTCTTTTAAGAGAAATTAATAAATTATATTTAAATTCCGCTCAAGTTTCTATTCAAGAAAAAACAGAATACCTTATTAAGTATTTTGATCAAGTAGGACTGGAAGGAATGGTAATAGTTGCATCTCAAATAGAGGATCTTGAAACTTATAAACAATTTAGAGGGAGGCTTAAATCTAGAATAGAAGAATACCTTAGAGGTGCAGGTATTGTAACGACTGTTGCTGCTACTGATTATGCTTCTTCTTTTTTCAGCGGCTGGTTTGGTAATTTATTTGAGACAGCTAGAGCAGATATTAAAACTAAAGTAGAGACTTCTACCTCTTTTGCAAGGGGATGGTTAGAGCATTATTTTAATCCAGATAGAAAATGGGGAGTTAGTTATGATCCTAGTATAGGTAAGTTTACATTAGGCGAGGGTGGTAGAGCTATTTTCGAAACTGTAGCTGATAATTTTACTCTTCTAAGAAATCTCTCTCCTTTAAAAAGATTTTCAGTTGCCCATAAAGCGCTAACAGATCAACATGGAGCTTTTGCAAATCCGGAAAATAGAAAAACATTGGCAGAGATCTTGGTTTCATCTTTAGGTCTAAAGCCTGGGTTTGTTTCATCAGCTTTGACAATTGCTTGTCAAGAAGCTGATGCTAAGATGATAACTTTTCCAGTAGCTAGTATGCTTGCTCCATTACTTTTTAGAGCATATGATGTTAACTCAGTAATTTTTTCCCAGTTAGCAGAGGTAAAATTCTATAATTACGACCAAGCTCTTCAGGATTATAAATACACACAACTGACTGAGCTATTACCTGCAAGTGATTTTCAGCGCGTCCTAATATCTGATACTCGAGCAGTTACTTTTTTTGGTTCAGAGTATAGATACCGACCTAACTCAGTTATTGCTCAGCTGGCACAAGAAAGTGATAGACAATACTATAAATTTACAGATCAACTAAAAACTCTATTAAACTTGGGCCAAGAAGAAAAAGTAGAAAATGGAGCTAGAGAGAGGACAATTGATCCTAAGGTTGAAGCCATAATTAAAGGAGTTGAATCAGCTGGTGCAGTAGGATCAAGAGCTCTGCAGCTAACAGCCCAGTTATTGCATACCTCTCCTGCTATAGCCCAAAGATTATCTGAATCTTTTGATTCAAGGCCTGGTCTAAATAAACTTTTATTTTGGGAAAACTTGTATCAACTAGCTGAAAAAGATCCAGAAGTAAGGGAATTTTTAGCAGATGTTAGGGTTGGTGAGTATCTGGGAGGAGGAAGTTTATATACAACTTATGCTGCAACTAAAGGTGCTTTAGGAGAGGAAGAAGAAATTGTCTTAAAGATGCTTAATCCTAATGCAGAAGCTTTTATAGAAAGTAGTGCTGCTATCGCTAGAGACACTTTAGGCAAGGTAGCCAGTAGAAATAGAGGGGGGATTAGACAATATGCTCGTACTGGAATACTTCTGGTTAATCTAGCAGAAGAATGGTGTAGCGCAGATATTAAAGACCCTACATTTATTGAGGATGATGATAAATTTAAAGAAGTTATTGCAAGTTTTAATAGGTCATTAGGAGGAGAAATAGTCTACTCCCCAGACAGAGTATTTAACTCCTATCGTTTAAAATCAGAAAAAAGAGCCCATGTCCAAACTGTAAATAAATTTTTAAATGACCCCTCAGTTAATTTTGACCAAAAAAAAGAGTTAGTAGCAATGCTTGGTCAGTTTTTTGTACATCAATTAAAGGCCGACTCTTTCACCGATGAGCAAGGTAGAGAGAATGTTCTCGTTCTGTCTGATCCCCATGTGGGTAACTCAATAGTAGAAATTATTAATGAAAAGTTCAGACTGGCAATTATAGATAGACATATGTACTTAAAGTTATCTGTGGAGGATTTGGAGGTTTTAAAACCGTTGATTACAGGTGGAAACTACAATGATTTTATCTATTCCTTCTTAGGACGAGTTATGGACTTAAATTCGGATAAAGTAAAAAGTAAATTCGATAAAACTAAGATCACGGGTAAAATTATAGGGATAGTAGCCAAAGAATATGCTTTCCAACGGGTACGTGGATCAGTAGATAGATTTTCTTTAATGAGAACAATACTTGAGCAATTAGCCAATGAAGGACTGGATGTACCTTTAAGGTTAAGACTAATGATTAGAAATATAGGAGCTTTTAAGGAGTTAATGCAAAAATATGATCTTAAATTGGAGGATTATTACTAAAACTCCTTTACACTTCCCCTTTTTGGGTTTAAACTATAACTAATTCATGCCCAAGTTTCATAAACAAAACTTATTAGCCTCTCCTAAACAATTAGAGACCCCTGGTGTGGGTAACGAGTTACTAGATCCAGTTATTAACCCTTTAAAAACACTGCTTTCCTGGAAAGCGCCATCCAGGCCGTATCGCAAAAAAAATAGATCTTACTATACAACAGTTGCTATTTTACTCATTTTAGTCTCAGTAATAGTTTTTCTAATGGGAGAAAGGTTACTTATTGGGGCCCTATTTGCCTTGGGCTTTTTAATTTATGTATTAAATTTTACCCCTCCTGAGGAGCTTGATTATAAAATTTCTAACCAAGGAATTACTATTGGAGATCATTTTTATCACTGGGCAGAGCTTGATTCTTTTTGGGTTTCAGAAAAAGAGGGCTTTAAACTACTTAATATTCCTACCCGTTTTCGCTTTCCAGCGATGTTGATTATCCCTTTAGGAAGTTTGGATTTAGAAGAGGTAAAAAGAATAGTAGTTAGGTTTTTGCCCTTCCATGAGATAGCTCCTAGAAGTTTAATGGAAAGATGGAGTGAAGGATTACAAAAACGTTTCCCCTTAGAGACCCCTCATAGCTAAATTAGCGTATAGTTATTAGCGTATAGTGATTAGTTATTGTAAAATTCCATTTATGAGCCCCTGTAGCTCAGTGGATTAGAGCGCGACGTTGCGGACGTTGAGGCCGGAGGTTCGACTCCTCTCAGGGGTGCTTTAGGAGGGGTACCGAAGTGGTTATAACGGGATCGTTTCGAAAACGATTGTCCGAGCGATCGGACCGTGGGTTCGAATCCCACCCCCTCCGCCAGTTAGGAAATGAAGTCATTGGCTCGCCCGCTACGCGGGCTCGCCAGCCGTTTTTCGGGGAAATTCAAGCCGTTTTGAATTCAGTAAGGCCAAAAGCGGGCTTTTCTTTTCGGAGTTCATACATGGTATTGCGTTACAATACAAACTATGCTATGTGGTAGTATACATGAAAACAATGAACAAATTAAATGCCTTTATCATCGGCTTGGTCGCGGTAGGAATGCTTACTGGCGGCATTTTGGCATTATCGGGTATTGGCAGAGCGGAGGCGCAAACTAAACCCGCAAGAGCGCCGATCGTGATTCCTCAAGGACAGACCACCATCGGAGAAAATCAATGGGATAATGTTAATTTGGCGCCCATCCCGTCTGATTTCTTTAATCCAGATTCAGAGCCTTTTACTGGCGTAATTGAGCTATGCCCTCCTACAACGCCTGATACTATTATTGAACGTAAAGAAAAACTTGGACCTCTTTTCCCCAATGGCCACGACACAATTGAGATTGAATTAATCCAGCTTTATTTAGTTAGCTGTGAACCAATTACGGTCAGCGTGCCGAACACAACCCTTGAACTGGATTGGGATGTGCACCTTACTCATGCCCCCGAAGCTTCTCACCCTTCGGGAGAAATGACGGTTGTCCGCACTGATTCTCACGGTGGAACTTTTGCTTCTTCTTTCTTTGATGTTTTTGTCCAGATTGAATTTACTACCATTGTAACTGATGCTGAACTCGAAGAAATACTCGGCGCCGGCGAGGAAACAGGCATAGAAACCGGCACTGGAACAGAAACAGGTACGGTTATTGGAACTCCCGCAGATGAAAACAATGAAGATTCTGATACCATTGAAAGCTCAGACTTGGGCTTGCCAAGTGGGGGAAGCGTGACGGTTACTGAACGTCTATCAGCTGACCATCTATCAAGAAAGCAAATTGCTGTAAAATATGAAGACATCAGTTTTAGTATTGGCTTAGGTGGCCGCTGGACGCCTTCATCGGGACGCGGCAAGCCAAATATGCGGGTAGATAACGTGAACGGCGCTGTCAATTTTTAGAGTCAGAAAAAAGATGGGTTGGAACGCAAACTGCCGCACCTTGTGCGGCAGTTTGTTAAAAGAATTTGCCGCCAAAGAAAAACTTGTCCCGATTTTGTCTCCGCAAAACGGATTAACAAAATCGAGGATCCTCGATAGCGAAGCTATCGGGAAAATCGTCCTTTCCGCTCCGGTTCCCGCCTTCACTTTTCAGTTTCGGTCGGGCAGGCAAGACGAGGTGGGCGCAAGGGCGAGGTGTGGGGGGAATTCCGCCCGCCGAGCCCAGCCAGTTCTGTTCGGATATTTTCAAACAGACACCGCCTATTATGAATAAAAAACAACTTGCTAACTTTTTAATATTTCTTCATGAGTCATAGGACTTGAAAAAACTTCTTAGGCATAGCTGGTTATCAAATGGAAGAAGAGAATCAGTAGCAGAGCATAGCTGGAGGCTAGCTTTAATGGTGATGGTACTAGCTCCTGCTGTAAAGGTTTCTGTTGATGTAACTAAAGTTTTAAAAATGGTAATAATTCATGATCTTTGTGAAGTTTATTCAGGAGATCATTGGGCTTTTAAGAAGAAAAAGTTAGATAAATATGATGTAGAAATGATTGGGTTAATAAAAATTGTCAGAAATCTTCCTGCAAAAACACGAGCTGAATTTGTTTCTTTATGGGAAGAATATGAGGCGAAAGAAACCGAAGAAGCAAAGCTAGCCCAGGCAGTAGATAAAATGGAGGTATTAATTCAGCATAATGAAGCTTCTTTAAAGACTTGGAATAAAAAAGAACGCTGGTATAACTTAATTTATGGAGATGAAGTTTGTGATTATGATTTGATGATAAAACAGTTTAAAGAGTTAATTAAAAAGGAATCACAAAAAAAGCTTATTGTCCAATAACTATAATATTATCTAAATTAGCATCCTCAGAAGATGAAGACATTGTACCTCTAAATCTTAATTTTAAATTGTTAATATTACTTAAGTTTAAGTTTATTTGCTGCCAGCTATTTTCCGGATCTTGGTTTCCTCTTAAGCGGGCCTTTTCTTGCCAGCTTGCCCCATTATCAGTTGAGATATCAAAAGCAATATATTCACCCAAATCCAAACCACTCTCTATATACCAGGAAAAACTAATATCAGCGTTAGTTTTATTTTGTAAATTAATAGCTTTGGAAATTAGTTGAGAATTATTAGCTGAACCATCAATCTCTGCAGAGTATTTTCCATCAATTTTGCGCTGATTTGATCTGGCCCAATCTTTTTGAGAATCTTGAGTCCAGTTTGTCCAGGTTTTAGCTTCAAAGCTTTCTGAGAAAATATTAATAGGGTTAACAGGCGGGTTTTTAATTATCATCACTGCACTATCTGAGGCAGTTAGCCCTCCATTATCTGTGACTGTTAAATTTACATTATAAGTTCCTATTTGAGTGTAGGTGTGAGTTACATCTACCCCTGATCCAGTTGATCCATCACCAAAATCCCACTGATAATTATCAATTGATCCATCAGGATCAGAGGATAAAGAGCCGCTAAAACTTACCTGCTGGTTAGTTATTCCTTCTTTATCAGGACCTGCATTAGCAATAGGGGATAAATTAGCAGAAGTTCCCTGTATTAAAACATCATCCACAAACCAACCTTCAAAGTTATTGAAGAGGCTATCTATTGTATCAAAGCTAAACCTTAGCTTAATTTTAGAACCATCAAACATGGAGAGATCAACGCTCTCTTTTATAAAGCTCCCATTGGTAGATGATTTACTAAATAGTGAAGTCCAACTTGCACCATTATTATTGGAGACTAAAAGTGCTGCTTTATCATAAAAGCTGCTATTTTCTGTGGCTAGGAAATGGTTAAAACTTAAAAGTGACCCTTGTACGCTGGCTAAATTAATCTCAGGTGAGGTTAGATAGCCAAAATTTCGAAAACCACTGTCATAGTTAGAAGTTGCCTCTTTACCATAATACCAAGCATTACTTGGGGAGGAACTTCTTTTAGAAGAAAGATGCCATAAATTTGCTCCACCATTACCATCTGATCCCTCAGTTATCCAGTTATTAACTCCATTTTCAAAATTCTCTTCATATATTTTAGTTGCAATTTTGGTTTTATCAGAAACTACATTAGATAAAGAAGATCTATTGTCTTTATTATCTAAGGCTTGAATTGCAAAATAATATAAAGTATCAGAATTTAACCCTGTTATTTTAAAACTTTCACTACTTCCGGCTGGTAAAGGAGAAGGTGGGTTAGCAACCGGAGTGGCATTGCTGAAATTATTTTCATCTATAAGAGATGTTGAATATCTTAAATCATAGGATGTGGCAATTCCTGAATTTCCATCATCCCCGGTTGCACTCCAACCTAGAGAGATAAAATTGTGAGATTTATTTAAAACATTAAGGTTAGTAATTGGGGATGGAGCAATACTGTCATCTTCAAATAAATTACTGGCACTTAAGCGGCCTGCGGATAATACTTTATTTTGTAATGAGGGAAGTTTAGTTGTTGAAGCTAAAAGTTTATTTTTAATATCTTGATTAGAAGATCCGCTATTAGTTGACCAAAGTAGTGCTGCTACTCCTGCTACATGAGGGGTAGCCATTGAGGTTCCATTTAAATAGCGATAGCCACTCGAGCTACATAGCGAACAACTCCCGGTTGGGACTGTTGAGTAAATACTAACACCAGGTGCTGCCAAATCAACTGAGGATGCTCCATAGTTAGAAAAAGAAGCTAATTGATCATTATGGTCAGTGGCAGCAACAGATACCACATTAGGTGAATCATAACTTGATGGATAATGAGGAGAGGCGTCATTATTCGCTCCATTGTTTCCGGCAGCAGCAATAAATAAATTATTTCCACCATTGGCAGAAGAAATAGCATCAAATAAAGCTTGAGAATAACCACCACCGCCCCATGAATTATTAGTAATTTTAATTCCCATTAAATTAGCATATTCAATTGCTTCTATCGCATCAGTGGTTGAGCCAAAACCTGAGCCGCTTAGAAACTTTAAAGAGGCTATTTTAATTGACCAGTTTACTCCAGTAATTCCAACATTATTATTACCAGAAGCACCAATAGTTCCTGCTACATGAGTCCCGTGTCCATGATCATCCATTGGATCAGGATCATTATTTACAAAATCAAAGCCACGGATATCATCAACAAAACCATTGTTATCATCATCAATATTATTTCCGGCAATTTCTCCTGGATTAGTCCAAATATTTCCGGCTAAATCGGGGTGATTATAATCCACTCCGGTATCAATTACTCCAACCACTACATTTGAATCCTTGTTAATATCCCAGGCAACTGTTGCTCCAATATCAGCATTAGTGGTTCCACCAGTTTGGCCGCTATTTTTAAGTCCCCATAATTTAGAAAAATCAGGATCATTAGGAGTTAAATTAGCGGAAACTAGATAGTTTGGCTCAGCGTATTCAATATCTGGATCCAAGTTTAGCGAGCGTAAGATCAGATCAAGTTTTTGCTGATTTTTAACTTTAGCTTTATAAATCCGATCAACTCCAAATTTGGCAATTTTTTTCTGAAGCCTTTCAATTTGTTTTTGTCTTTTTATAATTTTTTCAGCAGAGGATAATTGGTGTTTTTTCTTAAAATTTTCATCAATATCTTTATTTTCTTTAAATTTAATAATTAACTCATCTGCAACTTTGGGAGCATCATTGTTTGATTTTTTTACTTTATTTTGAGCGCTCACTGATGGAATAAGAAGACTAAAAATGAGTAATGGGATCAGAAAAAGCGAGAGCAGATAGAATAATTTAGGCATTTAGGACTCTTGTAAAAAAAAGCGCTTTCTATACAATCTTACTATTAATTTGCAAGTTTATGCAAAGAGAGTTCTCAGCAGGTGGAATCGTATTTAATAGTAAGGGTCAAGTTTTAATAACCCAAAATTCATCCAATAAATATTGGGGATTTCCTAAGGGTAAAATTGAAAGTGGTCAAACTTCTAAAGAGACAGCTTTAAGAGAGGTCAAAGAAGAAGGAGGAGTAGAAGCTTTGATTTTAGAAAAAATTGGCGATTCTAAATATGTCTATACAAAAGATGGGGAAAAGATATTTAAATTAGTGGTTATGTTTTTGATGAAATATTTAAGTGGTGATCCAAGTTTGCATGATTATGAGGTTTCAGAGGCTAATTGGTACTCTTACGATGAGGCAATGGAGAAATTAAGCTTTAAAAATGATAAAGAGTTATTAATTAAAGCTAGCGAAAAAATTAAAGATTACGTTGGAGCTTGAGATTGCAATTTGCGAAAAACATAGGCTGAAGCAAGCATAGTTAGAGGTGCAGTAATAAATAAACCTATAAACAAAGCTAAAATCCCTAAAAAGTTAATTAATCCCAAAACTAGATTAAGTAAAAATAAATTTATTGTAACTTCCTTAGTGAGTCCCCAACTTTGTTTTAATGCTTGGATTGGTCCGAAGTTTCCATCTACAATAAAGTAACTGAAAAATTGAAATCTAATACCCAATATTACTAATGGTATAAGTGAGGCAATTGCTACTAATATGATGAGTGGCCAATTTGGGCTACCAGATTGAATACCGCTAAAAATTAAAAATCCCACAACCAGAATAAATGGAAGCAAAACTAATATATTAATTAATCCTAAAAGTAGACCAGAACCAATGTATTTTAATAATTTAGAAAACTGAGAAAAAAGCTCACTAAATTGAGGTTTTTCACCATCTACAAACTTTAATCCTATTTTAATAAAACCCAAATCCACACCTGCACGAATGATTCCACCAGCTATAGATATAAATAGTAAAAACATGCTAGTTCCAAAATCAGTGTTGGTGGCACCAGGTGGGTTAAGTAAACTGCCAATAATTGTTGGTGCAAAAGAAATTAGACCAGAAACAAGCAAAGCAGGGATAAAAAATCCTAAATTAGATTTAGCTCCTTTCCAGCCAAATTTAATAGCTTCACTTTTAGAAAAAGTTTTACTCTCCATAATTGCTAGCTTAGTTTAGAGCCCCTAATAAATCAAGTAACTATTTAAATAAATTGGTGTTTCCTTATAAATGCTCTACCTGAACCAGTTTTTAAATATTTTTCAAATTTAAATGCAATATCTTGGTTTTTAAAGGCAAAGTAAGCATGGAGTTTTATGGGAAGCCTATTTTTAGTTGCCGGAATTTGTCCTTTGGTATGTCTGTTAATACGATCCTTTAAATCATGGGTACATCCAATGTAGGTCTTTTCATCTGAGCAGAGTAATACATAAACATAGAACACAAGAATAGTATAGCGGATTTATCTCGCCGTAGCTTTAAAGCTTGGTAAGACTCGACTTCACCAAGGTTTCGTCGAAGCGAAGGCGGAGAGGGTGGGATTTGAACCCACGATACCCTTGCGGGTATGCGATCTTTCCAAGATCGTGCACTAGGCCAAACTATGCGACCTCTCCTCAAAATTATCTGGGTAATTTTAACATAGGAGAGGTCCAAGCTAAAGTTAAAAAATAATTGCCAGGAGCCAAATTAAGGCTAATAACCCCAGAGGTATTCCTAGCAGCCAAGCTATTAGATAACCCATAAGATAATTACCTCCTTTTCTATAAATTTTACTTTTCTTTAATTAATTAATAGTTAAAGATAAGTAACAATTAAGTAATATTTGAGCTTGCTTTCGTTATTTATTTGGTGTAGTATTTGCACACTTCCCAGAGTGGACGATTTGGTAACGTAAGTTAATTTAACTGAATCGGAACGATCGAATCGTCCAAATTATATGGATGATTTAGAATTAATTAAGCAAAAGATAAATATAGTAGATTTAATCTCTGAATACCTTCCCTTAAAAAAATCTGGAATAAATTATAAAGCTTTGTGTCCCTTCCACGGTGAAAAAACTCCCTCCTTTATGGTATCCCCTGAGAGGGGAATTTGGAGGTGTTTTGGGTGCCAAAAAGGTGGCGATATCTTTAAATTTTTAATGGAAAAAGAAGGGATGGACTTTAAAGAGGCTTTGGATTTATTAGCTAAAAAAGCTGGAGTTACTCTTAAACGTACTGGTATTAAAAAAAGTATTAATGACAGATTATTTGAAATAAACCAAAAAGCCCAAAGTTTTTTTCATTATTTATTAATGGAGCATCCTTTAGGTAAACAAGCTAAGGAATATTTGCAAAAAAGAGGACTTAAGGATGAGACTATTAAGCATTTTGGACTGGGGTATGCACCACTAAATTGGGAATCACTAACTAATTTTTTGAAAAAAAGAGGTTTTAGTGAGGGAGAAATTATATCCGTAGGGCTTGGGGTTCCTTCCAAAAGAGGCTGTTATGATCGTTTTAGAGGTAGAGTTATTTTTCCTTTATTTGACAGTAGAGATAAAATTATTGGTTTTGCTGGAAGGATTTTGGATAAAGGAGAGCCCAAATATATTAATACTCCTCAAACTGCAATTTTTGACAAGTCTAAATTTTTATTTGGCTTAAATTTTTCTAAAGGGGAAATTAGAGAAAAAAAAGAAGCTATTTTAGTTGAAGGAGAAATAGATATGATTTTATCTTACCAAGCAGGGGTCAAAAATGTAGCAGCTTCCAAGGGTACTGCGCTAACTGATGACCAGATTGAATCCTTAAAAAAATATACCGACGTAATTTCACTTTGCTTTGATACAGATTTAGCAGGAGATTTTGCAGCCAGAAGGGGAATTGAACGGGCAGACCAAGCTGGTTTTAATATTAAAGTTATTAAAGTTGAAGGTGCCAAGGATCCGGCAGAGCTAATTTTAGAAGACTCCAAAAAATGGGATCAGTCTGTTTTGAATGCTATGCCTATATATGATTATTACCTGGAATCTGTTAGTAGGCGTTTTAGCTTAAAGAACGCTTCAGGCAAAAAAGCTATTTTCCAAGAATTATTGCCTATCTGGAGAGGAATAAGCGATCCTATGGTTAAAGAACACTACATTCAAAGATTAGCAGCTTTTCTTCAGGTAAAAGATGAACTCATTCGCCAACAAATAAATAAAATTCCTAACCTTACAAAACCTGCAAGTATAACCAATATGGCAGGAAAAGATGACAAGCTAGAGATAAGAGATAGGCGCAAGTTACTTGAGGAGTATCTAATTTCACTTTTATTGCATATTCCTTCAAGCATCACTTTTGTGCCCAATTTTCCTGAGACTTTATTTACTCAGGAGCATTTAAGACAAATTTATGTTTTAATGGTGTTGTTTTTAGATACCATCTCTTTTAAAGGCAAGGCCTTTAAAATTTCTGAATTTGTTAAAACTCTTCCTCAAGATTTAATAGATCAAGTAGATAAACTGTATTTAATATCAATTGATGAGAAATTAGAAAATGCCCAATATTGGGAAAAAGAGTTAGCACAGGTAGTCCATGAGCTAAAAAAGATGCTACTTAAAGCATCATTGGAAAAACTATCTTTAGAAATAAAAAATGCGCAGGAATTTGATAAACTGGAAGCGCTAGAGATGTTAAACAAAAGATTTAGAGATCTATCAGTTAAATTAAAGAATTTATGATATGGTAAATTAAGAAATATTTATGAACAAAAAGAAATCTAAAGTTACAACACTTGATAATAAAAAGCTGCTTAAGCTAGGTAAAGATAGAGGATTTGTTACTCAGGAGGAGATTTTACAAATTTTTCCCAAGCCTGAGGAAAATGTTGAAGAAGTAGATAATTTTTACCTTAAGTTGATAGAAGAAGGGATAGATGTTTTTGAAACAACAGCTGAGGAAGTTGGAGATGAAAAAACTGCTACAGAACTTGAGCGAGAGCTGGAAGTACTAGCTACTTTAGAGGAAGGTTCGGTTACAGATCCTGTAAGGCAATATTTAAGAGATATAGGAAAAGTAACTTTATTAACAGCAGCTCAAGAAATAGAACTTGCCAAAAGGGCAGAAAAAGGGGAAGAAAAAGCTAAGCATCAGTTAATCTCAGCAAACTTAAGATTAGTTGTTTCTATTGCTAAAAAATATGTTGGTCGAGGAATGAGTTTACTCGATCTAATAGAAGAAGGTAATATTGGCTTGATGCGGGCAGTTGAAAAGTATGATTGGAGAAGGGGGTTTAAATTCTCAACTTATGCCACTTGGTGGATTAGACAAGCAATAACTAGGGCCATAGCAGATCAAGCCAGAACTATTAGAATCCCTGTTCATATGGTAGAAACTATTAATAGGTTTAATAGAACCCAGAGAAGATTAATGCAGGAGTTAGGTCGAGAACCTACTCCTGAGGAGGTGGCTGAAGTTTTAGGAATAGATCCTGGAAAAGCAAGAGAAATTGTTAAAGTTTCTCAAGAACCAACCTCCTTAGCTACTCCTGTTGGAGATGAGGATGATTCCCAACTTGGAGATTTTATAGAAGCTCCAGGTTTAAAACCTGATGAGCAAGCAACTAGGGAATTGCTTAAGGATCATTTAGATGAGGTATTAAATACTTTATCTCCTAGGGAAAAAAGAGTTTTGCAATTAAGATTTGGATTAGAAGATGGAAAACAAAGGACTTTAGAAGAAGTTGGTAAATATCTAGAATAAAGCAAACTTGTTTTTTTACCCTTAAAGCTTTAAATTAAAGTTGATGGGTCAAATTAAAATAGCTCTTTTTTGTGGTGGAGTGGGAACCAGGATGTGGCCAATGAGCCGCAAGGAGCTGCCTAAACAATTCCAACCCCTTATTGGTGAGACCTCCATGTTCCAGCAAGCTGTATCCAGATTATCTAAGGGTTTTGATCATAAAGATATGTTTGTTTTTACAGGGGAAAATCATATCCCCCTGGCTAAAAAACAAGCGCCCCAAATCCCAGTGGAAAACTTTTTGGGTGAACCTGAATTGAGAGATACCCATGCTTCAGTTGGTTTGGCAGCTACTTTACTTGATAAATTATTTCCTGATTGCACTATGGTTGGTATTTGGGCATCAGATCACTTAGTTAAAGATGAGGAAGAATTTATTAGAGCAATAAAAGCAGCTAAAGAAGTAGCTGAGAAAGATTCAGTGATGGTAAATATTGATGTTTGGCCCACATTTCCTAATGTTCATAATGGGTATATCAAAATAGGGGAAGTTGTTGAAACTATAGATGGCTATAAAATCTATGAGTTTTTAGGACAGGTAGAAAAACCAGATTACGAGACTGCCAAAAAGTTTCTTGAGTCCAAAACTCATTTAATCCATACAGGCTACTTTGTTTGGAAAACATCACTTGCCAGACAGCTTTATCAAAAATATGACCCGGAAACCGCTAAAATTTTAGCTGAGATAAAAAAAACCTTGAGAACTCCTGAGGAAAATAAAAAATTGCCTTCACTTTATTCCCAAATTGAGAAAAAAGCAGTTGACTATGGATTATTTGAAATGTTAGGTCCTAAAGAAGCTAGGGATATCCCTGCTGATTTTGGTTGGACAGATGTAGGAACTTGGGAGCTGTTTTTAAATGGAATGTTAGATAATCCTGAAGATAACTTAACAAAAGGGGATTTGGTAACTTTAGATACCAAAGGCAGTTTAATTTTTGGAGATAAAAATAAACTGACAGCAGTAATAGGTTTAGAGGATATGGTTGTCATAGATACTAAAGATGCTCTTTTAATTTGCCCTAAATCCAAATCCCAAGATGTTAAAAAGATAGTAGAAAGATTAAGAGAAGAGAAAAAAGATAAGTACCTCTAAAACCTAGATTTATTTCTTTCCAAGTGTTAAAATTTCACGCGTACGTTAACATTCCTCGATAGCTCAATGGTAGAGCGGCTCCCTGTCAGAAGGCAGCTTTTAATGGAAACATTAATTGAAAAATCGGGTCAATTGTCGGGAAGCCTAAATGCAGAATAGTTTGCAGATGGTAATCCGCAGCCACTCCCAAAAAATTTGGGAAGGTTCAGAGACTAAAAATCCTATTGCTAAATTTACTAATAAGTGAACAAGCAAATGAGATAGTCCACGCTTCAGGGAAACTTGGGGATTAGTGTAAGGAGAAGGTTCCTGGTTCGAGTCCAGGTCGAGGAGCCAGATAGTTCTTACTCGAACTTAGCTTCGTTTTTGATGAATGACCAAGTAGTAGTAAGTCTTTATAACAAACTTTCCACCTTAAAAGTTTAAACTAGTACCCCTCCTATACCCTGGTAGGTATGTTTCTAAAGGTGGTAGTTGTGGCTAAAAATTGTTATTTATGTTCCCGCTTTGGGTATAATCCATACTTAGAAATATGACTGAAATCTGTGGGTTGTGCGATCAAAAAAAAGAACTAATGCAAAGTCATTTAATCCCTAAATTTGTTTTTAGTTGGTCCAAGTCAACCTCAGTTACGGGTTATTTGAGACAAGCAATTAATGCTAATTTAAGAAGGCAAGACGGTGATAAAAGACCGTTATTATGTCTGGATTGCGAACAAATAGTTGGAAGGTTTGAATCTGAATTTGCAAAAATAGTCTTCTATCCATATGTTAATAAAGAGCTTAACGATTGGGGAAGTGCAACAGGAAAAATCCCATTCTTTACTTATGAAGAATGGTTATTAAAATTTATAATTAGCTTACTTTTGAGGCACATTTTAACCTTCGATAAATTTGAAAAAAAGATAAATAAAGATAAACTTCAAATTTTGTATGACCATCTTAGGTACTTTAAAGAATATCTTCTTTCCAAAAGAGAAGACACTGGAAATAACCGCTCATATGTAATTTTTTTACAAAATTTAGCTTTTGGCAGAGGTTACCTCCCTCCAAATATTAACAAAAACATAAATTTTTATTTGCTGAAAGCTACAGATGGAACAGTGGCAACAGGAAAAAATGTATTGGGTATTTATATTAAACTTGGTCCAATTGTAATCTTTACAAGTTTTATCCCTACCGAGATAAAAGTTTTAGAAAAACTAGTTATAAAGAAAAAAGGGTTACTGACAACAGCACAAAAATTAAAAGGTAGTCAGCTGGTAAAGTTTATTTTCATTGATAGGCCGAATGAGGCAATGAAATTTGTAAAAATAAGCGATAAACAACAAAAAATTATTCAGAAAAGTTATAGTGATAATCCAGAGAAAGCGGTAGAAAGTATGACAGCAAAAACTATTTTTTCTGATCAGTATCTTGAATCTATTAAAGCTGATGAATAGCCATATGTTTCCTGGATCAATATTTCAATTTGTTTTAATCTTTCTCTCGCCTGTTCTGCCCAGATTGGATTCTGAAAACCTGTATAATTGAATTCAAACTATCAGTTCGATTAATCCTAGGATTACGGAGTCAGATAGGACGCTTAAAGAGAAAAGTATTTTGGAACTACTTAGTATATAATTGTAAAGTTAAATATGAATCCAAAATTGATTGTTATAGTTATAAGCTTTCTTGTTTTAGGTTTTGTCGGGTATTTTATCTTTTCAAATATAGTAAATAAACCCTCTGATGGAGATTTTTCCGCCAAAGGCGGACCAACCTCTGGCTGGGACTTTGGAGATGCACCTGATGGGAAACCAACTTCTTACGAAGGAAGTTTTGCCCAGACCGGGCAATTCCCATCGCTTCTTGCGTCCAATGGCGCTCGTGTCAAAAAAACCGATGATGTGTGGCTCGGACAAAAGGTGACAATTGAGAAAGATTCCAAACAGGTTAATGCCGATGAGGCTGACGATGGAATTAGGGGTACTTCAACTTCCTGCAGGGAAAGTATTAATTACTTCTTTGTTCGTATCAAAAATCTAGGTCAGATGACTGGCATTGCCTACCTCAATTTGTACGCTGATTGGAACAAGGACGGCAGATGGGCGGGCCGCGATGAGTGCGCGCCGGAGTGGGCGATACAAAATTTTCCTGTTGATCTGTCAAAACAAACAGAAGAAATTGCAGTTTACGAAGTT
>JACOXD010000003.1 GCA_016176465.1 Candidatus Daviesbacteria bacterium | reverse complement strand
AAGAGGCCTCCATTGAGAAATCGTGTAGGGTGATTGTCAAACACGACGAGGTTCCAGTAAAAATTCCTGGGGGTAAAAGTGGTCCGCTTCCAACTGAAAACCCAACAGTAAAGACCGAATCAGGAGGATCAACTAAAACTGAGCAGGAGTCACCGCAAACCGACTCCCATCCTATCCAAGAAGGAGTTCCTGCCTTAATGAATTAAACCCATGCAATTACTGAAACCGAAATTCTAGGTGTGAACGTAATTCACCCCGAGGGTGGAATTACTCATATAGCTTTAAAACAGTTACTTGTACTAAAAAGAGGATTGAAAAATAAAAAAAATTAGTTTATAAAAGAATCATGAAGAAAATGGATCCAGTAGTTCATTTTGAAATGCCAGCTAAAGATAAAAAGCGCGTTGCTAAATTTTACTCGTCTGTATTTGGTTGGCAGATGAACCAACTAGGGCAGGATATGGGCAATTATCTTTTGGCAAATACTACTGAAACTGATAAAAATGGTATGCCTAAAAAGCCAGGTGGTATTAATGGGGGTTTTTGGGAATATCAGGAGGGACAAGGAGATCAAATCCCTCATATAGTAATTTCTGTTGATAATCTTAAAGAGAGTATGAAAAATGTAAAAGAAGCAGGTGGAGAAATTCTGGGGGAAACAATGAATATACCTGGGATTGGAGAGTTTGTTATGTTCAAAGATTCTGAAGGAAATAGTGTTGGGATGCTTCAACCCGCTCCTATGTAGTTTATTCTCGTAAACCTTATCCAACCCTACAAGATTATATATTTAAGTATTGACTTAATTAAGTAAATGGTTGAACTGAATAAGCAGGTATCTTAAATTTTATGAAGTTTTGGGTGTTATTGACTTAAAGTATTGTTAGTGAGATTATTCAGTTAATGGAAGAAAAGAAAGAAGAGGCAAGCAGCGAAAACAAGGGAAGTGGGTATGGTAAAAGACCTCTTTGGCAGTGGATTGTTATATATTTGGTAATAGGAGCTATAGTTTATGGGTTAGTTTACTACTTTATACTTTCCAAACCAGGCGGATTGTACTGAGCGTAATATTTATTATATGGAATACCTTCCTATAATATTAACAGTAGCTTTAATCCATCTTTTGGCTGTGATGAGTCCTGGCCCTGATTTTATTATGATCACTAGAAATAGTTTAGTGTATTCTAGAAAAACTGGGGTATACTCTGCTATTGGTCTGGGGTTAGGTATTTTAGTTCATGTAACTTATTCTTTAGTTGGGATAGGTTTATTAATATCACAATCTATAGTTTTGTTTAATTTTATAAAATACTTAGGAGCAGCATACTTAATCTATATAGGTTATAAATCTTTAACTGCAAAATCCTCTAAGTTAGCTTTAGATGACCAAAATAAAAAGGAAGATATCTCAAAGTTAGCTGCCATTAGGATGGGTTTTCTTACTAATGTTACTAACCCCAAAGTTACTTTATTTTTCTTAAGCCTTTTTACTTTAGTGATAAATCCTGACACTCCTTTGTTTGTGAAGTTATTTATGGGACTAGAGATGGCTGTTGTTACATCAGCTTGGTTTATTTTAGTTGCATATTTCATATCTCATGATTTGGTAAAAAGTAGACTAAATAAAATTCAACATCATGCTGAAAGGTTTATTGGTATAGTATTAATTGCCCTAGGTATAAAAGTAGCCTTATCTTCTGCAAAATAAACCTCATTATATTTTTTCTATCTGCTATGATATTTATATGGCTGCCAAAGTGGCAGGTTCAAATGCCCAAAGAAGTAAAAACTCTGGTATCAAAACCAGCGTTAAATCCTCAACTCTTCCTCCTGTGCCTGAGTTAGAAAAACCACTTGTTCAAGTAAGTATCACCAATCCTTTAAAAAAGATTATGTATTGGCTGGATCAAATCCGCCGCAAGCAAACAACCACTTTTGCTATTAAGTTATCTATTCCTTTAATAGCTTTACCTGTTATTGCCATTGTCTTTTTTCAGCTGGGTAAAAACTTTGCTCTACCTAAAACATTAGATTCAACGCCTCAACCTTCACCAAAAGCATCAATAACACCTAGCTCTGATTTAATAATATCCAGAGCTGGCATACTAAAAATTGCCCAGGGCAAAGAAACTCGTTATTTACTTAATTTAAGAGATGGTAGGATTATAATTTTGGAGATGCCACCCCAAGTTGATGTTAAAAAATACCAGAATAAACAAATTTTAGTTACCGGTCCTTATAATCGGACCACCTCTATTATGAAAGTAGAAGATATTGCCGAGATAGAATTGTTTAATGAAGTGTCCACATTACCCACACCTTCTCCTACACCCGTGGCTAGTCTTATCCCATCACCCACAGCTACATCCTCTGCCCAACCTTAAGTTAATGCTAGGCGCCTAGCATTATACTTTGAACTTAAACTACTGCCTGCTCTCTTAGCAGTTTTGCTCTGACCCACTTTAGATCTTCCCAGGTAAATGATTGATCTAAACTTTGTTTAACAGGGCTTAAGTAATCTGTTCCTAGTTTTTGAAAAGCTTCAGTAATTTTTGTCTGCTTTTCAATTGGTACAAATTGATTGATATCAATTTGCTCACCCTTTTGGAAAGAGTAGGCCAGATGACTAAGAATTGTTGCTTGTGCTAAGTTTCTCTCAGTTGCAATTTCAGCAACAGTTTTACCTATCTTATAAAGCTCCCAAGTTTTCTTTGCGCTTTCTCCTTTTTCAGCAAACTTACTTGTAGCTAAATTTGGATCAGGTTCAGATAAGCTAACTTGCTCTTTACCCGCCAGTATTGCATTTGATTTATCTAATAATTTAACTGTTGGGTATTCACCCTTGGTTTGTTCGATAAATCCTTTACTAATTAACTCTTTTATCCAAGTTTTAACTTGTTCTAAGGAGTAATTATTTAGCGCGTTATGGCTTTCAATTTTATCATGGTTATATTTCAAAACCCGCTGAGATTTTGAACCAACTAAAATTGAGGCAATATAATTGATGCCAAAGCCAAATCTTTGATTGACCCGGTAAATGCAAGAAAGAATTGAAGTAGCAACCTCCGTACCATTAAAATCATTTGTTCCCATACCTTTAATCACCTCCCCCAAACCTAAGATAACCCGAATATATAATTTTTAAAAAGACTTGTCAATACCCCAAATTATTTATATTCTTCTTTAACCAAAGAATTAAACTTTTCTAATAACTTTTGAATTTTTGGGTCAATAACTATTGAGCAATAAGGTGAATTATTTTGGTTTTCATAAAAATTTTGATGATAATCTTCAGCTTTAAAAAAATTACTAAAGGGTGTAATTTCAGTAACAATAGTATCTGAATACATTTTTGATTTTTCTACCTTTGTTTTAACTTCCTCTGCTATCTTTTTTTGCTTATCATCATAATAAAAAATTACTGATCTGTATTGAGTGCCTATATCTGCTCCTTGGCGGTTTAAAGTTGTTGGGTCATGCAGGGCAAAAAATACTTCTAAAAGAGTCTCAAATGAAATTATATGAGGATCAAATTTAATTTGGATTGCTTCAGCGTGGTTAGTATTACCATGTACTACTTGGTCATAGCTTGGGTTTTCCATCTTCCCACCAGAGTAGCCTGAGGTTACACTTATTACTCCTTTTAATCTTTTAAAAATAGCCTCAGTGCACCAAAAACAACCACCAGCTAGCGTTGCAGTTTCCATAAGGCTATTTTACTAAAAATTAAAGTATAATGTGGCTGATGAAAAAGATTATTAAGCTAAATAACCTAAACAAGCTAATAAAAAGCATCAAAGACAAAAAGAAAGTATTGGTTGGAGGTTGTTTTGATATTTTACATATAGGCCATATTTATTTTCTGGAGAAAGCTAAAGAAAAAGGGGATAAGCTTTTAGTTTTACTAGAGTCAGATGAAAAAATTAAAAGACTAAAAGGGCTAAATCGACCTGTTAATGATCAATTAAGCAGGGCAATAGTCTTATCAGGATTGCAAAGCATTGATTTTATTATATTGCTACCTTTTTTAGATAGTGAAAGAGAATATGATGAACTGGTTGTTAAAATAAAGCCTCAGATAATAGTTTCAACTAAAGGAAATAGTGATATAAAATATTTAAAAAGAAGCGCTCAAAAAGTGGGAGGTAAACTAGTGTTAGTTCCCTCAGTTTCCAACCACTCATCTAGTAGTATTTTATCTAAAATTTAAGCAAGCAAATTCTTTCTTAATTCTTACCAACTCTTAGCAAAAACTTATCTTATGAGAGTTAAACTAATAGCTAAATGGGAGGTGATAGATAAATGGCCTGGGATATAAGATCAACTGCAACAAGATTAGTTAATTTAGTACTTTTGGTTGTAGTAGCTTTTTTGGGAGCGAGGATAGTTTTAAGGCTATTTGGTGCTAATCCAGCGACTCCTTTAGTTTCTTGGATTAATATTATTAGCGATACGCTTGTCTATCCTTTCTCTGGAATTTTCCCAAATCTATCATTACAGGGCAATTCAATACTAGATACTGTAGCAGTTGTGGCACTTCTGGCTTACTTATTAGTTGGCTATCTATTGATGGCAATTATTGATTCGCTAACTGCCGGAAGAACACGCGTTATAGACGAACATCCTGATAAGCATCGCCATGTCCATGTATAGTGAAAATCCTTTAAGAGATTTTCTTGCTAAACCCTTACCCATTTTTTGTGACTATCATAACTTTTTTAATTATCCTAACTTAAGAGAGAATTTTTTAAGGAGGTGAGGGACATGCAAAGATTAAGATCAAGCTCCTCAAAGGGTCGGGGTTGGCATGGAAATTCCAAAGGTCATGCTAGCGCAGGTAGGCTAGGAGGACAAGCTACAGCCAAGTCTCAAGGTGAAACTTTTTATTCTGACATTGGTAGAATTGGAGGCAAGAAAAGAGCTAATAATCAGAGAAAATCCTATATTGAAGAACTTGTTTAACTTTCTTGACAAGAATCCTAAAAAGTGGTTTGCTATTATATATACGAGCAGAGATTTGCCCCCTGATGGAATGGCTTTAGTTTATGGCTGTTTTGGAATTAACACCTCGTCATATGGATCCAGCTGTTGAAAACCCAAATCCCAGAAAAGATGAAACTGAAGCGGATGAATTAGTTGGACAAATGTGTAGGTATGAAATAGTTAGAAAAGTTGAAGAAGAATTTATAAAACGGATTAAAAGTTTTATAGTTAAACCTACCCCAGATGATTATAGTGCTGATTGGTTTTTAACTGAAGATTATGAGAGGCAGCAAAAAGGACAAGAACAAACCCAAAGCTTTAAACCATTTTATTTGCCTTTAAAGATCTCTTCTGAGCTAAACCGTTTTATGGTACAGGCAGTTCATGGTTGGCAAGCAAAGACTCTTTTGAATGGTGACCCTAGGATTGGTTCCCTCTATCACGGCAAAGATAATCATAAAATAGCAGACTATAGTTTTGAAGATCCCGCTAGCCCCAGAATAGAAATCTTGGTTGCAATTAATGACCAAGGCGAGTTTGATGAGACAACAACCCTAAAAAGAGTAAGACCATTTATGTTGGCTGCTGAGGAGCAAATAACTAAATATGTTGATGATTTAAATAACGATAACCCTTTAAAAAGGATAGAACTAGGAGCAGAAATTCAAAGACTCATCCAGCCAGCTGATATTAGTCCACCCAAAGAGACTCCTCTGCTACCACCATTGAGTACTAAAGTAGGAGTTATGAAAGAAAAAGAGTTGGAAAAGGTATTAGATTCAAAAGAAATACCAAAGCAAGCAGAGCTAAAGAAAGTAGCCTAGGGCCAGGTATATCCTGGGAAGTAATCTCTTTTTACCTGCTCTTTAGGCACTCCCATCTCATAAACTATTTTTTCCATTGCCTCAACCATGGGTTCAGGACCAGAGACATAGTATATAGGTTTTAAAATATCAGGTATGTATTGTTTAATAATATTTGCATCAATTCTTTGTGGATCTAAAACATAATAGATCTTAAATTCAGGGTGGGATTTAGCAATTCCTTCTAAATCATTTTTAAATAAAATATTTTGATCTCTATTGGCATATAAAAGGGTAATATTAATGGGTAAGTTTTTATAATTTAGATCTAAAATAATAGAATGGAATGGGGTAATACCAATTCCTCCTGCTATAAATACATAATCCTTATCCGTAGGAGAACTTTGCTCATTAGTGTCTTCCAGTATAAAGTCCCCGCTAGGCCCTCTAGCCTCAACCAAATCACCAATTTTTAAATTGAGTAAGTCTTTCTTAAAAGTAGATCCATCTCCTGGTACAAACTTGGTAGTTAGCCTGATTAATTTTTCAAAAGGAGCTGAGGAAATACTGAAATATCTTCTGGTTAAGCGATCATCTGGTTTGGGATCAGATATTTCATAATATAAAAATTGTCCGGCAGTCCAATTAATTGGAATTTCGCTTGCAAAATAAAAAGAGATAACCCCGGGGGTTTCCTCTTTTTTATTAACTAGTTTTAGCTTCACGATTTTAAGATTATATCAAAGTCAAAAAATCAAGCAGGAATAAGCAGAGCTTTTCTACGAATAAGCTTTGCTAAATTTGCAAGGGTATCATATACTTGAGAAAATTTCTGCCTAAGGGGGGTGATCTGACTTGAGCCGCAACCTAACAATAGTATTTATTATAGTTATTGTTGTTTTGCTAGCCTTATATTTATGGTGGCTAAGAAATTATGTATTAAGCCCCGGCGAGGTTAGTCTGACGCCGACACCACAACCAGAAGTAACGATAAGTCCATCACCCTCAATACAGGTTAGCCCATCACCATCTCCCAGCGCTACACCTAAGATCACTCCTAAGGGAAGTCCAGCTAGTAGCTCGGGTATAGTTGCCACTACTTCTGCTTCGCCTCGTTAAATTAGGTAATCAAAATAGATTACCAGGTTGCTCTCTTAAAAAGATGAGAGTAAGATAGATTCTCATGGAAAAAGTAGTTATTATTGGTTCTGGTCCGGCTGGCTTAACAGCTGCTATCTATGCATCCCGGGGAAATTTGGATCCTTTGGTTATTTCTGGAAGAGGAGCTGGGGGGCAGTTAATGTTAACAACTGATGTTGATGATTTCCCGGGATTTCCGGAGGGGATCCAGGGTCCTGATTTAATGCTAAAAATGCGCGCCCAGGCAGAGAGATTCAAAACAAAATTTTTAGATGAAGATGTTTTGTCAGTTAATTTTAAGAATAGGCCTTTTGAAATCCAAACCGAAAGCCAAACGCTAAAAACCAAAAGCGTTATCATTGCCACAGGAGCATCAGCAATGTGGTTGAATTTAGAATCGGAGCAACGCCTTATTGGTAAAGGGGTTTCCGCCTGTGCTGTTTGTGATGGGTTTTTTTTCAAGGAAAAAAATATTTTGGTTGTTGGAGGAGGAGATACTGCAATGAGAGAGGCTCAACATTTAGCCAAGTTTGGTAAAAAAATAATTTTAATCCATCGTCGTGAAGAGTTTAGGGCTCAGCCTGTTTTAGTTAGTTTGGTTAGGAGTAAACCTAATGTGGAATTTATGATGAACACTACTTTAGAGGAAGTTTTGGGAGAAGAAAAAGTTAAGGGAGTGAGATTAAAAAATACTCAAACAGGAAAGATTAGTAAGCTAGAGATGGATGGAGTATTTATCGCAATTGGTCATAAACCCAACACTTTCTTTTTAACAGGAGAAATAGAGCTTGATGAAAAAGGCTATATAGTTGTTAAGAATCATACTAAAACATCCATAAATGGGATTTTTGCAGCTGGGGATGTTTCAGATCATCACTACAGGCAAGCAGTAACAGCAGCTGGAGCAGGGTGTATGGCAGCCTTAGATGTAGAAGAATATTTAGATTGACATATCTTATAGTTAAGTATATTATCAGCCTCAATGAATGGGGGTTATTTAGAAGCGCTAGATCGAGTTTTGGAATGGAGACAGGCTCAGCGGGAACATGGATTAAATGTCAAAACAGTTAGTCCTAGAGATGATAGGTTGATGAGCGGATATTATGAGCAATTGATAGTAGGAGTATTCCCCACTATAGAGGTTGCTACCTATGTTATGGAGAATAGTGGTGGACTGGTAGCTGTAGAGGATCCGGTGGGGGCATTTATAAATAGTCCGTTTGTCCTACTACATACTAACCTACAGGTGTTACGACGACATATGATTGCTGAGGTGCTGGAGCGAGCTCAAAACTTTCAGCAATTACCTGCAAAGGTAAAAGATAGCTTGGATCAGGCATGGCAACAGCTTAATCGGTTACCCGAGATTAAACCTCCGATTTTAGATCCAGAAACAATAGTAAATCTATCGAAGTTTCCCGAAGATCGCTTTAGTTGGACTAGATTTGTAGATGGGTTTAATAGTAGTAAGGATTTTGTAAAACAAACACTTGCTGTTAAATTTTATCATCATTCATCGGCTAGCCCGGCCTATAACCGACGGGCTATTCAGCTTACTGAATTCATGCTTTTTGTGCTAGATACTATTGCTGGCTGTACTCCTTGGCAACTTCGCTGGGATAGCCAAGGATATAAAAGTAGGGTTAATGAAACTATATATGGGTTTGTTTCAGAGAGAGTGGGGATGGATAGATATATACAAGAAGGAAGAATGTGGTCTCCGGAAATGGCACAAAAACCTGAGGTGCAAAGATGGATAAGGGTTCTAGAAGGTCTAGAGCAGCTTTAAAATAGTATAATTAATAAGCTAGTTCTCCTTACTTTTACTCTGTTGCGCTATAATTATTTTATGTCATCTGCCCTAAAAGAAAGTGATACTCTATCTGTAAAAGAAAAAAGAGTTCCTTATTTAACAGTTGTTGATGAGGAATTGGAAGAGTCTCATAAAAAAATAGATCAGCAAGCCAGGGAAGCTACCAGTGAAATACATAATTCCAGACCTCCAGCAACTCAAGAAGTAGTTGAGACAAGTTCACAATATGATGGAGAAACAAGTGTAGGCGCTCAGGAGTCAGAAGGTCCAATTGATATAGTAAAGGGTCATTTAGAGGTTTTAGGAAGTGTAGCCAGTGATCCAATTGATAAGTTAACAAAAAGTGGTGATCCTACTCACACTGACAAAACCGGAGCGAACAAACCCTTCCTTACATTATTAAAAGGGAAAATGTATAAACGCCACCCAGGTTCAAAAGTTGTTTTAGTAGATCCAAATAAATTAAAATCCCAAGGTCAAAGGGGAGCAGCATAAATGGAATATACCGGAGCAGTTACAAGTCAAACCACCACTACTAACATAGATTTCTTATCCTTACTGGGATCTATTTTTATTTTCTTATTTATTTTTGCAGGTGTAGCTTTAGCTTTATATTTTTTATCTCCTTTAATTATTGGTTGGATTAAGTATAAAAATAGAGAAAGAGATTCCTTGGAGTTTGTTTTACTTCAAATATCGGTTCCCAGGGGAAATGAGATAAAAATTGATGCCGCAGAGCAACTTCTCGCTACTTTTTATTCTATAAAAACAGGCGGGGGAATATTTGGATTTTTAAAACCCCAACCGCATTTATCTTTTGAAATTATTGCTTTAAATGAATCAATTAAATTTTACATCGCTTGCCATAAAAAACACCAGGATTTAGTCGAAAAACAAATTAATGGAGCTTATCCTGATGCTGAAGTAAAGGAAGTTCAAGAATACAATATTTTCTCAGAAGAAGGTCAAGTAGCTTATGCCATGTTAAAACTAAAAAATACCAACTACTTCCCAATTAAAACATATAGGGAATTACCAACTGATCCTTTATCCGCGATTACCTCCGCCTTAGCCAAAATGCAACCAGGTGAGGGAGCCGCTATTCAAATTATGATCTCTCCAGCAGAGGGTAACTGGAAAGATTCGGGTAAATCATTTTTGAAAAAAGAAAAGGATCCTGGAACAGGAGATAAACCTAAAGCTCCTCCTGATCAAAAACAGCTGGAAGCTGTAGAAAATAAACTCTCTAAGCCTGGGTTTAATGTAGCAGTAAGGATTGTAGTTTCCTCAAGTAGCAAAGATACTGCTAAAGCTCATTTATCTAACATACGCTCAGCCTTTGAGCAATTCTCAGGAGCTTACAATGGGTTTAGTGGGGCAAAAATTAGATCGGAAAAAGGATTCATGGTTGATTTTATCTATCGGTATCAGCCAATGTTTTCAAAATTGCCTGTTTTAACATCAGATGAAATTGCCTCCATTTTTCATTTTCCAAATAAATCTATTGAAACCCCCTTTATCTACTGGCTTCCGGCCAGGCATGCTCCAGCTTCAGAGAAAATCCCAATGTTTGGACTATACCTTGGTAAGTCTATTTTTAGAGGGACACAGCGTCCGGTTTATATTTCCGATTCCGATCGCCAGCGTCATATGTACATTATTGGAAGAACCGGCGTTGGTAAATCACAGTTTTTATTATCACTTGCTTTGCAAGATGTTTTAGCTAATAAAGGTTTGGCTTTTATTGATCCACACGGTGATGCTGCAGATGAACTTTTGAATTTAATTCCACCAAATCGGGCAAAAGATGTAGTTTATTGGGACCCCTCTGATGTTGAGCGTCCTTTTGGAATGAATATGCTGGAGCATATAAGCGAACAGCAAAAACATTTTGTGGTGGAATCAATCATTGGTTTGCTTTATAAACTTTATGATCCAAACCATACCGGGATTATTGGTCCCCGCTTAGAGCATGCTGTTCGAAACTCGCTTTTAACAGTTATGTCCATGCCTGGTGGGACTTTAATTGAGGTTGTTAGGGCACTAACTGATCCACAATTTGTTAGAGAGATTTTGCCCTTAGTAGCAGATCCTATTGTTAGAAGATACTGGACAGATCAAATAGCTCAAACAACTGAGTTTCACAAATCTGAAACGCTTGATTATTTTGTTTCCAAGTTTGGAAAATTTGTTACCAATATGATGATTAGAAATATAATTGGTCAATCAAAACCTTCATTTGATTTACGAAAAATTATGGATGATGGCAAAATCTTGATAGTTAATTTATCCAAGGGAAAAATGGGTGAGGATAACTCTAACTTTTTGGGATTAGTTTTAGTTCCTCGGATTTTAGCAACAGCAATGTCTCGGGCTGATACACCTGAGAACAAAAGGCGGGATTTTTACCTTTATGTAGATGAATTCCAAAACTTTGCCACTGACACTTTTGCTTCCATTTTATCTGAAGCCAGAAAGTATAAATTAAATTTAATAGTAGCTAACCAGTTTATTGGACAAATTGATGAAAATATTAAAAATGCTATCTTTGGAAATGTTGGAACTGTCATGGCATATAGGGTAGGTGTAACAGATGCTAACTTTTTACAACATGAATTTGCACCCATTTTTAATGAACAAGATTTAGTTAATATTGCTGCTCACACTTTATATGTTAAAACCCAAGTTCATGGAGAGCCAATTCCACCTTTTTCTCTAAACGTTCAAAAAGATATGAAAGCTTGGTATGCCATGATGAGGCCAGAGGTGGGAAGGGCAATTAAAGAGTTATCCAGGTTAACTTATGGAAGGGATAAAAGAGCAGTAGAGGCAGAGATAGCATCTAGGGCAAAACTATAATTGTACTTTACATTGACTGTCTTGGGGGATACAATCTATGGGTACGATGTCTAAAATATTTCTTCGTGAGCAGGCGATTAAACTTCGATTAAGAGGAAAAACCTATGGTCAAATTAAAAAAGAATTAGGTGTTTCCAAAAGTACATTAAGTGATTGGTTAAAAAGACTTCCTTTAAACAAAACTCAACAGGTAAAACTTCTAAAAAACAAAATGTTATCTAGAGATTTATCAAGAGAAAAGTTTATTGAAACGTTCAAGAGTAAGCGATTATTTAGATTGAAGCAGGTTTTTGAAAAACAAGTTAAAGAATTATTACCTTTGTCTAAAAAAGAGCTTTTTTTGGCAGGGGTATTTTTGTATTGGGGTGAGGGAGAGAAAAAACATGGAAGATTCTCGATTAGTAATACGGACCCAAGAGTTATTAAGTTTGCGCTATATTGGATGACTAAGGTTTTGGGTGTTCCAAAAAACTCCATAAAAGTACGCCTACACATTTATAAAGATATGAATTTTGAAGAAGTCACTAATTTCTGGTCAAACCATTTAAACTTGCCAAAAAATCAATTTGGAGGACCTTATATTAAAGACTCAACTAGAGAAGGTTTAATATATAAAAGCTTTGGGTATGGTACATGTCAGATTTATACGCATAGGGTTAATTTAAGTGAGAAAATAGCTATGTCTATAAAAGCTGTATCAAATTATTATGGAGTTAAAGATGAAATCTTTTGGTATAATTAGCCCCTGGTAGGGCGGATGGCGCAATTGGTTAGCGCAGAAATCTTATACATTTCCGGTTCCTGGTTCGAGTCCAGGTCCGCCCACAACAGGCTCTATTTTGATTGGGGGTGAGAAATTTGGATAAACAAATAGGTAAAGTTACCCACTACTATGACAAATTAGGAGTAGCAATTATAGATTTAGATTCTGGAGGATTAAAAGTGGGAGATAAGCTAAAGTTTAAAAGAGGGGAAGAGGAAGAGTTTAATCAAAATGTGGAATCACTACAAGTTGATCATCAACAGGTAGACTCTGTTAAAAAAGGTGACTCCTTTGGTCTAAAAGTTTCACAGCCCACCAAACCAGGAACATTAGTCTATTCAGTTTAGTTATTATAGTGCAGGGTTGGTTCCTGGTTCGATCGAGTCCGGGTCCGCCAGTAGGGTATTAGTATAGTAAGGTGTGAACGTAACCCACCCTGAGGGTGTGAACTTGTATACAATCTGCACTACGATTAAGTGGGCAAATAATGCGTTCCATTTCAGAGTTCTTCTAGCTTTACTTTGCTATCAGTTGAGCGGTTTTGGATAAATTGTAGGTATCTTTCAGTAGTAGAAACTCTTTTATGCCCAGCTAGTTTGGAGATTAAAGTCAAAGAAGTGCCAGCCTCTAAATGATGAGCTACCCAAGTATGTCTTAAATCATTTACCTTAGCATCTTTTATCCCTGCTAACTTAAAGTATCTATCAATTGCAGTTCTTATATTTCTAACAAGTAAGGGCCTTCCTGTTTTGGTTACAAATAATGCTTTAGTCAAAGATGAGCTTCTATCATTTGGAGTTTTAGGCCTAACCTCTAAATACTTTTGTACTGCTTCAACTGCTGGTTTATTAAGTGGAATATCTCTGGCATTGCTGCCTTCACCTTCTGGGACATGAAGAGTGGGGGAATCAGAGGATAAATCCAAATCATCTACACTAAGTTGGGCTAGTTCTCCAATTCTAATCCCGGTTTGCAAAAGTAGCTCAATAATGGCAAAAATTCGAAGATCCCCTCTGGCTGCATCTCTTAGCGCTCGATATTCTAATTTAGATAAAATTCTGGGAGGTTTATTCTCAAATTTTGGATGCTCAAGTGCGCCGGCTGGATCATTTTCAATTAAATTAGAAGTTTTTAAGAATTTAAAGAAAGTTTTTGTGGAATTAGTCTTCCTGGAGATTGATTTAGCGGTATAGCCTTCTTTAGAGAGTTTAGCCATGAAGGCATTCAAATCCTCTAAGATAATATCCTGGGCATTTTGTTTGCCTTGTTCGACTAAATAGGAGACGAGTTGCTCAATATCCTTACCATAAGCTAAGATAGTAGCTGAGGCACGTGAGCGCCCCTTTAAATGGCCAATAAATTGTTGATGGGCATCACGCAGAGTAACCATACTTATGTATCTATTATCCCATATAATATTAAAAAAGGATATTATTGTCAAGCAGCAAGTTTAGCAACTTAAGGGTAAAAAGATGATTAGAAAAGCAGTAATTATTGTCATAACTTTGCTCATAATCTTAGTAATAATCAGTCTGGGAAGGCAGATTATAGGAGCATTGCAGGCTGGAGATAGGCTTGATACTACTACTGAGCGCTTAGTTAGGCTGCAGCAGGAAAATAGGTTATTAAAGGAAAAATTAAAAGATACCCAAAGGTTAGATTTTATTGAGGAGCAGGCTCGCGATAAGCTTGGTTTAGCCAAGGAAAATGAGGTTATAGTAATAATTCCCGAATCTGAGGTGAAAAAGGTTTTGAGTTTAAATAAAGGGAAAGAAGAAATTAAACTATCTAATTGGCAGGGCTGGCTAAAATTATTTGGCTTCTATTGAAAACAATACCTTATTCCTGTATACTGTCAAAGCTTATACCGCGGGGTAGAGCAGTGGTAGCTCGCGAGGCTCAAAATTGGGCTCATTAGAGAGTAATCTTTAATGATAACTCGGCTCATAACGGTGAAATCTTAAGTTAAAGGATAATACCGTGGGAAGTCCGATGTAACATCGGACCCCGTAACGACTTAATGCGAAGCATCAAGCTTTGCTTATATGGAAGGTACCAAATATTTTGGAATATAAACTCCCATTAAACGCCGAGCCCCCGATATATAACATCGGGGTGAAGGTATAGTCTAACTAGATATCTAGGCATAATCTCGAGGTCGTTGGTTCGAATCCAACCCCCGCAACAAAAAATTAATTATTCTCCTGATTGAGGCTCACCTAAGTGGGCATTACCTAGAACAAAGCCACTTTCAGATAAAACTGCGGCTGGTGTAGGAAGTATGCCAGCAGTGATTAGCCTTTCTCTTTCCTCAGGGGGAAGTGC
This sequence comes from Candidatus Daviesbacteria bacterium, assembly GCA_016176465.1. Taxonomy (GTDB): domain Bacteria; phylum Patescibacteriota; class Microgenomatia; order Daviesbacterales; family UBA10151; genus JACOXD01. Next base: position 55,002 of record JACOXD010000003.1, on the reverse strand, counting down.
ACGTTCATATCTGTCGATTTCTCTGGCAAGGAAAGCATAATTTCTATCTCGCAAAGCCCCTACTAAAAGTGGTATATCTTGCTTAATATCCTCATTTTTTTCTAATTTCTGTATAACCTGCTCTAACAAAGATAGATATTCATCTCTATTTGTAACAAACATTATTCCTAAATCTTCGTTTGCCTTAGGTAATTTTAATCCCCGAGAAGATATTAAGTCCGTGAGATATTTGAGGGTCTCAACCAAAGAGCGATATCCGCGGTCTGCATCAAACCCAAAGGATTTGGCAATTTGATCTTCCAGCTGCTCTCTTTCTTCCAAGGTTTTTGCAGATTTACCCTTATAAAGCTTTCCAAGTTGGCTGATGACATTAACAATATCAATATCCAATCTCCTCTCAGCTGGAGCAGGTTCGATTGCTGGAGCTTGTGGGGGCACAACAATGGGCTGTGGCAAAGGAGGGAGCTCCACTAATTTTGCTGGTTGGCCAGGGATACTTGAGGTTCTAAATTCTAATCCTGCATCATGTGCTAAATTTTTTAAGTACTCATTAATTTTTGTGGAGGTAGATTGATCTAATAATTCCTGATAAAACCTAATCATACTCTGGTTTCTCCTAATGTAGAGTGTTTTGATCATTTCTTCACTTTCTCCTCCCTCAATAGCTGCAACTAAATCTTGACCAGCCCACTCCCCACCTTGTTTGTAGTATATAGGCCTTCCTGAAACATCAGCTTCAAAATAAAAAAGATTTATTAGCTCTTCTAAAACCCTTTGATATTCTGCCAATTCTTCATCCGATACTTCTATTCCTTGTGCTTGCAAAGCTAGTATATTCTTTGAGATGTATTGATATCTGAAAAAGGCATCTGTAGTTCCGGTGTCTTTCTTAAATAACCTTCCTGTAAAATCATCAGGAGGGATTGGTATTTCAGCTGAGAGATCAAAAGTTTTAAAAATTGTAGATTTATATTGCATATATAATTCGTGTATTCTTCTTCCATTATCTTCAGGGGATAATCCTAGAAGAGTACTTAACTCATCTTCTAAAACTGCCCTTCGAGCGCCATCAGCACTATTATATTCATCTCGGAGTGTTGGAGCAGCTAAAGCCCGTTCCATCATCTCGTTTTCCATTCTCATCCTGGCCATACTGGCAACCTTTAAAGCTCTAGCTACATTCTTAAAATTTGGACTATCAGATAAAAGAAGTTTTTTATAATTTTCTAAGGCTTTTGTATACTTATCATTAAGTTCTTTATTAGATTTTTCTTGAGGAGTATCTTCAGAGATTTTCTGCAAAACTCCTATATGAGCATACAGAAGCTGTCTATATTCAGGGTGCATTGTAACACCTAGGATATTTAAAATTTGTTCCTCATCTGCTCTAATACCTTTTTTAATATTATTATAATTATCGGACTCGGGAGGATATGTTTTTAGGTCTCCATATGAATCTCTAATCCAACCAAATAGTTTAATAACGTGTCCTTGATGACTCTCAAATGGATCAATTAAATCCCGGTAGTGAAAATTGGTGGATTCTAATCGAAGTAGCGCTCGATTGGCTAAGCTATCAATAAACTCATTCACTGCTTGTTGTAAATCTACTGCTGGTTTAAGCTTATTATATTCCGCTTTATTTTTAGCTTTAAAAAGTGCTATTATCTGCTCGGGAATAGTGTCTGATCTACGTAAGGCCTGGTCATAATCAAATGATGGTCCTACTGACATACGCCATGAAAGTATATCGCCTATCACTCTACCAGCTCTTTTGGCCATATCAACTGCAGCCTGTTTAGTTAGTTTTTCTATTTTCATTAAATCTTCCTCAAGTTGGGCACTGTGCTCCGCAGGAGTGGCCAATTTAGCATGTTGGAAGTAATCTGCAGCAGCTTGCCGTAGGTAATTGGGGGCACCTGAAAAAAGCTCAAGGATTAAGTGAGGATTAGGGTATGTAGATGTTCTATTCGTGTCTGTTAATGCTAGATCATTATATTTAGCTTCCAATTCTAGTTTTTTTAGTAGCTCAACCTCTTTATAACTTTCAGCACCTGTTAAACCTAATGCCTCACTAAGCTCTCTTTCTTTGGTACGAACATCTGCTAGGGCTTCCTCTGTTTGCGTTCCAGGTTGAGTGGAGTAGGCATCATTATAAGCCTTGTATGCACTCCTTAAATCCTCAATAATTTTTCTAACATTTTCTGGAATCACTTCAACCTCTTCTGCAGGAGAAGATATTGCTTCAGGGGATGTAGCATCAGCTAATACAACCCTAGAACCATCTTCTGGGATCCCCAACCTAGTTGAACCTCTATCAGCAGGGACATCTATAGTAGAAGATAAATCAGAGCCTTGAAAAATTAGTTTTAATTGTCGGCCTTCCCACCTAAGTTGCAAACCAGCAAATTTTACTCCCAAATTTTGGAATTGATAAGCAAGATAGTATTCTACAATTTTATGAAGGGGAGGAGTTTCGCCACTTGCTCTTGCTTCTTTCCTAGTTCTAAGCATCTCCTTTATTTCCTGTTCTTCTGTAAACCTGTCTTTAAAAAATGGTTTAGCTATTCTACTAAGCACTCCTTGTCTTACCTTATCACTTACGAAATATATTGCGCTTAAGTTTGCTCCTGATATCACGGCATCGAAATCTAAATTGATGATTTTATTAGGTTTCTGCATCTCTATATTAGTTTGAAATCTTATTAATCCAGGGGTTTTAGGATCTAAAATAAAAGCATCAACATAGTGTTCTCTAAGTTGGATACTTCTTTCTTCAAGAGCTCTTGTTAAGGCTCCATCTACTAACCATCCAAGCATTTTAGTACTTGCAGGAATTTCTGCTCTACCATTTTCTGTTATTTGTTGAGCAGCTTCCCTAAATAGTTCTTGTAATAAATATTCTTCTAGTTTTAATTCAGAAGCAGAAGTAACAACTGGTTCAGCTGGGGTAATGGGAATAGCTGCTTTATGTGCTTGGGAAGGAGAAGTTTGAGCAGACTCCTCCCTAGCAATATCTCTTTTAATTGCTGCAAGTAATCCGGGATATTCATCTAAATTTTTAATATCTAAAATTTCAGCAAGACGAACAACTTGCCTCAATTGATCAAGAGAGATAGCTGTTGAGCCCCTTTTTCCCAATTCTTTTAAAACACTTGGGTTTCCAGATAGAGGCTCTCTTATTCTTGCTAGTACTTTTTCATTGGTTGTAGCTTTATTGCCATTAGGTAGAAAAGTTTGATCTAAATTTAACACATCTTTTAATAAAGAAGCAGCATTTTGATCAGTAATCCCTGCACTAATTTTTTCACCGATACTACTCATCACCTCTGTAAACACAGGAGGTTGAATACTTTCTCCTTCATGTTGGGTTTCATTTGCCATAGCCATATGAATACTGTATCATTAGTATATAGTAATTTATAGATAGGAAGCAAATTATGGCAAGAACAGCAGAAGCGCCAAATCCAGGAGCAGATGACTGGGGTAATTTTGCAGCCCAAATAGAAGCAGAAAATGCCGCCCAAAATCCTATAGCAGAAAGAAGAGGAATTTCTGCAGCCGGTATTGGCAAAGCTTTTGCTAGAGGTTTAGGTAAATGGGCCCAAAATGCAAATCCTCTAGATGCTCCCCGTAAAGTATTTACTGAAGGTAGGTATTCCTGGGGAGTGGGATATGGCATTGGAGTAGGGAGTGGCGTTTTGCTTAATGGTAGTCCTTTGGCAAGAACTGGTCTTAGGCTTGCTTTAAGTGGAGCAGTATTTGCAAGCGAAAGAGGAGTGTTAAGTAAGATAAGCGTACTTGAGAGTAGCCATCCTAAAGTTGCACACCATCTAAAAGAATTTGCTTTGGGAGTTTCAGCAGGAGCTGCTTTAGTTTCAATTGAGGGAGTTTTTGCAGCTGTTGCTCCAGAGATTAGTGCTGAGATGGGTTTAAGTGTTCCTATTAGTGAGTATATCTCTAGAATTAATTTGGCTGTCGCAGCAGAAAGACTACCAAAAGTTTCCCTCCCTTCTCCTGGTAATGTACTTCAAAATGTAATGGACAGTGGAGGAAATTTATTAAGAAGCATTCGTTCAATAGGGTCTAGTTCTGAGACTGTTGCTGATGCAACCCCTACCCCAGAGGCCACTCCTTCCCCTGAAGCTACATCAACTGCTACAGTGCCAGCTACTCTCACACCAGAACCTACAGATACTGTTACTGCAGAAGCTTTGGAGAATACACCAACTCCTGAAAGTACTCCGACTACTGTAGAAACTCCAGTTCCTACTGAAAGTGCTACTCCTCCAACCACACCAACTATTGAAGGTACACCAACTCCAGTGACTACTCCTATAAGGGAATTGGCTGAAACACCTAAATTTCCTAATGTTCCAGAACCCGTGCCCGCTGCTCCTGAAACTCAAATTAGCGTTAGGGAAAGTTTAGGCAGGTTAGGAAGTGGTATAAGCGAACCTCATGAAGTAGTAGGCCAAGGTGCTCCAGTAGATGAGAATGTGGGTACCTCAGGAGCTCTTATTGACCCAGATAAAGATGCTCTTACTCCATCGGAAACAGAAGCAGTTAAAGAAATGATTAAAAGTCCTGAATTTGCTCAGGCAAAAGATGAGTTAGCTAGGGCTAATTTTCAGACAGTTAATAAAATAGTTGATGAAACTATTAGAGCCAAAGGAATGGTTCCAGATCAAATCTCTAATGAAGCTTACTCTCAAATCTGGCAGGATACTTATGGGCAGTTAAGAGCTAGTGCTGGAGCAAACCTTATACAGGCAGCTGAGGATACATCTAATCCCGATCTTGATAATTTTGAAGAAATAAAAAGTTTAGGTAAGGAGTACCTAGAAAATAAGTTAAAATCTCCAGACTCATTCTATTCCCAACACCTTCAGGACACTGCGAAGGAGGCTTTAAGGGATTACTTATACCAACAGCATTTGATATTGAACAAGATAAATGAAATTACAGATTTCGATGCTCATCCAGAAATGGGCAATATAGTAGAAGTTCATCAAGGGAATACCATGGGACAAATCTTGATAGATCATGGGCATAATATAACTTGGGGGCCGCAGGATGCTAAAACTTTTGCTGTACATATCCTTGCCAATAAAGATACTTTCATTGACAATTGGGGAGCGATGGCAGAGGCAGGGCATTTACCAGAGGGAGCGCATTTTCCAGTAGATATTAACAACTTGGATCAGTTGGTGGAGCAATCACAAAGCTCTGATCCAGTAGTGGCTCACGCAGCAATGAAAAAATTAATAGAAGCGAATCATTATATTATGGTAAATGACCAAATCAAGTTAGTACATCCAGGTAAAGTCAATGCAGTCTGGGAAGCCTATCTAAAAGCAAAAGAAGCAGCTTTGAGAGTAAAGTAATTATGGATCAATCAACTAAGTATCAGCAAGTAATAGCTGTTTTAAAAGAAAAAGGTTACAGTGATTCACAAATTGTAGAGTTTACCCAAGATTTAACCAGCACTTCTTTTTCTAAACTTTACTCTGAAGCTATGCTTTCATTTACTGATGAGGATTTTAAAGCAATTGAAAAATGCATTGATCAAAGGCAGGCTAATGAGGAGATAAGAAAAAGATATAAATTAAGAACAAATAAAGATCCAGATCAGGAAGCATTAAAATTTTTTGATAATTTTGCAGAAGGGTTTTTACAAGAATATCAAAAAGAACAAGCAGTTAAGCCTTCTTAAATATCTTTTAGCCTCAAATTGTGCTAAAATTCAAATGAATGGCAGCGTAGCTCAGTGGTAGAGCGGAGCCCTCATAAAGCTTAGGTCACAGGTCCGATCCCTGTCGCTGCCACATCTATTACTTGCTACCTATAACCTATTACCCTAATATATACCCATGATTCTTTATGAATATGAGGGGAAAAAACTACTTAAAGATGCTGGGATAAATATTCCCAACTTCCAACTTATTGAATCCTCTGATTTAGATTCTTCAGGCTTCGCCCTCAGAATGACAGGAGAAGTAGTTTTAAAAGCCCAAGTGCTATCAGGAAAAAGAGCAGATGCAGGAGGAATAATAGTAGAGGATAGCATAGAGGGTGTAGCGTCTAGTTTAAAGGATCTTTTTAGTAAAGTAATCAATAAAGAAAAAGTTGAGAAGGTGTTGGTAGAAGAAAAAGTAGATATAGCAAAGGAATACTATGTTTCTCTTTCTTATGATACTGATACAAGGGGACCTGTGTTAAATATTTCCAATAAAGGAGGGATAGGAATAGAAGAAAGAGGAGTAAAAAGTTTTCCGGTAGATCCAATTACTCAATCTGTCATCCTGAGCGAAAGCGAAGGATCCAACTTAGAGATTCTTCACGGAGTTTACCCTCGAGCGAAGCGAAGGGTTCAGAATGACATCTTAGAAAAGCTGATTAACCTTTTTTTTGAACAAGATTGTTTACTTTTAGAGATTAATCCTTTGGTTAAAACAAAAAATGGTTGGGTAGCACTAGATGCAAAGATAAAATTAGATGATAGTGCTATCAAAAGACATGAGGAGTGGCAACAGTATCCACCTCGAGCAGTCCCAGGTTATACTCCATCAGATAGAGAAATTGAAGCTAAAAAAATAGATGAAGAAGATTATAGAGGAGTAGCAGGTTCAACTTATTTTGATTTTGATGGTGATATAGCAGTTTTAGCTTCAGGTGGTGGGGCATCCTTAACTGCAATGGATGCTTTATTTAAAATAGGTGGAAAGCCTGCAAACTATACAGAGTACTCTGGCAATCCTCCCAAAGAGAAGGTGGAAAAATTAACTCAAATTGTACTTTCTAAGCCTAATTTAAATGGATTATGGGTAGTTGGAGGAGTAGCTAACTTTACAGATATCTATGAAACTTTATCTGGATTTTTAGACGCATTAAGAAAAATTACTTCAAAACCTGATTATCCTATTGTGATAAGAAGAGGAGGACCAAGGGACGAGGAAGCATTTGAGATGTTAAAAAAAGTAAAAGATTTTGATTTGCACCTTTATGGTCAAGAAACATCTATAGCTGAGAGTGCAAAAGTAATAGTTGATTTAGCTAAAGAATATGCCCAAAGGAAAAATTTATGAACGGAGGAATCTATATATTAAAAGCTAGCGGTAGATTAATTCCATTCTCAAAAAAAATTGAAGAAATTATAAAAAAAGTTAAAAGTGAAGTTGTACAATTACTTCCTTTGCCTGATTTAGACGTTATTGTTGAAGACAATCCATTGGGAGCGATAGAACATCTAGGAATTGGAGGATATGCTCAAAACACTTATCTTATTAATCTTTATTTAGATCCCAAATTCCCTAATATTAATAACTCTATTGCTAAAAATTTGCCTAGAATTCTTGCACATGAACTTCATCATGCAATTCGCTGGCAAAATCCTGGGTATGGTAAGACTTTACTTGAAGCTCTTGTAAGCGAAGGTTTGGCAGACCATTTTGAAATGGAATATTTAGATGGCGAACCAGAAAAATGGGACTTAGCATTAACTGAAAAACAACTACAAAAGTTTAGTGAGTTAGCTAAAAAGGAATTTACAAAAGAATACGATCATAACGAATGGTTTTTTGGAATGGGGGATAGAAACATTCCTAAATGGACTGGTTATACTTTAGGTTTCAATATAGTTAAGAAGTACTTAGAAAAATATCCAGAAAAAAAGCCTTCTCAACTTTACAGTATACAAGCACAGGAGGTTGTTAAATAATGTTACTTTTACCAGAGGGAGCAAAAATTATTGGTCAAGGTATTACAGGTTCTGAAGGGTCTACTGCCTTACCAACCATGCTTGATTATGGAACAAAAGTTATGGCTGGGGTAACTCCTAGAAAAGGTGGACAAGAAATCTTAGGTTTACCAGTTTTTAATTCAGTTGGAGAAGCCAAAGAAGTTGTGGGGGAAATTGATGGAACAGTCCTTTATGTACCACCTCTTTTTGTAAAAGGTGCAGCAGTAGAGGCAATAGAGGCTGGAGTAAAATTTATACTCATTGTTACAGAAAAAGTCCCTACTAAGGATGAATCTTATATCTATGCTTTAGCTAAAAAAAATGGAATTAGCTTAGTTGGCCCAAGCTCAGTTGGGATGATTTGTCCAAGTAGAAAAATAAAGATAGGCTCAATTGGAGGTGCAACTCCTGAGAGAGCATTTATAGATGGAGAAGTAGCTATTATTTCTAAATCAGGAGGGATGACATCTGAAATTGGGATTCATTTAAAAAACCATGGTTTAGGTATATCTTGGGCTGTTGGGATTGGTGGAGATAGGATAATTGGCACTGACTTTGGGGACTTTTTGTTGGCCCTTGAAGATGATCCTAAAACAAAAGCCTCTGTTATTTTTGGTGAATTAGGTGGAACTTATGAGGAGAGAGTAAGTATCTTAAAAAAACAGGGTAAAATTAAAAAGCCTGTGGTTGCATATATTGGTGGGGAATTTACAGAACGCTTGCCATCTGATGTACAATTTGGACACGCAGGAGCAATAATTGAAGGGGATAGAGGGAAACCAGATATAAAAAGGCAAATTTTAAAAGATGCAGGAGTTTTAGTAGCTGATGATTTTGATCAAATAGCAAGTTTAGTGAAAGGAGCATTATAAATGGCTAGGACAATAACACATCAAGATAATGATGAAAGCAAACCCGCATTGTTTGGGGAAGAAAATCATTTGGAGATCTCTCAGCAGAGAAGCTTTGCCTCACTAATTTTTGAACTTTTATCAGAAAAAACTCCTTCTAAGCAGGAAGAAAAAATATTTGAGCTTATTTTAAATCTTTCTATAGATCATGGTCCAAACTCTCCATCTGGAGTAGCAACAGTTAATGCTGCAAAAGATGGAAAAACTTTATCTGAGGCTATTGCAGCTGGGATTTTACAGATAAATGAGTCTCATGGGGGTGCAATAGAACCTTGTATGGAGATTCTATATAAAATACGAAATACGAAATACGAAATAGGAAATTTGGTAGAAGAATATTTAAAAGAGGGGAAAAGGATGCCTGGGTTTGGGCATAGAGTTTACAAAGAGGCTGATCCTAGGACCCAGCTAATTTTTAAAAAGCTTGAGGAAGCAGGACTTGGTGGGGAATTTATTAAAGTAGCTAAAGATTTAGAAGCAGAGCTTAAAGCTCAAAAAGGGATAACTTTGCCTGCTAATATAGATGCAGCTATTGCTGTTGTACTTTGTAGCTTTGGCTGGGAAGCAAAGTTAGCTAATGCAGTGTTTATTATTGCCAGAACACCTGGGCTTTGTGCTCATTACCTTAACAATACTGCTAGCCCCATAAGTTCACCCTAATGAAGTTAACTTTAGCTTGACCAAAGTTTACTCCTTGTGCTATAATAGCACTATAGGTTAAATTAAAATTATGTCTTTAAAAGTTGAGTCATTACAAACTATTGAACTTCCTTTAAACCAGGTCTCGCCTGCGGATATTAATGTCGGTGATGTTATTAGAGGGAGATTTGATTACCCTCTTGGTAGCCAGATTACAGAGGAGCAGGCAGGAGTAAGACTTCCTGTGGAATTAGTAGGAGTTAATGAATCAGGTGAGTTTGTTTATGGCCTAAACTTATACCCTAGTGGTACAGAAGGCTTAACTGGATCAGAGAGATTATTATATGTAACCGCGAAAGAATTATTTTTTGATGGGAGAAACGGTATACTTAGATTTGATTCTTTAATTGCTAGGTTGCCAGATGGAGAGTCTTTTGTTCGTATAAATGGGATCAAAACAGCTCCCAATGAACCACCTCCAGTAGATGCAGCAGTGCTTACTTTTCAGCGTACAGGTCTTGTCAGAATCCATGTTGCAAATGGAGTTATTGAAGGGTTTCCTGAACCTAAAATTAATGGGGTAGAAATGCGCGGTAAAAGGGTAGATGGAGTTGCTCCTAAAAGATCATGGACAGGCAAAGTTTCAGCAGTAGTTAATGCAGTCAAACAGAGAGTCCTTAGCCAAACTAAACAAACTGCAAGATCCTAATTCGCTTTTTTTAGCCTCAAGTGATATTCTACATAAGTATGAAGAGAATCCTAACTGGTGATAGGCCAACAGGAAGGCTGCATTTGGGCCACTTTGTTGGTTCATTAAAAAATAGAGTCAAGCTGCAAGATGAATATGATCAGTTTGTAATGCTTGCAGATGTTCAAGCTCTAACTGATAACTTTGATAATCCCCAAAAAGTAAGGGATTCTATTAAAGAAGTTACCTTAGACTATTTATCTGTAGGTATTGATCCTCAAAAAACCACAATTTTTATCCAATCCCAAATTCCCCAAATTGCAGAATTAACTGTTTTTTATATGAACTTAGTAACAGTTGCTAGGTTATATAGAAACCCCACAGTTAAAGAGGAGATGAAACAAAAAGGGATCGAAGAAAATGTAACTTTAGGGTTTTTAGCTTACCCTGTATCCCAAGCTGCTGATATTACTTTTTGCAAAGCAGATTTAGTACCCGTTGGAGCAGATCAAGTACCAATGATTGAGCAAACAAGAGAAATTGTCCGTAAATTTAATAGTATTTATGGGCAGATTTTAGTGGAACCAGAGCCTTTAGTTGGAGATTTTCCCCGCTTAGTTGGTACTGATGGCCAAGCTAAAATGAGTAAATCGTTAAATAATGCAATTTTTTTAGCTGATTCTTCTGAAGAGGTTGAAAAAAAAGTAATGGATATGTATACAGACCCCAAAAGGATTAAACCAACAGATCTAGGAACTGTTGAGGGAAACCCTGTCTTTATTTATTTAGATGCTTTTACCACTGAGACTGATAAACATAAGCTAGATGATTTTAAATCTAGGTACAAAGAGGGTAAAGTAGGGGATGTGGAGGTAAAACAATACTTAGTAAAAGTATTAAATAATTTTTTAGATCCCATTAGGGAAAAAAGAAAAGAGTATGAGAATCAACCTCATTTAATAGAAAAAATCTTAAAGGAAGGTACAAAAAAAGCAATAGCAGAGGCAGAAAAAACTATGAAGGAAGTAAAAATTGCAATGAAGATAGATTATTTTTACCATGATAAGCATCAATGATTTTGCAAAATTAGAACTAAAAGTGGGAACTGTAGTAGAAGCTGAGGCAGTTGATGGATCTGATAAGTTAATTAAACAAATAGTAGATTTTGGAGATGAAAAAAGACAAGTGTTATCTGGAATTAAAAAATGGTATAAACCTAAAGATTTAGTAGGCAAGCAATTTGTATATGTAACTAATCTAGAGCCAAGAGTAATAATGGGGATTGAGTCACAAGCTATGGTATTGGCAACAGATACAGACCCACCAATTATTATTAAACCTTCTAAAAAGGTTCCAGCAGGAAGCAAACTTCGCTAATTTTTTTTAAGTTAGACCCCTGGTTTTTCCAAGGCTAATATGGTATATTTCGCCCATGGTAAATCCCGGAAAAAAAGGTTTTTTATCCTTTGATAATGGTAAAAAAAAGCTTCCTAAACTTCCCCAAAACCGCTTAATTTCTTTTTTAAAAGGCTTTGGAATTTATGCCTTGATTGCCTTGGTCGCTTTTTTTCTTTTTGTTAATTTAACAGGTGGAATTAACCCTGGCAAAGATGTTCCATTATCTCAAGTTTTAGCGGATATAAAAACTGAAAAGGTGAAAAAAATTACCCTTGAGGGGGATAAAGTTTTTGTTGAATATAAGCAAAGCTTGCCTTCTAGCGAAGGTAAAAAAGGTAATGATGAGGAAAGATTTGCCAGTTCCAGAAAAGAATCAGGGGAATCTATTTATAAAATTTTAGAAAGTGCCAAAGTTGATCCTAAAAAAGTAGAAATTGAGGTTAAGGATATCTCCATGCAGCAAGCATGGCTTGGAGTTTTAGGTACTGTTTTACCTATTATTGTCATGGTTATATTTTTTATTTTAATCATTCGCCAAGCCAGAGAAGGAGCTCAGGGAATTTTCTCATTTGGTCAATCAAAAGCAAGAATTTTTACCAAGGATCAACCACAAATTAAATTTTCTGATGTGGCCGGAGTAAATGAGGCTAAAAAAGAGCTTGAAGAAATAGTTGACTTTTTAAAAAGCCCGCAAAAGTATAAAGAGATAGGAGCCAGAACTCCTAAAGGAGTATTACTGGTGGGTCCACCCGGAACGGGGAAAACCCTCTTGTCGCGCAGTGTAGCAGGTGAGGCTGGGGTACCTTTTTACTCTATAGCTGGATCTGAATTTATGGAGATGTTGGTTGGGGTTGGAGCAGCAAGAGTTAGGGATATGTTTGCTCAGGCTAAGAAAAACGCTCCGGCAATTATTTTTATAGATGAAATTGAGAGTATTGGCAGGATGAGGGGCATGGGTTTTTCTGGGGGGCATGATGAGCGGGAACAAACTCTAAATCAAATATTAGTTGAGATGGATGGTTTTGCTCCAAATGAATCTGTAATCGTAATCGGGGCCTCAAATAGACCAGATCTCTTGGATCCGGCATTAGTTAGACCTGGTAGATTTGATCGAAGAGTTGTTTTAAACATGCCTGATTTGGAAGAGAGAAAAGCAATTATTAAGCTGCACATGAAGGGAAAACCATTTACTGCTGATGTAGATATTGAGAGGATTGCTAGGCGGACTGTTGGGTTTTCTGGGGCTGATTTAGCTAATATGTTAAATGAGGCAGCAATCTTAGCAGCCAGAGAAGCTAAAAAAGCAATTGATTCTAAAGATTTAGAAGAGGCAGCTACTAAAGTTAAGTTAGGCCCACAGAGAAAAAGAATGCAATCAGAAGAAGATAGAAAATTAGCTGCTTATCATGAAGGAGGGCATGCAATGGTGGGTCACTCACTGCCTCATGTGGATCCTGTCCATAGGATTACTATAGTATCTCGTGGTATGACAGGGGGACACACCATGTTTCCACCAACCGAGGATCGCTCCAATGAGACCAAATCACGCCTCTTAGAGCAAATCGCCACAGCTTTAGGAGGAAGAGCAGCCGAGGAGTTAGTCTTTAAAGATATTTCAACCGGGGCTGCTAATGATTTAGAGGTAGCAACTAATATTGCTAGGGAAATGGTAACGGAATATGGAATGAGCTCCCTTGGACCTATAAATATTAGACCAAGAGCCTTGTTTGGGATGTGGCAAAGGTCTCCTGATGAAGGATCAGGTATATCTGAGGCTTTGCAATCTAAAATAGATGTAGAAATAAAAAAAATAATAGATACAGCCTATCAGCAAGCATTAGCTATTTTACGCAAAAATAGAGAAAAGTTAGATAAAGTTGCTAAAAAGCTACTTGAGGTAGAAACTCTTGATACTCCGGAGTTTGAAAAAATTGTCGGTAAAAAAAGAAACGGTAATAGTAGAGCTACAGCCACTCCGGTGATGGCATAATCCACTCCTGATCTTCCAATTTATGAGAAAATATATGTATGGAATTTGTTAAAAAAGTATGGAAGCTTTTAAATCCCTTCCATAAAAGGCTATATTTTATCTTTTTTATAACTGTAATTTTTGAGGCTGTTAGGTTAACAGGCCCTTATCTTTTTGGGAAAATCTTAGATTTATTGGTTGCAACTAAAGGTTTAATAACAATAGAAACTGCAATTGTGGTTTTAGCAGGTTTGGGGGGAGTAAGAGTGATTTCTCTAGTTATTGATCACCTGGCAGATTGGATTATTTTAAATTTTTTAATTAAAACAGAACGCTTTATTTCAACTAGTGCTTATAAAAAAATGATTGATCTATCGCTAGATTATCATGAAAAAATACCTACTGGTAAAAAGATTACTTTGCTTAATAAAGGAACAGATAAATTAATAGAATTAGTTAATCATTTTACCTTTGAATTTCAACCAACAGTACTGCAGCTTCTTGTAACTGCTGTTTTAATTTTTTTAACTAATATAAAAATTGGTTTAATTTATTCTTTATCTCTAATACCGTTTGTTTTAATTACTTTCCATATTTTTAAATCTACTCAGAAATTAAGAGAAGATCGCCACGAAGCTTATGAACTTTCCTCCTCTGAAATAGGAGATACTATGAGCAATATCTCGGTTGTCAAAGGTTTTGCTCAGGAAAATAGGGAGAATGAATCTTTTGGGATGCTTCGTAAATATATTAGTGATGTTTCTTTAGAGGAATTTAGAAAAAGAGTCTTTACCTCTTTTAGTAGGAATATCTTAATTGAGGTTTTTTATATCTTTATATTAATTATTGGCTTATTTGAAGTTAGAGCCAATGCATTGACTATTGGAAGTTTAGTTTTTCTAATCAGCTTAACCGAGCGGGCTTATTCTAATATTTTTAGGTTAGGTAGGATTTATGTTCGAATATCAGAAGCCAGAGAGCCAGTTGATCGCTTAAGTGAACTAATAGATGCAAAGCCAAGCGTTGAGAATTCTCCTAACCCTATTTTTGTTGACATTAAAGGAGAGATTAAATTTCAAAATGTTTCATTTGCGTACTCTAAAAGAAATGTTTTAAAAAATGTTTCTTTTAGAGTACCTGCCGGTTCATTTACCGCTTTGGTAGGAAAATCCGGATCCGGTAAATCAACTATCGCCAAATTATTATCCCGCTACTATGATCCCCAGCAAGGGAAAGTCTTGATTGATGGTTATGATTTAAAAATGCTTGATTTAGAAACTTATAGAAAACAAACCGCCGTAGTTTTCCAAGATGCACCTGTACCTAATAGAAAAATCTATCAGGTTATTTCTTACGCTGCAGGAGATAAGCCATATGAGGTTGTTAATGAGCAAGTTATCGAAGCTTCAAAATTAGCTTATGCTCATGAGTTTATTATGGAATTTGAAGATGGCTATCTTACAGAAATTGGCGAGCGGGGAGTTAAACTATCAGGAGGACAAAGGCAGCGGCTAGCAATTGCCCGAAGCTTATTTGAAAAACCTAAGATTTTAATAATGGATGAACCAACTTCTCATTTAGATACTATCTCTGAGAGTTTAATTCAAAAAGCATTGGAGAATTTATCTAAGGAACGCTTAATGACTAAAATTATCATTGCACATAGATTATCTACAGTGCAGCGGGCAGATCAGATTTTAGTGATGGAAAAAGGAAAATTAGTTGAGATGGGCACACATGATGAGTTAGTAAAAAAAGATGGTATTTATAGCCAAATTGTCAAGCAAAGTGAGTTAAAAAAATAAATGTATAGTAAAATTTAGCTATGGGAAACTTAAATTTAGCAATCATCATTCCAACTCTAAATGAGCAATTATTTATTGGAAATTTGCTTGATTCAATTTATGCTCAGAGCGGCCAACCTAGAGAAATAGTAATCATTGATGCTAACTCTAAAGATAAAACCATTGAAGAAGTAAAAAAAAGGCAAAAAATTCTACCTCAACTTAAATATTTTAGAATCCCTCGCTACACTATTTCCAGACAAAGGAACTTAGGGGCTGCAAAAACTTCCGCAGAAAATATTTTATTTTTGGATGCTGATATAGAACTTAGAGATCCGCAAACTTTGGAAAAATATATAAATGAGGTAAAAGAAAAAAATCCGGATATTGCAGCTGCCAGAAATTATCCTCTGGAATCCAATTGGCAGGATAAATTTTTCTATGGATTAATTTATATTGTCTATCAAATTATTAAGCCCTTTTGGCCTGCAGCAGATGGGAGGAATATATTTATAAAAAGGAAGGTATTTAATAAAGTAGGAGGATTTGATGATCAGTTACTGGTAGGAGAAGATCATAAATTAGTACAAGATGTAGTAAACAGTGGAGGGAAGTTTATCTTTGTTAAAAATCCCAAAATTTATTCATCCTCTAGAAGATTTCATAGAGAGGGCAGGGTTAATTTTACTATTAAAATAATAAAATCATTTTTTTATGTTACCAGGAAAGGTTATAGAGGAAATCCAATGGAGTATGAATTTGGAAATTTTAAGTAGGTTTTTGCAAAATTTTTAGTAAATAAACAAAGTCTCTTTTTTTAAAATTATTATAATGGTAAGTTCCAGGCATGGCAGAGAATATTTCCATTGATTTTTTTAAAAATCTACTTGGGGCGTATTGTCTAATTAAAGAAGCTTTGCGTTTGCTATCAATATCTAGTGCCTTTATTACATTTGGGGTAATATCCTCTACATTTTTAACCTGAAAACCCACATCTTTTAGATCATTAATTAAAGGATCAACCTTTTCTGATGCTCTAGGTGTAACCAATAAAAAATAACCTCCTTTTTTTAATATTTTAAAGACTTCCTTAAAAAAACCAACCTCATCATGATAGGTTTGTGATGATTCCACATTGATTAAGATATCAAAACCACCTCTAACTCTAGGCAGGTTATGTGCTTCTGCAAAAGAGAATTTAAGATTTTTTTGATTTTTGTAATATTTTTGGCAAAATTTAATAGCACTAGAGCTAAAATCCACTCCCAGATAAGATTTAACTTTAAAAGTTTTGGCAATATAGCTTGCTCCGCCACCTCTGCCACAGCCAACTTCCAAAATCTTTTTATTGTTTAAAGAAACTTTAGAGGCAACGTGATGATACATTTGCAATCCAAAGCGAAGAGATTCTTCATCTTTGGAAAGAGTAATTTTTAATTTTCCGGCAAATCCATAATTTAAGGTTCTGACTTGATTATCTTTATCAAAAAAAGAGATTAAATTAAAAAAAGTGGAATTTAGTTGTCTGGGGAAGGTTAAAATAATCTTTTCTATTATTAAAAGCAAATAACTTTCCATTTATCTTTTAGCATTTTAGCTGTCTTAATAAATTTGTCAATAACTTTAGATTGAGTTTAAAGGCTATTTAAACTAAAATTCATTCAATGAAACGTTTAGTTTTGATAGACGGCAACGCGCTGCTGCATAGGGCTTATCATGCAACACCTCCATTAACTACCTCTAGTGGGGAATTAGTTAATGCTGTTTATGGGTTTACCTCAATGCTTTTAAGGTCCATTAATGATTTAAAACCTGATTTTATTGGGATTGCTTGGGATGAGAAAGGACCAACCTTTAGACACCAGCAATATACCCAGTATAAAGCTACCCGGGGCCCAGCAGATGATGGTTTATCTTCTCAATATAAAAGAGTTCATGAAGTTATTTCTACTTTAAACATTCCGGAGTTTTCTCTTTCTGGGTTTGAAGCTGATGATCTAATAGGCACCCTAGCTTTGCAGGCTACTAAAAAAGAGAAAAATCTAGAAGTAATTGTAGTGACAGGGGATCGAGATATTATGCAACTTATTGATAAAAGAATAAAAGTTTTGATGCCTAGGAAAACTCTAGCAGATGTTGGGATTTATGGGGTTGATGAATTTTTAGCCAGGTATGGCTTTATGCCAAAGCAAATGGTGGATTATAAAGGCCTGGCAGGGGACCAATCAGATAATATCCCAGGAGTATCAGGAATTGGTGAGGTGTCTGCAACTAAGTTAATTAAACAATTTGAGACAGTTGAAAAAATCTACAAGAAAGAAAACTTAAAAACTTTACCAGAGCGAATGCAAACTCTACTTGCAGAAGGTGCTGAATCAGCAACCTTATCCAAAAAATTAGCTACCCTGGATTTAAATGCACCTATAAGGTTGGATTTAGCCAAATGTCGAGTTTCTGATTATGATATAGAACAAGCTAAGAAACTCTTTGAGGAGTTGGAATTTAAAAGTTTAATTTCCAGATTACCAGGAATAAGTGTCATCCTGAGCGAAAGCGAAGGATCTAAATTAGATTCTTCTGGTCCAGTGGACCATCAGAATGACAGAGTACAAAACTCTTATACCACTGACCTTGATTTAGAAACAGATAAAGTTTTACAAAAAATGAGCAAGTTTGGAGTTTTAATAGATTTAAGATTTCTAAAAAGGCTTGAGGTTAAACTAAAGAGACAATTAAAAGGCTTAGAGAAAAAAATTTACTCATATATTGGACATCAGTTTAATCTAAATAGCCCAAAGCAACTATCAGAAGTTTTATTTGATGAATTAAATTTACCAGTTATTAGAAAAACTAAAACAGGAAGATCAACAGATGAAGCAACGCTAAATGAGCTAAAAGCTGCGCATCCAGCAATCCCCTTAATTTTAGAGTATAGATTTTTATTTAAACTAATCTCAACCTATATTGATGCTCTCCCAAAATATACTGATAAAAAGGGGAGAATCCACTCTACGTTTAATGTAGAAGGTGCTGCCACAGGAAGGCTTTCCTCCCAAAATCCGAATCTTCAAAACATTCCTGTTAAAGGTGATTTAGGAGGGGAGATGAGAAAAGCTTTTATTGCTCCAAAAGGGAAAGTCTTATTATCTGCTGATTATTCTCAAATTGAGCTTAGAGTCATGGCTCATTTAGCAGATGATCCGGGATTAAAAAAAGTGTTCCAAGAAGGATTGGATATCCATGCAGGCACAGCCTCAAAGATATTTAAAGTACCAATTGAGAAAGTCACTAAAGAACAAAGAATGGTTGGAAAAACTATGAACTTTGCCACTTTATATGGTCAAGGTCCAAGAGCATTATCTCAACAACTAGGAGTAGAGTATGCAGTTGCTAAACTTTATATAGAAGAATATTTTGCCCAGTTTCCAAAGGTAAGAGAGTGGATGGAGAAAATTTTGGATCAAGGATATAAGGAAGGATATGTTGAAACAATTTGGGGGAGAAAAAGATATATCCCAGAGTTGCAAGCCGCTAATAAGATGCTCAAAGCAGCAGGAGAGAGGATGGCTATTAATATGCCAGTACAAGGGACTGCTGCTGATATGATCAAAAAAGCTATGGTGGAAATAGAGAAAGCGCTCAATAAGATTGCTTCGTCGTCAAAGACTCCTCGCAATGACGTCATTGCGAGCGAAGCGAAGCAATCTTCCTCCTGCCAAATGATCCTCCAGGTTCATGATGAGCTTTTATTTGAGTGTGATGGTTCGACAAGCCCTTCGGCAGTGAGCTCAGGGCCGAACTGCTCACCACAAGTCCAAAAAGCTGCTAAAATGATTAGAGAAAAAATGGAAAATGCACTAGCTCTTTCTGTTCCAGTGGTTGTAGATTTAAAAGTAGGGCCAAACTGGGGAGAGATGGAAAAGCTCGATATTTGACTCCCAGTTTGAATGTCCTATAATCTCCTCATGGGTAATTCTCGAGAACACTCAAGTGCTGCTCAAAACGAAAATTATAATAGATCCAGAAGAAAATTTTTAACAGCAGGTTGGGTGGTATTAGGAGGAGTTGCGCTTGACTGCGCATCAATAATAGATTTTGCAAGAATGCTGGGTGAATCTCGTAAGCAAGAACTTCATATTGGGTCTCAAATTGATGAGGCTATTCCTCCTTCAAAACCAGTAGAAGTTGAGAAATCTGAACAAACTCTGGGTGAATTAGATAATCAGGCTGCAAGTGAATATGTTAATCAAAACCCTGGAAAAGCAAGAGAAATAATTTCATCTGAAGAATTTAAAAAGGCCTATGATTTAAAAATCCAAGAAAAGGCACGTTGGCAATTATATCAAAGTTTTAGATCAAGGATAGAAAATAGTGAATGGACATTTTGGAGGTCTGTCTTAGATTTCGTAGGTGTTATTAGTGGAACATTAATTGCAATAGGAGGAGTATCGATAGCTACTAGTGAAACTCTTGAAAAAAACAATCTCATCAAGAAAAATTAGATGCATATCATGATAAATTAGTTTCGCTTTATCACCCAGAATGGGATGTATTCCGTCCTTCTCGTAGTGAAGTTTATGCTTTTTTTGATGCTTTGAATTATCTTCCACCTTTAGGTGGGAAACTTTCAGTAAAAATAGGCAAAAAAGAGGAGCTAAGGATTCTTTCTGCTAGGACAACTGCTCTTGAGCATGCAGAAGATGCTCTTTCTTTATTAGGAGAATATGGAACTGTTGATGATGTTATGCATCAGTTGACAGTTCAGGGTAGGTTGCCGGATGCTTTCAAATACAGCGCCATAGGGTTACTCTTAACTGGAACATATTTAAATAATTGGGAGGAGCCATTTTTTGATAAGCCATGGGCAAGGTTTGCTCCTTTAGTCCACGATGGGGGGAGGACATGGCGCTCGCTAAACCCTCATTGGAAAAATGTTGACGGAAGAACAGATTTTATTGAACGTTTACCCAGAGTTGTTGAGCCTGAAGGATTAGTTATAAAGGAGCATGAAGGTTCAGCCGTTATTCGTGAACAAGAGAATAAATATAATTTAGTAGAGGTGAATAGAGAAAGTCTCAAATTCAGAGCAAGTGTCTATCAATTATTAGGTTTAGTTTGTCATGCCTTTTTTGACAGTGCACCTTCTGTAGTAAATGATGATTTGAGAAAAAGATTAGCAACTCAATGGGAAACTTATCAAAGAAAAATTCATATTCTTTTGGAGGATTATAATATATCAGGGGTTGCTAATATTCCCTATTATGAGCTTTAAGGGATATAATAGCTGGGGAGAAATGGAGGGATTAAACCTGGGACAAAGATGGAAATTAAAAAATCTAAAAATGGAGCCACTTTAAAGTTAGAAAAAAAGCAAAGTTTACTGGAGATTTTAGAAGAAGCAAAGGGGATCTTTAAAGACGAAGACTGGGAAGCGTATGATAAGGAGCAAAAAATAAGGAGAAAGTTAGAAATTGAAGCTGCTAAGAAGATGAGAAGGGCATGGTAATATTAGATACAGATTTAATAATTGACTACATCAGACAGCTAGGAAACAAAAATAGTCATTTAGCAAAATTACTCGAGTTTATGCCAGCACAGGACTTTGCTGTTTCAATAATTACCATCCAAGAACTCTATGTAGGTGAAAGCAGTAAAGTGGCTCGTAAAGAAGAATTCTTCCTGAAATTAATCAATATGTTGACGATATTACCATATGAATACGAAGTAGCCAAACTAGCTGGAGAAATCATGAGAGATATTAGACCGAGAGTCCAATTTGCAGATGCAGCAATTGCTGCTACTGCTATTTTGAATAAAGCCAAACTTTTTACTTTAAACAAAAAAGATTTTAAAGGAATTAGTAGGTTAAAGCTAATATAGTAATTGCCCAAACTGGGGAGAGATGGAAAAGCTAGAAATTTAAACCATCATTTTTTTAGCTTCTCTCATCTCTATCTCAAACCTAATATAGCCTGTTTTTTCTAAAAGATAAAAAGTTAACCAAATCAAAGGAGATATTAAAAAAGAAAAGATAAAAAATATTGATTGTAAAGTGATAAAAAAGAGTAAAGCTAGTATTAGGGGAATCCAATCTAAGTAGGGTTTAATTAAACTTTGAATTTGAGAATTAATAGTTTGTTTTATTAAATCCTGAGTACTATCAGTTTTAGAGGGAAGGGAATCTAAAACACCAGAGCCCAAACCAAGCTGCTCCAGAAGATTTGAATTTTCTCTTAATAAATCTAGTTGATTTGAGTTTATTGTGGGTAGGTTAAGATCGCTTTCTTGAGGTTGAGGTATAAACTTTAAGGCAGTTTCTAGTAAACTATCTGGAATTTTAAATCCATTTTGTTTGATTTCCTGGTTAACAGATAAAAAATAAGCTAGAGAGGATAAAATTATTAATGTTGCTGCAAAGTGTTTTGCGGTGGGAGAAATTAAAAGTGTGGGTTGAAAAGTTAGATAACTTTTTAATTTTTGTGAAAGTAAATAATAACTTAAAAAAATAGAAGCAAAAATTAAAACTGCTATTAAAAAGTTAATGGGTAAAGGAAGTAGGATAATAGATAGGCTGGAAGCTATCGCTCCAATTGCTAAAACTATTTTTAGATCAGAGGCAAGAGATGCAAATACTGCAAAAAAGAGGGAAGTCAAAACCAAGGTTAATACTAAAAATAAAATCTGAGTTAAATTACTCAAATCAGTTAAAAAAAGTAAATCTGTTGATTTAAGCAAAGGGTTTAATAGGTAGAAAAATAATGCTAAAAAGATTAAAAATATTGGAGCAAAGGCTAATTTTTTAGCTAGATCCATTATTTAATACTAGCATTTGCTATACTATTTGAGAATTAATAATGGTAAAGACATTAATAACACATATTAACCCACATTTGGATGATATTGTTGGTATTTGGTTAATAAAAAAGTTTATCCCAAATTTTGCTAATGCAAGTATAGAATTTATTAGTGCTGATAAAGGAAAAAGTGGTTTTGAAGATAGCGAAAATAGATTGTATGTTGGGGTAGGGATGGGCAAATATGATGAACATAAAGGAGACAAGGATGAGAGTGCTGGATCTTTAGTTTGGAAAGATATAAAGAGTAAAAATTTGGCACCTAAAAATGAGCTGGAAACTAGAGCCCTTGATGAATTAGTAGAGTGGAATACTTTGATTGATACAGGCAAAGCTCCCAGTTATGAATTCTCAGAATATAGCGTACAAAGTTTTATAAGGGCTGATGAATCAACCAATGAAAGCTCACAAGAATCAATTAAATTAGGTGAGGAAATTTTAAATAGAGTTTTAAAAAGCTTAATAAAAAAACAGCAATCTAAGTTAGATTGGGAAGAAAGAGTTAATTTTGAATCAAAATTTGGACAAAGTTTTGCAGTAATATCTGAAACTATAGATAGGGCTTTTTGCAAAAGTATAGAAGGGGATCTTTTTTTAATGTATGATCCAAAATTTAAATCAGTCCAATACTTTAGCCCTAAAGATATAGATTTAGAACCAATTTATAAAAAGCTAAAAGATCTAGATCCTGATGCAGATTGGTTCTTACACCAATCACATCATATGGTTATTTGTGGTTCAGGCTCTGCACCTGATTCTAAAAAAACAAAGCTTTCTTTTGAGCAGTTAATAGAAACAGTCAAAACATTATGAAGAAACTAGTAACTATATTACTAATATCTTTCTTCTTAACTTTTTTTGCACCCACAGCTTTTGCATCTTGCGCTGGGCCATTTTCTTTAAACGAGTATAAAAACATGGCAGATGTAGTCGTTGTAGGAAAGGTAACTTCCATAAATAATAGCTTTGCAAACTTTGAGGTAGAAAAATATTTAAAAAGTCAAGGAGAAAAAGAAATTAAGATAACAGGACAGGAAAGCAAAGAAGCCATTACTTCCGTAGATTTTACATTTGAAGAAGATAAAAAATATCTACTTTTTCTAAAACAATCGACTGAGGGAATTTTAAAAACTAACTCATGTATGGGAAATAGAGAGCTTAATAATGAAGAGGAGGTAAAAAGTTTAGGGGAAGGTAGTAGAACTAATTTAATCTTAGTAGCAGCTTTAGGTGGATTAGGTCTAGGGTTATTTGTTCTTTATTTGCTAAAAAGAAAAAAATTAAATGAAAATTAAGAAGTTTCCTCAATCACATCTTATAATTACAAATTCTTTAGGTAAAAAATTAATTATTGATCCAGGATACCCCACATTTGAGAAAGGATTCAAACCCCAAGAATTTCAAAATGCGGATGCTTACTTAATAACCCATATTCATAGGGACCATGTTGATTCAGCTAACATTAAAGAAGTAGTAGGAGATAAACCAGTGTATGGAAATAATGATGTTTGTGCAGCATTAGGGCATTTTTTTAATCAGGGAATAAATGTCAATCCAGTTAATAATGGAGATGAGTTTGAAGTAGCAGGATTTAAAATAAAAGCTTTCGACCTACCTCATTTTCCTATCGGGCCAAATAAACCGGGACCTCACAATACTGGTTTTTTAATTAATGGAGTATTCTTTCATGCTGGGGATGGGATAAAACTGGAAGGATTAACCTCTCCAAATGCAGCTATACCAATTGCTCATCCCGCGATTACTTTAGAGGATTCTATAAATTTTGCTAGAAGCTTAAAGGCTAAAGTAGTTATTCCTATACACTACGATGTATATGAAGCCAATACGGAGAAACTTAAAGAAATGGCTAGAATTAATGGAATAGAAGTAAGGGTTTTAAACTTTGGTGAGGAAACAGAGATTTAATAATTTACTATGGAACGTAGGATTTTAGGAGTTAGGATAGAAGAGGAAAGCATTCCTGCAGTTGGAGCAACTGCTTTTATTTGCGTTTCAGAAGTTTTAGCGGTACTTAGAGGAGCGAGTGTAAGAGGTCATAGAATCCCTAGGGAGGGGCCTGCAGTTTTGTATGGTCCACATCATGATGAGAGTGATCCACTTATTTTATATTGGCTAGCTGCCTCTAAAGCAAGAAGATCTATAAGAGGAGTTGCTAGAAGAGATTTAGTTGATCCTAACTATCAAGAAGATCCTAAAGTAAAGGAGTGGGCAGGTAATAAAAATGATTCTTTAAATAATGCTCCTCCTTTAGTGCGTAAAGTTATAGCTGCTACTTTAAACATCGGAGCTCCACTGGCAGTAGATAGATTAGAGTATACCGAGGAATTTTTTGAAGCTGTAAATGCCGTATTCGCTTCAGATCAAATGTTAGGAATCTTTCCCCAAGGGACTCGCTATCCGGTAGGGGAAGTGAGAGGATTTATGAGAGGGGTAGCATTTATAGCTCATCAAAATCCTGATGTTCCTTTTCAAGCTTTTAGGATTTTCCATAATAAAGTTAGATCTCCGCTGGATTTATTAATACCAATTCGAATTTTACTGGGCCCACCAACTACTTTTAATCAGGTAAAAAAACAAGTTGCCGGCCGGTTAACTTTTAGAGGTTTTACTGCTTATTTGGAGGATCAGGTTGCTTCGCTTACTTTAGATGAATTTAGGGGCCTTTAATTTGCTACAATTTAGAAGTGAAAGTTGCCTTGGTACATGATTATTTATGGGAATTTGGTGGGGCTGAGCGAGTTCTAGAGGCTTTACATGAAATTTTCCCGCAAGCTCCAATTTTTACTGCTTACTATAATTTAGATAAGTTAGGCCCTCATAAAAATAGGATAAAAAATTGGGATTTAAGATCCTCCTGGCTGCAAAACTTTCCATTTGCCTCAAAATTTATTTCACCCTCTAGGATTTTTGCAAAGAAAATTTTTGAAAGTTTTGATTTATCTTCCTTTGATGTAGTGATTTCATCTTGTAATACTTACTTTGCTAAAGCTGTTTTAACTAAACCCAGTCAACTACACATTAGCTACATCCATACTCCTCCCAGATATTTATATGGATATACCACTTCTTTTAACTATAAAAAGCATATGCTAACCAGAATTGGAGGGGAAATTTTAAACCACTTTTTAAGAATTTGGGATTTTGAAGTATCACAGCGGCCAAGTATCTTAGTGGCTAATTCTAAAAATGTTCAAGAAAGAATTAAAAAATTCTATAGAAGAGACTCTTTGGTAATTTATCCGCCGGTTGATATTTCGTCATTCCCGCGAAAGCGGGAATCTAATAGATCCCCGATAAGAACTCTCGCTACGCTTAAAACCTTGCAACCTTCGGTTGTCAAGTCGGGGATGACAGATAAAGGTGAGTATTTCTTATCACTGGGAAGATTAGTGAGAGGGAAAGGGACCGAGATAGCTGTTGCAGCAGCAACTAAATTGAATTTACCATTAAAAGTGGCAGGAGTGGGGCCACAAATGGATGAGTTAAAAGCTTTTGCAGGGAAAAATGTTGAGTTTTTAGGAGAAGTAACGGATGAAGAAAGAGTAAGTTTACTTTCCAATGCTAAGGCGTTAATTGTCTCATCTGAGGATGAGGATTTTGGAATAACAGTAGTCGAAGCATTTGCCTCAGGTACCCCTGTAATAGCTGTTAAAGCAGGAGGGTATTTAGAAACTATGATTAATGGGAAAACAGGTGAGTTTTTCAAGGAGGCAAAAGTAGAGGAACTAGTTAAGGTATTAGAAAAATTTGATCAAGATAAGTATAGTTCATCTTTTCTTAGAAAACATGCAGAAAAATTTTCTAAGAATAAGTTTAAAAAGGAAGTTTTAGAGTTAGTAAATGAAAATATTAAGTCTTGACAGAAAAAGGATATTAGGGTTTAGACTAAATATATATGGCATTTATTATGGAAGATGGAGAAACAATAGCTAGAGTTTTCTCGGGTATGGGACCGGTTGTTAGGGAATTGAAAATAGAAGGGTTTGCTTCATCTACACAAGATCCAAAAGATATGGTTGATTCCAGTTTATGGGATCCTACAAATGGAATCAAAAAAATAGATCTTCCTTTTATTAAAGAGGAAGATTTACCTCCTGTAGATGAGATTATAAATGAGCTTTTTGGGCAACCTACATCAACTTTGAGGCCATTACTTGCAAGTCTTCAGAATTTGCCAGAAAGAGCAGTGTCTGCTGTATGCCGGGCATCACTTTTTGCAAGTAGAGCTGGCTTATTCTAGAAGTGCTAAAATACCCCAATACCAAAGCTTCCAAAATTTTAAGACAATAAAAAATCCAGTATGGAAAATGTTCAATCTTTCAGCCCGGTACTTAAAAATAGGGGATTTTTAAATCTTTGGTTAAATCAAATCCTAGTCCAATTTTCTCAAAATAGCTTAAACTTTGCCCTCCTTTTTTGGGTATATTATTTAACAAGTTCTAATCTAGCAGTTGCTGCACTACTTTTTTGTATCTATTTACCGGCCACTTTATTTGGAGTGATCTCTGGTGTTTTAGCTGATTTAATTGATCGTAAAAAAATTATTTTATCTATTGATATTTTACTAGCTATACTATTTTTTTTATTTTTGTTCCTTAAGTTTTATTTCCCGGCTATTTTAATTTTGGTTTTTTTAGTAAATTCTTTAGTTCAATTTTATATTCCTGCTGAATCATCAGCACTCCCTTTAATAGTTAGACCAAATCAATTTTTCAGGGCCAATTCTTTATTTTCTATTACACTTTTTGCCATGTTTTTAATCGGTTTTGGACTTTCCGGTCCAATAATTGTATACTTGGGAATTGATTTTGTTTTTATAATCGGGGGAGTCTCTTTAGTAATAGCCTTTATTTTAGCGCTGAAGTTTCCATCCATTACTGCCAAGGCAGATTCATATAATAAAAGACTAATCAAAGATATTCAAAAAAGAAATTTAGCTAAATTGTTTGATCACTCAACTGTTCAAATTAAAAAAACCCTCCAAATGATTAAAGGGAAATTAGCTGTTTTATACTCTATTATTATCTTAGCTGGTGTCCAAACTGTGATTGGTGTATCTGCTACATTACTGCCCGCTTTCTTAGAAACTAGGTTAAAGGTAAGTGCCACAGATGCATCATATATTGTTATATTACCGTTAGGTTTGGGTACTGTTTTAGGAGCATTCCTTATTGGAAAGTTTGGTCATTTTTTTCCAAAAAGAATTTTGGTTGGAAGAGCAATTTTGGCAGGAGGGTTATTCCTTTTTCTAATTGGGTTAGTTCCACTACTTTCTCCTGCTATTAAATATATTCCTACTCAACCAGCACCTTTTTTCTCCCAGCCTTTTTTATCAGGAGTGATGTCTTTGGGATCTTTTCTAATAGGCGCTGCGGTAGTTGCTATTATTATTCCATCCCAAACCGTACTGCAGCAAAATACTCCTGAGGAAAATAGAGGAAAGGTATATGGTGCTTTAATTGCCCTAATGTCTGGTTTATCTTTAATCCCTGTTTTGTTAACAGGAGTAGTGGCGGATAAAGTAGGGACAATTCCTATATTTATTGGAATTGGAGGATTTATAATTTTATTTGGACTTTTAATTTTAAAACCAGATTTTTATTTTGAGAAAAAACACTTACCCTTTAAAGTAAGGGAATTTTTAGGATTGGGACACTGGGAAAAGTAGGATGTTTTTAAATTCTCTAAAACTTACTAATTTTAGAACTTATTCTAAATTGGATTTTAAATTTAAATCTCCCTTAACTATTTTAGTTGGGGATAATGCAAAGGGAAAATCTAATTTTTTGGAAAGCATTTATTTTTTAGCAACTACGAAATCCCCTAAAGCGGATAAAGATGAGGAGTTAATTAAAAAAAGACAAGTTGTTTTAAGGGTGGAGGGGGAGTTGGAAGATAAAACATCTTTAGAAATTGTAATGATGTCCTTCGGCTCCGGACATTCGGCTGAGCTCAGTCGAAGCCCTCAGGATAAACAAAGAGGATTAACAAAAAGAGTAAAGGTAAATAAGATTCCAAAAAGAATTTTAGACTATATTGGAAATTTAGCTGTGGTTAGTTTTTCACCTGAAGATATTAATTTAGTTACAGGAGCCCCGTCTTTGCGGCGCTGGCATATTGATTTAACTTTAGCCCAAATTGATAAGGAGTATAAAAAAGTTTTAACGCAGTATGAAGAAGTTGTAATTAAAAAAAATAGAATCTTAAAAAAAATTAAAGAAGGGCTTGGCAAAATGGATGAGCTAACTTTTTGGCTAAACCAACAAATTAATTTAGGGCAAATTGTTACTCTCAAGAGGGCAGATTTTTTTAAATTCATTAACAGTGTTGAGAAAAAATTTGGAGATTATCAGTTTGAATATTTAAAAAGTGAAACTTCAAAAGAAAGGTTAGAGGAGTATCTTCCAAGAGAAATAGCATCTGCTTCTTCTTTGATAGGACCGCACAGGGATGATTTCAAATTTATTGCACTAGATAATGGAGAAAATAAAGACCTAGCGCATTTTGGATCTAGAGGAGAACAAAGGACAGCAGTTTTAGATCTAAAAATAGCTGAAGCTTCATTTGTAGAAAAAATTTTAGGTAAGCGTCCTATTTTACTTTTGGATGATGTATTCTCTGAGTTAGATTTAAATCATAGAGAGCATGTAATTGCTTTAACTGAGTTACAACAAACTATAATTACTGCTATAGAATTGGATTATTATTTGAAAGATAAGCTGAAAGAGGCAAATATTTTTAGTGTTGAAAACGGGCAGCTAAACGAGATAACTGATAAGTAATGAAAACTGCTAAAAGTGTTACCAAAAGAGCATAGAGCAGTTTATAGATTAATCCTGAACCTGGAATACTAGGTTCCCTGAGGTAGATAAAGTTATAAGTTGAGTTATTAATTGTTGGTGAAAAGCTTTCTCTTTTTGGGTTTCTTTTTGTGCCATGCCAAGATTTTAATAAATTATTGTTTTGATTGCAAAAAACTACTTGACAGAGAGTTTATTTTTTTTGTAAACTTACCTTTAAGTAAAATGTATCAAAAATTTAATACTTGATTGATTTAATAAATATTGACCGCCGAGGAGGCGGTTTTTTTTAGGATTTTTGGCATTTTCGCAACAGGCTTTGCAGATACTTTAACGATAAAAAGATATGGTGAAACTATCGAAGGCATTTGAAGGTAGGGACATAATAGATATTAATGATTTTTCAAAAGAGGAGTTGCTTTTTCTTTTAAAAATAGCCAGAAAATTTGATCCGGATTTTTTAAAAAGGTCTAAAAGATCTAACTACACTATAGCTCAAGGTGAAATTGCAGCTCATCTTTTTTTTGAACCATCAACCAGAACTGAACAATCCTTTAGATCGGCCGCCCAAAAAATAGGAATGGGAGTCATTGGGTTTAACGACTTAAATGTAACTTCAATGCATAAAGGGGAAACCTTTAATGACACAATTAGAATTATGGAATCCTACGCTAATGTCTTAATTATCAGACATCCTGAGGTCGGATCTGCAAAAAGAGCTGCCGATATCGCTGAAATTCCAGTCATCAATGCCGGTGATGGTCCTAATCAGCATCCAACCCAAACCCTGCTTGATCTTTATACCATTCAAAAAGTTTTTCAAAGACTTGAGGGATTAAAAGTTGCTTTTGTAGGCGATCCAAAACATTATCGCACCATGAGAAGTTTAGCAGTTGCTTTATTTAAATTTGCCAAAAATAAAATATTTGGCATTTCTCCCGCTGGTTTAGAGATGGACAATCAGTTTAAAAGTGAAAGTTATAACGATCTTGCAATCAATATGAAAGATTTAGATAAAACTTTAGAGCAGATTAAACCAGATGTGGTTTACGCCGGTCGAATCCCCAAAGAATATATGAAGAAAAAGGTTAAAGAGTTCTCTTATTTAATTAATAAGGCTACTATGGATATATTGCCCAAGCATAGTATTTTAATGCATCCACTACCTAGGGTTGATGAAATGGATCCAGAGGTAGATTCAAATCCCAAAGCAATTTATTTTAAACAGGCCAGAAATGGGATGTATATTAGAGAAGCACTACTAGCATTAGTTTTAGGAAGGATTTAATTAAAGGTAAAAAAGATGCCTGCAGTTGAAGTTAAGGATGGAACAACAGGATTAACAGAGCAACAAAGAAATGCATTGGAAGCTATAAGAAACCCTAATCCGATACCTCTTAAGGTATTAACCGGTGGATTCGGTAGATATGATGGTAGATCACTCAAGGAGGTAATTGACAGTATTAGACGAACTAGTGGATTACCTCGACCTTCTATTTATGAGTTAATATCGCCGGATGATCGTAAGTTAGCAACCCCCGAAGAATTTAGGTATTATAGCGATGGTAGACCGATTTTAGAAGTGGTGGAACTAATCAAGAGGAGGAGAGTACTTCTTTCGCATCAGGCAGATGCTACCCAGTTCATACCTGAGGATAGGCTAGTTGTGGTGGAGGGCTATCCAACAAATGGACACGTACAGACAAAGGAGAGATCTCTGAGGTAATTTTGCGGTAATTCTGCAGGAATTGTATAATCAACTGATTATACAATGGAAAAGAATACTAAAAGTTCCTTTTTGGCCAAAATCTTTCAAGGAGATTTAATACTACCGCTTCTTTTACTCACTATATATATTGTATTTTTAATAATTGCCAGAGGTTATTTTCCAACTGCATCTGAGGTAGTAAAAAGTTTTGGGCATTTATATGAAAGCTTTGGCTATCAAATAATCTTTACCTCAGCTTTACTTGAAGCTTCAGTCTTGGTTAATTTTTTTGTACCTGGAACTTTGGGCATGGCAATGGGTGCAATCTTTGCGCGAACCGGTCAAGTTGATTTAACTTTATCTATTTTATCTGCCTCATCAGGTGTAGTTTTAGGCTATAGTTTAGATTATATATTAGGTTATTATGGTTTTGGTGAAGTTGTCAAAAAACTAGGCTATAAAAATTTTTTGCAAACATCAGAGGATCAACTGAATAAATTAGGCTATAGGGGGTTAATTTTAGGCTTTATTAATCCAACAATTGCCTCATTTTTATCTTTAGCTGCTGGTACAGCTGGTATGAAATTTTATAATTTTTTTACTCTGTCTTTAATTTCAACCCTTTTTTGGATGAGTATCTGGGGAGTGATTTTTTATATATTTGGAGAAATATTACTCCTACTTTTGATCCGCTATACTATTTTATTCTTTATAATAGTTATAGCGGGAATTTTCTTGATGAGATTTTGGAAAACTAAAAGTTTAAAGAGGCAAAATTAAGCTATGTTTATAACAAAATTTACTATTACTAATAAAATTTTAAAAAATATAGGAATAATCGAGGCCTCAAGGGAGGTAATTTTAAATTCTCCTTTAATCCCTGCTTGGGAAGCAAAATTTAGGAAAGAAGCAATTGAAAGAACAATTCACCATGGGACTCATTTAGAAGGTAACAAGTTATCCGAGGAAGAAGTCATTGATGTCTTAGAGGGTAGAGAAGTAATTGCCAGAGAGCGGGATATCCAAGAGGTTATAAACTATCGAAATGTTTTAAAATTTATTGATGAGATCTCATCTAAAATTGGTGCAGGAACTCCATATTTTTTAACAATTGAAACACTCCTTGAAATTCATCGGATTACAACAGAGAGAATTTTGGCTCCTGAACAATCAGGTCAATTTAGGTCTAAACAAGTAGTAATCAAAAATACTAAAACAGGAACTATTTCCTACACTCCTCCTCCAGCAGCAGAAGTACCATATTTGGTTGAGGATTTAATTAATTGGATCAACTCAGACGAATGCAAGGATGTACATCCTGTGGTAAAAGCTGGAATTATTCACTATGAACTAGCCAGGATTCACCCTTTTGTGGATGGTAATGGCAGGGCAGCTAGGGCTGTTGCGACCTTAATTTTATTTTTAGATGGATACGATATCAGAAAGTTTTTTTCATTTGAGGAATATTTCGATTCTAATCCAATGGATTATTACTTAACACTGCAAGCTGTTTCTAATCAGTTAGTTTTAGATATTCATGAACGGGATTTAACTCCTTGGATAGAATATTTTGTAGAAGGGGTGGCAATTGAGTTAAATAGAATTAAAGAGAGGGTCAGAAAAATTTCCCTTGATTCTCATGTTAAAGATAAATTAGGAGAGCAGGTTGAACTAAATGAAAGGCAAATGGCAATAATGGAGTATTTACACCGCCATTCTAAAATGATGAATAAAGATTTTAGAAAAATCTTTCCAGATTTCTCAGATGATACAGTTTTAAGGGAACTTAGATTTTTAAGGAAAAAAGGATTACTTAAAAAAGTAGGGGGGACTAAAAGAGCTATATATATTTTAAAGTAGGTAATATTTGAAGATTTTCGTTATATAATCAACTTCTCTTTAGTAATATGGTTGATGAGTCTAGTCCGCAAAATAGTGAGTTACTGACCCGCATACAATTTCAAGTAAAGGGAGCGCAGGAGATCACTGATCAAGATCTAGAAGATTTACGTCAATTTAGTGACAAATCAATAAACTTAGCTTTAGAGGAAGTGGAAGGTAAAACTGAAAAATGGGAAGATAGCTGGGAAACAGCCTATGTAAATAGCAAAGCATTGACTGCTGTAAAAACTGCAAAACTCAACAATAATCCTGCATCTATAGTCTTAGCAAGGGATCAACAGGGTGAACTAATGGGATATAGCATGGTCGTTATAAATAAAACACCTCATAGTGCTCTAGATTCCCTAAATGAAACTTTTATTAGTGTAAGATCCGATGTTCAAAAACAGGGTATTGGGACAGAAATCTTAAGAATTAGAATTGAAACCTTAAAGAGGTTGGGAATTAAAATTTATCAGACAAATGCCCGGCCCGCGGCAATAAATCTTTATGATAGACTTGGAATCCATTATACTGCGGAAGCATTACCTGACAGTAGAGAGGGGGCTAAAAGATTAACAGTATATCTTGAATAAATTATGACTTTTTCTAAATTAGCAGAGTATTTTGAAAAGTTAGAGGAAACTTCCTCTAGACTTAAATTGATTGAGATTTTAGGAGAGCTTTTCAGAAGGGTTAAAAAAGAAGAGATTGCGATGGTAAGTTATTTACTTCAAGGAAGAGTAGGGCCTTTTTATGAGGCAGTTGAGATAGGGATGGCGGAGAGGTCGGTTGCTGCTGCTATAGCCAGAGCATATAACGTTGATAGAGAAGAGGTTTTGGAAAAATATGGAAGAGTTGGGGATTTAGGATCTGTGGCGGAGGAACTCGCTTCAAAAAAACATGGATCCCCGATTAAATCGGGGATGACAGTCACAGAAGTTTTTGAATCTCTTTTAAAAATCGCTAAATTTTCCGGTGATGGCACGGTTGAAAATAAAGTTTCAGCACTTTCTGATTTACTTAAAAAATCAAGCACAATTGAGGCAAAGCATTTAATAAGAGTTCCTCTGGGCACCTCAAGATTGGGCATTGGTGATCCAACAATTTTAGATTCTTTTGCAAAACTAAAATTAGGGGACAAATCAAAACGTAAACTTTTGGAGGGAGCATATAATAAAGTCTCTGATTTAGGGTTAATTGGAGAAACGCTTTGGAAAAAGGGCTTAAAAGGGGTAAAGGATTTAAAAGTAGAAGTAGGAAAGCCATTAAGATCTCAGCTTGCTGAAAGATTGCCTAGTGCTGAGAAAATAATGGAAAAATTTGGCGGTCGCGCCCATATCCAGCAAAAATTCGATGGCTTTAGAGTACAAATTCACAAAAAGGGTAATGATGTAAGACTTTTTTCAAGGAATTTGGAGGAAACAACACATATGTTCCCTGATATTATTAAAGGTGTGCTCTCTCAAGTTAAAGCCAACTCAGCTATTTTTGATTCAGAAGCCCTAGCCTTTAATCCAGAGTCTGAAGAATTTTTACCATTTCAGGAAACTACAAAACGTAGAAGAAAACACGGCATAGAAGAAATGGCTAAAAAGCTTCCACTTAGGGCTTTTGTTTTTGACGCAATGTATCTAAATGGGAAATCTTTGATAGATGAGACACTAGAAGAAAGAATCAAAATTCTTGAAAAAAACATTAAAGGGGATGAAGTATTAATTCCACAACCTGGAGAAGTTGTGACAGATATTAGAAGGTTAAATGAGCTTTTTCAAGATGCTTTAACAAAAGGTTTAGAGGGTATAATTGCAAAAAGAGTGGATTCAACATATGAGGCAGGGGCAAGAAATTTTAATTGGGTAAAACTAAAAAGACACTCAGATGGAGAGCTTAAAGATACAATAGATTGTGTAATTTTGGGATATATCTATGGTAGGGGTAAAAGAGCATCCTTTGGTGCAGGAGCACTGCTTGTTGGAGTTTATGATTCTCAAAAAGATGAATTTGTAACTGTTTCCAAAATTGGTACAGGTTTAACGGATGAAGAATGGAGAGAGATTCACAAGAGGGCAGATAAAATTAAGGTAGATAAAAAACCTGCCAGAGTCAACTCTATTTTAGAACCTTCTGTTTGGATAGCACCAGAAATTGTAATTGAAGTTTTAGCAGATGAAATAACCAGATCCCCAAACCATAGTGCAGGTAAAGATAAAGATGGGATAGGCTATGCCCTTAGATTTCCAAGGCTAGTTAAATTTAGAGAAAAAGACAAGGTAGCAGAAGATGCAACTACCGTTAAAGAGTTAAAAGAGATGTATAAAATGCAATTTAAAAAATAATAGTTATAACGATTATAAAAATTATAATGATTATACAACTTAAAGCTTAAATAACTTTTTACTATTCTTCAAAGTAACTTCTTTTAACTTTTTTATATCAATTTTTAACTTTTCTGCAATATATTCAGCTATATAATTTAAATTTGATGGTATATTTGGATTTTTTAAACCCTCTGGTGTTAAAAAAGGGGAGTCGGTTTCTAAAACTAATAAATCTAGAGGGATTTTTTTAATAAATTCTTGTTTTTTTTTATCATATGTAACATCTCCATCTATTCCTATGTAAATTTTATTTTTAATAGCAAAATCTAGGAGTTTTTGATCAGGCTCACAACAATGAAAAACTGCCCTAAGTTTTGTAACACCTCCGAGGTGTGATGTAAGAACTTCTAATAACTCATTTACTGCATCTCTGTTATGTATAATTAAAGATTTTTGGTATTTTAAAGCTAACTTTATTTGAGCAATAAAAGCCTTTTTTTGCAAGTTTATTAACTTATCACTTATCCCGTATCTCTTATATCTTGTTTTTTTATATATATGCCGGTCCATTCCAGTTTCACCAACAGCAATTACTTTTGGATTCTTTAACAATTTTTCTAATTCCTGTAAGTCATCCTGAAGCGCGGGCCCCTTAGGGGAGGAAGGACCTAGATTCTTCGTTTCACTCAGAATGACATTACTGGTTAGATAATTAAAAATGTGATGAGGATGTATGCCTACTGAAGCAAAGGTATCTACATATTTCTCTGCAATTTCGACTGCTTTTTTTGATGAATCTATATCTGTTCCAACAATGTTTATGTATCTAATCCCTGCTTTAAGAGAGTCTTTAATTACCTGATCAAAATTATTTTCAAAAGCTTTAAAGTTTAAATGGGTATGAGTGTCAAAAAGCATCTTAGGCTCCGGGTCCTGTCAGCTCGGTTTCTCAAAGCCGTTCCTCAACTTAAAGTATTGATTTCTACGAAACAATGCAAGTTTGCGGTACGTTTTGAGTCTCTCCTCCCTGCCACCCTCTTCGTCAATAAATAATATTGCTTTTTTGTACTTAACGCTATACCCTATACGCTAATCGCTAATTTATGGCTTATGTTGCAGATTTGCACATCCACTCCAGATTCTCCAGAGCTTGCTCCAGCGCTTTAAATATCCCTAATTTATCTTTATGGGCCAAATATAAAGGAATAGATTTAATGGGAACTGGGGATTGTTTGCATCCTTTATGGCAAACAGAGTTAAAAAGTGTATTAAAAAAAGAACAAGATGGCTTTTTTGAATTTGAGGGAGTCAAATTTGTATTAACAACAGAGGTAGCTTGTATTTACTCAGAGGGTGGAAAAGTAAGAAGAATCCATACTTTAATAATGCTACCCAGTTTTGAATCTGCCATAAATTTATCAAGTGTATTAACTAAAAAAGGAATGAATCTTTCCTCCGATGGCAGGCCCATTTTGGGTTTATCTACAAAGGCTTTATGTGAAATAGTATTTCAAATTGAACCTGGCGCATTAATTATTCCAGCCCATATTTTTACGCCCTGGTTTTCTCTATTTGGATCAGAGTCCGGCTACGACTTATTGGAAGATTGTTTTGGAGAGTTTAGTGATCAAATTTATGCAATTGAAACAGGATTATCCAGTGAGCCTGCAATGAATTGGCGAATTAAAGATTTAGATAAAAAATCCATTGTTTCTTTCTCTGATGCCCATTCACTACCTAGGTTAGGAAGAGAGGTGACTATTATGGGAGGAAATTTGACTTTTGATAGCTTAAGATATGATTTAAAAAATCAAAATATAGTTGGCACAATTGAATTTTTCCCGGAAGAGGGAAAATACCACTACAGTGGTCATAGAAGTTGTGGAATTGTTTATTCTCCCAAGGAATTAAAAGAAAAGGGTGAAATTTGCCCAAAATGTAAAAGAAGATTAACTGTAGGGGTAATGACTAGGGTGGAAGATTTAGCAGATAGATCTAGTGATGAGATAGGAGTAATGAGCGATAAGGAAGGAATAATAAAATCTAAAGAATTTCCCAAAAGATCAGGATTTAGAATGTTAGTGCAACTGGAGGAAATTTTAGCAGAAGCGTTTAATACTAGCGTATCAACCCAAAAGGTCAAAAATGAATACGTAAGATTAGTAAAAACTTTTGATAATGAATTAATGATTTTAACTAAAAGAAAGATCGAAGAAATTGCCAAAGTAGCAGGGGAAAAGGTAGCAGAAGGAGTAAAAAGAGTAAGGGAAGGAAAATTAAAAATAAAACCTGGTTTTGATAATACTTATGGTGTAGTAAAAATTTGGGATAAAGAAGAAAAATCTGTTGAAGAAGCACAAATTAGTATGTTTTAATGCAAATTTATAAAAATAGAGAAGCTGCTGGACAGTTGCTTGCTTTGAGGTTAAGTAATTATGCTAATAAAGAAAATACCTTAGTTTTAGGCATTCCCAGAGGTGGGGTTGTTGTAGCGTACCAAATTGCCAAAAAATTAAATATACCATTAGATATTGTTATTACCCGCAAAATTGGTGCCCCAACTCAACCTGAACTAGCATTAGGTGCACTTGATCCCAGGGGAGAGGTTTTTTGGGATCAAAATTTATTGATGGAACTTGGAATTAAGAAGGATCAATTAGTAGATGAGATTGAGGCGCAAAAAAAGGAAATTCAAAGAAGAGAAACTCTATATAGAAAAGACAGACTTCCTTTAGATATTACAGGAAAAGTGGTTATTTTAGTAGATGATGGAATAGCAACAGGTGCTACAGTCCAAGCTGCAATTAATTATCTAAAATATCTTAAAGCGGGTAGAATAATTTTAGCTATCCCTGTTTTGTCTAAAGAAGTTTTAAATATTCTCGATTCGAATATTGATGAGATGATAATTTTACAACTCGTAGAATACCTGGGAGCTGTAGGAAGTTTTTATGAGGATTTTCATCCAATCTCAGATGAGGAAGTAATAGCATTAATGGCTAGTAGTTAATTGTTAATAGTTAATATGAAAATCATTGTAGGATTGGGAAATCCTGAAGAAAAGTATGCTGGTACTAAACATAATTTAGGCTTTGATGTTTTAGATGAATATGTTCAAAAACACACCCCAGCTGGTAGGGGGATTTGGACTAAAGAGGAAAAATTTAAATCTGAGATTATTAAATTAGATAATACTTTATTGGTTAAACCCCTTACCTTTATGAATAACTCAGGTATGGCAGTCAGATTGCTGGCGGATTATTTTAAAATAGGTTTGGAGGATTTAGTTATAGTTCATGATGAACTTGATTTGCCTTTGGGTAAAATTAAAATCCGCCTAGGTGGTGCAGCAGCTGGTCATCATGGTGTAGAATCAATCATTAAATCGCTACAGAATGATAAATTTATTAGGATAAGGTTAGGCATTGGTAATTTAAGGTCAAAATTAGGAGAGCGTGGAGGGGAGCATTTTTCAGCTGATCAGTTTGTACTAACTCCTTTTCACACAAGGGATAAATCAAAAGTAAAACAGATGATTAAACATTCAATTAAAGCCTTACAAACTCTAATTGATGAAGGTTTGGAAAAAGTACAAAATCAGTATAACTAATGAGCAAAATTAAAAAAATTCATGTTTTTATAAGTACAGGAGTAATCATTGCAGCTATTTTAGGTTGGGCATTTATTGAATCAGCAAAACCACTACCTGGAGAATTAATTGCGGATCTAGGAAGAGGGCATGTAGCTGAAGGTAGCAAAATAGATTACAACTCAAATCCTCCTACCTCAGGACCCCATTATGAAGTTTGGACAAAGCCAGGAGTTTATTCAGAGCCACAAGATGATAGAAACTTAGTTCACTCCCTTGAACATGGTTATATAATTATTTCCTATAACTGTGATAAAAAAATAAGCAGTTTTAGGTTAATTCCCCAAGCTAAAGCACATGGTATTGAAGATAAAGTAAATGAGGCAACAAGTTCAGCCACTGAGGCTACAAGTTCTGCTGTATTATCTTTAAATTTTAGATCCAAAGAGTGCCATGATTTAGTTGATAAGTTAATCTCAATTTATGAGAAAAAGGGTAAGAGAAAAATTATTATTACCCCAAGACCTAATCTGGATACTCAAATTGCTCTAACTGCCTGGGGGAGAATGGATAAATTTGATCAATTTGATGAAAATAGAGTTGGAGTATTTATTGATAAATTAAGAGATAAAGGTCCTGAACAGACAATGGAGTAAATTAATTTAATGGATACTTTTACATATATTTTAGTGTTTAGTTTTATAGGAAGTGTGGTCTCCCTAGTTGGGGGAGTATTGCTTATAGCAAAGGAAAAAATTGCTACCAATATTTCTCACTTCTTAGCTTCTTTTGCAGCTGGAACTTTGCTTGGAACTGCTTTTTTTGATTTAATGCCTGAAGCTTTTGAAGCAGAAAAGGAAGTTAATATATTTTTCTGGGTGCTTTTTGGAATATTAACCTTTTTTATCTTAGAGCACTTTATCTCCTGGTTTCACCATCATCACGAGCATTCTCCCAAGGAAAAACCCTCAACTGTTCCTTTAATTATTTTTGGGGATTCAATCCATAATTTTATAGATGGAGTGGTTATCGCAGCTACTTTTTTAGTGAATATTCCTTTAGGAGTTATAACCTCACTAGCTGTTGCAGCTCATGAAATTCCTCAAGAAATAGGGGACTTTGGTGTAATGTTGCATCGGGGAATTAAACCTAAAAAAGTTTTATTTTGGAACTTTTTTTCTGCGCTGACTGCCATGGTTGGAGCAGTACTTACTTTTTTTATAAAAGATTCCATAGAGGGATTATTGCCAATAGTGCTGGCAATATCTGCAGGTTTTTTTATTTATATAGCAGCCTCAGATTTAATCCCAGAGATTCACAGCCAGGATAAAAGAAGTGTATCTTTTATCCAAGTTTGTCTTTTAATCCTTGGGGTTTTAGTGGTTTATTTTGCTGTTTCCCTGCTTGAGGGATCTAATTAAGTTTTAAGACTAATAATATATGGCAGAAATAATTCGTCCATGGGGAATTATTCCGGAAACAATACTTCTTGCCAATCCTCGTGGTCAATGTGCAGGTGTAATTCGCACAGTTGAATTTATTGAAGGTGAGGCAATAAAAGCAAGAGAAGAAGGGAAACCTGGACCTACTGTCGTAGGTCAACCAATTCATAATGAGTATGAGATAGCTAGGTTAAAAGCATTAGGGGTAAGGGTGGTAGAACCAGAAGATCTAGCCTCAATTCCCCAAGGTTCCCGAACAATTTTTAGAGCCCACGGAACTCCTCCTTATCAATTTAAGTTAGCTGATGAGTTAGGACTAGACTGGGCTAATACTGCTTGTCCTTATGTTATGACTAGACAAAGAATTGTTTGGCAAAGGGCTTCCCAAAATGGGTCTTATGTGATTGATATTTCTAAAAGAGGACATCCCGAGCAGTTAGCTGTTTATGGGGTAGCACCGGATAGAGTTTATCCAGTAGAGGATATAGATCAAGCTCGTAATTTACAACTTCCTAACGATCATACAGAAAGAGGGATTATTATTACGAATCAAACTACATTAA
Source organism: Candidatus Daviesbacteria bacterium (assembly GCA_016176465.1). Lineage (GTDB taxonomy): Bacteria > Patescibacteriota > Microgenomatia > Daviesbacterales > UBA10151 > JACOXD01. Next base: position 14,693 of record JACOXD010000003.1, on the reverse strand, counting down.
GTACGACTGAAACTGAGGCAACGAGATCTGCTTTATGTAAAATATTTCCTCATGCGGTGATTGTCGATGGTATATGTCATGCTACTGACGATAGGCAAGAAGCTGTGAGATTTCTTGCCAAAAAAGCAGGTAAATTTTTAGTAGTAACAGGTACAAGAAGTCATAATGGTAAAATGCTAGGCAAGACTTCTTGGCAAGAGGGAACTCCTGCACAGTTGATTGCTGGCTGGCAAGATCTAAGTCCTGAAATGTATGGTACTCAAGTAGTTGCTGTTACCTCTGCTGCCTCAACTCCTGAAGTTTTAGTGGAAGGTGTAGTAAACTTTTTCTGGCAGATGGGAGTCCAAGATATAAGAGAGGATGGTTTAGCTGAATTAGTAGAAAGAGAAAGAAGGATCAGGTTTGCTCCTGTTGAAAAAAATCCACGGAAAATTTTTTAACCTATGATTGATCAGATAATTTTGGGTGCTGATGAAAACGGGAAGTTTAGCGGTGAGTATTTTCCCAAAAGTGTAGGACATACTGGATTAGGTAAACGACATTTTGCTATCACTGTTTTAGTCTATAACTCCCAGGGAGAAATATTGTTACAGAGAAGAAAACATCAAATATTTGACAATATTTGGGATATTACAGGTTCAACTCACCAACTTCATAAAAAAGATGGTAAGGATGAAACTGATGAGGAGGCAACTTTGCGTTGTTTAGGTAAAGAATATGGAATAAAAAAAGTTGAAAATTTAAAAAATTATGGGGGAGTGAATTATTTTGCAGAGTATGGAGACTTTTGTGAGAACGAGCATGATATTATTTTTACAGCCAGATATGATGGTGAAGTTAGGCTAAATCTGCAAGTAGCTTATGAATATAGGTGGGAAGATAAAAATAATTTTTTAAAAGATATAGAAAAAAATCCCCAAAACTATACACCTTGGGCTATCAAAGCAATAACTTTATTAAAAGAAAAAAAATTTTTTTGATTAAGAGCTTTTTCTATAACGCTCCATCTCTAATTAGACGAAAAATTTTGTTGCTTTACACAATATTATGGGGATTTGTAATATTAAACGACTAATATATATGGGCGCAGTATTAGAGCGAGTTGCAGGCGTAGGAGCTTTTGTAGTTGATCCAGCTAGACCCGGACAATTCGCAGCAGTGAGAGAACGAGAAGATAAAAGGGCGACAGCCAAACTTAGGGGTATGTGGGCGATACCTTGTGAGACTGTTGAGCCAGGAGAGAGCCATCAAAGTGCAGCAGAGAGGATTTTTAGAGAAGAACTGCAAGTTAAGGGATTAAAAGATCCTGATGATTTAGCCTCGATCAGACTAGGAGCGTGCGAGTTGAGCCCTGGAATAGTCTTACATGCCTACCTAATCGAGACTGCACCTGGAGCAAGATTGTCCCTTGGATCCCATTCTCATGAAGTAGATAGTCCTCGTTGGGCAAGGATAGATGAGGTTTTAAATTTGCCGCTAGGCAATCTTAGTTTTAGACCAGGAGTATTTGAGGTAGTTACAGGTTATTTAGCTTTTAAATCATCAAATTCACACTTTATTCCTGGAGTTTATAGGCATTACGAAGTGCGCAATCAAATTCCTCAAGAAGTGTTTGATCAACTAGAAGTTGATGCTAGGAGAATTCCAGTCTTGTCCCCAATTGGTGTCCATCTACAACCAGGTCTAGGCTTATCTGCTTAAAACCGTTTATAATTATAACTTTTGCTCCTGCAAGATTATTTTTAATAGATAAAATTTTTCCTCTCATTTCATCAGTTACATCATCTTTATTTGTTGAAGTTATTCCCGCTAAAACTTTTTTAAAATTTTGATTATTTATTAAAGGAATTAATTTAGCGTGAGGATTTTTTTTAGGATCGCAATCATATATTCCATCAACATCTGATAAAAAAATTACCTTTTTCGCTTTAAGTTTTTTTGCTAAATAAGAAACAATAGTATCTCCTGAAAGAATAGAGCATCCCCATTTATTATCTAGCACTACATCTCCATAAAGTAGCGGTATTAAATCTTTTCCTAATAAATCTTTAATAATTTGATAATTAAAGTCATTTAGTTTACCTCCTGATTGCGTAATAAAAGAGTGGGGGGTTAGTGTTATTGCCGGTAGGGATTGTTTTATTAAAGCGGAAAGAACCAATTTATTTAGGTTATATAGTGATTGATGAGTCAAAGCCATTCCTAATTTTTGCTCTTTGGTTTTCATACCTTGATGCAAGTTATATTTTTTAGCTAATGGATGAGCAAAAGAGCCAGCCCCGTGTACTAAAACTAAACTATATTTTTTAGATGAATAAACTTTTTTTACTTGCTTAGTTAAATTGGTAATAACGTCTAACCTAGGGGTAGGGTTGACCTTATCCTTATCTGTTACAACACTCCCACCCACTTTAATAACAATTAAATCCTTTTTCATAACCGGCCGATTATATATTTATTTTTAAAAGATTGCTAATTTATTTTTTGGAAAATGGGGAGTATTCAGGATATTTATTAATTATAATCTCTCTTAGCTCAATCCTTGCTCTATATAATTTTCCCTCTGCAGCTCGCTCAGAGATCCCCAAAGCCTCGGCAATTTTTTTAAGAGTCATCTCCTTATAGTAGCGAAGATGAAGAAGTTGTTGTTTTTCAGGTGGTAGCAGTGCAATACAATCTTTAACAGACTGGCGAAGCTCGTTTAAGATTAATCTTTCCTCATGAGAGATCTCTTTACTACCAATATTAGCTAGTTCTTCTAATCCTGGTGCAATCCAACCTGATCTTCTATTAATCTCAGCTCTATAATAATCAGCCATTTTATTTAAGCCAATCCTACAAAGCCAGGTAAAAAATTTACTCTTATGTTCAAAAGTGTGATACCCCCTCCAGGCAGCCATCACAGTGTGAGAAAAAACCTCCTCAGCAGCATCCATATTGCCACCCATTCTTTTAACTAAAAATTTCATTAAAGGCAGAGCAAATTTTTTATATAAGATTTCAAAGCTTTGATGAGTTATAGATTTCGGATCCGGCAATTGTGGGTCTTTACTCATAGAATCGTCTAATTAGATAGTGTAACATAACCTGCAACTAAATGGGTCTGTATATAAAAGAACTACATTTTGAATCGCCTAATCCTAGTGCTATTTGGGATTTAACCGCTGATGTGGACGCGGCTTTGAAAAAATCAAAAGCGAAGCATGGCATATTAGGGGTTCATTCAAAGCACACTACGCTAGGGATGTTAGTAAATGAACTAGCAGAAACGAAGTTGCTAGATGATATTTTAAGGTTTTCTAGGGTGTTAGTTCCGGAGGATGCCAGATCAACGTGGGTTGTGGGGCAGGAACCTCCCTATCCTTATCCGACACTAGACTTTACCCACAACTGTGCTGACAGCCCTCTTAGACCACCTACTGAACTGGATAATGACCATAATACTGGTAGGCACATAAGGGCTTTAATTTTTGCGAACCCAACTGTTTGGATACCATTTAAAAATGGAGCATTAGAGCTTGGAAGGTATCAACAGGTGGGTATTTTTGAATTTGATGGCAGAAATGGGCAAGGAGTTAATCCTTTAAGAGAGAGGGTTGTACAAATATGGATTTTTTCTGTACCCCGCATAACCTACCTCTAAAAGTGTAAAATTCTCTTATGTCTAATTTAAAGCTTGATCCTAATAATATTCCCTCCCATATTGCAATTATTATGGATGGTAATAGAAGATGGGCCAAAAAAAGATTAATGCCATCATTTATGGGGCATGAATTTGGTAGGAGGCAACTAAAACCAGTCATTAGGGAGGCTGCTAAATTAGGAGTAAAATTTTTAACTTTTTGGGCATTTTCAACGGAGAATTGGAACCGATCAGATGAGGAGAAAGAGGCTATTTTTAATATCCTGCGCCGACATGGCAAAAGAGTATTATCTGATTTGCAAAAAAATGGGGTGAGGTTACTTGTAATTGGCGAGATTGAGCGCTTTCCACAAGATATTCAGGAAATTTTAAAAGAAACTATTCAGGCTACATCTAATAATAAGACAATTACAGTTAATTTAGCTCTATCATATGGTGGCAGATCAGAGATATTGCGAGCAGTAAAAAATTTCACTAAAGTTTTATGGCCTGATTTTAATAAGATTGAATTAAAAAAAGCGATTGTTTGGTATCAGCAGCAAATAAGGAATTTTGGAAAGTGATAAATTTAATTTATCTCTGTAGAAATTAATAAATCCTGAGAAAAAGAGTTTTTTAAAATTACCAAATATTTAAATTGAGTCTTAATTATTTCAGATGCATCTGTATTTATTGTTAAAGTTCTTTTAAACTTAATAGGTTTACTTTCATCTAAGGAGATTAAGCTACCATAAATTACTAGTGCTTCATTAACCAACACATCCCCTTGGGGACAGACCCCATTATCCCAAGCAGTGCAAATAGTTCCTGAGGAGATCATCACCCCGTCAATTTGTGAGACAAGCTTATCTATTCTTATATCTTTACCCACAACAAAGACCAAACCAGATGCATCATTTCCATACTGCAATTTATAACTTGGCAAAGTTGGATCCCCAATAGTTAAGTTTCCATCAACAAATATGATTCCAGTTGAGCTTCCAGAAATATTTCCAGTTATTGAGAGATCTCCTTGAATTAAATAGAGGTGATCTTTTCCGCCAAGTGCTCCTAAATCTAAATCAGAATGAGTTTTGTTTCCAACTAATGGGGGGTGTTTTTCTACAAATGATGTGGTTTTTGCCTGATCATAAAAGATAGATTTTAAATCAGCATAAGATTTGATTTTGGTTATCCTGGCTTCTTGTAATGGAGAGATAGCAGCATTGTCAATGATACATTCACCAGTTTTTGTTTTTAAATCGCTTACTAAATTGGGGGTAGAGACCAAACCATCAACCCTCGCTCCAATATTATCTTTTAGGCAATTGCCCGAACTTTGGGCAAAAACTTGACTATAATAAACCATGAAAAATAAAATAGCTGTTTCAAGAAACAAAAGAAAAGTAATTAAAAATTTTTTAACAGTAATTAAATTCATTAAGGTAGATTAATCTCTCTATTTGAGTGAACATTTCCACCTGTTGTTTCCAAGAAGGGTTGCTCACAGCTTTGGGCAAAGCTAAAATCAATGGGCGCTGAGGAAGTTAAGCCCCCTGTATTATCACTAGCCTGCGCAGATATTTGGTATTCCCCAAAAGTTAGGTTGCTTAAGTTAAAGGGAGTGTGCCAATAACCTGACTCTGCAGTTCCTTCTCTTAATGAGGCGCTACCGGATGCATTTTGGTCTCCAATTAGCTCATAAGTTACTCGATTGATGCCTGAGGCGTTTTGGGCATAAATCCTTAAAGGGTTAGGAAATGTAGAGCGGTTATAACATTTATTGGTTAACTCCACTGATACAATAGTAGGGGAGCTGCAATTTGGAGTTCTGATTGACATTGCAGGATAATTAGTAGAGACATTTGGATTGACAGCACGAATGTAGTAATTATAAGATGAATTTTGGTTTAAATTTGAGCGGTCCTGGTAATTTAAATTTGGGGTATTACCCAATAAACTATAGTTATTGCCACTCAAGCGATAAACTTCGTAGTAATCCGAATCTGGTCTGTTTTGAGGATCAGTTCCAGAGTTAGCATCCCAGCTTAAATTAACAATAGGAGTTCCCAAGTTACAGCTAGTATTAGATCTTATACTAAGATTTTGGCCAATGATATTAAAGACCCGGGTTGTTCGTAAACATTTCGCTCCGCCAGAGTAGTTATTAATGTTATTGGACATTCTGACATTAAAAGCTGTTGTCCCTTCTTCTGTGGGGGTAAATTTAATTCTCCAGGGTCCATTTTTGCCATTGCCGCCTGGAGCAAGAGGAGCTTTTCCTGGACTAAAACTCTTAAAGACAATACATGCTTCATGATTACGCTTACCACTAGCTCTTTTTCCTCCTGCTCTACACTGTCCATTTACAATTATACTAGGGTCCCACTGCCCATGTGAGATATAATCCCCCTTCGCTTTTTTCGAAGTCCCAGGCACAGGTAATCTAGGCGCACCATCACTGTAGATTCCATTATAGCTTTCGCTGACTTCCCTAAAGCTAATACTATGGCTATTCCCACAATCAGAGCAGCCCTGTTGCCAGCTGCCAATTAAGCTAGATTCCAAATCATAAGTTTTGCCAATTACCAAAGAGGTTGGTTCTCTATTTGTTCCAGGGTCAGTAAGTTTAATAGTACATCCTTCCCCTTTAAAGTCTGCATTTACTTTTAATGGTGTTAAAAAAAGGTATCCCGAAAATAAAAATGAGGATAAAAAAATTGCCCAAAAAAATTTCACTTTTTACCTCCCCGGCGGTTTTGGTGGGGGAGAAAGATATGAGATAGAGGAGACTTTATAATCACCATCTTTGACGTTTAAAACAATTATTGAATCTTTATTTAGTTCAATCTGCTTATCAGAGCCGGGTAAGGCTGCTGCAAAAGATGTACCTGAGGTATGTTTATAAATAGTAAAATTGCTATCAAGAGGAAAAGTTTCAGCCTGGTTATCTTGGGAGGTTACAGTGATGGTTGATCCGTCAATTTTAGTTATTTTTCCCTGGATAGTTGCTGTTTGGGCTTTAAATAAAGGTGAGGTTTTCACCATGGTGGCACTGCCTGAAGCCTGGTTATTAATGCTTCCTGGATTAGTTGCTAGTAATCCTCTTCCCATAAAAAAACCTAAAGCCAAAGCTGCGAGGGTAAGGACAATACCAACAATCCATCCTAGGTTGGAATTAGATTTTACTGGGGCAGTTTGTTCCATTACTTTAATTGTTGCTCAACTCAGCCTTCTTGTCAATCCTTCGACTACTTCGACTTCACTCAGTACAGGTACGCTCAGGACTAAGGCAAATCTATTGACTCATTTGAATGAATATTCCCGCCTGTGGTTTCTAAAAAAGGAATCTTACACTTATCAGCAATTGTGAAATTCCTAGGTTGGGTTCCAGAAGTATTCCCGCCAATGTCTTTTATGTGCGCTTGCAATCTATAATAACCATTGATTAAATTATTAACAAGGTTTGGAATATACCAATAGCCTGCTTGAGCGCTACCCTCACCTAAACTTGCAGATCCGTTTTGGTCTATCGGACCCCTCAAATTATAAGTAACCTCAGTTACTTTGTAGTCGTCTTGCGCGTATATTTTTAAAGGATTAGGAAAAGTAACTTTTGTATAACACTCCTCATCAACTAAACTGATAGAGCCTGAAGGTGGAATAGTATCACAATTAGTACTGAGAATAGAGATCGAGTTTGAGTTAATTGAACCAATTTGGTTGACTGCTCTGATATAGTAATAATATAAAGTGTTAGGAAGTAAACTATTTTCATCAACATAGGAGGTAGCACCGGTTGAGGCAACAAAGCTATAGTCAATACCATTAGTTGAGCGGTAAACTTCATAATAATCACTGGCGGGTCTAGAATTGGTATCAAGGCCCAAAGAGGCACTCCAATCAAGGGTTATACTAGGATAAGGGTTGGTTTGAGGATTTGGGGTACCTAAATACAACTTGTCTCCACCTGCTACATAAAGATTATCCTGGAATACTTCAATACCTCGACCATTGTCTCCTGGAAAGTTGTCAATATTTATCCAATCATCAGTATTACAAATGCCATCTGCATCCAGTGTACAATAGCGGACATTTGTACCTTCAACAATATAAAGCTTATTCTCGAATATAGTCATAGCATCAACTGAACTATTGTTCCCGTCAAACGCAGTAATATTCCACTCCCCAGAGTCACAAGCTCCATTTGGTCCTGGATTACAAGCCATAATATCTCCTTCATTAGCCCCACCTTCGAGTCCTAAATAAAGTATGCCATTATACTCAATCAGTGATTTTACTCTTTGAACACTTCCATCATAAACTTTAGTCCAGGTTGTCCCATCAAATCTTTGAACATCTGAATCTCCTCCTTGATTACCAAGTCCAACATATAGATATTCGTTGTATGCCAGAAGTGATTCCACTTTTCTAATACCGCTTCCAAAATCCTTGGTTTTACTCCAAGAAGTACAGGATCCATCTGCAGCTGGTGTACAAACATATAAATCTCCTTCATCATCTCCACCTCCTGTACCAGAGTACAACTTGCCTTTATACTCAACAAAAGCTCGCATCTGATCTGGTGATCCTGGATCATGGACTTTACTCCAAGATGTTCCACTAGAGTTCAATAGTTGGGTATCACCGTCGCCTTCTTGGCTGCCTTCACCTGCGTATAATCTGTCTTTCAAAACTTCTATAGCTTCAATAGAGTCTTTAGAGTCAGGTCCGTCATAGGATTTAGTCCACTCTGACTGTTGATCACAAAGCCCATTTGTCCCTGGGTTACAAGCCCATATGTCTCCTTCATTATTGCCAGTGCCCTCTCCAACATATAATTTATTGTTGAAAGCTGTGGGGTTATTAACCTCGTTGTGACTACTATCAAAGGAAGTTGACCAGATTACTGGAGGAGGTATTTTACATATAGCGGTGGGTTGTTCTAGGGTAAAGGCGCCCGGAGCTTGGGCGACAATAAAAATATCTCCGTTATTAGTATCTTTTCCTTGACCACCGTAAAGTTTATCATTAAACACTATAAGATCATCAATCGTTTCCTCTGGATAATTTTCATACTGGGACCAATCTCCTGGATCACAGGTAGTTCCTCCTGGATTACAAACCAATACAATTGCATCATTACCACTGACTCCTTGTCCTGCGTACAATCTATTGTTATAAACCGCAAAGGAACGAATCTCCTCATTGCCTCCATCATAAGAAGTACTCCAGGAAGTACCATCAAATTTTAGAATATCCCCATCTCCACCGTTAAGTCCTACTCCCGCATAAAGTTTGCCACTAAATACACCCAAAGATCTAATTGTTTCTTGTGCACCATTATATGAGGTAGTCCAGGAAGTACCATCAAAAACTAAAACATCTCCATCTCCGCCACCACTTCCTTGACCAGCATAGAGTTTATTGTTAAATACTGCCAGAGAGAGGATGTCATTTTGGCCACCCTCATAACTTTTTGTCCAATCTCCAGCTTCACAACTTGTAGAGTTACTAGAGGTTGCGGGGTTACAAACAAAGATATCTCCATCTCCACCACCACTTCCTTGACCCGCATATAACTTATTATTAAATACAACTAGGCTATAAATTCTTTCTTGAGAGCCATTAAAGGATGTAGTCCAGGAAGTACCATCAAAAACTAAAACATCTCCATCACCAGTACTATCTCCTTGTCCGGCATAAAGTTTGCCATTAAAAACTACTAAATCATAAATTGCTTCCTGGGTTCCATTGTAAGAGATAGCCCAATCTGATGGATCACACGTTAAATTAATACCAGAAGTACAAACATAAATATCTCCATCACCTCCGCCAGCACCTTGCCCAGCATATAGCTTACCATTATATTCAGCTAAGGAATATATATGCTCTTGTGAACCATTATACGAGCTAATTGTTTCAGCGTGAGAAAGCTTAGGAAGAAAAAAGAAAAATAAAACCAAGGTCACAACAGTGGATAATAGTCGGGCAGCACTCATTAATTTTAATTGTGACTCAATCAAGATTATTAGTCAAGAAAGTTGAGCTTAGATTTATAAAAATATATAATTTTGCAATGAAATTAAAGCTAAACGCAGATCAACTGAGAAAGGGTCCCACCTCGCTAAAGCTACGAGGGATGAATAAAAAACTTAAAAAGCAAAATATCTATATTATTTTGGACAATGTTTTGGACACTTATAATATAGGCTCTATTTTTAGGTTAGCTGATGCTGTGGCAGCTAAAAAAATTTACCTTTGTGGGGCAACAGAGACCCCACCTAATCATCGGATAAAAAAAGCTTCTATTAATACAACCGAGTGGGTAGACTGGGAGTATTGTGCCTCGGCAAGTGAGGCAATTTCAAACTTAAAACTTAAAATTTCAAATTTACAAGTAATTTCTGTTGAACAAACCTCTAAATCAGTTCTTTATGATAAATTTGAGTACAAATTACCTGTATGTCTTGTTGTGGGAAATGAATCAACAGGGGTATCAAAAGAAGTACTAGACGCCTCTGATGCAATAGTAGAATTGCCTATGTTTGGAGTAAATAAAAGCTTGAATGTCATTGTTAGTTTGGGGATAGTACTATATGAGGTGTTAGAAAAAAATAATTAAGATATTACCCCAGAACTTTTGAGAAGAGCTACCAAACCTGAATAATCAAAGGTATTTATTTTTCCATCATTATTTATATCCAAGTTAATGATATTTTCATCCAAATCACTTGATCCAAAATAGGTGAGTAAAATAGATAAGTCTTCCAAGTCAATTTTTCCATCACCATTGCCATCACCCTTAGTTGAGCCATCTGTTGAGCCACCTTCCCCAGGGCTGGAAGAAGGAGTGGGGCTAGTTGAGGATTCAGTGTCTGAGGATTGCGGGGAAGGAGAAACTGTTACACCACCTATGGGGATTTTAATACCGTTTTTAAGATCCAAAATATTTTTATTGTCTAAGTTGCGATAGATTGCTGAATCACTAGCAAATTGCAAGTCAAAAAGACCATTGTTTTTAGCTTTAAAGTTGATTTTTGCCATTACTTTATCTTCCCCTTGGGTTTTATAGCCTGGAGCTGGGACTCCGCCTACCAAAGAAATTGTCCCCTCACTGTTATCAAATTTTTTCTCAGTAAAAAAAGAAGGGCTGATAAATGAATCAGATGTCTCTATGGAGGTGACCTCGGCAAATTCTTTGCTAAAATTTAATTTGGCTACAAATAAATTAGCCTCAGCCTGGTCCGACCTTGCTAATAGGTTAACACTAAATTCTTCATCAGGTAATAAATCAGCCGCAGTTGTACTTAAAAGGAGGTTTGCAATACTATCTGGAGCGGGCAAAAGCTTGATGGTAGCATTTTTTACTTTACTTTTATTATTTGATGACTCAAATTTGGCGTATAAAACTTTTTTCTCCCCTTTGGGCTTTTCTTCCTTTTTAGTTTTTTTGGTATTAGTTTTTGTACTTGTAGTCGCCTCGCTGAAGGAGTAATCAACAATTAGTTGCCCTTTGTTTGTTAAATCAAATGGTGATTCCAGAGATTTTGTATTTCTACTAAATTTAGGATCCTCAGCAAGGGTAATTTTAACTGTGGTTACATCTTTAATAGGGGAGCTAATTGTTTTAAATGGCCAGGGAGCGCTTAAGCGCACCTTTACCCTAGGGATATAAGTACTGGTTATCTCTTGGCTAGGATTATTGTAATCAACAAACTTTATCTCTCCATTTTTGGCTATGGGTAAAAAGTTTAAATTGCCTGATGTCACCAAGTAAACTCCTGCTATAATCCCAATTAAAAGCAATATTAATAAACCCAGATGGGCAAAACCCCGCATGTATTAACTATTGGCTTTATTTAATTAAATGTCAATACTTCGATTACACTTAAGTATTTGCTTGCTATTTCGGGATTTTATGGTAGCATTTAGCTACAAAAGGAGGAACCAAAATGGGCGCAGAGATTAGCCCAGGATTAGGTCAAGTAGCGGCAGCTCCGGCCGCCATAGCAGGCGGAAGAGAGAGTTTTGTCGCATCTCCATCAATTTCCTTAAACACCCCAGGATTAACGCCAACCGGTGGTTTTAAAGCGGAAACTTTTGCAAATCCCTTGAATTTTCCATCTCCTTTAGGTGTTGATTCTCCAATTGGGAGAAGTGAGCTTTGGAATACCATTCTCTTATCTGATGCAAAACCTGTATTTAATATTTCAGAATTTGAAAGATACATTGCTCCTGTAGAAAACTTTTTAAATTTAGAAAACCCTTTGAGTGCTAAAATTGCTACTCTTTATATACCTGTACCAATTGTTGAAGAGAAATCTGTTAGAGGGTTTGACCCAAATGAGTTTATTGTTGCTCAAACTTTTCCAGAACATTTAAGTAAAAAAGAAGAGCTGGTAGCAAAGGTGGAGGAGTTAGTAGAAAACCCACAAGCAGAAGTAGAGCCAAAAATAGTAAGTTTGGAAAGACCGACTCGCGTTGAAGTTCCACAAAGAAATGCTCAAGTTGAATTAGTTACCCAGGCAGTGGCAGCGCTTGAAGCACAAGCCAATGCCAGACAAGTACAAGTTGTTAGAGAAGCTTTTGCCAAGGCAGGTATAGAAGTTGGAACTTTAGATGAGGTGGGTGTGGAAACTCAACCAGCTGGATCAACAGCTCCTAAAATTTCAGTAAAACCTTTGGAAGCAACTGCTTTGGCGCTGGAAGAAGATGTTGAGGAAGAAGTTATTATTGCTGAGGGAAATAAAGAAAAAGAAGAAATAACTGGAGATAGAGTTCAAGTAGAAGCAGAAGTTAGAAAATTAGTAGAAGATGGGCAGGTAATTGAGCAAAGAATAAAAGATGTAGGAGGAGAGGTTTTAAGGCAGGCAGCAGGCGATGAAAAAATTGATGCCAGAAAAGTTGCATCGGTTTTAGTTGGTAATAGAGCCCAAACAAGTGGATTAGTTAAAGAAGGGGAAGATGGAACAATTCCTTTAATAAAGGAAGAAATTAGTAGAAAAGGTGAGTTTGTGAGCGTTGAGCAGGCAAGTAGAGTAGCAGAAGAGGCAATTTTAAACCATCCAGCAGTAACAGTAGCTGATGCAGGAAAAGAAGTAACTAAAGAGCAAGTTGAAGAAGTTTTAAATCCTCATAATGGATGGTTTGGGAAAAGAGCAATTCCTGTTGAGTTGGTAAGGTATAGGATTAAAAGAGTAAAAGGGCCAAAACAGCTAAAAGAAGCTCCTTCATTAGTACAAGAGGAGATAATCCAAGAGTCGCTGGAGGGTAGAGAAAAAGAGGTAGGTGGTTCTAAAATTGTTGATATGGTTAAAAAAAGATTAGCCAAGTTGGCAGAAGCTTTAGAGGCTAAAGGTTCTCATAGTTTAACCAATTCCCCCACATTAGATTTAAAAGCTGCTTAATGAGTCTCGTGCATAATTAAACACTCCCTCCTATAAATGGTTTTCTTACCACTAATTTGTCAATGAAGGAAAAATCCAACTCTAAAAGAAACTGTTGTGATAGAATGCCCTGACCAAAAATGTGGATGTATGATAGAACGAAGAGAGAGTGAATATAGAGGTCAGATAAGAACTTTCCGGGAATTGCAGAATGTGCAGGATCACTTCATGTTTCAAAACGAACTGGAAAACATAAATACACCTAGACAAGTTATCGAATTTCTAAAAGAAGAGGTTATTGAGTGCTGTGAGGCTTTGGAAACCAATGATCCCATTCAAATTAAAGGGGAGCTATCAGATGTTCTTATCTTTGCTGCAACAGTTGCAAACTCGTTTCATTTCAACCTTCAACGGGCAATTTTGTCTACCGAAATAGCTCCAACAATTTCTTTAGCCGAAGGGAGGGATCTTGAAATCTCAAGATTACAACAGGCAAGACGGGAAAGCCAGCCTCAGACGCCCGGCAGATTACAGTTTCAGGAAGGCATAGATATTTTTCTACGGATAGACAGGGCTGAACAAGCTCATTTATACGGCCCGCGTGAACGTATACAACCCGCAATTGGCGAACTTGTTCTCATAAGTGTTGACATTGCCAATACGCGAGATATTGATTTACAAGATGCGGTCACACGCAAAATGGAGCGCAACTTTGCCAAGTACAATCCAGCTGTTGCCAGGCAACTCATAACATCCGGCTTGACTCCTCTGGAAGCGTATTTGGAGCAAAAAGGTAGCTGGGATAGGAACCGTGATATAGACTATCTCGGATAATACATTTTTATGATAGATAATGGACTATTATTCGTTAATTGATGACCTGAATGGCGGATCTTCCGGTATTGGGACAAGTGCAATAGGATAGAGCTCCAGTTTATTTATTGTCGTTTCACCTGTTTCGGAAGTTGTCCTTTCTTCTTTCAGCCACCCACCTGCGATTACTTCCTGCCCGGTGTAAAATTCTCCCCGTCTGAAGCGGCTTATGGCTTCTTGGGCATTCTCTTTAAAGTATGTCACATTGTATGTCAATGCTCTCTTTGAGCCGAAACCTTCTATGACAGGGAACGTAAAAACAAGGTCATCAACTCTATCTTGGAAATCTTCAGGGTAGGTAACTTCGCCAATGATCCCAAGGATCTTCTCCTTTGGTAGATCACCACGTTCCACCCCTTCCGGGAGGATGCCTGTTAAAAAAAATAAGTCTCTTCTAAGCGTCCTTATATTTTTAACCCAATCATTCGCGTTTGGAGGATTATCAACTCTTTCTTTATTCATATTTGCACTCATTTAATATCATATTTATGGCTGTTTGTCAAAAAAACGCTTGATTGACATCACTTTAAGTCTTAGTGTAGAATACTCTTTGCCTTAAATTTAAGGCAGACTGGAGCAAGTTCATCTTACGAAGAAAACTACTCAAACAGTTAAATTAGCTCTTTGAAAACCGAAAATTTTTAATCACTTTTCGGTTTTTTTGTGCTCCGAAAAGTGGTGGGTAATTTAGATCCCGATCGTCAATCGGGGTCAATTCCTAAATATTAGAATTCAGTAGAATTTTGAATTAGGATCATATTTGAGAGTTTGATCCTGGCTCAGGATGAACGCTGGCGGCGTGCCTTAGG